>NZ_JBIAIU010000037.1:0-1404 GCF_042871565.1 Streptomyces sp. NPDC005775 | reverse complement strand
AGTGGGCGGTTCGTGACTCTATGAGTGATTTTGGCGTCACCTGATGGTGTGGGTGAAACACAAACGATCCGGTCCGGTGCCGGTGGCCTGCTGGAATCGGTGGGTGAGTGAACGCAAGCCGTACCAGAGCGACTTGTCCGACGAGCAGTGGGCGTTGATCGAGCCGATGCTCACGGCCTGGAAGGACCGGCACCGTTCCGTGAGCGGCCACCAGGGCCGCTATCCGATGCGGGAGATCGTGAACTCGATCCTCTACCAGTCCCGGACCGGCTGTCAGTGGGCCCTGCTGCCGAACGACCTGCCGCCGAAGAGCGCGACGTACTACTACTTCGCCGCCTGGCGGGACGACGGCACAGACCGGCAGATCCATGAACTCCTCCGCTGCCAGGTGCGGGATCGGAACCGGCGATTAGAGGACCCGACCCTGGTGATCCTGGACACCCAGAGTGTCCGGGCGGCCAACGGGGTCCCCGCGGTCACGACGGGCAAGGACGCCGCGAAACGAGTGCCCGGCCGCAAACGGGGACTGGCCGTGGACGTCCTCGGCCTGGTCATCGCCGTCACCGTGGTGGCCGCGAGTGTCCACGACAACGCTGCCGGCATCGCGCTGCTCGACCAGGTCGCCGTCGCGGCCGGCGGCTCGGTCAGTAAGGCCCTGGTCGACCAGGGCTTCAAGAACCAGGTCGTCACGCACGGGGCCGCCCTCGGTATCGACGTCGAGATCGTCCGGCGCAACCCTGAGGAGCGGGGATTCGTTCCGCAGCCGAAACGGTGGCGGGTGGAGCAGACGTTCGGGACCCTGATACTGCACCGGCGCCTGGTCCGCGACTACGAACACCGCCCGGCCTCCTCCACTTCACGTGTCTACTGGGCCATGACCCACGTCATGGCCCGTCGGCTCACCGACGCGAGCGCGCTCACCTGGCGCGATCCGCAGGTGGTCGGCGCGTGAACCTCAACCCCCTCCTCCAGGCGCTCGACCTTCAACAAGACGCAGTCCGGGTCCTGGCTGACGATCTCCGCACCCAGATCGACACCGTCCAGGCCCAGCTCCACGAGGCCGAACTGCGGCTGGAACACCTCGCCATCACCCGCACTACCATCACCGGCCTCGCCGACCGAATCCCTGCCCAGAGCGCCGACCCATCAGGGAGTCTGGAGCTGCCCGAGCACCCGGACTACCCACGCATCCTCGCCGTCTTCAACGACGCCACCGGCCCACTGAGGGCCCGCGACATCTGCCAGGCCCTCGACTTCGAGCTCCTGCCGAAACACATCGAGCGCACCCGAGCCAAGATGAAACGCCTGGTCACACTAGGAATCCTCACCGAAACTGAGCCCGGCACCTTCAGTAAGCAGCACTAGCCAAACCAGGAACGGACATCAACTCACGAACCGCACACT
>NZ_JBIAIU010000035.1:1385-2582 GCF_042871565.1 Streptomyces sp. NPDC005775 | reverse complement strand
AACACAGTGGACGCGAGCAACTGAGGACAAGCCCTCGGCCTATTAGTACCAGTCAGCTCCACCCGTTACCGGGCTTCCACATCTGGCCTATCAACCCAGTCGTCTACTGGGAGCCTTAACCAATCAAGTTGGTGGGAATACTCATCTCGAAGCAGGCTTCCCGCTTAGATGCTTTCAGCGGTTATCCTTTCCGAACGTAGCCAACCAGCCATGCCCTTGGCAGGACAACTGGCACACCAGAGGTTCGTCCGTCCCGGTCCTCTCGTACTAGGGACAGCCCTTCTCAATATTCCTACGCGCACAGCGGATAGGGACCGAACTGTCTCACGACGTTCTAAACCCAGCTCGCGTACCGCTTTAATGGGCGAACAGCCCAACCCTTGGGACCGACTCCAGCCCCAGGATGCGACGAGCCGACATCGAGGTGCCAAACCATCCCGTCGATATGGACTCTTGGGGAAGATCAGCCTGTTATCCCCGGGGTACCTTTTATCCGTTGAGCGACAGCGCTTCCACAAGCCACTGCCGGATCACTAGTCCCGACTTTCGTCCCTGCTCGACCCGTCGGTCTCACAGTCAAGCTCCCTTGTGCACTTACACTCAACACCTGATTGCCAACCAGGCTGAGGGAACCTTTGGGCGCCTCCGTTACTCTTTAGGAGGCAACCGCCCCAGTTAAACTACCCATCAGACACTGTCCCTGATCCGGATCACGGACCCAGGTTAGACATCCAGCACGACCAGAGTGGTATTTCAACGACGACTCCACAACCACTGGCGTGGCCGCTTCAAAGTCTCCCACCTATCCTACACAAGCCGAACCGAACACCAATATCAAACTATAGTAAAGGTCCCGGGGTCTTTCCGTCCTGCTGCGCGAAACGAGCATCTTTACTCGTAGTGCAATTTCACCGGGCCTATGGTTGAGACAGTCGAGAAGTCGTTACGCCATTCGTGCAGGTCGGAACTTACCCGACAAGGAATTTCGCTACCTTAGGATGGTTATAGTTACCACCGCCGTTTACTGGCGCTTAAGTTCTCAGCTTCGCCGACCCGAAAGTCAGCTAACCGGTCCCCTTAACGTTCCAGCACCGGGCAGGCGTCAGTCCGTATACATCGCCTTACGGCTTCGCACGGACCTGTGTTTTTAGTAAACAGTCGCTTCTCGCTGGTCTCTGCGGCCACCCCCAGCTCACG
>NZ_JBIAIU010000035.1:0-1291 GCF_042871565.1 Streptomyces sp. NPDC005775 | reverse complement strand
CGGATCACCAGTGATGGCCCCCCTTCTCCCGAAGTTACGGGGGCATTTTGCCGAGTTCCTTAACCATAGTTCACCCGAACGCCTCGGTATTCTCTACCTGACCACCTGAGTCGGTTTAGGGTACGGGCCGCCATGAAACTCGCTAGAGGCTTTTCTCGACAGCATAGGATCATCCACTTCACCACAATCGGCTCGGCATCAGGTCTCAGCCTTAATGTGTGACGGATTTACCTACCACACGGCCTACACCCTTACCCCGGGACTACCACCGCCCGGGCTGGACTACCTTCCTGCGTCACCCCATCGCTTACCTAGTACAAGTCTGGTTCGTCGGCTCCACCACTACCCTCAACTCCGAAGAGATCGGGCCGGCTTCACGGACTTAGCATCGCCTGATTCAGTATTGGGCGTTTCAAAGCGGGTACCGGAATATCAACCGGTTGTCCATCGACTACGCCTGTCGGCCTCGCCTTAGGTCCCGACTTACCCTGGGCAGATCAGCTTGACCCAGGAACCCTTAGTCAATCGGCGCACACGTTTCTCACGTGTGTATCGCTACTCATGCCTGCATTCTCACTCGTGAACCGTCCACAACTCGCTTCCGCGGCTGCTTCACCCGGCACACGACGCTCCCCTACCCATCCACACAGGCGTTGGCCCTATATGTGTGAATGACACGACTTCGGCGGTACGCTTGAGCCCCGCTACATTGTCGGCGCGGAATCACTTGACCAGTGAGCTATTACGCACTCTTTCAAGGGTGGCTGCTTCTAAGCCAACCTCCTGGTTGTCTCTGCGACTCCACATCCTTTCCCACTTAGCGTACGCTTAGGGGCCTTAGTCGATGCTCTGGGCTGTTTCCCTCTCGACCATGGAGCTTATCCCCCACAGTCTCACTGCCGTGCTCTCACTTACCGGCATTCGGAGTTTGGCTAAGGTCAGTAACCCGGTAGGGCCCATCGCCTATCCAGTGCTCTACCTCCGGCAAGAAACACACGACGCTGCACCTAAATGCATTTCGGGGAGAACCAGCTATCACGGAGTTTGATTGGCCTTTCACCCCTAACCACAGGTCATCCCCCAGGTTTTCAACCCTGGTGGGTTCGGTCCTCCACGAAGTCTTACCTCCGCTTCAACCTGCCCATGGCTAGATCACTCCGCTTCGGGTCTTGAGCGCGCTACTAAATCGCCCTATTCGGACTCGCTTTCGCTACGGCTTCCCCACACGGGTTAACCTCGCAACACACCGCAAACTCGCAGGCTCATTCTTCAAAAGGCACGCAGTCACGAC
>NZ_JBIAIU010000034.1:0-4090 GCF_042871565.1 Streptomyces sp. NPDC005775 | reverse complement strand
GGGGACCCTGTGGGAGAGTAGGACGCCGCCGAACAATTATTGTTGGAAAGCCCCGTGCCCTTGTGGCACGGGGCTTTTCTGCGTTTACCGGGGCTGTTTGCTCAGTCCGCTGTGTAGCGCTTTGATCAGGGCGCGCGGTATGACAAGACCCCCGGCAGTCACCTCGCCGGCCTGCACCTGCGCGCTTCGATGATCGGGATCAAAGACCTCACCCGGACCACCCAGTGAGTACAGCTCCATACACGGGTGGCCTGCCAGTCACGAGCCGCTGGCATCGGAGACTTACCGGACCAGAGCGGGCCGGCCGTCCTGTAGACGGAGACAATCTCGGGAATCCAAAGCTCGATGACGAACCGCCCGCCCGGCGCGAGGTGGCGTGCGGCATTTCGGAAACAGGCAACCTGCTCGGCCTGCGTGAGCAGGACCGAGATGCCGTTGTAGACGAGGTAGACGAGCTGGAACTCGCCCGGGACTCGCGCAGTGGCCATGTCGCCGACGACGACCGAGATGGCCGCCTCGTCTGCCTTGGTGCGGAGCTGATCAAGCATCGGCTTCGACAGCTCGACGCCACTGACCGAGACTCCGCGCTCCGCGAGCGGCACTGCCACCCGTCCGGTCCCGATGGCGAACTCCAGCGCCCGCCCGCCCCGGGTGAGCTCCACCAGGCGGTCCACCGTCGGCCCCAACACCTCCGATGCGAACATGCCGGTCCCAGGGGTGTCATAGCTCTGAGCGGCCTAGTCATCCCAGATCTCACTTTGAAGCATAAGCAGCGATGGTTGATCACCGTTCGAGGAACGTCAACGCACTTTCGCCATAGCCGAGATGGGAGTGCGCCACCGCCGGCTCCCACCCGCCCCACGGTGGCACCCCGAGAAGCGCCGGCGATGCTCTATGTTCCGGCCAGGCGCATGATGTGACGTGCCCCTCTCCACACTTGCGGGCACCTCGGGGCGGACTCAAGCAATCACATTGATCATCACTCGATACGCGCCCTGGTGGGAATAGGACGTCATCGCTTGGGGCGGCGGAGAGCTGCGGCCCACGAGATCCGGAAAGTCACTCGTGAGTTCGGGGGAGGCTGCCCATCGTGGTCGTCCTCGAGGCCGATGGCGGCGGGCCAGAGCCGGTCTCCTGCCTCATCGCCGCAGAGCATCCCGATCGTCCGGGAAAGGTCCTGCGGTACCGGCGCGAAGCCGCAGGTACCGGTCAGCGCTTCACTCCCTGGGAGACATACCCGCATCAGCTAGGGGAGTTGCGCTTGCGTGACGTCGCGCTGGTAGCGAGACGTGGTGGGTACGCGGATCGGCAGGCTCGGCCGCGCTGGATCCAATCCTGGTCCAGGAGCTCTGCCAGGCCGACTGAGGACGGCAGCTCAGCGCCAAGGATCCGGTTGGACTCGGGGCCTGGGCGCTGTTCAGGACGATCGGTCGGCCATCAAAGACCGACCGCGCCGGGGAGGCGCGGCCGCCGCTGACGCAGAGGGTGGGCAGTCCCTGCCGGTCTGGACGAAGCCGACGACCAGGGCGGCGCAGATCTCGACCTTTTCGCGCGCGCCGGAGCCGTGGTTGGCGAGGAGGCCAGTGACGGTGACTGCGCCACCCTCGGGGCGAGCTCGACGGCCTCCCGGTCGGCCAGGCCTCTGGCCTTCTCGCCGAGGCGCTGTTCGCCGGTGGGAGTGGCGAGGATGAGCGGGGCGTCGGCAAGCAGGGCGCGGCCGGAGTTGTCGAGGTTGTCGGCGGCCGTTGTGCGAGCGCAGGGTCATATCGATGGGCCGGGTCGGCGGAGGGCCGCGGTGGAGCGGGTGGCCTTCGTCAGGCTCGGGCCGGATGAGGGGTAGTCAAGCAAGACCGTCGAACATGGGGTCGGTCAGGAAGCGCAGACCAGCCTCACTCGAAGAGGGCGGCAGGCCGCCCAACTGCGGACCCTGATCTGCTCGCCTGCGGTTCGGCCCCCTGCGACCGCTGCATCCTGCGTACCCACGGCCGACCCCGCTGGTACCTCACTCGGTGGGGGGACCGCCCGGCATCGTGGGGAAGTCGCACCACTCGGTGGTCCGGTCCTGCGCTGGGACGATGGAGGAGGCGTACCTGGCCGGCAGGGGCCTGGCCCGCCCGGACGAGCACCAAGTCCGCCGCTGGGCCCGCTGGCACCGCTGGGTCGCCCTCGCCGTGCTCGCCCACGCCTTTCTTGCCGTCACCGCGGCCACGAACGCCGCGACCGGCCCGTCCCCTACGGCCTGGTTCCCATGACCGCCAACGAGAGTCGGCGGCAACTACGGTCAGGAAGGACGAAGCCAGCGAAGTACATACTCCGACGGCCGGCAGAGGACTCGAACAACCGCGTTGGTGACGACGAAGTACCCCGGGTTCACCCAACCGTCCTCATTGCCCACGAGCCCCGGACCGTCCTCGCCGTAGTAGCGGCGCAACAGGCGGCGGCGCAACGGAGTCCCAGCCACCAACGGAACCGGAGCGGCGACGACTGCACCGACCGTCACGGCGAGCCGGACAGCGTGGACCCCGGCCACATTCTCTATCCGCATCGCTCCAGTCTGTCGACCAGATGAGACTCGTCCACCGCCCGCACGGAATGTGGTGCGAATCGATTAGGGCCCACCCCGGCCGGGCCGCCGCCTTCAGCGGCTTCCTGCCTCGGGACCCCCGGTACCGCCAGGCGCCCGCACCGCTACGACTGGGCTGCCCGAGCGCGAGTGCTGAGAGGGCGCCCCCCCCTTGTCCTGCGTGACGCGCAGCGGCATCCGACTGCCAGGGTGCTGGCCACGCAAGTTCCGAACGACGTCACTTCGTTCGTGAGCATCGGTGTGTGCCATCGGATGCAGCCAGATGCGCCATGCGCCCTTGGCGGTCATTTGCAGGGGGATTCGGTCCCGCCCATCGATCGGACGGGGATGGCTGCCCGTGTCAGTAAGGATCCGTAGGTCAGGAACTTGAGGGGCAATCCGTTCTTGCCGGGCGGGCTGGTGAGCTCCACCCAAGAGTTCTCGGCCCGGTCGAGGTGGACCACCAGCAGCGGGGGTGGCGGCGGTCAGTGCGGACGAGCTGGACGCCGGTGGAACCGCGGCTCTCACGACGCTGCCCCGCCCGCGCGCTCCGTGGCCAGGTCTCTTTGGGGGCGGAGGAAAGGGTTGGGGACGCGGAGTGCCCACGCGTGGGCGCTGGGCGAGTGCAGCGACTGGCCACCCTCGATCGGTGGGAGGCCCGTGCCGCCCAGCAGCCGCCGGACCAGCGTCCTCCGACTCAACAGACCAAGGCCAGTGGGGGCTTTCCCCTTGTGCCTGCTCACCACGATGGGGTCTGCAGGAGTGACCTCCGTTCAGAGCTCGAACGGATAGAGCGCGATCTTCTCGCGCTCGAGGAAGAGCTCGACCCACGTGCCGGCCACACCTTCCGGTAGCGGGGCGTCGAGGTCCAGCGGGATCTGCGTGTCACCGAAGTCCAGCACAGCGACCCCGTCCTCTGTGAGGTTCAACCGCCCGCGCAGGACGACACAGTGCGCGCCAGGCCGAACCCCCGGTCCGGCGCCGACGGCCGGCCTCGCATTCCGCCCCCACGTGACGACTTCGTCGACCGTCCACTCGACGTGGTACTCACCAGGCTCCGCGGCTTGGTCACCGCACCAGCGGACCGCGGTCCCCCCGAACGGGGTCCTGATCTGGGCCAGCCAGGGACTCCAGGGGAACTTTGCGACCTTCACCAGTTCGACCAGCATCGCTCGATCATGCAGAAGTCGAACCGCAACCGGAACCCCTGACGGTTTGCCGACTGACCTGGTCGCCCCGGCCTCCCTCCGGCCGCGGGGTGTCGCTGCCCGACCGGATGTGCCGTGGGCAGGGGCCCACCGCCCGGCTCCTGGCCGTTGGATGAGGGGCCGTCAGGTGGCACCCGGGGGTGGGAATCAGGCCCGAAAGTCTCTGGTAGAGTTGAGCTCGCTGGAAAGGGAAAGCGCGAAAGCGAAGAACTGGAAAGCGAAATTGCGAGGCCCGCTTCGACCGGGAATCGGACACGAAAGAGTCTGATAGAGTCGGAAACGCAAGACCGAAGGGAAGCGCCCGGAGGAAAGCCCGAGA
>NZ_JBIAIU010000033.1:0-5125 GCF_042871565.1 Streptomyces sp. NPDC005775 | reverse complement strand
GACCCGCCGAAGAAGGACAAGCCGGAAGAGAAAAAGCCGCCCACCTGCGACGTCAAGCACAGCTTCCCGCCCGGCACGCGGGTTCTCCTGGCAGACGGACGCGCCGTCCCCATCGAGGCGGTCCGGGCCGGTGACCGGGTCGAGGCCACCGACCCGGCCGGCGGGCTGACCCGGGCACGCCGGGTCGAGCGGCTCATCACGACGTACGACGACAAGGACTTCACCCGCCTGGTCGTCCGCACCGCCGGTGGACCCGCGGCGCTCACCGCCACCGACACCCACCCGTTCTGGGTCGTCGGTCAGCGGGGGTGGACCGACGCGGGCGACATCACGCCCGGAATGGAACTGAGGTCCCCGGACGGTTCGGTCCTCTCCGTCGCCGGTGTCTCCCGCTACACGCAGCGGCGGACCACGCACGACCTCACGGTCAACGGCCTCCACACCTACTATGTTCTGGCGGGACAGACGCCGGTCCTGGTGCACAACGACAACTGCAACTCGCTCACGCGCAAGCAGGCTGACAACGTCGCGGATTACCTGGGCTACACGAAGACCAACAAGCGGTCCGCGGGTGGAGCCCCGATCTGGGAGAACAAGAAGGCGACGGGCGGCCAGCCCCGGTACATCACCTACGACCGGACCGGGCACAACAAGCAGGCAGTGTTCAAGGGCGCCAACTTCCGGAATCCGTTCCAGTCGACCAAGGACTCGGCCCGGGACGGTACGTACGGACTGGACGTCTCGCCGGACGGAAAGGTGCTGGGGCTGAAGTGGCTGGCGAAGTGAGCGACGCACGCGATGCCGGACTGGATACCGAGCTGATCATCAGCCCGCGTTCCCAGGGCGTCCGGGACGATCTGGCGGACGCGCCCGGCTGGCCCGCGTACGTGGCGCGGCTGCGCGCCGCGGTCGCGACGGTGATCGCGGCCTGTGACGTCGACGCCCTGGAGGTCGGCGAGCTCCTGGTGAGCCTGCCCCTCCCCGAGGTGTACGCCGACCTGCGCAACGGTGTGGAAGTCGGGCCGGCCGAGGCGATCGACCTGGTCGAGGCCATGGTGGCCGGGCACGGCCCGTACTGCGGGCTGTCCGGTCCGGGACGCCTTCGGATCGAGTCGGGGTGGGACGGGGCCGTACACCTCTACGTCGCGCCGGCGGCCGCCTCGGAGCTGCCGGCGCGGCTACGGGACGGCGAGCTGAGCATCGAGTGGCGGCAGGCGGCCCCGGAGCCCGTGGAGGTGACGAGGCCCGTGGAAGCCGTCGCGGACGACGACTTCTGGAAAGCCGTCCGGGAGGTGTCCGAGCGGGTCACGCTGGTGTGCGAGCGCTGGGCGCACGGTGCCTACGGCTGCCGTTGGTTCCGGGTGACCCCGCAGAACGCGGACGAGGTCGCCCGGCTGGTCCAGCCGCGCTCCCTGCTCTGCGTGGCAGTCGATCCGGACCTGCGCCCCCGGCCCGAGCTGCTGGAGGACGACCTCACCGCCTTTGCCGCCCCGGGGCCGCCCGGCGAGTTGCTGTACCGGCCCTGGCCCGGCGGCGCCGACGCTCTCTCCGACGTCACCGGTGACGGGTACTCCTTCGTCCTGGCGGACAGGACCGCGGGCCGGTGGTGCGCCGTGGTCCCGGACCCGGACGGGGCCGTCAGGGGCCGCTGGGAGGATCCGGGGGACGCGTAGCGCACAGCGTTGCCCCACGCCATTACGTGCCAACGGCTGGGTGCGTCCGGCCCGCTGGGGACGCCGCGTCGCGTCAGGGCAGCTTCGCGGCCTGGGCGGCGACGAGTTCGGCCGGGAGCCGCGGGGTCTTCGCCGTGACGAAGTCGGCCACGTAGAACGTCACGATGGTCGAACCGGTCCGCACCAGCTGGAAGAGCAGCGGCACCTCGTCGCCCTCGATGCTCCCGGTCACCTGGTAGGCGATGCTCTCCTGGCCGGCCGGGGGCAGCGGGAGCTGCTTGACCTCCGTGTACGTGGAGGGGCCGTCCGCGCCCGAGGTACGGAAGCCGCCCGCGCAGGCCCGGACCGCGTCCCGGACACCGCGCATGAGCTGCTGCGCCCCGCCCCCGGGGTGCGAGGTAAGGATCTCGGTGACGACGGTCTGGTCGTCCTTGCCCTCCTCCGACTTGTCCATGACGGTACGGAAGACGGTGGCGGCCGGGGTGGGTTCGGGTGCGCCGTTGATCACCGCGACGAGCGGCCGGCAGTCCTTGTTCTCCGACCGCTCCGTGCCCCTCTCCTCGCCCCCCTGCATGGGTGTGACCTCGTAGCTCCCCGCCTCGCCGGTTCTCAGCGCGACCGCGGCGAGCCCGGCCTGGTCCAGGACCTTGCCGCTGCTCGTGGGGGTCGACGTGGGCGACGGAGCGGCGGAGTCGCTCGCGGCAGTGTCGGGGGAGGGCGCCCCGCTCGGCTTCGCGCTCGCGCCCGCGACCTTCCCGCCGTCCTGCTCGGACGACTTCCCGTCGTCCGCACCGCAGGCGACGGCCGCCAGGCAGAGCACCGCTGTGGTGGCCGCCATGGCTGCCGTACGTGCCCTGGGGACTCTCGTAGTCACTGACCGCTCCTGACCGGCGAACCGCTACCGCCGACGTTGTTCCCGCACGGACTCCGCACGCTAACAACCGGAGCGGTGCGGCGGCTTGGGCCCACGGGCCCAACTCAGGGCGGGCCGGAACCGAGCAGCGTCCACGCCCCGTACGCCGCCGAGGCCACGGCGAGCACCGCGAGGACCGCCGCCGTCCGGGCCGTGGAGCGCAGCCGCAGCAGCGCCACGGCGGGCGGCAGCAGAAGCGGGAAGGCGGGCATCATCAGCCGGGGCCGGGAGCCGAAGTAGCCGGAGCCGATCAGCGAGATGACGACGACGGCGATTCCGTAGACGAGTACGGGCAGCGGCTGGCGCTGCCGCACGCACAGCGACACGAGCCGGCCGAGGGCGGCCAGGGCCGCGCACAGCCCGAGCATGGCGGGCAGCGGCAGGCCGAGGATGAAGGAGGCGAGGGCCGCGCCGCCGTCGATGCTGTTGCCCCACTGCGCCTGGACGTCGAAGTAGGCGAACGGCCGCCCCTCGCGCACCGCGACGAACACCACGTACGCGAGCCAGCCCAGCGGCGCGATGACCACCCCCAGCAGCATCCGGCCGTGGCGGCGGATCATGCCGTCGCCGGTACCGGCCCGGTACTCCCGTACGAGGGTGACGGCGGCGGTGACGGCGAGGGCGGCGATGAGCGCGGCGGCGGACGGGCGGGTCAGCCCGGCCAGGGCGCACAGCGCGCCGGCGACGATCCACCGCCGGGTCAGCACGGCGTACAGCGACCAGGCCGCGAGCGCCGTGAACAGGGTCTCGGTGTACGCCATCGACTGGACGAACGCCGTCGGGTACACCCCCCACAGCGCCGCCAGCACCACCCCGGTCCGGCGCCCGTACAGCCGTGCCCCGACGGCGAAGATCCCCCAGGCGGCGAGGAGCGCGGCGGTCCAGGCCACCAGCAGCCCGGCACCCGGAAGGCCGAGCGGGGTCACCTCCGCGAGGCCGCGCTCGAGCGCGGGCAGCAGCGGGAAGAAGGCCAGGTCGGAGTGGACGCCCCCGCCCGGGAGCGTGACCGTGTATCCGTAACCGTTCTCGGCGACCCGCTGGTACCAGAGGGAGTCCCAGCGCTGGGAGAGCAGGTGCGGCGCGTTCTTCCCGGCGGCCGACGCGGCGGCCCAGAAGACGACGAGCCCGACGATCCGCACCGCGGCGTACGCGCCGAGTGCCGGTGCGGCGGCGGTGAGGGCGGTGACGGCGCGCCCGCGCACCGGCCGGCGCTCCGGGTGGGGACGGGCGGGGGTGACCTGGGGGGAGGGGCCGGGGGACATACGACCGATTATCTCTGCCGGCCGCCACCGCCCGGCCCGGGGGCCCCGCCGCGTCTCATCCGTCGGAGCGTCGCCAGAAGCGCCGCGTCCACCAGTACAGAACCGTCCGGTCCGCGGGCCAGGGCCGGTCCTGTACGAGGGGTGCCTCGAAGGAGTCCGAGGCACCGACGGGCCGCCAGCCGGGCACGACGTCCTCCCCGGCCTCCGGCGGACGGGCGCGGTGGGCGAACCGTTCCTCGCTCACCCCCGCCGCTGCGTAGTTCCGCTGGGCCTCCACGAGCGAGACACGGTTCGCGCCCCGTTCCATCGTGGGCCAGCGCAGCTGGGAGGCGTCGTCCTCCCACTTGCAGACCGGGCAGATCATCGAGGAGCCGGGCGGGTCCTCGAAGACCGTGTGGCCGCAGGCGACACAGGGGTACCGGTCGGGCCGGTCCCCGTCGGACCCGGCCGCCCCGTCAGACCTGTTCACGTGCACGTCGCATCCTCGGCCTCCTGCGCCGCATCGTGCCCGGCATCCCCTTGAACGCCGCCAGGCCACCGTCGAGTTTGTAGAAGGAGATGATGCCCTTCTTGCTCTTCATCCCGTACTCGCCCGTGTCGGGGTCGAAGTACCGGACGGTGCCGTCCTCCGACGCCTCCTTGACGAGCACGCCGGGCCGGCCGCCGTCGCAGTCGCACATCAGGTCCTTGGCGGCTTCCTCGTACTCCCGCTGCGACTCGTACCCCATCTCATCACCGTGCTTCGCGTAGTGCTCGTCGAGGTTCCCCTTGCTCGTCCACTCGTCGCAGTTGTGGACCAGGGCGTTCTGCCCGGCGACTCCCACGTAGTAGGTGTGGATGCCGCTGACGGTGAGGTCGTGCGTGGTCTGCCGCTGCTGGTAGTGCGCCACGGACCGGACCGTGAGGGATGACCCGGCAGGGGTCCGCAGCCGGTCCCCGGGCCGGATGTCACCGGCGTCCACCCAGCCGTTCCGCCCGTTCAGCCAGAACGGGTGGGTGTCCGTGGCGGTGAGTGCGGCGGTCCGGCCGTCCACCCCCACCTGGAGCCGGGTGAACGCGCGGTCGCTGTAGGTGCGGATGGTGTCGGTGACCGGCCGGACGGTGGTCAGACCGTCCTCGGGGTCGGTGACCGTGACCAGCATCCCGGTCCGTACGGCCTCGATGGGAATCCGGCTGCCGTCGGCGAGGAGCACCGGCGTACCCGCCAGGAAGCTGTGCTTGGTGCACGGGGGCTTCTTCTCGTCCGGCTTCTTCTCGTCGGGTTTGTCGTTCTTGGG
>NZ_JBIAIU010000032.1:0-15137 GCF_042871565.1 Streptomyces sp. NPDC005775 | reverse complement strand
GCCATTTCCTGCGGGGACTCCCCTGCACGTCCCCACCCGGCCGCCCTGCGTCTGCGACAGTCGTCGGGCTGATCCGCAGACGCGAGGCGGCCGGGTCCGGGGCCGTGCAGGGGAGTCCCCGCAGGACGACGAACAGATACCCGGGTGCCACTGCGTACCGGCGGAACGTTCGTCGTTCGAGGAGACGCCCCGGAGGGACCCCCGGACCCCCACCCCCAACCCAAGCCCGTCCGGCGATTGAGGACGGAACCCTCACGCCGTCGGGGCGAACAACGCGTCCTGCGCCGCCTCCCGCGCCGCGAGCACCGCGCCCCGCAGGACCGCCGTGCCGCCGAGCGTCCCCGCCCTGACCTCGGTGCGCAGCGGGGACATCATGGCCAGCCGCTCCTCGACCCGCGCGGCCAGCGCCTCGCCGCCTGCATGGCCGACCTCGCCCGCGAGCAGGACGCACCCCGGGTCGAGGACCGAGGCCACGGCGGCGGCCCCGAGGGCGAGGCGGTCGGCGAGCGTGTCGAGGAAGGCCTCGGAGTCGCCCTCCCCGGCCAGGGCCGCGCGTACGGCCGCCGAGGCACCGGGCTCCTGCCCGACGGCCGGGGCGGTGATCCCATGGGCGGCGGCCAGTTCGACGAGCGGCGCCGAGCCCACCAGGGAGTGGAAGCCGCCGTCGCAGTTGACGGCGGACGGGAAGCCGATCGTGCCGGGCACCGGCAGGAAGCCGATCTCGCCCGCACCGCCCGAGGCGCCGCGGCGCAGTCGGCCGTCCAGCATGACGGCAGCGCCGACGCCGTGGCCGAGCCAGAGCAGGACGAAGGTGTCGTGGTCCTGGGCCGCTCCGACGCGGTGTTCGGCGACGGCGGCGAGATTGGTCTCGTTCTCCACGAGCACGGTCGCCGGCAGCCGCTGCTGGAGCGCCCGGACCAGCTTGCGGTGCCAGGCGGGCAGGCCGGTGGTGTCCCGCAGCTCCCCCGTCACCGGGTCGATCAGCCCGGGGGCGCCGATGCCGACGCTGTGGAGCGGCGCCGTCCCGGCTGTGCGCGCGGTCCGTTCCAGGAGGGCGACGGCCTGTTCGACGGCGTCGTCGGCGGCCGTGTCGCCGCCGATCGGCTCAGTGGCCTCGGCGAGGGTCGCGCCCAGCAGGTCGGCGACGACCACGGCGACGCTGTCGGTGCGTACGTCGAGACCGGCCAGATGGGCGCGGTCGGCGACGATGCCGTAGAGGCGGGCGTTGGGCCCGCGGCGCTCGGCCCCGGTCTCGCCGACCACCCTGATCAGCCCCGCGCCCTGAAGCCGTTCGACCAGGTCGGCGACAGTGGGCCGGGAGAGCCCGGTGAGGGTCTTCAACTGCGTGGCCGTCAGCGGGCCGTCCTGCTGGAGGAGGCGCAGGGCGAGCCGGTCGTTGATGGCCCTGGCGGTGCTCGGTGATGCGGGCATGCCGGGATCCTTCCAGATCACCGCCGCGGGGCGTGACCAGGCGGTCTATTTATCAGGCAGGGTTCCTGATAGTTTACTCCCCGCATCGTGGAGAAGGGCGCCGGGGAGCGCCGTGAACCGTGCGGACAGAACGATTCCCAGGGGAGGGCACGGCGGTATGACTACGGATTCCACGGCTACGGGCTTCGGAGCACAAGAGGTGAGGCGAGCGAGGTATGCCGTCGCCGCGGTCTTCACCACGCACGGGGCGGTCACCGGCAGTTTCGCCACGCGAGTGCCCTGGATCCAGGAACACGCGGGGGTCAGCGCCGGGCAGCTCGGCATCGCCCTGGCCTTCCCTGCGATCGGCGCCTCGCTCGCGATGCCGCTCGCCGGCACGATCAGCCACCGCTTCGGCGCCAGGACGGCGTTGCGCGGGCTGCTGGCCATGTGGACCCTGGCGCTGATCCTGCCCGCCCTGGCCCCGAACCTGCTCACACTGTGCGCGGCACTCTTCGTGTACGGGGCGTCGGCGGGCATGTCGGACGTGGCCATGAACGCGCTCGGCGTCGAGGTGGAGAACCGCCTGGACAAGTCGATCATGTCCGGGTTGCACGGCATGTGGAGCGTCGGCGCCCTCATAGGTTCGGCGGCGGGCACCGTGGCCGCGCATCTGGGGGCCGACGCCCGGCTGCACCACACGATCGCCGCCCTCGTCCTCACCGCTCTGGGCCTGATCGCCTGTCAGCGGGTGCTGGACCTGCGCAGCGAACCGGACGAGGAGCCGCCGCCGCGCTTCGCCCTGCCTCCGAAGTCGGCGCTGATCATCGGCGCGGTCGGTTTCTGCGCGGTCTTCGCCGAGGGCGCCAGCCTGGACTGGTCGGCGGTCTACCTGCGTGACGTCCTGGACAGTTCGGCGGGGCTCGCGGCCGCGTCGACGACCGCGTTCGCCCTGACCATGGCCATCGCCCGGATCGCCGGCGACCGGATCGTCGACCGCTTCGGCGCGGTACGGACCGTGCGGACCGGCGGCGTCCTCGCCACGGTCGGCGGGGTGATGGTGTTCACCGCCCCGAACGCGGCCCTGGCCATGTCCGGCTTCGGACTGATGGGGCTCGGCATCGCCGTGGTCGTGCCGCTCGCCTTCGCGGCGGCCGGACGCAGCGGCCCCAATCCGAGCCAGGCGATCGCGGGCGTCGCGACGATCACGTACACCTCGGGACTCATCGCCCCCTCGGCCATCGGTTCCCTGGCCGAGGCCACCTCGCTCGTCGTCTCCTTCGGCGTGGTGTCGGTGCTGGCCTTCGGACTGGTGCTCGGCGCCGGTGTGCTCCGGGGCGCCGACCGCAAGCCCGTCGCGTCCTCGGACGCCGGAGCCGCCGGCAAGGCGGCGACCGCGCCGCTTCCCTGACGTGCGGCGCGCGTCCGGTGGGCCCGGAGCCCGCCCGAAAGGACGCCTCGTTCCGGGCACTAACATGGCGCTGATCTTTTCCGCGGTGGCGCCGTGCCCGACGAGGCACCGGACTCCGCATCTACACACAGGGAGCGACCATGGGCGGCTTCGGCGTGCGCTGGACCTTGCACGGCGACGGGAAGACGCCGGCACCGGGCGCGGTGGTCCGCCCCGACGAGCGGCTCTCCTGGCCCCGGACCTTCGGGCTCGGCGCCCAGCACGTGGTCGCCATGTTCGGCGCGTCGTTCGTGGCCCCTGTCCTCATGGGCCTGGACCCGAACCTGGCGATCATGATGTCGGGTGTCGCCACGGCCATCTTCCTGCTGGCCACGCGCGGCCAGGTGCCCAGCTACCTGGGATGTTCGCTCTCCTTCGTCGGCGTCGCCGCGACGATCCGGGCGAGTGGCGGCAGCAGCGCGGTCGTCACCGGCGCGGTGTTCGTGGTCGGCGGGGTTCTCTTCCTCGCCGGTCTCGCGGTGCAACGCTTCGGCGCCCGGATCATCCACGCGGCCATGCCGCCCGTGGTGACGGGCGCCGTCGTCATGCTGATCGGGTTCAACCTGGCGCCGGTGACCGCGTCGACGTACTGGCCGCAGGACCAGTGGACCGCCCTGCTGGTGATGCTGTTCACCGGACTGGCCGTGGTCTGTCTGCGCGGTTTCCTCTCCCGTATCGCGATCTTCCTCGGTCTCGTCTTCGGGTACGTCCTGTCCTGGGTCCTGGACCGGGTCTTCGGGAAGATTCACTCGCCCGCGGGCGGGGCCGAGGCCGTGGACCACTGGCGGCTGGACCTGTCGGGCGTCGGGAAGGCCGACTGGGTCGGGCTGCCGTCGTTCCACGCCCCGAGTTTCGAATGGTCCGCGATCCTGGTCGCGCTGCCCGTCGTCATCGCGCTGATCGCCGAGAACGCCGGTCATGTGAAGGCCGTGGGTGAGATGACCGGCCGCTCCCTGGACGCGAAGCTGGGTACCGCCATCGCGGCGGACGGCGCCGCCTCGATGCTGTCGACCGCTGTGGGCGGCCCGCCGAACACGACGTACTCCGAGAACATCGGGGTGATGGCCGCGACGCGGGTGTACTCCACCGCCGCCTACTGGGCCGCCGCCTGCTTCGCCCTGCTGTTCGGACTCTGCCCCAAGTTCGGTGCGGTCGTCGCCGCCATCCCCGGTGGGGTGCTCGGAGGAATCACCGTGATCCTCTACGGCATGATCGGGCTGCTCGGCGCGCAGATCTGGCTCAACGCCAAGGTGGACCTGCGCAATCCGCTGAATCTGGTGCCGGCCGCCGCGGGCATCATCATCGGCGTCGGCGGGGTCAGCCTGAAGATCTCCGACAACTTCGAGCTCAGCGGAATCGCGCTCGGCACCATCGTCGTCATCACCGGCTACCACGTGCTGCGGGCCTTCGCCCCGGCCCATCTGAAGACGCAGGAACCCCTTCTGGACTCCGGCACGTCCGCGTACGACGAGGAGCCGCCGGCCTCCGGGGCGTGAACCCGTCAGCCGGTGGCGAGCCGGTAGGCGTAGTCGGGGGTGAAGGACCCCGCCGCCCCCTTGCAGCCGTCGGACTCGCCGGGCAGTTTCACCCACAGGTAGGCGTCGACGCGGGACTCCCCCGTGTCGGTCGTGGGTGTCCTGCCCAGCGCCCGGCCCGCCGGATCGCACCACTCGCCGGCCTTCGGCGCACCGTTCCCGTTGCGGCTGGTGTCGATGATCGCGCCGTCGACGCCCCGGAAGGTGCAGCGTACGAAGTGGACCGGTGCGGTGACCCGGTGTCTGGACGAGGACGGCGCCGGCGGGCGGCTCGAAGGAGCAGTCGCTGATGGTGGTCGGCCGGTTGGATCGGGCGGAGCGCTGGACCCGGCCGCCGATCTGACCGGGCTGCCCGACGCCGGTAACGTGGTCTTCATGGTCGGCGCCAAGTTCGGCTCGGCCGGGGCGCCTTCGCACGCCTGGGCCGTGGACGCCGCGATGCCGGACCGCGATGCCGGACCGGGTGGCCGGGCGCGGGCCGGATGCGCGGATCGCCGCGTTCTCCACCGGCAGCTCGGCCAGTGGGCGGTATGGACGAGCGCGGCCGTGACCCTGCTCGACGACGTCCGGCGTGCCCGTGCCGGCGACCACGCGGCGATGGTCCGCTGTCTGGCCCGCCGCTCCGAGCTCGCCGACGCCAACAGCGCGGTCTTCGACGTGCGGGGCGCTTTCCGCGGCTGCATCGCGGGCGTGCACGAAGTCCTGCGCCGCCAGGGCCTGCTGGCGAACATCCGCTGCCTGGACCCGGCCGAGACGCTCTCCCCCGGGCAGGCGGCCGAGATCACCCGGGTGGCCCCCGCCTACCCTTGGCTGACCGATGACGCCTTCGTTGCGGAGCACCTCGATGCCTGGCTCTCCTGAAACCGCCGACCGCTCCTCACGGGTCGTCGTCGCCGTACCGCCGCACCTGCGCGCCCAGTTCTTCACCGCCGAGGTGTGGCGGGAGCTGGAGCGGGCGGCCGAACTCACCGTGATCGACGACCACTCCGACCGGGAGGCGGTCGCGGCCGCCCTGCCCGGAGCCCGTGCCCTGATCACCTCGTGGCGGGCGCCGAAGGTGGACGCCGGGCTGCTGGCCCACGCGGACCGGCTGGAGCTGGTGGCGCACACCGGTTCCGCGGTCGCCCCCTATGTCACCGAGGACGTGTTCCGACGCTCCATCCTGGTCACCCAGGCCGGTGACGAGATGGCCCGCCCCGTCGCGGAGGTGGCGCTCGCCTTCACGTTGTCGCTGCTCCACCGCATCCAGCGCTTCGACCACGCGCTGCGCGGCGGGCTGGAGTGGGCGGCGGCGGGCGAGGCGCCGCCGCGCCACGAGATCCACGGCAGCGACATCGGCGTGATCGGAGCCTCGCGCACCGGACGCGCGTACATCCGGCTGGTGCAGGCCATGGGGGCGCGGGTGAGTGTCACGGACCCGTTCCTCTCCGGGGACGAGGCGGCTGCGCTGGGCGTGACGCCCGTACCTCTGGAGACGCTGCTCTCGCACAGCCGGATCGTGGCCGTGCACGCCCCGGTCACCGAGGAGACCCACCACATGATCGGCGCCGCGCAGTTGGCGCTGATGCCCGATGGGGCGGGCCTGGTGAACACCGCCCGGTCGTGGCTGGTCGACGAGGACGCGCTCCTCGCCGAGCTGGCCTCGGGCCGGCTCGACGCGGCGATCGACGTCTTCGACGCGGAGCCGCTGCCCGTGGACCATCCGTTCCGCGCGTTGCCGAACGTGCTGCTCACCCCGCACCAGGCGGCGGGCAGCGTCGAGTGCCGGCAGCGGCTGGGCACCAGCGCCGTCAACGAGGTGCTGCGGCTGCTGGCGGGACGTCCTCCGGTCCACGCGGTCACCGCCGACGCCCTCACCCGGCTGCACTGAAGCCCGAAGTACCGAACCCGTACCCGTACCCGTCAGGAGATCTCACCGCCATGCGACTGATGCGCGTCGGCGAGCCGGGCCACGAGCGCCCGGTCGCCGTCAACCCCGAGGGCCGCCACTACGACCTGTCCGGCATCACCGACGACGTCGACGGCGCCTTCCTCTCCGCGCTGGCCGACAACCCGCACCTGATCCCCGCCGAATCGAACCTCCCGGAGACCGACATCACCGGGGAGCGCGTCGGCACCCCGGTGGCCCAGCCCTCCGCGCTCCTGTGCATCGGGCAGAACTACGCGGCCCATGCGGCGGAATCGGGTTCCGAGCCGCCCGAGCAGCCGATCCTCTTCTACAAGTCGCCGAACACGGTGGTCGGTCCGTACGACGACGTCCTCATTCCGCGCGGGTCGAAGAAGACCGACTGGGAGGTGGAGCTGGCCGTCGTGATCGGCCGCCGCGCCTCCTACCTGGACTCCCCCGCCGACGCCGCGGCCCACATCGCGGGCTACGCGGTCAGCAACGACGTCTCGGAGCGCGCGTTCCAGCTGGAGGAGTCGGGCGGCCAGTGGTCCAAAGGCAAGAGCTGCGCCACCTTCAACCCGCTGGGCCCGGTGCTGGTGACGGCCGACGAGGTGGGCGATCCGCAGCGGCTGCGGCTGCGCAGCTTCGTCAACGGTGAGCCGCGCCAGGACTCCTCCACGGCGGACATGATCTTCAGCGTCGCGCACCTGGTGCACCATCTCTCGCAGTACCTGGTGCTGGAGCCCGGCGACATCATCAACACCGGTACGCCGCAGGGCGTGGCCCTGTCCGGACGCTTCCCGTATCTCGGGCCGGGCGATGTGATGGAGGTCGGAATCTCGGGCCTGGGCCGGCAGCGCAGCGTCTGCCGGCCCGCGTAACGGCTCTCAGTCCTCCGGGAGTTCGACCGGCGCGATCTCGTCGAAGAGGTCGCCGGGGCCGGGGTTGGTGCCGTCGGTCGCACCGCCGAACTGGGTCATCACGCCCCACACGGCGTTCAGCGCGGTCTGCACGGCGCCCTCGGCCCAGCCGGCCGTCCAGGAGATGTCGTCGCCCGCCAGGAACAGGCCCCGCTTGTCGGCGGGCAGCCGGTCCTGCATGAAGTGGGTGAACAGCCGTCGCTGGTAGCGGTAGTGGCCGGGCAGGTTCGCCTTGAACGCGCCCATGAAGTACGGCTCGTTCTCCCACGACACCGTCACGGGATTGCCGATGATGTGCCCCCGGACGTCCACGTTCGGATAGATCTCGCCGAGCGACTTCAGCATGACGTCCATGCGCTCGGTCGCGGACAGCGGCAGCCACTTCAGGCTGTCGTCGCACCAGGTGTACGAGAGGCAGATGCTGGCCGGCTTGTCCGGGCCGTCGTCGAGGAGGTACGTGCCCCGCGTCATCCGGTCGGTCAGCGTCATCGACATGGCGTCGCGCCCGGTGGTCTCGTCCTTGTCCAGCCAGAACGGCCGGTCGACGGGGACGAACAGCTTGGAGGACTCCATGTAGTGGGTGCGCTCCATCGCCGTCCAGTGGTCGATGGGGAAGAGCGCGTCGTCGCAGGCGATCTTGGAGAGCAGCAGCCAGGACTGGCCGGTGAAGACGGCCGCCCGGAAGGTGCGGATGTCGCCGGTGGCGTCGGTGACGGTGATCCGGTTGCCGGCGGTACGGTTCAGCCGGGTCACCGCGGGGCGTGGGTCTCCCCCGTGCAGGGAGGCCAGTGAGGTGCCGAGCGGCCAGTGGACGATCTTCTGCGGCTCGCGCTCCCACAGCCGCAGCGGAAGCTGCTGGCTGCCGCCGACGATGGAACGGTGGTGGTCGTCCGCCTCGGTGTAGACGACGCGGAGGATCTCCAGGATGGAGTTGGGGAAGTCGGTGTCCCAGCCTCCCGTACCGAAGCCCACCTGTCCGAAGATCTCGCGGTGGCGGAAGGACTTGAAGGCGTCGGAGTCGCAGAGGAAGCCGTAGAAGGTCTGGTTGTCGAGCTTCTCGACGAGCCGGGCCCAGATCTCCCGGATCCGGGGCACGTCGCGCTCGCGCATCGCCCGGTTCATGTCGGAGAAGTCGGCGCCCTCCTCCAGGCAGGTGTTCCAGGCGTCCATCACGTCGCGGTAGACCTGCGGGAGGTCGTCGATGGTCCTGGCGTAGTGCGACTCGCCCTTCAGGTCGACGACGGTCGACGGGGTGACCGGGGAGAGCGGGTTGGGGAACGGTTTGGTCTCCAGTCCGACCAGGTCGATGTAGTGCTGGAGCGCGGTCGAGGACGGCGGGAAGCGCATCGCGCCCATCTCGGCGGTGAGCGGTTCGCCGTCCGTGGTGCAGCCGTCGAACTCGACGGTGCGCAGCCGTCCGCCGATACGGTCCGCCTCGTAGACGACGGGCCGCAGGCCCATCTTCATCAGTTCGTAGGCGGTGACGATGCCGGAGAGCCCGCCGCCGATGACGGCGACCTCGCTGCCGTGCTCGGTCGCCGGTATCTGCCCGATGCCGGCGGGGTGGGCGAGGAAGTCGTCGTACGCGTACGGGAAGTCCGGCCCGAACATGGTGATCGGCGGGGCTGCGTCGGTGTGCGGGACGGCCGGGGGCACCGTGGACGTCATGGGGTACGGACTCCTTGCGGGAAAACGGGTGGGTGAGCGGGGCGGCGTACTCAGGCGAGGGAGCCGTACAGGGCGGGGCGGCGGTCGCGGAGATAGGGGTTGCCCGCGCGGGAGGCGGTCAGGAGGGCGGGGTCGACGTCGCCGATAACGAGTTCCTCGCCGCGTCCCGCGCGCGTGCGGACCGTGCCGTCGGGACCGGCGAGAGCGCTCAGTCCGACGAACTCGAAGGGGCCCTCCGTGCCGGTCCGGTTGGCGTAGGCGACGTACATCTGGTTCTCGAAGGCGCGGACGGGGACGACGGCCTCGGCGACGAACGGGAAGGGATGCATCAGCGCGGTCGGAACCAGCAGCAGATCGGTGCCGGCCAGGGCGTGCGCCCGTACGTTCTCCGGGAACTCGACGTCGTAGCAGATCAAGAGGCCGATGTGGACGCCGTCGAGTTCGGCCTGGACGACCGGCCGGTCACCCGGGGTGAACCACTGCTCCTCGAAGTCGCCGAAGAGATGGGTCTTGCGGTAGTTGGCGAGCGCGGTCCCGTCCGGCCCGATGAGCTGCGCGGCGTTGTACAGGGTCTCGCCGTCGCGCTCGGGGTAGCCGTAGTGGACGGCCATCCGGTGCCGCGCGGCGATCTCGGCGACGGCCTGCGCGGCGGGCCCGTCGGCGGCCTCGGCCAGGCGGGGCACGTCGTCCCCGATCGCGTACCCGGTCAGGAACATCTCGGGGCAGACGAGCAGTCGGGCACCGGCCGCCGCGGCGCGCGCGGCGGCGCTCTCCAGCAGCTCGATGTTCCGGGCCACCGAGCCCGGACATCCGGAGCTCTGGAGCAGGGCGGTGCGCAACGGCGGCATGGCTGACCTCGGACGATGCGGGCGGGGGGGACGTATTGACGGTACGTTCCGCGATTCCCCCCGGACAAGGCGCGAGCGTTGCGCACTGACCGTCGATCTGTTGCGTCGGATCATCCGGTCGCGGCGATTCGTTGCACGGGGCGCCGAATCCAGCGCGTCCGGCGTTCGACGACGGAACCCTCGCGGGAGGACCCGGCCGCCCTGCGGAGGACCGTTACCCCGGCGACCCCGACGAATACCGCCGCAGCAGCGGCGAGAGCACCAGCACGGACTTCGTCCGCTCGACGTACGGCTCGCCCGCGATCCGCTCCAGCACCTGCTCGAAGTGGCGCATGTCCGCCGCGAAGACCTGGACGAGCGCGTCCGCGTCCCCCGTGACCGTGGAGGCCGAGGCGACCTCCGGATACCGGGCGAGCCCCTGCTTGATGGACTCCGGAGACGTGTTGCGGCTGCAGTAGATCTCGATGTACCCCTCGGTCTCCCAGCCGAGGGCCGCCGGGTCCACCCGGACGGTGAACCCCGTGATCGCTCCTTCGGCGCGCAGCCGGTCCACCCGGCGTTTCACGGCGGGTGCGGACAGCCCGATGATCGAGCCGATGTCGGCGTAGGAGCGGCGGGCATCTTCGGCGAGGGCGTGGACGATGCGTTCGTCGAGGTCGTTCAGGCGCACGTCGTACGGGTCACTTCTCTGCGATGGCGAGGCCCTGGCAGGGCGGGGCTCGGCTGATTCCGGGGACGGCGTCGCCGCCCCCGGAAGTAGACCATGGCCCGCCCCGCAGGGCGCGCTCACCGCAGGTGGCGCCGGGTCAGAACGGGAACTGCGAGCGCCCGTGCTGCACGGAGATCCACTTCTGGGTGGTGAAGGCCTCCAGCATCGAGTCGCCGTTCAGCCGTCCGAGCCCGGAGTTCTTCTCGCCGCCGAAGGGCACGATGGGCTCGTCGTGGACGGTGCCGTCGTTGATGTGGATCATGCCGGTACGGATGCGCTGCCCGATCCGGACGCCGCGCTCGATGTTGGCGGTGTGCACGGCGCCGCTCAGCCCGTACGGGGTGTCGTTGGCGATCCGGACCGCCTCGTCCTCGCCGTCGAACGGCACGAGGAGGGCGACGGGGCCGAAGATCTCCTGCGACAGCACGGGGGAATCGGGTGCCAGGCCGGTCAGGACGGAGGGGCTGACGACGTTGCCCTCGGCCCGTCCGTGCAGCAGCGCCGTCGCGCCGGCCTCGACGGTCTGGTCGACGAGGGCCGCGATGGCCTCGGCCTGGGTCGAGTTGATCAGCGGGCCGATCTGCGTCGCCGGGTCGGCCGGGTCGCCGACGCGCAGGGAGGCGACCTTCGCGACGAACTTCTCGGTGAACTCCTGCTCCACCGCACGGTCCACGAGGATCCGGTTGGCGGCCATGCAGACCTGCCCCTGGTGCACGTACCGGCTGAACACCGCCGCGTCGACGGCGTAGTCGACATCGGCGTCGTCGAGCACGATCAGCGCGCTGTTGCCGCCGAGTTCGAGCACGGAGCGCTTGAGGTTCGCCGCGCACACCGTCGCGACGTGCCGGCCGACCTTGTCGGAGCCGGTGAAGGAGATGACCTGCGGCACGGGGTGTTCCAGCAGTGCGTCACCGATCTCCGCGATGTCGGTGACGACGACGTTCAGCAGCCCTGCGGGCAGCCCGGCGTCCTCGAACACCTTGGCCACCAGCGTGCCGCCGCAGACCGGGGTGTTCTGGTGCGGCTTGAGCACCACGGCGTTGCCCAGCGCCAGAGCCGGAGCCACGGACTTCAGGGACAGCAGGAAGGGGAAGTTGAAGGGGCTGATGACCCCGACCACACCGACCGGCACCCGGTAGACGCGGTTCTCCTTGCCCGGGGTCGGCGAGGGCAGGATCTGCCCGGTGGAGCGCAGCGCCAGCCCGCTCGCCTCGCGCAGGAACTCCTTGGCCAGGTGCAGTTCGAAGGCCGCCTTCAGGCGGGTGCCGCCGAGCTCGGCGACGATCGCGTCACCGATCTCGTCCTCGCGCTCCTCGACGATCCGCAGGGCCTTCTCCAGCACCGCTCGCCGGGCGTACGGGTTGGTGTCCGCCCACGCCCGCTGAGCGGTCTCGGCCGCGCGGTAGGCCTGGTCCACCTCATCGGCCGTGGCGACCGGGATGGAGGCGAGCTTCTCCCCGTCGAAGGGGTTGAAGTCGATGATGTCCCAAGACCCCTTGCCCGGCCTCCACTCGCCGTCGATGTACTGATGGGCCAGGTCAGTGAAGAAGGACATGAGATCCCTTACCGCAGAGTGGCGGGCAGCTGAGTGGGATTCATATTACTTATTTTTCAACAGAGTTGGTATGGATCTCAGCCCGCCCCGGGGCATCGTTTCCGGCCATCCCCCTCCCTCGGATGCCCGGAACACACCGGTGCCCCTCCCGGCGTGAACATCCGGAAGGGGCACGGTCGGTGCGAGGTCGGGGATCAGCCCCAACTGGCGTGCAGCGGCTTGCCCTCCGCGTAACCGGCGGCGCTCTGCACACCCACGACCGCCTTCTCGGCGAACTCCGCGAGTGAGCCCGCACCGGCGTAGGTGCAGGACGAACGGACGCCCGCGATGATCGAGTCGACCAGGTCCTCCACGCCGGGGCGGGACGGGTCCAGGAACATCCGCGAGGTGGAGATGCCCTCCTCGAAGAGCGCCTTGCGGGCCCGGTCGTACGACGACTCGTCGGACGTGCGGTTCTTCACGGCGCGTGCGGACGCCATGCCGAAGGACTCCTTGTAGAAGCGTCCGTCGGCGGACTGCTGAAGGTCGCCGGGCGACTCGTGCGTCCCGGCGAACCAGGAGCCGATCATCACGTTCGAGGCGCCCGCGGCGAGCGCCATGGCCACGTCGCGCGGGTGACGGACGCCGCCGTCGGCCCAGACGTGCTTGCCGTACTTCTTCGCCTCGGCGGCGCACTCCAGGACGGCGGAGAACTGGGGCCTGCCCACGCCGGTCATCATCCGGGTGGTGCACATCGCGCCGGGACCGACACCGACCTTGATGATGTCGGCGCCCGCCTCGATGAGGTCGCGCACGCCTTCGGCGGCGACGATGTTGCCCGCGACGATCGGCACCTGCGGATCCAGCGCGCGGACCGCGCGCACGGCGCTGATCATGGACTCCTGGTGGCCGTGCGCGGTGTCGACGACGAGGGTGTCGGCGCCGGCGTCGAGGAGCTGCTTGGCCTTGCCCGCCACATCGCCGTTGATGCCGACGGCGGCCGCGATCCGCAGCCTGCCCGCCGCGTCGGTGGCGGGTGTGTAGAGAGTGGCGCGCAGTGCGGCCTTCCGGGTGAGGATGCCGACGAGCCGGCCGTCCGCGTCGACCGCGGGGGCGAGCTTGCGGTTGGCACCGTCGAGCTTGGTGAAGGCGTCGCGCGGATCGATGTCCGCGTCCAGCAGCACCAGGTCCTTCGACATGACCTCGGAGAGCTGGGTGAAGCGGTCGACGCCGGTCAGGTCGTGGTCGGTGACCACACCGATGGGCCGCCGGTCGCCGTCGACGACGACCCCGGCGCCGTGCGCGCGCTTGGGCAGCAGCGACAGGGCGTCGGCGACCGTCTGGCCGGGGGCCAGCACGATGGGGGTGTCGAGCACGAGGTGGCGCGTTTTCACCCAGCTGATGACCTCGGTGACGACCTCGATCGGGATGTCCTGCGGGATGACGACGAGCCCACCGCGACGGGCGATCGTTTCGGCCATCCGGCGGCCCGCGATGGCCGTCATGTTCGCGACGACGAGCGGGATGGTGGTGCCGGTGCCGTCGGGCGAGGAGAGGTCTACCCCTTGGCGGGATCCGACTGCCGACCTGCCCGGAACCATGAAGACGTCGTCGTACGTGAGGTCGTACGGGACGGAGGGGGACTCTGTGTAGCGACCGGTGCCGGGCTCAAGAAAACGCATAACACTCATTTTTTCATACGAATTGGCGCAGGTCGCTTCCACGAAGACACAGCAAATGACTCCCGCCATCGTATGTTCCTCCAAGGAACAGGACCGGGAGTCCCGGGCAAGTGGAACCTGCCTTGCCCACGGACCCTACCCGAGGAGTGCCGGAATCATTCGTGATCACCTTCTCTGGACCTGGTGACTTGGGGTCAGGTAGCTTCAAACGCGCAGGTCCCGCGGGTCACACGACACCCCGGAGCACCAGGTGGTGCGGCCACAACTCCCGCCTCACATACGACCGGAGAGGATCACGACCCGCCCGTGGAGAGCGAACTGCCGGACATCTACTGCCCGTTCCCCCAGAGGACGAACCCGCACGTCGGACACGTACGGGAACATCTCGACAGCTGGACCCGCAACACCGGTCTGGTGCACCGGGATTCGGCCAGGGATCGCTTCGAGCAGGCGGACTTCGGAGCCTTCGTCGGCATGGTCTACCCGACCGCCGACAGCAAGAACCTGGACCTCGTCGCCGACTGGTTCGTCTGGCTGTTCCTCGTCGACGACCAACTCGACGACGGGCACCTGGGCCGCAGCCCGGACCGCGTACGGGACGTCGTCGCGCTGATGCAGTCCGTGGTCGAGGGAACCGGCACGGGCACCCTGGCGAACGAGCGGCTGCCCGCCGCGGTCGTCGCCCTCACGGACCTGTGGGAACGCACGACCCCGGCCGCCCCGGCCCACTGGCGGCGGCGCTTCGCCTGGCACCTGATCACCTACCTCACGACGGCCACCACCTGGGAGGCCGGGAACCGTGCGGACGGCGTGGTCCCGTCCGAGGCGACGTACATCGAGAAGCGCCGTCACACCGGCGCGATACACGTCTGCATGGACCTGATAGAGATCGTGGCCGGCATCGAGGCACCGGAGTCGATCCACAACGACCCCCGCTTCATCACCGCGCTCGAAGCCTCGTGCAACGTCGTGTGCTGGGCCAACGACGTGTACTCGTACGAGAAGGAACAGGTGCTCGGCGAGATCCACAACCTCGTCCACCTCGTCCGGCACCACCGCGGTTTCGGCAAGCGGCAAGCACTGGAACACGTCTGCGCGGAGGTCGCCACGGAGACCGAGCGCTTCCTGACCGCCGAGGCCGAACTGCTGGCCGCCCACCCCCAGCTCGCCTGGATGCTGGAGCCGTACCTGGACGGGATGCGGAGCTGGATGCGGGGAAACCTCGACTGGTCCCGGCAGACGCCGCGCTACAACCCGGCCGACGTGAGCCAGTACAAGGAGCCGGAGCAGTACCTGGAGGCCACGGTCCTGGGGGTCGGGCAGGACTGACCGGGCACGCTGGAGCGGACGGGAGGGGGGGGGGGGGGGGGGGGCACCCCCCCCCCCCCCCCCCCCCCCCCCCCCCCCCCCCCCCCCCAACCCCCCCCCCCCCCCCCCCCCAAAAAAAAAAAACACCCCCCCCCCCCCCCCCCCCCCGAGGCGGCGCCCCCCCC
>NZ_JBIAIU010000031.1:0-19342 GCF_042871565.1 Streptomyces sp. NPDC005775 | reverse complement strand
CCCGCGGAGCGGGTACCCCATCGCTGCGCGATGGGAAAGCGAACACCCGCGCTGCGCGCGGGTGTTGCGCTCACGCTCCGCGTGAGCGGAGCGGGCCGCTGCGCGGCCCGCTCACCGGCCCGGCTGCGCCGGGCCGGTGACGCTCCGTTCGCTGCGCTCCCGGAGCTGCGGGAGCCTGCGGCCCCTAGGGAGCTTTCGCTGCGCTCCAGCTACCTAGGCCGCTGCGCGCCTCAAAGGGCCGGACCCGCTGCGCGGGCCCTGCAACGGGCCTTCGGCCCGGGCGCCTGCAGGGACGGGGGTGCCGTGGCGGGCTGTCAGCAGACCGGCGGACTCAGCCAGGGCCTGGCTGAGTCCGCCGGGAAGAGTGATGGGCTCTCAGGCGTGGGCGTGATGGCGGGTGCTCGGCGGCTTGTGTGGGGCGGCGTGGTGTACGGGCCGGCCTGTTGCGGGGACTGCGAGGTGCCGCAGGGCGAGGCTCGCGGTGACGAGCAGTACGGCGAAGACGGCCAGGAGGAGGACGGATACCCACATCTGAGGGCTCCCCGGGGCCTGCTGGCCGGCCCAGAGGGCGGACCCCGTCCACAGCAGGATGGCCGCAGCGTAGAAGGAGCGGACACGGCGCAGTTGCCGCACGGCCCGCAGGAACTGGATGCGTTCGGTCTTCGGTGCCATGCGGCACCGTGTACCCCCGGTGGGCGATGTCTATCAGGGTCGGGTGGGATCTTGGGTAGGGATCTGTTGAGAGGTGTCGCTACTCTGCATCTCGATGTGATGCAGCATGTAGAATTGGCGTAAAGCGGGGACATCCGATAGCAGGGTTGGGGGCGCATAATTCTCGGTACTTTCGCAGGATCGGCTGATGGCCTGGATGCCGGTCGAGCTACTGAGCGCGGGACGTCGTTCTTGAGGGAGGGGCGGGATTGTGGGCTGGTACGTGCTGGTGGAGCGGGTCAAGTACGGAGAGTGGAGCTTGGTGGGCAAGATTCCCGTGAAGGCGGGGAGAAGGAGGTCCTTGCGTGCGCTGAGGAGACTGCTCGTACCCGTCCCCCGTGGGGCAGCACCGCCTCCGGCCCGTGCGGCCGGCTGGTCTTCCGTACTTCATCGACGAGCTGGCTCGTGGAGCTGACGGAGTCGTCCTGGGCGAAAGGTGACAAGTCGCCGAGCACGTACCCAGCACCTGAACATCCGCGTGGCCGAACTCGTCCACGTACAAGAGCTGGTACCTCCCGATCCTCCCAAGAAGGGCCGCTTCGGCCGGTGAACCCATCGCGCTGCCTCGCCCTCGCGCCGGCGAAAACTCCAGGGAGCGCGCGTGACGAATGATCGCGGGCCTTCTCTCCTCGGCTCAGGCTCCGCTTATGAAGATGCCTCGATCTACATCGACGCCGTGTCCGCCCCGCGGGTCGTGGCCCGGCTTCGAGAGGCCCTCGGCATCGAGGACAACGGTCCGGAGCTGACCGTCGGGCCGGTGCGCGTGTCCGGCGAGCCCAACCACTACGCCACAGGCCGGCGCGCCCACCCTTCCGACTTCCTGGAGTGGCCGACCGTGCTGGAATGCGAGGCCCCCGCGGGAACGCAGGCCGAGGTGGTGCAGGCCGTCACAACTGTGCTCGAAGCTCTGTGGCGCAGCGGCTTCAAGGCTGTAGCGGCCTGCGACTTCGAGGACGAGCTGCCCGCACGCGGGGGCATCGATAGGTACCCGCTCCCTGCCTCTGCCTCTGGTGGGTCCGCTGTTTCTGTGAGCTCGTGGTGGAGAAACCTGGTTTCACCCGGGAAAAGGAAGGATCGAATGCGGTGATCAGCCTCCGGGAACATCAGGTGACCCAGAAATCGGCAATTCGGGAATGGGTCAGATTGTTTGCAAGATCGTCTGTGTCTGCTGAGGGGGCACGGGGCACGCTGGTGTCCGCGACCGGGTCGGGTAAGACGATCATGGCTGCCGCGAGCGCGCTGGAATGCTTTCCAGGCGGACGGATCCTGGTGACCGTGCCGACCTTGGACCTGCTCGCACAGACTGCCCAGGCGTGGCGGGCGGTGGGCCACCGGGCGCCGATGGTGGCGGTCTGCTCGCTGGAGAACGACCCCGTGCTGACCTCGCTGGGGGTGCGCACCACTACCAATCCGATCCAGTTGGCGCTGTGGGCCGGGGCCGGGCCGGTGGTCGTGTTCGCTACGTATGCCTCCCTCGTGGACCGCGAGGACATCGACGCACCGATCGGCCAGCGGAAGGTCCGTGGGCCGCTGGAGGCCGCTCTGGCGGGCGGGGAACGGCTGTACGGGCAGCAGATGACCCCGTTCGACCTCGCAATCGTGGACGAGGCACACGGAACCGCTGGTGATCTTGGTCGGCCGTGGGCGGCAATCCACGACAACGCCCGTATCCCGGCGGACTTCCGGCTCTACCTCACCGCGACCCCGCGCATCCTCGCCGCGGCCCGCCCGCAAAAGGGCGCGGACGGCCAGGAGGTGGAGCTCGCGACGATGTCGGACGACCCGGAGGGCACCTACGGCGCGTGGCTCGCAGAGCTCGGTCTGAGCGAGGCCATCGAGCGCGAAATCCTTGCCGGATTCGAGATCGACGTGCTCGAGATTCGCGATCCCTCGCCGGTTCTCGGGGAGTCGGAGGAGGCGCAGCGGGGCCGGCGCCTGGCCCTGTTGCAGACCGCGCTCCTGGAGCACGCCGCCGCGTACAACCTGCGTACGGTCATGACGTTCCACCAGAAGGTCGAAGAAGCCCGCGCGTTCGCTGACAAGCTGCCCGAGACGGCCGCCGCGCTGTACCTGAACGACGCCTCCGACGCCGACCTCGCCGCCGCCGACAAGCTCCCCGCTTCCTCGATCGACGCGGCGTTCTACGAGCTGGAGGCCGGCCGCCACGTCCCGCCGGACCGGGTGTGGTCGGCGTGGCTGTGCGGCGACCACCTCGTAGCCGAGCGGCGGGAGGCGCTGCGCCAGTTCGCCAACGGCATCGACGCCACCGGGCGCCGGGTGCACCGCGCCTTCCTCGCCAGCGTTCGCGTTCTCGGGGAGGGCGTGGACATCACCGGCGAACGGGGAGTCGACTCGATCTGCTTCGCCGACACCCGCGGCTCGCAGGTGGAGATCGTGCAGAACATCGGCCGGGCGCTCCGGCTCAACAAGGACGGCTCCACCAAGGTCGCCAGGATCATCGTGCCGGTCTTCCTGGAACCCGGCGAGGACCCCACCGACATGGTCGCCAGCGCCTCGTTCCGCCCCCTTGTAGCGGTCCTCCAGGGCCTGCGCTCGCATGATGATCGACTTGTCGAGCAGCTCGCTTCCCGGGCGCTCACGAGCGGCAAGCGCAAGGTCCACGTCAAGCGGGACGACGACGGGCGGATCGTCGGGGCCGGCGGCGAGGGCGACGGCGAGGACCAGGAGGACGACGACACCCAGGCCGCCGCCGAAGCGGCCCTGCTGCACTTCTCCAGCCCGCGCGACGCCGCCACCATCGCGGCGTTCCTCCGTACCCGGGTCTACCGGCCCGAATCCCTGGTGTGGCTGGAGGGCTACCAGGCTCTGATTCGGTGGCGGAAGGAGAACGAGATCACCGGCGTCCACGCCGTTCCCTATGACGTCGAGGTCGAAGTGGGAGTCACGAAGTCGTTTCCGCTTGGCAGGTGGGTGCATCAGCAGCGGAAGGCGCTGCGGGCGGGCGAGCTGGAGGACCGGCGCAAGACCCTGCTGGACGCTCCGGAGGCCGGGATGGTGTGGGAGCCGGGCGAGGAGGCGTGGGAGGCCAAGCTCGCCGCGCTCCGCTCGTACCGGCGGGCCACCGGGCACCTCGCTCCCCGGCAGGACGCGGTGTGGGGCGAGAGCGAGGCCGAGGGCGTGGTGCCCGTCGGGCAGCACCTCGCCAACCTCCGGCGCAAGGGCGGCCTCGGGAAGGACCCGGAGCGGGCGGCACAGCGCGCGAAGCAACTGACCGCGATCGACCCGGACTGGGACTGCCCATGGCCACTGAACTGGCAGCGGCACTACCGCGTCCTCGCCGACCTGGTCGACGCCGACGGCCACCTCCCCTACATCGCGCCCGGCGTGCTGATGGACGGCGACGACATCGGCAGGTGGCTCCAGCAGCAGAAACAGCCGGGCACCTGGGCGCAGCTGTCGACCGAGCAGCAGGAGCGGCTGACCAAGCTGGGCGTGGAGCCCGCCGAACGACCCGCCCCCGTCCCAGCAGCCGAGGGCGCTGGGAAGGCGTCAGCCTTCCAGCGCGGTCTGGCAGCCCTGGCTCAGTACATTGCGCGGGAAGGAAGAACTGTTGTCGGAAGGGCGCACGTTGAAGAGCTGCCGGACGGTTCGCTGATCAGGCTGGGTGTGTTTCTGAGCAACCACAAGGCCAGACGTGACCGCCTGGATGCTCAGCAGCGAGCAGCCTTCGTCGAGCTCGGCTACGCCTGGGCCGCAGATCCCGAACACGGCTGATGGCGGTCGCGCGCCCCCGTGGTCACGGACGCCCGGGCAAAGCCGGCGGACGGGCCTGCGGCTGGCGCGCCCGGTTGGCTTGTTATGCCCATTACCGGATGAGCCGATAAGCGTTTGGCCCTGTGTGCGAAGCGTGGAGTGGGATGCGACAGGAGCGGGGCCGTTCGATGTCGGGGCCGTGGACGTGCGGTTCATGGCTGCGGGCGGCACGACGGAGTGTTCGCCGTGGTCCGCGGCGGCCGCCGAAGTGCCCTTCGAGCAGTGTCCGCCCCTGAAGCCCTTTACTGTCCGCAAGGGCAAGCGCACGGCGCCGGGATGGTGGTGGTCGGCGACCACCGGACGGCTGGTGCACTACGGCTCCGGGGCGATGCGGCTGCATGTGATGCTGCTCGACCGCGACCCACGCGTGACGTATCTGGCCAGCCAGCCACTGGAACTGCGATGGCGGGAGCGGGACGAGGTGCGTACGCATGTCCCGCAGATGATGCTCCGGCTCGCTGACGGCCAGGGGGTCTTGGCGGACTGCACCGCCGGCGAGGAGCTTTCGCAACGGCAGCGGTCTCTGGCAGCGGTGCTCGGCGAAGTGTGTGCTGCAGTGGGCTGGCGATACTGGGTGCTGGGGCCGGTCGATCCGGTGTACCGGCGCAACGTGGCCTGGCTGGCCGGGTACCGGCATCCGCGGTACCACGGAGGACAGCGACTGGCGGTCACGCTGCAGGAGTCATTCGCCGGGCGTACGCCGCTGTGGGAAGGCGTGCGCAGGACCGCCGGGGATCCGATGGTGGTCCTTCCTGCGCTGTTCCATGCGCTGTGGGCGGGGCAGCTGTCTGCGGATCTGGGCGCTCCGATGCATGAGCGGATGCCGGTGTGGGCCCGGTCGGCGTGATGAGGGCAGGAGGCCGGGGGGTTGTCGGGCCGGTGGTCGAGGTGGGGTCGCGGGTGCGTTTCGAGGGGCGGACCTGGACGGTGGCCGCACTTATCGGCGGGCAGGTGCGGCTGACCGCGAAGAACGGTGAGACGGCAACGCTGCTGCTGTCGCTGTTGTTCGCCTGCGAGGGCTTCGAGGTTGTGGATGGGCCCGCCGCTCGCCGGGTGGCGCCGCTGGGCCTGCTGGATTCGTTGCCTGCGACGGTGCGGGAGCGAGCGCTGGCCTGGGAGGGGCACGTGCGGGAGGTGGAGACGGGGCACCCGGGCGGATCCGGTGGGGTCGGCCCTGCGCGGGCCGAGTACGACCCGGAGGAGCGGACGCTGGCGCAGCGGGAGGAGGCGAAGGCGGCGGAGCTGTCGGCGGCGGGGATGCCCACCAGCGCGGTGACGGTGCGGCGGATGCGGGCCCGCTACCGCGACGGCGGGGTGTGGGGACTGGTGGATCAGCGGACCGTGCGGCCCCGGTCGGCGCTGGGGCGTGCGGACGAGCGGGTGGTGGCCGCGCTGCGGGAGGTACTGGAAGCCGGGCAAGAACGCTCCAGCGGAACGCTGGGGCGGCTTCGGGTGTATACCGGGCGGCTGCTGGCCGAGCGGTACGGCCTCGGGGCGGTGGCGCTGCCGTCGACTGCGACGTTCAACCGGCTGGTGCACGCTCTGGGTGAGGGGCGCGGGCTGCTGGGCAGTGCGCGGCAGCGCCGCTGGCGCTCGGCGCGGCCGGCTCCTCCGTTCGTGCCGACGACGGTGACGGCGCCGGGTGAGCTGGTGATGATGGACAGCACCGTGCTGGATGTCTTCGTGGTGCTGGACGACGGGGTGGTGGAGCGGCCCGAGCTGACCATCGCGCTGGATGTGGCGACCCGCAGTATCTGCGCTGCTGTGCTGCGGCCGAAGGGGACCCGCAGTGTGGACGCGGCGCAGTTGCTGGCGCAGATGATGGTTCCCGTGGCGATGCGGCCTGACTGGCCCGAGGCGCTGGCGATGGAACGCTCGGTGATCCCGTACGAGCGGCTGCAGAGCGTGGACGCCCGTCTGGAAGGGGCCGCGGCGCGGCCGGTCATCACCCCGCAGACCGTGGTGGTCGATCAGGGCAAGGTGTTCGTCTCGTCCTCGTTCGTCGCCGCCTGCGGATCGCTGGGCATTTCCCTGCAGCCGGCGCCGCCGGGCAACGGGCCGGCCAAAGGGCAGGTGGAGCGCACGTTCTCCTCGATCAACACGCTGTTCGCCCAGCACGTCGCCGGCTACACGGGCTCGCACACCGGCGAACGCGGCCGGGACGCGGAAGGCGAGGCGGTATGGACGCTCGCACAGCTGGACGACCTGCTGCAGGAGTGGATCGTCTGTGGGTGGCAGGAGCGCGAGCACGACGGGCTGCGGCACCCGATGATGCCCCGCCGCGCCCTGTCACCGAACGAGATGTGGGCGGCGCTGATCGCCGTATGCGGGTACGTCCCGGTACCGCTGGGGCGCGAGGACTACATCGAGCTGATGCCCGTCAAACGGCAGAAGATCAACGACTACGGCATCCGCATCGACTACCGCACCTACGACCACAAGATCCTCAACCCTTACCGAGGCGAGGCCTCCCCCACGGCAGACGACCTGTGGGAGATCCACTACAACCCGCACGCCCCCGGCCAGGTCTGGGTACGCCTGCCGAAGCCTGACCAGCCGCGCGGATATGGCTGGGAGGCGGTGCCATGGATCCACCGCACCCTGGTCACCGCCCCGTTCACCGACTTCACCTGGCAGCACGTCAGGCGCACCGTCGCCCAGCGCGGCAACCGCGTGAGCCACGAACACGACCTGGCCCTCGCCCTGCGCGAGCTACTGGAACGCGCCGCCGCCGGACACGGCACCCGCCGGGAGAAGGTCGTCGCCGCCCGGGCCCGCGCCGGTGCCGCCGCGAATGAGGAGGGCGCAGTATGGGGGGTCCTGTACGGCCAGCAGCCGCCGGCCGGGTTGCTCGAGCCTGACGGTGAGGACGTCTTCGCCGACGACAGCGAAGACGAGAACGCCGGCGACGGTGGCGTGGGCACCGGGCCGGCTGACGGCGCGCTGCTGAGCTGCCCTTCGGCCGGCCTGGCGCAGGAAGCCGATGCGCCTGTACCTCCCCGGGTCACGGTCTACGACCCCGCCGAGGAGTCCCTGCGATGGTGAGCCTGTCACCGCACGACACCGCCGGGTTCGCCCCGCTGGCCCCTCCGACCGTATGGCAGGGCTGGGACGCCTTCGTTCACCGGGCGCCGGCCTTCGCCCGGGATGCCGCCGACCCGGTCTGGTCGCAGACGGAGCGCGAGGACTACCACTCCGAACTCGCCGTCATGCGTACCCCGGCCATGGACAATGTCTTCACCGCCGTGCGGCGGCTGCTGCTGGTCAACCGCCGCCAGCAGGCCGGCGCCCGCCGCGGTCTGATCATCTCCGGCCCGGCCACCACGGGTAAGACCACCACGATGATGGCACTCGGGCGGTCCTTCCAGCTGGCCGACGCCCGCCAACACCCAGGGCAGGCCGCACGCAGGCCTGTGCTGTTCATCAGCGTGCCGCCGGCCGCCACCCCGAAGATGCTCGTCAGCGAGTTCGCCCGGTTCCTCAACATGCCCATCACCGACCGCCTCAACCAGACCCAGATCACCGGCGCCGTGTGCGACCTGCTGGGCGAGCTGGGCACCCAGCTGGTCCTCGTCGACGACGTCCACCTCCTGGACACCCAGCGGCGCGCCGGCGCGGAAACCTCCGACCAGCTGAAGTACCTCGGCGAACGCATCCCGGCCACGTTCGTGTACTCCGCGATCGACATCGAGACCTCCTCACTGCTCAGCGGAGTGCGCGGGGCCCAGATCGCCGGCCGGTTCAAGCTCTTCAGGCACCGGCCGCTGGCGTACGCGACCGAGCAGGACCGGGCCGTCTGGAACGAACTCGTGCAGGCCATGGAGAATCTGCTGCGGCTGCGCGCACACCGGACCGGAACCCTGGTCAAGCACGCCGCTTACCTGCACGCCCGCACCGCGGGACGGATCGGCAGCCTCTCCCACCTCATCCGTGAAGCTGCTCTGATCGCGATCACGGAAGGCACCGAGCGGATCACCAAGCAGCTGCTCGCCGAGGTCGAACTCGACGCGGCCGCCGAAGCCCAGGCCAGGCCGTCCCGGCCCACACGGCGCACGTAGGGCATCCGCAATGGCGCACCGGTCCAGCACGCCCGCACCCGCACGCCTGCCCCGGAACAGACGAGCGGAGCGCGAACGGGCGGCATCCGGCAGCATCGTGCCCGACATGAGCGGCGGCGCGGCAGGACGCATCGCTGCGTTGAACGGGGAGCTGACGCTGTCGTTCCTGACCAGGATCGCCGCCCGGTACCACCTCGGGATCCGTGACGTGCTCGCCGCCGTCACCGACGTCGGCGGCCTTCGGAACCTCACCGGGATGCTGTACCCGGACAGCGAGATCCACCTCAACGCCCAGGCACGCGACCGGGTCGCCGCACTCTGCCATGTTCCGCAGCACGTGCTCGAGCAGGCGCTGCCCGCATGGACGCGGGAAGAGCCGAGCGGAAAGTACGGGATGGGCCCGGTCGGGCGGCTGCTGCGCGGTGGGGAGGTCGTCGCCGCATGGGGGCCGGCCTGCCCCGCATGTACCGCCGCCCGTACCGGACGAGAGGTGCCCGCCCGCCGGTACCTGGCCCCCGAGCAGCGCGTCTGCGCACGCCACCAGTACTGGCTCCTGTACCTGCCCCACACAGGCGGGCTGACCGTCCCCCTCGGCCCGTGCCCGGAAGTGATCGAAGCCCAGCGGCAGCATGCCCGGCTGCTGCACCGCTCCCCCATCGGGGCGCAGGCCTTCGAGGTCGCTCGTGCCGTCACCAACTCCTGGTGGGAGCAGCCCTGGCCCCGTCAGGAACACGCCTGGCCGGCGCGCCTCGATGCCACACGCCCGGACGGCGCCGATCCCGGCTGGTGGAAGGTGGCCGCACGCGACCTGATCACCTATCCCGAGACCGTCGCCCTCGCCCGTCTGCTGGCCAGCCGCCCTCTGCAGCAACGCGCTGTCGCCGAATCGGGCGGCCATCTCCCCTACCGTCTTGGTGAGCTACCCGCTCTTCTGACCGAGGTCGCCCATGAGCTGCAGCGGTCGTGGCTCGTCCACCGCCTCGCCGCCGTCACTCACGGGCCGCTGTTCACCTGGGCCCACTCCTGCGTGCTCACCCACGCCGACCCGACACCCGCGGCGCAGCAGAAGCTGTGGAAGGTGCATTCATCGCACCGGCCCCGACCCCTCAGCGACCTCCTGCCCCCACCGGAATCACGCACCGACAGCGGCCAGCCAGAACCACGGCCGGTCAAACGGCTGCGCGGCCACAGCCTCCAAGCCGAACATGCCTTCGAGAGAGGCCTTGCGCGCGCCCGTGCCTACCACCAGCAGTTCGGGCACCTGGCTGTCCCCAAGGAAGACTCCTTCGGCGATTACCCGCTGGGCGCATGGCTGTCCAACCTACGCACCCGCCACACCCGCGTGCCCGCCCACCAAGCCGCCGCCCTCCACGCGCTCTACCCGTGGTGGAACGCGCCCTGGAGCACCCTGTGGCAGCGCACCTGGCACCAAGCCCGCGATCATGCCGAAGCCCACGGCCCGCTCGAGCCCGCCGGCGGCTTTCCCACCACCAGCTACAGCCTGGGCGAATGGCTGTACCTGCAGTGCACCCGCTACCCGGCCCTCCACCCCGAACAGCAACGCCTCCTCGCCGAGATCGGCATCGACGCCCCGGCGGCGGCCGCCGCCCACCCCAGACGGCGCAGCTATGCAGAACGCTTCCAGGTAGGGCTGGCACATGCCCGCGCATTCGCCGACCTCCACGGCAACCTCGCCTCCGTCGCCCAAGTGACCGTCCACGACGGTTTCCGCCTGGGACAGTGGCTCGCCAACCAACGCAACTATCAGCGCACCGGCCACCGGCCCCTGCCCGCCGGCCGCGCCCAGGCCCTCACCGCCATCGACCCCTGGTGGAACCCGCCCTGGCACCTGAAATGGCAGCGCCACTACTACCACGCCCGCGACGCCGCAGCCGGCCGGCTCCTCCGGGCCGAGAACGGCTTCAACGACCTCGACGACTCCGGTGCCGCCGACTGGTTGTGGCACCAGTGCGCCATGTACGCCGAACTCCACCCCGAACAGCGGCAACTCCTCACCACCATCGGCATCACCACCGAGGTAGCCCGCACGGCCCGGGAACACCCCCGGACAGCCCTGAGAGCACCAGCCAAGCACTCGGCCCGGAAGACCGAAGGCAAGACCAGCCAGGCCGAAATGGGTGCGGATCCTGCCGCTTCCGCTGGTCGACGTCGCACACGACGTGCCGCCGAACCGAAGCGTCCTCGCGAGTCCCGCAGCCGCCTGGGGCACCGCCCCGACTTGAGGCCGGGCTTCGAAACAGCCCTGGCACACGCCCGCGCCTACGCAGCCGAACACGGGCACCTCGCAGCCCCCCGTGATACCCGGCACGACGGGTATCCGCTGGGGTGGTGGCTGTTCAGCCAACGCAACCGCGCCAAACAACGCGCCCGCGACAAGCTGTCACCCTCACCCCACCTGACCGAACTCGACGCGATCGACCCCTGGTGGAACCCACCCTGGGACACCGTCTGGCAGCGCAACTACTACCGCGCCCGCAACCACGTCGAAGCAGGCGAACCGTTCGATCCTGTCGCCCGCATCCCCGCACCGAGCACCGTCCTGGGCAGCTGGCTCACCCGATCCTGCCTCCAGTACGACCAGCTCCACCCCGAGCAGCAGCACCTGTTGAACGCCCTCGGCGTCACTGCTCGGACTGCCGGACAGTGGCCGCTCAGCCCTCGCCCCCGGCCTCACGCCGAAGCCCTCCTGCACGCCCGTGCCTGGGCCGGTCAACACGGCCACCTCTGCCCGCCGATCAAGACCGTCCACGACGGCTTTCCCCTTGGCGAATGGCTCAACCGGCAGCGCGAACTCGCGAAGAAACGCAGCAGCCCCTCCCTCACCCAGCAAGCGCTCGCCGTGATCGACCCCTGGTGGAATCCGCCCTGGCCGATCCTGTGGCAACGCGCCTACCACCACGCACACACCCACCCCCGCCACCCGGCAACCCGCAACTGGATCCAAAACCAGCAACGCGGCTGGCTCCTCCTCCACCCCCACCAACAACACCTTCTCACCACAGCCGAACTCGTCAACGTCTGAACTCCCCCTCCGGTCAGCACGGCACCTTCCGACTCGGGTCGGTTGGCCCTCAACCAGCCTGGGTCGGCAAGAACTTCGGACGTAATCTGCCCGAAGGGGTCTCAGACGGCGGCGTGATGACCGATACTGGTGGGCAGGTCTGCCGTGCCCGCACGAGGATGCACGAGGCCGAAGAGCAGAAGAAAAGGCGGCGCGGAAAAGGTTAATGAACCGACTTAAGGGCTTTATCAGCATTCTTTTTGTTAGCTGATTACTCTGACCCGCCCTGCCAAAAAAGTCGAAGAAAACCTCCGCTAAAACCGTCAGACAAAGCCTTCAAAACACCCTGCGGGACCAGTGAACCGGTCTTCCAAGGGGCTGACAGGTCTGCCGTAAAACACCACCGGACCGCCCTACGGCGGCGCCGGTCCTTGGCATGCCCTGACACCACGGCACCCCAGTGCCGCCTCTCCCCGTCCCAGCCGTCCACGCACGGCTCGTTCAGGCATGAGGCGGCTCAGCCGTCACGTGCTGGAAGGGCATCCACGCGATGAACTCGTTCTCCCTCGCCCCTGTCTCCGGCCTCCTGGCCGGACTCCCAGCCGTCCTCGCCGGCGCCCTGGGCGGCGCACCCTGGTGGGCCGTCGGAGTGATCGTCATCGCGGCATACCTCGCCATCCCCCTCACCAGCCTCACCCTCGAACACTCACGACAACGAAAAGGGACACTGGTCGACGAGAAATTCGCAGCCACACTCGACCAGATATCAGACCCCGAAAAAAGAATCCAAGCCATCATCAACTACCGCCAAGCCACAGCCCTCGCCACTACTCCCCAACCACCACCCGAACCACCACCCGGAGCACTACCACCCGCGAACCCAGACAGCGCCAGCCAGTCACCAGCATCCGCATAGACGAGGAGGCGCGGGGGCTCCCGCCCCCTCGTCTATGCAGCACTGACATGTATCGCTTCAGGACCTCAGCACTCGATGCGCAGCGGGTGTCTTCCGCTGGACCTTTCGGTCATAGCGGGTCGACGGTAAGGAGGCGCCGGTCGAGGTCGAGGTGGACGGTGCCCCCGTCTTGTTCACGCAGCTGTCGCCAGGCGGTGTAGCCGGTGAAGATGGCCTGCTCCCAGTCCGCGGCGCGACAGACGCTGACCTCAAGGTGAGCGGTCATGTGGTTGATGGTGGTGAGCAGTTCGTTGTCAATGTGCTTGATGTCGGCGAAGTAGCGGTGGCGTGCAGCGTAGGAAAAAACGAGGGCTGAGATCCCTTCCTCGATGGCGATGGCACGGCCGCCGTCTTCGGCTTCGTCGGTGCGGAGGTCGCTTTTACGTTTACGGCCGAGCAGGAAGCGAGTGACGGGGGACCATCCGAGCACGGCGGCGTGGGCGAGGTGGAAGGCGTCGTGGAAGCGGTAGTCGTCTTCGATGTGGGAGGCACTGGTAAGGGGATCACCTGCAGGGGTGCCGTCTTCTCGGGTGAGGACGATGACGGTGCGGCCCTCTCGAAGAGTGGGCGTGAAGGTAAGGGCGGTCTGGCGCGGAAGACATTCATGGCTGGGGAAGTAGGCGTCGAAACGAGTGTGTTCGGTGTCAGGGGTGGGGCGCCAGCGGTCTTTGGTCTTTTCCAGGCTGGCGGCGGCGATGTCGTCGAGATCGAGATCGAAGCGGTGGGCGACGGCGGCTACATACCACAGGACATCGCCGAGTTCTTCGCGCAACTGGTGCTTGCCCTGCTCGTAGGCAGGCCCGTCACGCAGGCGCTTCTTGTAGGCGGTGGCGAGAGAGCCGACTTCGCCGGCGAGGCCGAGGAGAGGTACGAGTACCGGGTCGGTGCCTTCGGCGGGAGGTTGGAGGGTCTTGATGGCGGCCTGCTGGTAGCGCTTGAAGTCCATGCCTCACCCTTGTCTGATCTTGGGACACCGCTGTCGGATCGACCGACATTGTCGTATCCTAGGACAGCCACGTTGGAAATACAGACGATTGGAGGGAGTCCTGAGTACCGCCACACCGGACATCGACGACATCGTCTCGGTCGTCATCGGGTTCCTGGCAGAGCTGCAGGAGAAGACCACACCCGAGGTGAGGGTCGAGCTCGAGGACGGTGGAGCAGAGCTTCCGGTCGACTCGCTCCTGATCGTGGAGATCCTCACGCGTATTGAGGAGCGCTACTCCATCGCCATCCCGGCCGACCGCCAGTCCGCCCAGGCCACCCGATCCGTGCAGGCCTTCGCCCGCGCGGTGCAGGAAGCCATCACAGAAAGGCAGCAGCCATGACTCCCTCCCCCTCTGACGCCCGCACCCGCGATCCCGAGCTCGTCCAGCTCGGCGAGCGGCTGAAGAAGACTCGTGACTACCTCAACATGTCGCAGCAGTACGTCTCCGATAACACCGGCATTCCTCGTTCGGCGATCAGTGACATCGAGCGCGGTGAGCGACGTGTGGACAGCCTGGAGCTGAAGAAGCTCGCCCGCCTGTACCGGCAGCCGGTGACGTACTTCCTCGCCGAGGAAGAGGACGCTGACGCAGGCGAGTACGCCCTGGCGGGACTGCCGCGCGCGCTGGCCCAGCTGACCGACGGCGACCAGAAGACGGTGATGGAGTTCGCAGAGTACCTCTCGCTGCGGCGCGCGGCCGAGAAGGAACAGGAGCAGGAAGAATCCGCGGAACAGGACAACCGGCGGTGAACTGGACGGTGGCGCACCGCATCGCCGGAATCGCAGCCGCCCAGGCCCACCGCGACCTTGGCATTGACCGTACCCGCTACGTGCCCGTGCACCAGGCCTTGAAGGGGGCCGACCTCGTAGGGATGGCGCAGCCGATGCCGCGCCTGTTCGGCGTCTACATCTCCCCCGCCGACAAGGGGCCGGCCGTCCTGCTGAACGCCAACCTGAACATCGTCACCCAGCGGCATACCGCGGCACACGAGCTCGGGCACCACCAGCTGCGGCACCGCAGCGCGGCCGACGACGACCTCAGCCCGGCACTGCGCTGGGGCAACGGCAGCTGGCCGGACGAAGAGAAGACCGCAGAGGCGTTCGCCGCCTGGTTCCTCATGCCACGCCCGGCGGTCCTGGCAGGGCTCGAAAGGATCTGCCAGGGGCAGCCGAGCAGCCCGGAGCACGTGTATCTGCTGGCGAGGGAGCTGGGCACCTCCTACACAGGCACGCTGCGGCAGATGCAGAATCTTCGTCTACTGGAAGCGGACCGCGCCCGCCAGTGGGCGAAGATCTCTCCGGCCGCGCTCCGCAACTCCCTGGTGGGCGGAGCGGCCTTACCTGCCAACGCTCATGTTCATGTCGTCACTGCTGCCTCCCATCTACAGCAAGTGCATGCCGACGTCGGCGATGTGCTGATCGTCCAAGAGAACAAGGCCTCCTTGATCTCCGTGCCTAAGGGGTTGGTCCGCTGGACGGGCGCTGGGCAGGCGCCCGAGGCCGAAGCGGTAGTGGTGACCGACGAGTTCTGTGGATCCGCCGGGCTGGAGGTGTCGGTATCCGGCCTGGACGAGCCCGTGCAGCTGACGGTAGTGCGTGATGCACCCCGCGCCGGTGTGCACGACGTCTGGCCGGACTGACGCTCTGCCGCCGGCCCCCTTGCTGACCCGTCGACCGCGCTAGGAGGATTCATGAACAGCTTCGAGGTCACCGGCCGTGATGTCACTCGCGCCTGGATCGCCGCCTGCAACGCCCTGGACCGCAAGGACAACCCCTCACGCACAGGCCTGCACACGGTGGTGCGTATCACCAATCCCACAGTCGACGACATGGGCTTCCGTCAGGAGTTGGATCGGCTGCGTCTCGGCAAGCGTCACGAGCCGATCGAGACGGTCGCTGGCACTCTCTTCCCGGCCGGCCTCGCGGCCAGAGCCGCCGACCACACCGACCTCGTGGCCCGATACCGCGCCATGTACTCACGGCTGAAGAAGTTCCCGGGAAACGCCCATGGCACCTACTTCGGACGCCTGGTCGCCTATCCCGGCGCGAAGAAGACCGACATCGATCAGATCGGCAACATCATCAACCGCCTACGCAAGCAGGCCTCGGGCAAAGGGCCGATGACCGCCGCCTACGAAGCTGACCTCGCACACCCCACCGACGGCGACGTGCCGGCCGAGCTGCTCGTGCACGCCGCCGACCGCGACAACCTCTACCGCGGCTTCCCCTGTCTGAGCCACATCTCCTTCCAACTGGACCGCGACGGCCAAGTGCACGCCGCAGCGCTGTACCGCAGCCACTACATGTTCGAACGTGCGTACGGCAACTACCTGGGCCTGGGCAGACTCCTGGCCTACATCGCAAACCAGGCCGACCTGTCCCCCGGCACGCTGACCGTAGTGGCCGGGCACGCCCACCTGGACGGACCCATCACCGCCATACGGCCGCTGCTGAGCGACACTCCGATCCTGGCCGCATAGGGACGACCCCCGTCAACAGGGACTGTTGAGGCCCCACTTGGGCGGAAACCAAGCCGGCACCGACGCCGTCGAGGAACGGTAGGTCTGCTTGATACGGCTGCGGCCGCTGATGCCGGCGATGTCCGGGTGGGCGACGCGCGCGTACTTGTCGACCTCGCAGAACAGGTTCTGGCAGTCAATCAACTGCAACGAGCGTCCCCGCAACCCGGAGAAGGGCAGCCCCAAGCGGGCGAAGTGCTCGTCCTGGGTATCGGCCATGTACCGGATCACCTCGGCCTCAATGCCGTCCGCCGCCGGACCGAAACACTTGCGGATCCCGTCCCGCGCTCCAGGGCCGGGAACAACAAAGTCCATCTCCGAGAACGACATCTCAGCTGCATAGTTGAGGTCGATCACGAACTGATACGCCAGGAACGGCCCGATGGCCGGATAGCCCAGCAGAACCTCGTAAGCCTCCCGCAGCGTAGGCGCGCTCAGAACCTTCTCCGGAGCCCTGGACATCATCATCATCTCCAGCAGCCGCAGATGGTTACGGTGCTTTCGCTCCTCACCCAACTGCGGCGGAGGCACGATGTAGGCAGCCGAGTACAACCGCTCCCCCCGACCGAACGCGGCTGACAGCACCCGGTCGTAAGCCCGGTAGTCGTACGCCTCCCAGCGCGCCTCCCCCACCTCGCGCGAAATCAGCCGCCAGGTGGACTCCTTGTTGAAGATCTTGAACAGCAGCGTACGGAAGAACACGTCCTCCCACTCCTGCGGGCCCTGGTAGATCACGTCGCCGATCACGGCCTGGCTGACCCGGTCAGCGGCGCGGTAGCAGTTGGTGAACCGGTGCTTGGCCAGGATCGGATCATCGGTCCACGGCTGAGCCCGCCGGGCCAGGCGAGCCTCATAGACAGCTTGCCGGGCAGAAGCGAATCGCCAGTAGGTATCGAACACCGGCGTCGGCCGCAGTTTCCGGCCCGCGACCCGCACAGTTCCCGGCACAGAGCCCGATCGCGAGGAAGCCTTACGGTCTTGCAGCAGCGTCACCATGCACGCAATATATATTTGATATACACCCGCTGTCACCGAGGAGGAGCCATGGAGCTGCTGTGCCATCAGCAACGCCGCACAACCTCAGTGCTCTGGCCCGAGGACATCGACCGCAGGCTGAACATCCTGGTCCGCGCGGCCGCAGCAGCTGGTGAACGTACCTCCCGCGCCGAACTACTGGCCGCGCTGGTGGCGGCCATCGAGGTCGAGCCCGAACAAGTGGCAGCTCTGCTCCACCACTACCGCCGCCTGCCAACCGACACACTCGCCGGCGACGAAGACCGAGACGACCTACCCGCCGTACGCACCCCCGGCCCACGCCGCACCACCCCCGCCTAACGACCCGCCGCCCCCGCAGGACACGCCACGCAACGGCCCGATGCCGCCCGCCATCCAGCCCACGAGCGGCCGCCCTCTCGCCGCCCACACCCCACCGCCAGCGGCACCTCGAGCCCAAACGCGCCAGCCCCTCACCACCATGACCAGCCCAAGACACAGGCGGCTCGTCCAAGCTCCACCACATATCAACGATCACTGAACCTGAACCATGCACAGCACAGACGACACGACCTGATCACCCCACCACCAAACTGACAAACCCACAGCTCAGACACACCCCAGGGCCAGCGCTCGCAGCAACTGAAACGGGCAGACGCACCACCATCACGTCATCACCTCCCCACACCAAACTGATAAGCGCAGGCCAGACCGCCATCCGCTGACCACAAAGACCAATCGCGGACATCGCCGCCCTGCGGAAGCTCGGCATGGAATGGGCGTGACGCTGGCGTTGTCCGGCAGTTGAGCCGGACCGCGTGAGACCTGGGGCCGCGATGGTCCCGAGGTCTCGTGTTCGGCTGTGTTCCTAGGCGTTGCGTGCGGATGCTGTGGGTTCCTGGCCGTTCTGGGCCTGCTGCGCCCGCTCCGCCATCATTTTGCCCAGGTCTTTGAGCCAGGTGCCGTTGAACGGCCGACCGTCGATGTCGTCACCAGTAATGAACATGAGGACTGTGCCCACACGAAGCGAAACGGAGGAGCCGGACTCCTCTCCGTTCCCGCTGGGATGCGACTCAGCGGAGCTCTCGTCTCCGACACGGGGCAGTGATACTGAGAGTCCACTGCCGTCTTCGCTGTTGTCTTCCTCGGTTTTCAGGTACAAGGCGTGAGCTTTCTCCGCCGTGGTGAACGCTGCGACGCTTATGTGGAGGTCGGCTTCGGAGTCGCCCATGAGGAAATCGGCGGTGCCGAGGTAGGAAAGCCCTGCGCTTTCCGGCAGATGCGATCCCCCGACATCGGCCGCCTCGGGCTGGGTCCAGCCCTCCGGCAGGCTGGCTAGATCCGGAAGCACTTGGTAGGCAACGGCATCACTCAGCTGGGTCACGGACTTCTGCCGTCCCGGGTCGTCACCGGTGATGAGCCGGGAACCGCCGTACAGGCCCACAGCCACCAGCGCGACGAGCACTAACGCTGCGGCGAGCAGGGAGTAGCGGGCGTTGCGTGTGTTGTTGAAGGTCACGGGCCCCAGGGAGATGGTGTTGCGGCCTCTGACTGTTGAGCCGTCGATGGTGATGCTGCCGGACACCTGTCTCGGGGGCTCGGCCGGCGTCGACCCGGTGGACAAGGCGGCGACGATCTGCCGGGCGAAGTCCGGATCGGCGTCCACCTCCGCCTGAAGCAGAGCCCGGAGCTCGGCCGCGGCGGCCGGATCTGCTGGCTGAGCCTCGGCAGCCTGTATCGCCAAGCGGCCGGACTCACTCCCCGCAAGCCGCTCACGCACCAGATCCGACACCAGCTGCCCCACCCCGGAACCCACCGCGGCCACCGTCCCCCCGGCAACCTGAGTAAAAATCTGAACCACCGTCTCAATCACGCGCAATCCCCCTCAATGACCGTCACAGCAAAGCCTGTTGCTAAGCGAACAGACCCCCTAGAACCACTACGGCTCGCGGAAGCAGCCCCCTACCCTCCCAGCACCGGCCGGACTCGTGGCACCCACCGGGAAGCCAAAAAGGGCCGCTGCTCCCGCTCACGGCGCCACAGCCCTGCGTTGCGGTCGTTCTGGAACCGGCTGATGCCACACGGGCACAGCGACGAGACCGGTCGACGACGAGACAGAGCCGGTGACCGTGAAGCTCGCGTGTGGGTCTCGAACGCCAAGTCGAGGCGCGACAAGCTCACCGCGGAGCAGCTGGCCGCACTGCGGGAGCTGGGCATGGACTGGGTGGGAACGGTGCCGGCCACCGAGGCCGCCCCGGCTCCCGCCGTGTAGGCCGCGCCGCCGAGGCCTGACCACCACTATGAGTGCGACAAGACGCTCTC
>NZ_JBIAIU010000030.1:0-19396 GCF_042871565.1 Streptomyces sp. NPDC005775 | reverse complement strand
CTCACCCTCTCGGGCTTTCCTCCGGGCGCTTCCCTTCGGTCTTGCGTTTCCGACTCTATCAGACTCTTTCGTGTCCGATTCCCGGTCGAAGCGGGTTCTGCTTTGCTTTCGAGGAATTCGCTTTCGCTTTTCCCTTTCGGCGTGTTCACCACGTTAGCCGATTTCCCCGGCGACTCATAATCGAGTCACGGAAACGAATTTCGGCACGCCAAAATTCGCACCCTCAAGGGTGAAATCGTAGGTAGTGGTTGGCCGCTTCGAGTTGCCCGGCGTGCGATCCGATGGACCGAACCAGATGCTGTCCCGTGTCAAGCGGCTCGGACTACATTAGGCGTCCCCCAACGGCGAGTCAAGTTGACCGGCGACGCGGCGCATGAGCGCGGTACGGGCTCACTGTGGGGTCGCCGTCGATCCAGAAGCGCCACGGGTGCACGGCCCCGTCACCGCCCACTCCCGTACGCGGACCGCTGCGTACCTGGTCGCGGGGCGGCGGGGTGCCGTGCAGTACGGAGAGGTGGGCACCCGGATGGGCGATGGCGTCGGTTCCGTCGAGTTCCCGGTCGATGCCCAGGGCCGTCGCCAGGCGGGCCGGTCCTTTGGCCAGTTCTCGGTCGTTGCGGGCCGAGAGTCGTCGTTCGCGCGTGAGGTCGGCACCGGTATGGATGTCGCCGGCCCGGAGGAGCACACCGCTCGCCATGCCCTCCGGGCCGCACACCAGGTTGAGGCAGTGCCACATGCCGTACGTGAAGTAGACGTACGCGTGGCCGGGTGGTCCGTACATGACGGCGTTGCGCCGCGTCCGGCCGCGGAAGGCGTGGGAGCCGGGATCGATCTCTCCCGCGTATGCCTCCACCTCGGTGAGGCGCACCTCGATCGGGCCGTCCGGCGTGCTGCGGACCAGGGTGCGGCCCAAGAGGTCCGGGGCCACCTCCAGTACGGGGCGGTCGAAGAAGTCCCGCGTCAGCGGCGTACGGTCCATGCGATCGATCATGAGGTTCGAGGTTACCGGGAACCGGCTACGGTCATGGCGCGTATGTAGGGGTCAGGACCTAGGAGGAGAAAACATGGGCTTCAAGCGGCTGCTCGCGAGCATGGGTGCCGGTGGCGCCTCGGTGGAGACGGAGCTGACCGAGCTCAACGTCGTACCGGGTGGCGTCGTGCAGGGCGAGGTGCGGATCCAGGGCGGGTCCGTGGACCAGCAGATCGAGGGGCTCTCCGTCGGTCTGCAGGCGCGGGTCGAGGTCGAGGGGCAGGACCAGGAGACCAAGCAGGACATCGAGTTCACCAAGCTGCGCCTCGGTGGCGCGTTCGAGGTGCGGGCCGGTGCGGTGCACGTCGTGCCGTTCGGGCTCGAGATCCCGTGGGAGACGCCGATCACGATGTTCGCGGGCCAGCACCTGCACGGCATGAACATCGGGGTGACCACGGAGCTGGAGATCGCGCGGGCGCTGGACTCGGGCGACCTCGATCCCATCAACGTGCACCCGCTCCCGGCCCAGCAGGCCATCCTCGACGCCTTCGGGCAGCTGGGCTTCGGCTTCCGCAGCGCGGACATGGAGCGCGGCCACATCCGGGGCACCCGTCAGCGGCTGCCGTTCTACCAGGAGATCGAGTTCTTCCCGCCGTCGCAGTACCGGGGGCTGAACCAGGTCGAGCTGACCTTCGTCGCGGACGACCGCGAGATGGACGTCGTCCTGGAGATGGACAAGAAGCCGGGGCTCTTCAGCGAGGGCAGCGACTCCTACCGGGCGTTCAAGGTGGGTCTGCACGACTTCCAGGGGACCGACTGGGCGGCGTACCTGAACCAGTGGCTGGCGCAGGTCGGCGGGCAGCGCAACTGGCTCTAGAGCCCTTCGTCCGGCCTGAGCCGGACGAGAGGCCCTAAGGTCGGGGGAAGAAGATCTTCCCGGCGCAGAACCGATCAGGAGAGGTGGCGACGTGACCGAGCCGAAGAGGGCACCGCTTCCGCACGACTTCCATCCCGAGGTCCCCTCGTTCACCGTGGTGAGCGAGGACCTTGCCCCGGGGGCCGTGCTTGCGGACGCACAGGTCCATGCGAAGGGGAACACCTCGCCGCAGCTGCGGTGGGAGGGCTTCCCGGCGGGGACGAAGAGTTTCGCCGTGACGTGCTTCGACCCGGACGCCCCGACGGGCAGTGGGTTCTGGCACTGGGTGGTCTTCGACATCCCGGCGTCGGTCACGGAGCTTCCGGCGGGCGCGGGGAGCGGGACGTTCGAGGGGCTGCCCGCGGGTGCCGTCCAGGCCCGCAACGACTACGGGTCGAAGGAGTTCGGTGGCGCCGCCCCGCCGGCCGGCGAGAACCATCGCTACGTCTTCACCGTGTACGCGGTGGACAGCGAGAAGCTCGGGCCCGACAGCGACACGTCTCCCGCGGCGGTCGGTTTCAACCTGCGGTTCCACACGCTGGGCCGTGCTCAGCTGATCGGTGAGTACGCGGAGCCCGCCGCGAACGACTGAATCCAGAGGTTCCACCGCCGTTTGCCCTGCCCTGGTCTTGGAGAGATCAGGGCAGGGCACTTTTTATTGCGTTGTCCATCACGGCCTGCCCGGCCAGAGTTGATCCGGGCCTGCCAGGGGGCGGGCGGCACACGGGAGGTGGGCGAAATGCGGGACACACTGGTGCTGAACGCGAGCTTCGAGCCGCTGTCGACGGTGACGCTGAACCGTGCGGTGGTGCTGATCCTCCAGGACAAGGCCGTCGTCGAGCAGTCGCACCCCGGTCTCCGTATGCGCGGTGCCGCCGTGGACATCCCGGTGCCCCGGGTGATCAGGCTCTGCCGGTACGTACGGGTGCCGTTCCGAAGACAGGCCCCGTGGTCCAGACGGGGAGTGCTGATCCGGGACCAGCACCGGTGCGCGTACTGCGGGCGGCGGGCGAGCACCGTCGACCACGTGGTGCCGCGGGCGCAGGGGGGTCAGGACACCTGGCTCAACACGGTGGCGTCCTGTGCCGAGGACAACCACCGCAAGGCGGCGCGTACGCCGGAGCAGGCGGGGATGCCTCTGCTGAGGCAGCCGTTCGTACCGTCTCCCGCGGATGCGATGCTGCTGGCTCTGGGGGCCGGTGACAGGTCGGCGCTGCCGCAGTGGCTGTCGCAGTCCGCGGCGGCGTAGGTGTCGTACGCCCGGTGCCGTAGGGGGGACCCGCCTTCGTGAGGAGGCGGGCTTCGCCGTGTCAGCGCAGGACCAGCTGGACGATGGCGACCGTACCGACCGTGACGATGAGCACGCGCAGGAACGCGGGGCTGAGGCGGCGGCCGATCTTGGCGCCCACCTGGCCGCCGAGTGCGGAACCCACGGCGATCAGCACGACGGCCGTCCAGTCGAAGTCCGCGACGAAGAGGAAGAACAGTGCGGCGATGCTGTTGACGACGGCGGCCAGGACGTTCTTCACCGCGTTGAGACGCTGCATGGTGTCGTCGAGCAGCATGCCCATCAGGGAGAGGTAGATGATCCCCTGGGCGGCGGTGAAGTAGCCGCCGTAGACGCTGGCGAGCATCAGTCCGACGAAGAGCAGCGGGCCGCCGTCGGGGCGGGTGGTGGCCCCCGTGTGTTCACGCCGGCGCTGGACCGCTTTGCTGATGCGTGGTTGCAGAATGACCAGGACGAGGGCCAGGGCGACCAGAATCGGGACGATGGTCTCGAAGGCCGTGGAGGGCAGGGCCAGCAGCAGGGTCGCGCCGGTGAGGCCGCCGATCATGGCGCCGACGGCGAGCTTGAGGACGCGCCGCCGCTGGCCTCTGAGTTCCTTGCGGTAGCCGATCGCGCCGCTGATGGAGCCGGGGATCAGACCGAGCGCGTTGGAGACGGTGGCCGTGACCGGGGGCAGGCCGGTGGCGAGCAGCACCGGGAAGGTGATCAGCGTTCCCGAGCCGACGATCGTGTTGATCGTTCCCGCGCTGACACCGGCGGCGAAGACGGCGAGCATCTCCCAGACGGTCATGCCGAATCCCCCGTGCGTGATCGGTGCTTGGTGCACTGAATCATGCACGAGGGGTGTACACGTCAGTCGACGGGGGGCTCCTCCCGGCGTTCCTTGCCACCGGTGTTGAAACCGGGGATGCCGGTGCCGAGGTTCCCGAAGGCGCCGCTGAGGCCCTTGAGGGCGTCGCCCATCTCGCTGGGCACGATCCACAGTTTGTTGGCGTCGCCCTCGGCGATCTTGGGGAGCATCTGGAGGTACTGGTACGCGAGGAGCTTCTGGTCCGGGTCGCCGGCGTGGATGGACTCGAAGACCGTACGGATCGCCTGGGCCTCGCCCTCGGCGCGCAGGGCGGCCGCCTTTGCCTCACCCTCGGCGCGCAGGATCGCGGACTGCTTCTCGCCCTCCGCGGTGAGGATCGCCGACTGGCGCGTACCTTCGGCCTGGAGGATCGCGGCGCGCTTGTCGCGGTCGGCGCGCATCTGCTTCTCCATCGAGTCCTGGATGGAGGTGGGCGGTTCGATCGCCTTGAGCTCGACGCGGTTGACGCGGATGCCCCACTTGCCGGTGGCCTCGTCGAGGACTCCGCGCAGCGCCGCGTTGATCTCCTCGCGGGAGGTCAGGGTCCGCTCCAGGTCCATGCCGCCGATGATGTTGCGGAGCGTGGTGACGGTGAGCTGCTCGATGGCCTGGATGTAGCTGGCGACCTCGTACGTCGCCGCCCTGGCGTCGGTCACCTGGTAGTAGATGACGGTGTCGATGTTGACGACCAGGTTGTCCTGGGTGATCACCGGCTGCGGCGGGAAGGGGACGACCTGTTCCCGGAGGTCGATCCGGTTGCGGATCGAGTCGATGAACGGGACGACGATGTTCAGGCCCGCGTTGAGGGTGCGGGTGTACCGGCCGAAACGTTCCACGATGGCGGCGCTGGCCTGGGGGATGACCTGGATCGTCTTGATCAGAGCGATGAAGACGAGCACCACCAGAATGATCAGGACGATGATGATCGGTTGCATCGTTTCCTCGTGCCCTTCGGTTGCCGACGGATCGCGATGAGCGAGGTCGAGATCGTATGGGCCGTGGGTCAGGTCGGTTGTCCTGCCGGTCCGGTTTCCATGATGATCGACTTCGAGTCTCGCAGAACGGGCGCTGCTGTGGGGGCTGTTCGGTCACATGACGACGGCCGTCGCCCCGTCGATGTCGACGACATCGACCTGTTGGCCCGGTTCGAAGCTGAGCTCCGCGTCGAGGGCGCGGGCCGACCAGATCTCCCCGGCGAGCTTGATCCGGCCGCCGCTGCCGTCGACCCGTTCCAGGACGACGGCCTGACGGCCCTTCAGTGCGTCGATACCGGTGGCGAGGTGGGGCCGGTCCGCGCGATGCCTGTTGGCGATCGGTCGGACCACGGCGATCAGTGCCACCGAGACGATGACGAACACCAGGACCTGGGCCACGATTCCGCCGCCGAGGGCCGCGACGACCGCCGCTGCGACCGCTCCGACGGCGAACATGCCGAACTCGGGCATCGCGGTCAGGACGAGGGGGATGCCCAGTCCCGCCGCGCCGATCAGCCACCACACCCACGCGTCGATGTCCACGTGGCCATCGTAGGTCCGCCAGTACCTCCGCGGACAGTGCGCGAGCGGGCGGACCGGCCGACTGCCGTCAGCCGAGAGGAAGTCCGCGGGCGGTGTAGCGGCCGCCCTGGTGCTCGACAACGAGCGGCAGGCCGAAACAGAGGGAGAGGTTGCGGGAGCTGAGCTCCGTCTCCATGGGGCCGGCGGCGAGCACCTTGCCCTGACGGATCATCAGGACGTGGGTGAAGCCGGGGGCGATCTCCTCCACGTGGTGGGTCACCATGATCATGGAGGGCGCGTACGGGTCGCGGGCCAGTCGCCCGAGGCGGCGGACCAGGTCCTCACGGCCACCGAGGTCGAGACCGGCGGCCGGCTCGTCGAGGAGCAGCAGCTCGGGGTCGGTCATCATGGCCCGGGCGATCAGGGTGCGCTTGCGCTCGCCCTCGGACAGGGTGCCGAACTTCCGGTCGAGGTATTCGGTCATGCCGAGCCGGTCGAGGAAGGCGCGGGCCCGGTCCTCGTCGACCTTGTCGTAGTTCTCGTTCCAGGTGGCGGTCATGCCGTACGCGGCGGTGAGCACCGTCTGCAGAACGGTCTGGCGCCTGGGCAGCTTCTCGGCCATGGCGACGCCCGCGATACCGATGCGGGGGCGCAGGTCGAAGACGTCGGTGCCGACGCCGCCGAGCTGCTCGCCGAGGACCGTGGCGCTGCCCTTGGTCGGGAAGAGGTAGCTGGACGCGATGTTGAGGAGGGTGGTCTTGCCGGCGCCGTTCGGTCCGAGGATGACCCAGCGCTCCCCCTCCTTGACCGACCAGGAGACATCGTCCACCAGAGCGCGTCCGTCGCGGACCACGGATACGTCCACCAGCTCCAGTACATCGCTCATGAGCGCGTTGTCTCCCCATGCAGTCTCGAGATCGTCGCGTGCCTGTAGGCACAGCTCCCAGGGAAAACCTACGCCACTGCGCGAGTGCCTCAGGCGCTGGGCCCGTCGTCGCACGGCCGCCGTACGGTCCCCGCCCGCCGGGAGGCCGGGTCCGGCGGGGTGGGGGCATGGCCCGGGTCCGTTCCACCGGACCGCCCCTAGGCTGTCCCCATGCTTTCGGAACCACGCTCAGGGCTGCTGGCCGCTTGGGGCAACGCACTGCTGGCCGGACTCGTGTCGCCCGACGACGCGGCGCTCGCCATCGTCGGACAGGACGCGGTACACCGCGTCGAGGGGCTGCCGGGTGAGGCGGGACCGGTCGGTCTCACGCTCGCCCTGGGGCGGCTGCGGGGGCTGGGGGTGACGGGTTTCCGGGTCGCGCTGCCGGTTCCCGGGCACCCGCTGGGTCTCAGTGGTCCGGCGGAGTTCAACGCCCGGGCGCTGGAGGCCGAGGAGGCCGTGGTCACCTTCGGTGCGCCGTACGGGCTGGTGCCGGAGGTACGGGAGGCGGGGCCCGCCGGGGACCTCCACGTCGAGGTGGTGTGGCGGTGCCTGGCGGTGCGCGAGGCACCGCCGGCCGATGTGCCGTCGCTGGGCGAGGCGGAGCGGGAGCTCGCCGAGGCGTTGCGGGATGCGACGGCCTTGCTGTCGCGGCTCGATGTGGCCGGGTCGGGGCCGGTGGCCGAGGCGGCGGTGGACGCGTACCGGGCGCGGGCGGAGCGGGGGCGCGAGGTGCTCGCCCCCGGCTATCCGCCGCGGGCGGTGCGGGTGCTGGAGCTGGCGCAGCGGGTCGGGCTGCTGGTCTCGGTGGCGTACGAGAACGGGCACGGCGGCGCGGTGAGCGCGTCGGAGATGGCGGCGCGAGGGGATGCGCTGCGGCCGGTGGAGCGGGTGGCCCGGCGGGCTCAGGTGGCCGCGTACAACGCGTATGTGGAGGAGCGGGCGCGGTAGGCGCGAAGGGCGGGCAGCAGGATGCCGCCGGGCGGTCCCCCGCGGGACCGGCCGGCGGCATCGCCGTGGGTGCGGCGCGTCAGCCGTTCAGGCCGAAGTTGCCGAAGGCCGGGTTGAGCAGACCGATCACGTTGACCGTGTTGCCGACCACGTTCACCGGGACGTGGACCGGGACCTGGACGAGGTTGCCGCTGGCCACACCCGGGGAGTGGGCCGCGACACCGTGGGCTCCGGCACCGCTGTGACCGGTGGCGGAGGCCGCGCCGGCACCGGCGGCGATGAGGCCACCGGCGATCATGGTGACGGCGGCAGCCTTCTTCAGGTTCTTCACTTCAGGATCCTCCTAGCGTCGCTGCGGCCAGCCGCCGCAGCACGCCATGAAGAACGCCCGGGACCGAAAGAGGATGCGCCGTTCGGGTGACGTACACCCGGGAGTGTGAACCCGGGGCCCGGCGGGTGACGCGCTCTCCGGTCGTTCGTTCAGCCCGCCGCCCCGTTCCGGACGGCCCAGAGGGCTGCCTGGGTGCGGTCCGAGAGGTCCAGCTTCATCAGGATGTTCGAGACGTGCGTCTTGACGGTCTTTTCGGACAGGACCAGTGCCCGCGCGATCTCCCGGTTCGAGCGGCCGTCGGCGATGAGGCCCAGAACCTCCCGCTCCCGTTCCGTGAGGGTGCTCCCCCGGCCCGTGCCCGCGCCCGGGCCGTCCTGGGCGAGCAGCGCACCGGCCACTTCCGGCTGGAGCAGTACATGGCCCGCGTACACGGAGCGGATGGCGCCGGCCAGCGCGTCCGGGTCGACGTCCTTGTACACGTAGCCGGAGGCACCGGCGCGCAGGGCGGGAACGACGGTGCGCTGCTCGGTGAAGCTGGTGACGATCAGGACCTTGGCCGGGTTCTCCAGTTCACGGAGCCTGCGCAGGGCCTCTATGCCGTCGGTACCCGGCATCTTGATGTCCATCAGCACCACGTCGGGGCTCAGCTCCTGCGTCCTGGCCACCCCTTCCGCTCCGTCGGCCGCCTCGCCGACGACCTCTATGTCGTCCTGGATCTCCAGGAACGTCCGCAGCCCGCGGCGGACCACCTGGTGGTCGTCGACCAGCAGCACCCTGATGCGCCTGTCAGCCACCGGGTACCTCCATCTCGATCGTGGTGCCCTTGCCGGGCGCCGATTCAACGGTGAGCGTGCCGCCGACGCCGTCGGCGCGGTCCCGCATGGAGACCAGTCCCAGGTGCCGCCCCGCGCGGCGGGTGGCCGCGGGTTCGAAGCCGCGGCCGTCGTCGGTGATCCGCAGCACCGTGCCGCCGTCGCGGCGGGCGAGGGTGACGTCGACGTGCCCGGCCCCCGAGTGACGCAGCGCGTTGTGCAGGGCCTCCTGGGAGACGCGGAGCAGCGCTTCCTCCTGGGCGGCGGGCAGGGCCCGCACTCCCGCGCTCGCGAAGGTGACCCGGGCCGTGTGGGCACGGTCCAGGACCTGGATCTGGGTACGGAGGGTGGCGATGAGGCCGTCCTCGTCGAGACCGGCGGGGCGCAGTTCGACGACGGCGGCGCGCAGCTCGTCGACCGCCTCCGCCGCCAGGGCGGCGACCTGCTGGAGTTCGCCCTTGGCGCGGGCCGGGTCGCGGTCGACCAGGGCGGCGGCGGCCTGGGCGGTGAGCCGCAGCGAGAAGAGCTTCTGGCTGACCGCGTCGTGCAGCTCGTGGGCGAGCCGGGAGCGCTCCTCGGCGATGGTGAACTCGCGGCTGCGCTCGTACAGCCGGGCGTTCGTGAGGGCGATCGCCGCGTGCTGGGCGAGGATCGCCAGCAGTTCCTCGTCCTCGGCGGTGAATCCGCAGGTGCCCTCGGGCTTGGGGCAGCGTTTGTTGGCGAGGAAGAGGGCGCCGATGACGTCGTCGCCGTCCCGGATCGGCAGCCCGAGGAAGTCGGACATGTCCGGGTGGGCGGCCGGCCAGCCCTCGAAGCGAGGGTCCTTGCGTACGTCGGCCAGGCGCTCGGGCTTCGCCTCGTGGAGCATCGCGGCGAGGATGCCGTGCTGTCGCGGGAGCGGGCCGATGGCCTTCCACTGCTCGTCGCTGACGCCGTCGACGACGAACTGGGCGAAGCCGCCGTGGTCGTCCGGGACCCCGAGGGCCGCGTACTCGGCGTCCAGCAGTTCGCGGGCCGAGGCGACGATCGTCTTCAGGACGTCCCGCGTTTCGAGGTGCCGGCTCATGGCGAGCAGCGCGGCACTCACCGCCGCGAGGCCCGACGGGGGGCGATGGGTCATGGCCTCACGGTACCGGCGGGGCCGCTCGCCCCGTATCCGCCTGTGGACCGCCCCCGACCGGGGCGCGGGGACTAGGTCCTGCCCGGAGTTCCCCGAGGAACTCCGCGCCGGAACCTCACATTCCGCATTACTGAAGCAACGGAAGGTGATTTCGCTGCCCCGCCGATGTGAGGCCGCGCATAGGACCCACGTCACTTACGAAGCCACCTAGTGGACCGATAAGGGCGATTTGGGTGCTCATGGCCGTGGATGCAGGGTGTCCAACACGGTCGTGTTCCACTACCCGGCTTCGTACGTCACACCTTTGCCACGGCATTTTGCGGCCGCTAACAATTGCACTCGTCCCCGACGGAGAAGCGAAGTCGCCTCCCGTCTTCGTCCTCCGTGAGGACCTTCCGCGATTCGAAGAGGTACGCCTGATATGACCGCGTCCAGCATTCCCGGCCGTCTCCGACGCCTGAACAAGACCCAGAAGCTCTCCGCCGCCGGCATCTCCGCCGTCGCCGCCGCTGCCCTCTCCTTGTCCCTGGTGCCCGGTAACGCCGAGGCCGAGACCGAGCCTCAGGCACTCTCCGCAGCCCCCGTCGTCTTCGGGTCCTCCGCCCCGCAGGCCCGGACCATCCAGAACAGCGTGCTCGAGCAGCACTCCACCGCCGAGCAGATGGTCAAGGCCGTCGACGCCGCGAAGGCGAAGAAGGCCGCCGCCGTGCAGGCGAAGGTCGACGCCGTCGCCAAGGCCGACGCCAAGAAGGCGAAGGAGAAGGCCGCCGCGAAGTGGAAGGCCAAGAAGGCCGCCGCCAAGCGCGACTCGCACGCCGCCAGCCGCTCCGAGTCCCGTGGCCACGTGTACGCGAACAACCTGGACGGCTGGATCAAGGAGTCCCTGGCCATCATGAAGGCCAAGGGGATCCCGGGCACCTACGACGGGCTGCACCGCAACATCATCCGTGAGTCCAGTGGCAACCCGAACGCCATCAACGACTGGGACATCAACGCGATCAACGGCGTCCCGTCGATCGGTCTGCTCCAGATCATCAAGCCGACGTTCAACGCCTACCACGTCGGCGGCACCCCCCACACCCAGTACGACCCGGTCGCCAACATCACCGCGTCGGCCAACTACGCCGCCGACAAGTACGGCTCGATCGACAACGTCAACAGCGCGTACTGATCCGCTGCGGACCACGCCGAAGGGCGGCACCCCACGGGGGTGCCGCCCTTCGGCGTCGTGCTGTGCGCGGGGGCCGTCCCGCTACTTGCGCATGACCTCGGGCTCATGGCGGCGCAGCAGCCGTGCGACCGCGACCCCGCAGATGATGCCGAGGACGAGCAGGACCGCGATGTTCATCCCCCACTGGCCGGCCGTGTGCTCCCACAGCGGATCCAGGTCCGTGGGGTTCTTCTGGTCCCACGGCGGCATGAGGTGCGCGAGGTCGAGCGTGGAGCCCGCGCCGGCGATGGCCCAGCGGGACGGCATCAGCCAGGCGAACTGCTCCAGGCCGGGCGATCCGTACACCTGGAAGAGGATGCCGGTGAAGACGACCTGGACGATCGCGAACATGACCAGCAGCGGCATGGTCTTCTCGGAGGTCTTCACCAGCGAGGAGATCACCAGGCCGAACATCATCGAGGTGAAGCCGAGCGCGATGATCGTCACGCAGAGCTCCACGGCGGGCGGCATGATCAGGCCCTCCGCCGGCAGATCACGGGTGGCGAAGCCGATCCCGCAGATGATGACGCCCTGGATGGCCGTGATCACGCCGAGCACGATCACCTTGGACATCAGGTAGGCCGAGCGGGAGAGGCCGGTGGCCCGTTCCCGTTCGTAGATGACCCGTTCCTTGATCAGCTCGCGTACGGAGTTGGCCGCGGCCGAGAAGGTCATGCCGATCACCAGGATCAGCATGATCGTGCCGGCGTCGCCGTTGAACCGGGACGGCGGCTTCGGCGGGGCGAGGCCGAAGTCGGCGGGGATGACCACGCTGACGATGCCGAGCACCGCGGGCAGGATCACCATCAGGCCCATGAAGCCCTTGTCGGACGCGATCACCGAGACGTAGCGGCGCATCAGCGTCCACAGCTGGGTCAGCCAGCCCTGCGGCTTCGGCGGGCGCATCTGCTGGTGCGGCGGCATGTGCACGGGCTGCGCCGCCACGGCGTCGATGTCCGCGGCGTACATCTGGTAGTGCTGCGAACCGCGCCAGCGGCCCGCCCAGTCGTAGTCGCGGTAGTTCTCGAACGCGGAGAAGACGTCGGCCCAGGTGGAGTAGCCGAAGAAGTTGAGCGCTTCCTCCGGCGGACCGAAGTAGGCCACGGCGCCACCCGGCGCCATGACCAGGAGCTTGTCGCAGATCGCCAGCTCGGCGACCGAGTGCGTGACGACGAGGACGGTGCGGCCGTCGTCGGCCAGACCGCGCAGCAACTGCATGACATCGCGGTCCATGCCCGGGTCGAGGCCGGAGGTCGGCTCGTCCAGGAAGATCAGCGACGGCTTGGTCAGCAGCTCCAGGGCCACGGAGACGCGCTTGCGCTGGCCGCCGGAGAGCGAGGTGACCTTCTTGTCCTTGTGGATGTCGAGTTTGAGCTCGGCGAGGACCTCGTGGATACGGGCCTGGCGCTCGGCCTCCGTCGTGTCCGCGGGGAAGCGGAGCTTGGCGGCGTACTTGAGGGCCCGGGTGACGGTCAGTTCCTTGTGCAGGATGTCGTCCTGCGGGACCAGACCGATGCGCTGACGCAGCTCGGCGAACTGCTTGTACAGATTCCGGTTGTCGTAGAGGACGTCGCCCTGGTTGGCGGGCCGGTAGCCGGTGAGCGCCTTGAGCAGGGTGGACTTTCCGGAGCCGGACGGGCCGATGACCCCGATCAGCGACTTCTCCGGGACGCCGAACGAGACGTCCTTGAGGATCTGCTTGCCGCCGTCGACCGTCACCGTGAGGTGGCGGGCGGCGAAGGAGACCTCACCGGTGTCGACGAACTCCTCGAGCCGGTCGCCGACCAGCCGGAAGGTCGAGTGGCCGACGCCGACGATGTCGTTCGCGCCGATGAGCGCGGAGCCGGACTTCGAGAGCGGCTGGCCGTTGACGTACGTACCGTTGTGGGATCCCAGGTCGCGGATCTCGAAACGGCCGTCCGGCGTCGCGTGGAACTCGGCGTGGTGACGCGAGACCTGCAGGTCGGAGACGACCAGCTCGTTCTCCAGCGCACGGCCGATCCGCATCACCCGGCCGAGCGCCAGCTGGTGGAACGTGGTCGGGCTCCGGTCGCCGTACACGGGCGGCGCCCCCGCCGCGCCGCCGGGGCCGCCGGCGTGGGGTGTCGGTGCCACGCCCTGCTGCTGCGGCACATGCGGCTGCTGGGGCTGCTGCTGGGCCGGGGGCTGCTGCGGCCACCCCTGCTGCTGTCCGGCAGCCGGTCCTCCTTGCTGCGGAGGCTGGTGCGGGGCCTGCTGCGGCTGCTGGGCGGGGGCCTGGGCTCCCGCGGCGGCCTGCCCGCTGTACACGTCGGCGCCGCTGAGGCTCAGCCGTGGCCCGTCGGTGGCGTTGCCCAGGTTCACGGCGGAGCCGGGCCCGATCTCCATCTGGTGGATCCGCTGGCCCTGCACGTACGTGCCGTTGGTGCTGCCGTGGTCCTCGATGAACCAGCCGCGTCCGCTCCAGCTGATCGTGGCGTGGCGCCACGACACCCGGGCGTCGTCGATCGTCATATCGCCCTGCGGATCACGTCCGAGGGTGTACGACCTGGACGGATCGAGCGTCCAGGTCCTGCCATTCAATTCCAGTACGAGTTCCGGCACTCCGCGCCCCACTAGTTGTCCCCCGAATTACCCCCGTTGCAGGGAGTCTAGGGATGCTGAACATCGTGGGGAACTATTCCAGGAGCAGTCCTCGATGCGAAAGCCGGACGGCAGGTTGACCGAACCGAGACCGCACCGTTGCGAACGACCCCGGCGAAAGAGCGGCCTATCGCACCAACTCGCCACAGAGCCCTGCGGACCCTGGCCAATGTACGCATCGCGGGCACCGGGCCGGCTGTCCGGCCCTCGGGACGGGCCGTCGGGGGCGTGCCGCGGACCGATACGGTGGGAACACCATGAGCGCACCTCAGCCCCCTCAGTCCTCCCTGGCTCCCGAGTCTCCTGAGTCACGCCGGGACGCGGACACGCCGACCCTCCTCGTGAAGATCTTCGGGAAGGACCGGCCCGGAATCACCGCCGGCCTCTTCGACACCCTCGCCGCCTACTCGGTCGATGTCGTCGACATCGAGCAGGTCGTCACCCGTGGCCGCATCGTCCTGTGCGCACTGGTCACCGCCCCCACCGCGGGCGGGACCACCGAGGGCGACCTGCGGGCCACCGTGCACAGCTGGGCCGAATCGCTGAAGCTGCAGGCCGAGATCATCTCCGGCACGGGCGACAACCGGCCGCGCGGCGACGGTCGTTCCCATGTGACGGTGCTCGGGCACCCGCTGACCGCGGAGTCGACCGCCGCCATAGCGGCCACGATCACCTCGACCGGCGGGAACATCGACCGGATCTTCCGGCTGGCGAAGTATCCGGTCACCGCCGTCGAGTTCGCCGTGTCCGGCACCGGGACCGAGACGCTGCGCACCGCGCTGGCGACGGAGTCCGCCGGGATCGGCGTCGACGTGGCGGTCATGTCGGCCGGGCTGAGCCGCCGGGCGCAGCGGCTCGTCGTGATGGACGTCGACTCGACGCTCATCCAGGACGAGGTCATCGAGCTCTTCGCGGCGCACGCCGGGTGCGAGGCCGAGGTCGCCGCGGTGACCGAGCAGGCGATGCGCGGCGAACTGGACTTCGAGCAGTCGCTGCACGCACGGGTGGCGTTGCTGGCGGGGCTCGACGTGTCGGTGGTGGAGAAGGTGCGCGCCGACGTCCGGCTGACGCCGGGCGCCCGCACCCTGATCCGTACGCTGAAGCGGCTCGGCTACCAAGTGGGCGTCGTCTCGGGCGGGTTCACGCAGGTGACGGACGACCTCAAGGAGCGGCTCGGGCTCGACTTCGCCTCCGCCAACACGCTGGAGGTCGTCGACGGGAAGCTCACCGGCCGGGTGACCGGGGACATCGTCGACCGGGCGGGCAAGGCCCGGCTGCTGCGCGGCTTCGCCGCGGAGGCCGGGGTGCCGCTGGCGCAGACGGTGGCGATCGGTGACGGGGCGAACGACCTGGACATGCTGAACACGGCGGGGCTCGGGGTCGCCTTCAACGCCAAGCCCATGGTCCGCGAGGCCGCGCACACCGCGGTGAACGTGCCGTTCCTGGACACCGTGCTCTATCTGCTCGGCATCACCCGCGAGGAGGTCGAGGCCGCCGACGGCCTCGTCGAATAGACGCGCCCCCGGCACGTACACAGGGCCCGGGTGCGCACGCGTCGGCGTGCGCACCCGGGCCCTGTCGTGAGCCGGGGCGGTCAGTCGTTCGGCGTCCAGTACTCGGTGAGCTTGCCGACGCCGTGCTCCACGCTCTTCCAGGCGCCGGGGAGCTCGACGACGGCGAAGGCGGCGGTCGGGAAGCCGCCATTGGTCATCCGGGCCAGGGCGTCGCCCTCCGCGGCGCCCGACAGGGCGTCGGCGACGGCGTGCATGCCCGGGTTGTGGCCGATCACCAGCAGATCGCGGACCTCGTCGGGGGTCTCGTTGATCAATGCGATCAGCTCACCGAGCGAGGCCTCGTAGAGCCTCTCCTCGTACACGGTCCTGGGGCGCTCCGGCATCTCGTGCACGGCCAGCTTCCACGTCTCGCGTGTCCTGACCGCCGTCGAACAGAGGGCCAGATCGAAGACGATCCCGGAGTCGGCGAGTTTGCGGCCTGCCACGGGGGCGTCCTTGCGGCCGCGCTCGGCGAGGGGCCGCTCATGGTCGGAGTCCTGCGACCATTCCGCCTTCGCGTGCCTGAGAAGGACGATCCTGCGAGGTGTATCGACGCTCATACACCTCAGCTTCGCATGAAACGTGCCACCTGGCGCAGGGTGTTGGAGTGCTCCCCCGCCGCGGGCCTCGGACGTCAACGGGTGAGCAGCTCCACGACGCGCTCCAGCAACCGGCCGACCGCGGGATCACCCGTGGCGGCGTGCGCCTGGCCCGGCTGGGCGATCAGCAGGAGGAGTGCGGCGAAGGCGACGGCGGGCAACGCGACGGCCCACCACGGCAGCCGGACCTCGACGCCGGCCGTGTCCGGGCGGGTGGAGCGGGTGTGCGTACGGGCCGGCATGTCCGCCTCCGTGGGTGCTGGATTCCGATACTCAGAACCTACGGATCCGGGGTCACCGGTCACATCCGGTGACCCACCCACTTCACCCTGACCCTGGCCCCCTAGGGGATGGTGGGGCTAGCCCCACCCTCGCGCCGGGAGCCGTGCGTCACGGAGAGGCGATGGAGGCGATCACGCCGATGACAACCGTGATCAGCAGCATGGCCCCGAAGACCATGAGCAGCTTCTTCTGACCGTTCTGGGGATTCGGATCGAGCACAGGAGACATGGCCCCAGTCTCGCATCTCAGCATTCGTCCTCGATCGTCCGGTCCCGGCCGGCCAGGATGCCCGCCACCATTTGGGGCACCATCAGGGCGGCCATGAGTGCGATGGGCAGGCCCCAGCCGCCGCTGTGCTGGTAGAGCACGCCGACCAGGAGCGGACCGGGGATCGAGATGAGGTAGCCGGTGGACTGGGCGAACGCCGACAGCCGGACCACTCCGGCGCCGCTGCGGGTGCGCATGCCGATCATGGTGAGGGCGAGCGGGAAGGCGCAGTTCGAGATGCCCAGGAGCAGCGCCCAGGCCCAGGCCCCGCCGGACGGGGCGAGGTAGAGGCCCGCGTAGCCGACGAGGCCGCAGGCGCCGAGGAAGACGACGATCGGACCCTGGTTCCTCATCCGGGCCGCGACCCTGGGGATGATGAAGGCGAGCGGCACGCCCATGGCCATGGTGAGGGCGAGCAGGACACCCGCGGTGCCGGCCGAGACCCCGGCGTCGCGGAAGATCTGCGGCATCCACCCCATGGTGATGTAGGCGGCGGTGGCCTGGAGCCCGAAGAAGCAGGCGAGGGCCCAGGCGGTGCGGCTGCGGGTGATCCGGAGGGCGGGGGCTTCCGGTCGCTGGGCCGCGTGCTGCCCGGCGGCGCCGCGGTCCCGTACCAGCGGGATCCAGGGGAGGATCGCGGCGGCGGCGAGCGCGGCCCAGACGCCGAGGCCGGCCTTCCAACTGCCGCCCATGGCCTCCGTCATGGGTACGGTCACGGCGGCGGCCAGGGAGGTGCCGAGGGCCAGGGCCATGGAGTAGAGGCCGGTCATGGAGCCGACACGGTCCGGGAACCAGCGCTTGACGATCACCGGCATCAGGACGTTGCTGACGGCGATGCCCATCAGGGCGAGCGCACTCGCGGCGAGGAAGCCGGCGGTGCCGCCGACGAGGGGCCTGATCACGAGCCCCGCGGTGATGGCGACCATGCCCGCGCAGACGACCGCGCCCGCGCCGAAACGGCGGGCCAGGCGCGGCGCCATCACGCCGAAGACCGCGAAGCAGAGCGGCGGTACGGAGGTGAGCACCCCGGCGACGCTGCCGCTCATGTGCAGCCCGTCGCGCACCTCTTCGAGGAGGGAGCCGAGGCTGGTGATGGCGGGGCGGAGGTTGAGTGCGGTGAGGACGAGCCCGACGGCGACCAGGCGGAACACCCAGGGGGCGGGGCCGGTCCCCTGCGCGGGTACCTCGGTGCGGGGGGCCGCCGGGGCGGCTGGGCCGAGCGTCCGGGTCGGGGTGTGGAGAGGGGTCTCGTCGGCAGGCATGGGGCCATCATAGAATCATGGGATGATTGCTTGTCCAATCCTTTGAGAAGATTCGGATACCTCCGCGAGACGGCGGGGCGGTACGCCGCCCGCCGCCCACCCGAGCAAGGAGCACCATGGCGCTGACGTCCCCGCGGCGTTCGGCACTCGCCGACCAGGTGATTGCCCAGCTGAGGAACCAGATCACGTCGGGCGAGTGGCCCGTGGGTTCACGCATCCCCACCGAGCCCGAGCTGGTCGAGCAACTGGGGGTGGCCCGCAACACCGTGCGCGAGGCGGTGCGCGCGCTCGCGCACAACGGGCTGCTCGACATCCGGCAGGGCTCGGGCACCTACGTGGTGGCCGTGAGCGAGCTGGCCGGGGTGATGCACCGGCGCTTCGCGTCCGCCGATCCGCGCCATGTGGCCGAGCTGCGCTCGACGCTGGAGTCCTCGGCGGCGCGCCTGGCCGCCGCCCGGCGCACCGAGCGGGACCTGAAGCAGCTGGACGCGCTCATGCGGCGCCGGGAGGAGACCTGGGCCGCGGGGGAGGCCGAGGCCTTCGTGGCGGCGGACGCGACGCTGCACCTGGCCGTGGTCGCCGCCTCGCACAACGAGGTGCTCACCGGGCTCTACGCCGACCTGGGCGATCTGCTGCGGGACTACCTGCGGGTCGACATCGGTCATGAGCTGCGGCCGGAGAACCACATGGACCACAGCCGGCTCGTCGAGGCGATCCGGGCCGGCGACGCGGAGACGGCGGCGGCGGAGGCGGCGAGCCACGCGCTGAGCTGTCTGGTGGACCGGGCTTAGGGCGGCGCGGGGCGCCGCCCCGGCACCCGTCTCCGCCCGCGGCTCGGGCGAGCGGCTCGGCGCAGGTGCGCCGAGCCGGGTTCCCCACCCCCGGGCGGGGGAGCACCGCGGGAAACGCTCCCGCACGCCCTGCCCTCGCCCGTCACACCCCCTTATGCTCGGGTTCGCTCGGTTCGTTTCGCCCTGTCCGGTCCGTCCGCCCGCTCCGGGAGGTCTTGTGCAGCCCCGTCGGATGTTCTGCTTCACCTGCGATTCCGACGAACAACACCGTGCCCTCACCACCGACGAGAAGGTGTGGCTCAGAGCTCTCACGGGCCGCCGGAGTGTCGAGGAGTTCTTCATGTGCGGCGCGTCCGGATGCCGCAATCTGCGCACCGGCTTCAACAAGCGCCCGTTCGCCCCGGTGATCCGCGTCCCCCTCCCCGACTGACGGTCCGGCCCCGGGCCGTCTCAGGAGTCCGGCCGATCCCGGCATACGGGGGCGGGTGGGCGCGCCGAACCGGCGTGTCGCCCTGGCGCATCCGCCTAGGAAGCCCTGGCCTTGTGCGTCTCGCCGGCGTGGGTGACCCAGGCGGAGCGGACCTCTTTCCAGCAGCGGTCGTCCAGCCTCACGGTCCGGCCCGGAGGGACGGTGACCGGCTTGGAGTCGGCGTCGACGTCCCACCAGCGGGCGCATTCGGTGTGCAGCTGGACCCGGTCGGTGGAGGGGTACGGGTTGTGGCAGTACGCGACGACCCGGGAGCCCTTCACCGACGTACGGCATTCGGCGCCGGACGGCTCGGGGTCGGGCGCGGGAGGACCGGCCGCCCCGGCGGCCCCGACGTGGCCGGCCGCGTACAGGCCGACGGGCACGAGCAGCGCGGTGACGAGGGCGGAGGCCGCCAGCAGGGATCGGGTTCGGTGACGGGTGCCGCGCACAGCGATCTCCTCCCCTCAGCCTGACCAGAAGTCCGGTTCCTCCACATTCTGCGGTGGATCGACCAGCTTTTCGACCTGAGCGCCCGGGGACCGGGCGGGGCAAGGAAAACGGCCGCGCCCCCCCCCCCCGCGGGGGGGGGGGGCGGGGGGGGGGGGCGGGGGGGCCCGGGGCCCCCCCCGCGCCCCCCCCCCAAGACGGGGATGTTCGCCGCCCGCCTCTGAGGGGAGAAGTG
>NZ_JBIAIU010000029.1:0-19630 GCF_042871565.1 Streptomyces sp. NPDC005775 | reverse complement strand
CCCAGTCCGGCACACCCCGCCCCCCCACCCCCCCCCCCCGCGCCCCCCCCGCGCGCCCGGGGGGGCCCCCGCCCCCGGCGGGGGGGGCGGGGGGCCCCCGGGGGGGCCCCCCCGGCGGGGGCCCCCGGATCCGTACCGCGGATCCAGGGGCCCCGTGGGACACACGGCGGGGCTTCACACCCGCCGGAGGACCGCCACGACCTTGCCGAGGATCGTCGCCTCGTCGCCGGGGATCGGCTGGTACGCGGAGTTGTGCGGGAGCAGCCACACATGACCGTCCTCGCGCTTGAAGCGCTTGACCGTGGCCTCGCCGTCCAGCATGGCCGCCACGATGTCGCCGTTCTCCGCCACGGGCTGACGTCGTACGGTGACCCAGTCCCCGTCACAGATCGCCGCTTCGATCATCGAGTCACCGACGACCTTCAGCACGAAGAGCTCGCCGTCCCCGACCAGCTGGCGGGGGAGGGGGAACACGTCCTCGACCGACTCCTCGGCGAGGATCGGCCCACCGGCCGCGATCCGGCCGACCAGCGGCACGTACGACGCCGCGGGCTTCCCGGTGGTGTCCGTGGGCTGTGTGCTGGGCTGGTCCGAACCGCGCACCTCGTACGCCCGGGGGCGGTGGGGGTCGCGGCGGAGGAAGCCCTTGCGCTCCAGAGCCATCAGCTGGTGTGCGACGGAGGACGTGCTGGAAAGGCCCACCGCCTGCCCGATCTCCCGCATCGACGGGGGGTACCCCCGCCGCTGTACGGAGTCGCGGATGACCTCGATCACGCGCCGCTGCCGGTCCGTGAGCCCCGAGCTGTCCGCCCGGATTCCAGGAGGTCGTCCGGGCAACGAGCGTGCTGGGCGCGCGGGCTCCGGGCCCTCCGTGTTCGTGACTGAGTCATTCATGGCATGCACCGGCTCGAGTCGGCTCTGGGAGCGGTCCTGGGCAGTGATGATGGCACTGTCTGCGGTGGTGGTCACGTCGGCCCCTCTCGAATGGTCTCCCTAGCTGCACAACGGTAGTAGCTTTCGAAAGGTTGCGCCAAACACACGTTCGAGTGAAAAACGAATAAAAGTCAGCCGAGTGTTCACTGCCGGGTGTATGAGCGAGGCCGGGGAGACGTCCGCCATCGGGCCGGTGCCCCGGCCTGATGGCGCGGGCCGACCGGCCATGCGGACCCTGACGCTACCGTCCGCGCTCGCGGCGCAGGCGCGCGGGGGCGTTCTCCGGGCCGTCCGAGGTGTCCGGGAGGACGGCCCGCGTGCCGTGCGCGTGGCCCGGAAGGTGCCGCCCGCGTGGCCCGGAAGCGGTCGCCCCGGACTCGGTGACGCGCCCCGCTTCCCGTACCCTCGTGGTCGGTCGTACGCTGCCTCCCGGCCGCCTCGGTGCGCGACACGCGCTAGGGCCAAATGCGCGGCCAAACCCAAGATCTAGTGGTTGGATTGCTACAGCCACCCAGAAGTTGTGGTCCCCGTCATTCGGGGGTGTGGTCATCGCCTATGCTTGAGACCGCTTCGAAGGCCCCTCACCGGGCCTGAAGAGGCTATTCAGTCGCGCTGTGAAGGAGGGTTGGGAGCCATGCACTGCCCCTTCTGCAGGCACCCCGACAGCCGGGTCGTCGACAGTCGCACCACCGACGACGGGACCTCGATCCGACGGCGTCGCCAGTGCCCCGACTGCTCCCGCCGTTTCACGACGGTGGAGACCTGCTCGCTCATGGTCGTCAAGCGCAGCGGTGTCACCGAGCCCTTCAGTCGTACCAAGGTCATCTCCGGCGTGCGCAAGGCATGTCAGGGGCGGCCGGTCACCGAGGACGCCCTCGCCAAACTCGGCCAGCGGGTCGAGGAGGCGGTGCGCGCCACCGGCAGCGCCGAGCTGACCACTCACGACGTGGGTCTGGCCATCCTCGGCCCCCTGCAGGAACTCGACCTCGTCGCCTACCTGCGGTTCGCGTCCGTCTACCGGGCCTTCAACAGCCTCGAGGACTTCGAGGCCGCCATCGTGGAACTCCGCGAGCAGCGGCCTCCCGTACAAGGATGCGGGACCGGCGAGACCCTTGAGGTCCCCGTTCCCGCCGTCGCCGCCGACTGAGCGGCACCCGTCGGCCCCACCGATCCGAGGATCGGCTGCGGGCCGGCACCAGGACCTGCTCCGGACGGCGCATGACGTACGCGGCGTCCGAAGCATCAGACACACACTGTGCCCGGGGAAGTTCTCGGCACTTCAGGGCGTTTTTGCCCACATATGGGAGGCGGCATGACAGAGACGGCGAGCGGCCCGGCACGAGGTGCCCGCAAGGGGACCAAGTCGACTGCGACCAAGCAGGGCCTGCGTATCGAGCGCATCCACACCACTCCCGGCGTGCATCCGTACGACGAGGTGGCGTGGGAGCGCCGTGACGTCGTCATGACCAACTGGCGCGACGGCTCGATCAACTTCGAGCAGCGTGGCGTCGAGTTCCCCGACTTCTGGTCGGTGAACGCGGTCAACATCGTCACCAGCAAGTACTTCCGCGGGGCCGTCGGCACCCCCCAGCGCGAGACCGGTCTGCGACAGCTGATCGACCGGATCGTGAAGACGTACCGGAAGGCCGGCGAGGACTACAACTACTTCGCCTCTCCCGCGGACGCCGAGATCTTCGAGCACGAGCTGGCGTACGCCCTCCTGCACCAGATCTTCAGCTTCAACTCCCCGGTCTGGTTCAACGTCGGCACACCCCAGCCGCAGCAGGTCTCCGCCTGCTTCATCCTGGCCGTCGACGACTCCATGGAGTCGATCCTCGACTGGTACAAGGAAGAGGGGATGATCTTCAAGGGCGGCTCCGGTGCCGGCCTGAACCTCTCCCGCATCCGCTCCTCCAAGGAACTCCTCTCCTCGGGCGGCAACGCCTCCGGACCGGTCTCCTTCATGCGCGGCGCCGACGCGTCCGCCGGAACGATCAAGTCCGGTGGTGCCACCCGCCGTGCGGCCAAGATGGTCATCCTCGACGTCGACCACCCCGACATCGAGAACTTCATCGAGACCAAGGTGAAGGAGGAGGAGAAGATCCGCGCCCTGCGTGACGCGGGCTTCGACATGGACCTGGGCGGCGACGACATCACGTCCGTCCAGTACCAGAACGCCAACAACTCGGTCCGGGTCAACGACGAGTTCATGAAGGCCGTCGAGTCCGGGTCGAAGTTCGGGCTGCGCGCCCGGATGACCGGCGACGTCATCGAAGAGGTCGAGGCCAAGTCCCTCTTCCGCAAGATGGCCGAGGCGGCCTGGGCCTGTGCCGACCCCGGCATCCAGTACGACGACACGATCAACCAGTGGCACACCTGCCCCGAGTCCGGCCGGATCAACGGCTCGAACCCGTGCAGCGAGTACATGCACCTGGACAACACCTCGTGCAACCTCGCCTCGCTGAACCTGATGAAGTTCCTCAAGGACGACGGCAAGGGCAAGCAGTCCTTCGAGTCCGAGCGCTTCGCCAAGGTCGTCGAGCTGGTCATCACCGCGATGGACATCTCCATCTGCTTCGCCGACTTCCCGACCGAGAAGATCGGCGAGAACACCCGCGCCTACCGTCAGCTGGGCATCGGCTACGCCAACCTCGGCGCCCTGCTGATGGCGACCGGCCACGCGTACGACAGTGACGGCGGTCGCGCCCTCGCCGGCGCCATCACCTCGCTGATGACCGGTACCTCGTACCGGCGCTCCGCCGAGCTGGCCGAGGTCGTCGGCCCGTACGACGGCTACGCCCGCAATGCCGAGCCGCACCAGCGCGTCATGAAGCAGCACGCCGACGCCAACGCCGTGGCCGTGCACGCCGACGACCTGGACAACCCGATCTGGGCCGCCGCTACGGAGGCATGGCAGGACGTCATCCGTCTCGGCGCGAAGAACGGTTTCCGTAACGCGCAGGCGTCGGTCATCGCACCCACCGGCACCATCGGTCTCGCGATGTCCTGCGACACCACCGGCCTGGAGCCCGACCTCGCCCTGGTCAAGTTCAAGAAGCTGGTCGGCGGCGGCTCGATGCAGATCGTCAACGGCACCGTGCCGCAGGCGCTGCGTCGCCTGGGCTACCAGGAGGAGCAGATCGAGGCGGTCGTCGCCCACATCGCCGAGAACGGCAACGTGATCGACGCCCCCGGCCTGAAGACCGAGCACTACGAGGTCTTCGACTGCGCGATGGGCGAGCGTTCCATCTCCGCGATGGGCCACGTGCGCATGATGGCGGCCATCCAGCCGTGGATCTCCGGCGCACTCTCCAAGACGGTGAACCTGCCGGAGACGGCCACCGTCGAGGACGTCGAAGAGGTCTACTTCGAGGCGTGGAAGATGGGCGTCAAGGCGCTCGCGATCTACCGCGACAACTGCAAGGTCGGCCAGCCCCTCTCCGCGAAGACCAAGGAGAAGGAGAAGGAGGCCGTCACGGCCAAGGCCGAGGACACCATCCGTACCGCGGTCGAGAAGGTCGTCGAGTACCGCCCGGTCCGCAAGCGTCTGCCCAAGGGCCGTCCCGGCATCACCACCTCCTTCACGGTGGGCGGCGCCGAGGGTTACATGACCGCCAACTCCTACCCGGACGACGGTCTCGGTGAGGTCTTCCTGAAGATGTCCAAGCAGGGCTCGACCCTCGCGGGCATGATGGACGCCTTCTCCATCGCCGTCTCGGTCGGTCTGCAGTACGGCGTCCCGCTGGAGACGTACGTCTCGAAGTTCACCAACATGCGCTTCGAGCCGGCCGGCATGACGGACGACCCGGACGTGCGGATGGCGCAGTCGATCGTCGACTACATCTTCCGCCGCCTGGCGCTGGACTTCCTGCCCTTCGAGACCCGCTCGGCCCTCGGCATCCACTCCGCCGAGGAGCGTCAGCGCCACCTCGACACCGGCTCCTACGAGCCGTCGTTCGAGGAGGAGCAGCTGGAGGCCGAGAACCTGGTCCAGCCCGCCCCGGCCGCACGGCCGGAGCCGCTGAAGGCGGTCGCCACCGTCGAGGAGGCCGGCACGCCGGCTCCGAAGACGGCTCACACCTCGGCGGAGCTCGTCGAGATGCAGCTCGGCATCAGCGCCGACGCCCCGCTCTGCTTCTCCTGCGGTACGAAGATGCAGCGCGCCGGTTCCTGCTACATCTGCGAGGGCTGCGGCTCGACCAGCGGTTGCAGCTGACCGGACCGGACGCCCCGGGAGGGGCCAGGGCCCAGACCGAAGGGGGCGGGCAGGACTCCGATCACGGAGTTCCTGCCCGCCCCCTTCGGCTGTGTCACGCGCGGCTGTGTCACTCCCCGGACGGACGGCTCCCCATCGCCGCGGCGAACGCGTCGGCGTCCCCGTCGAACCCCCGCACCGCGTCGTGGAACCGCCAGACCCCGGAGGAGTCCCGCACGAACTCGGCGACGACGGCCGCCGTCGCCGCGGGTACCGTCGAGAAGTCGGCTTCGGCGAGGACGGTGTACCCCTCACGGATCTGCACGAAGGTGCTCTCTATCGACCCGAACGTCTTGTGGCCGTCGCGCTGCTGTATGGCGACGCCGACGACGACCCGGGAGTACGCCTCCGAGAGCCGGTCCAGCTCCAGCGTCATGACCTCGTCGTAGCCGAGTCCCTGACCGGTCCTGCTGTCGCGGTTGAGCGTGATGGTGCCGTCCGGTGCGCGGCTGTCGAAGTGCACGAGGTACGCGGGGTCGCCGTACGGCTCCTCGGCCGGATAGGTAGCCGCCATGATGTCGAGGTCGTTGGCGGGCTCGCCGTGAGGGCTGGGATCCCATTTGACCCTGACCTCGACCTTCTCGATGTCCTTGTTGGGAGTGCTCATCGGACTTCGCTCCTTCGCGCGGGGCCGTCGGTCCGGTTCTATCACCCGGTCGTGTCCCCAACGGGCCGTGGAACCAACCCCGGCTCGGGGGCGAGGGGCGTAATCGGGCCACGGCGGGGGGATCGCGTCTCTCATTCCGGACTCGTCGCCCCGCATCAGGACGTCCGTACCTGCTCCGCCCGCCCCGGCTACGAGGATCCGTTCCGCCGAATCGAGGCGGTCGAACAGCGGGTTGGTGTGCGACGAGGGCATGGTGATCATTGTGCGATCACCCGTGACCGGTTCTGATGCACTCCGTCGGAGCGTGACCCACGCCACGTCCGTCACCCGTACGATGGAGCAGTGCTGGTCAAGTGGATTCGCTGCAGTGTGGGGGACCGTCGCGGTTTCGAGCGGGGGCAGCGCAAGTGGGCGGGGCTGCTGGGTGAGCCGGGGTTCAGGGGCCAGGGCGGCGGCTGGAGCCGCGGCCGGCCCGAGGTGGCCCATGTCTTCGCGTTCTGGGAGAACAGGGTCTTCTACGACTCCTTCATGGCGCGGGGGCACGACGCCCTGGCCGCCGCGCAGGCCGGAACGTGCAACGACATCCAGGTCAAGCTGTTCGAGTACCGCTTCGACGTGAAGACCGGCTTCGAGCCCCACTTCACGGACGCGGACGTGGTCAGGGTGGCGCACAGCAGGGTGCACGAGGAGCGGGTCGAGCACTTCGCGCTGATGCAGCAGCGAGTGTGGAATCCGGCGATGGCCGGATCCCCCGGGATGCTGCGCGGCGTGTTCGGGGAGGCGCCCGGGCACGAGTTCCTGGTCCTGTCGATGTGGCAGTCGAGCGCCGAGCGCGGCAAGTACCGGCCGGCCAGTGCCGAACGGCTCTCGCAACGGGCGCAGACCGAGGACGACGTGGTGTCGCTGACCGGTGACGTCGTGCAGCTCGAACCGGCGTGGACCGTGTGACCGACCGGGCCGCCACTGTTTTCACCGGCGACGCCACCGTCGGGTTCCGGACAATTGCTCGAAAGGCCCTAGGGTCGGTACATGGCAAGACCGCAACGCATTGTCCTCGTCAGGCACGGTGAGTCCGAGGGCAACGCCGACGACACCGTGTACGAGCGCGAGCCCGACCACGCACTGAGGCTCACCCCGACCGGACTGCGGCAGTCCCGTGAGACGGGGGCGCGGCTGCGCGAGCTCTTCGAGGGGGAGCGGGTCAGCGTGTACGTCTCGCCCTACCGCCGGACGCACGAGACGTTCAGGTCCCTCGGGCTGGATCTCGAAAACGTCCGGGTGCGCGAGGAGCCCCGGCTGCGCGAGCAGGACTGGGGGAACTGGCAGGACCGGGACGACGTGCGCCTCCAGAAGGCGTACCGGGACGCCTATGGTCACTTCTTCTACCGCTTCGCGCAGGGCGAGTCCGGTGCGGATGTGTACGACCGGGTGGGCGCGTTCCTGGAGAGCCTGTACCGGAGCTTCGAGGACCCCGACCACCCGCAGAACGTCCTGCTGGTCACCCACGGACTGACCATGCGGCTCTTCTGCATGCGGTGGTTCCACTGGTCCGTGGCCGAATTCGAATCGCTCTCCAACCCGTGCAACGGGGAATCCCGGACGCTGGTACTCGGCAAGGACGGTCGCTACACGCTGGACAGGCCGTTCGAACGGTGGCGCACCCCTGAGCCGTACGGCATCACCGGATAGAGTGGAAGCGATGACCCGATCCGCTTCCGACCAGCGCTTCGAACGCGCCCTTGCCAGCCTGCGTGGCCTCTCCGTGGGGGACGCCCTGGGCTCCCAGTTCTTCGTGCCCGCCTACTATCCGCTCCTGAAGGACCGCGCCCTGCCCCCCGGGCCGTGGCAGTGGACCGATGACACCGAGATGGCCGCCTCGGTGCTGGCCGTGCTGGATGAGCACGGCCGTATCGACCAGGACGCCCTCGCCCGCTCCTTCGCGGTGCACCACGACTTCGACCGGGGATACGGCCCCGCCGTGAACCGCCTGCTCAGGCTGGTCCGGGAGGGCGGCGACTGGCGTGAGCTGGCCTCCGCGCTCTTCCAGGGGCAGGGCTCCTGGGGCAATGGCTCGTCGATGCGCATCGCCCCGCTCGGTGCCTGGTACGCGGACGATCCCGAGCAGGCCACGCATCAGGCCGAGATCTCCTCGTACACCACGCACCAGCACCGGGAAGCCGTCGTCGGCGCGATGGCGGTCGCGGCAGCCGCCTCGCTCGCGGCCTCGCCCACCGGCCCGCCCACACCGGGGGACCTCCTCGACGGCGTGATCGCGCTCGTGCCGCGCAGCGCGGTCGGCGCCGGACTGCGCAGGGCACGCGACATGCTGGACTACGAGGACGCGGGCACGGTTGCCGCGGTCCTCGGCAACGGGCGCCGTACGAGCGCGCACGACACCGTCCCCTTCGCCCTCTGGTCCGCGGCACGGAACCTCGGCGATTTCGAGCAGGCCTTCTGGGTGACCGCTCAGGCCGGCGGTGATGTCGACACGACCTGCGCGATCGTCGGCGGAGTGGTCGCGGCGGGCGCGGCGGGTGCGCCACCGACGGAGTGGACGGCTCGGACGGAGAAGCTGCCCGACTGGATGAAGGCGATCCGGTAGGACGACGCCGCTGTCCGCGCCCGACTGTCACGGAACTGCCACAGCCTTGCCCCGTGCGGCCGGTCGCCGTCACAGGGGGTTACTCTTTCGGCCACGCCGCCCGCGGTGATCATCACGACGGGTGTGCACCGAATGAGACGCCGGGGGGCCGCGCTGCCCAGGGCTCGCGCGAGCGGACCCCGGTGGGGGAGGGGTCCCGTGCCAGATCACACGCCAGAAGCACCCCGGCCGGAGCGTGCGCCGGAGACAACCGAAGCAACAGAAGCAACACAGGCACCAGAAGCACCGGCGGCGGGAGCGGCGGAGCCGTCCGGAACGTCCCAGCCGGTGCCGAAGGCTGTGACCGTTCCGGTATCCGGGGAGACCTCGGCACCGGCTGCGACGCCGGCCGGCACGGCGGGTCCGCCCGCTGCGGCCCCGCAGCCGCCCGCGCACGTGGAGGGTCCGGGGACACCCGTGGTCCCGCCACCGCGCGACACCGGACCACAGCCGCCGAAGGTTCCGGCCTACGCGCAGCAGGCGCGGGCGTCGCAGCCCGGTCCATGGGGGCAGTCCAAGCAGACGCCTTCGGAGCTCTCGCGGCTCCGCCCGGTCAAGCCGGGAGCCGTTCCGGGCGCCACGCTGTGGGCCGTACTCGCGACCGGACTGCTCAGCGCCCTGCTGCTCGGCGACGGCATCGGCCTGAATCTGCTTTTCGTGGCGGTCCCCGCCGCACTCGCGGCCTGGTTCGCCGCCCGCGGCGCGTCCCGCCGACTGCGCCCCTGGACGGCTGTCTGGGCGGTCGGCGGAATGGCCCTGCTCGCCGTCCCGGCACTCCGCGACGCCGGCTGGCCGACACTGCTCGCCATCGTGTCCGCCTTCGCGCTCGGCTCCCTCGCGCTGCACGGCAGCCGCAGCTGGCTCGGAGTGTTCCTCGGTTCGCTGGGGCTGCTGACATCCGTCGCCGAATCACTGGGCTGGGGCGTCCGCGGGATACGGGACCGGATGGCGGGCTCCCGGGGCCGCTGGGGCGTGGTCTTCCGGTCCGCGGTCGTCGCCGTCGTCCTGCTCATCGTGTTCGGGGCGCTCTTCGCGAGTGCCGACGCCGCGTTCGCCGATGTGCTCGGCAGCCTGATGCCCGATGTGTCCATCGGTGACAGCCCGTGGCGGTTCTTCCTCGGCGTGGTGGGCCTCGTCGGTGCGCTCGCCGCCGCGTACACCGCTGCCGCCCCCGTGCGCTGGGACGGTTTGACGGTGCGTCCGGGCCAGGCGCGCGGGCGTCTGGAATGGGCGCTGCCGCTCGTCGTCCTGAACCTGCTCTTCGCCGCCTTCCTCGCCATTCAGCTCACGGTGCTGCTCGGCGGGTACGACAAGGTGATGGCCGAGACCGACCTCAGCTACTCCCAGTACGCCCGCGAGGGGTTCTGGCAGCTGCTCTGGGCCACCCTGCTCACCCTGCTGGTGATCGCGCTCGCCCTGCGCTGGGCGCCGCGCGGCGGAGCACGTGACCGTACGCTCGTACGCGGCGTACTCGGCACCCTGTGCCTGCTCACGCTCGTCGTCGTCGCCTCCGCGCTGCGACGCATGGACCTCTACGTCGACGCGTACGGGCTGACCCGGCTGCGGATCTCCGTGGCGGCGGTCGAACTGTGGCTGGGCGTCGTTCTCGTACTGATCATGGCGGCCGGTGTCTTCGGCGCGAAGATGCTGCCGCGCGCCGTCGCGGCGAGCGCGGCCGTCGGCGTCCTGGTGTTCGGACTCATCTCGCCGGACGGCCTGATCGCGGAACAGAACGTCGATCGCTACAACCGCCACCGCTCGATCGACATCGCGTACCTCCGCGGCCTCTCGGCCGATGCCGTACCGGCCCTCGACACCCTTCCGGAGCCCCTGCGCTCATGCGCCCTGGAGGAGATCCAGCGGTCGCTGCGGGACTCGGACGAACCGTGGTACGCGACGAGTTGGGGTGAGGCGAGGGCTCGGGACATCCTCGGCGACTGGGACCCCGGCTACCGTACGCGCGACTGCCGCGGGCTCGGGGCGGGGGACAACGGGAGCGACCGCGGCGACGTGGACGATCCGTACGACCCCTACGACCCGTACTGAACGGCGTCGCACGCACCGCACCGGAAGCGGGCCGTCCCCTCGGGGCGGCCCGCTTCCGTTCGTGTGTACGGCTTTCGTGGGCGTTGCTCCCGGGCGCGCAGGGACTCGTTCGTGGTCCCCGCCCGCGAGCCTCTGCGTGGCGGCCGTCCGCACGCTAAGCGGCCGGCCCTCCCGCCGCCGCCTTTCCGCTCAGCGCCTCCAGATCGCTCTTGCGCACCCGGATGACCAGCAGCGCCGTCAGCAGGGCGAGGCCCGCCATGGCCACCGCGGCGAGGAACGCGGTCGAGATGCCCTGGGAGAGCACCTCGTGGCCCCAGCTCCCGGGAAGCTCCCGCGTCTTGGCGAACTCCGCCTTCTGCTCCGGTGACGCCTGCGCCAGGAATTGCGGAACCTGCTTCTCCGCCTCGTTGCGGCTCGCCGTACCGAAGACGGTGACCAGGATGGAGAGGCCCAGCGAACCGCCCACCTGCTGGCTGGCGTTGAGAAGGCTGGAGGCGGCCCCGGCCTCGTGCTGCGCGACTCCGGAGACCGCGGTCAGCGTGAGGGTGACGAAGTTCAGACCCATGCCGAAACCGAACACGAGCATCGGACCCAGGACCCCGGACAGGTAGGAGCTGTCGGGGGAGATGAACGTGAGCCAGACCAGCCCCACGCCGCTGAACGCCGAGCCCGTGACCATGAACGGCTTCGGTCCGAGCACCGGAAGGAACCGCTGCGAGAGCCCCGCTCCGACGATGATCGCGACGGTCACCGGCAAGAACGCCAGGCCCGACTCGATGGGGCTGTAGGCCAGCACGTTCTGCACGAACAGCACGATGAAGAAGAACATGCCGAACATGGCCGCGGCCAGGCTGAGCATGATCACGTACGTACCCGAACGGTTCCGGTCGGCGAACATCCGCAGGGGAGTGATCGGCTCCTTGGCACGCATCTCGATGAGGACGAACGAGGCGAGCAGAAGCACCGCGGCGCCGAACGAAGCCAGGGTCACGGAGTCCCGCCAGCCCTCCTCGGAGGCTCGGATGAACCCGTACACGAGCGATGCCATGCCGAGGGTCGAGGTCAGGGCGCCCGAGATGTCGAAGCGGCCCGGATGCTTCTCGGACTCGTTGATGTACAGCGGTGCCAGGACGGCGATCAGCACACCGATCGGCACGTTGACGAAGAACACCCAGCGCCAGTCGAGCCACTCGGTGAGCAGCCCGCCCGCCAGCAGGCCGATCGCGCCGCCGCCCGCGGACACCGCGGCGAAGACACCGAACGCGCGATTGCGCTCAGGCCCTTCCGGGAACGTTGTGGTGATCAGCGCCAGCGAGGTGGGTGAGGCGATGGCGCCGCCGATGCCCTGGAGGGCGCGGGCCGCGAGCAACTGCCGGGGCTCCTGGGCGAATCCGCCCAGCAGCGAGGCCAGCGTGAAGACCAGGATGCCCGTCATGAAGACGCGGCGGCGGCCCAGGATGTCCCCGGCCCGGCCGCCGAGCAGCAGCAGACCGCCGAAGGTGAGCGTGTAGGCGCTGAGGACCCAGGACAGATCGGTGGTCGAGAAGCTGAGTGCATCCTGGATGTGCGGGAGGGCGATGTTGACGATCGTGGAATCGAGCACAACCATCAACTGACAAGCGGCGATGACGGCCAGGGCGACCCCCGGGCGGCCCTGCCGTCGTGCCGCGCCCGGTGCGCTCCGTGCTTCTAACTGAGAGGTTGTCACTATCGGTCCCCCACAAATGAATTAGTGAACGGATCCGTTCACTGTCGCGTCAACGTTAGTGAGTCCCCTTCAGTGAACGCAAGCGTTCACTGCATCCTTCGTCGTCGTGCCGCGTCCGGATCCACCGTCCCGGCCGGGACCTGCTCAGTCCCGCGCCGACCGTTGTGACGCCCGTCCCGTCATTGCCCGCCCGGTTCCGAGCGCCGGTCGGCCCGCCCGGGCGTACGACCTGTTCCGATGGAGAGAAGCTCATGGTTACTTCGCGATCGGCAGCCGCCGCCCGGCAGCCGGTGGTGTCTCTGAGGCGCCGCGGACCCGTGCTGGAACGCGCGATCCTCGACGCCGCTCTGGAACGGCTGAGTACGGTCGGCTGGAGCGGACTGACGATGGAGGGCGTCGCCGCCGGCGCCCGGACCGGCAAGGCCGCGATCTACCGGCGATGGCCCTCCAAGGAGGACCTCGTCGCGGAAGCGCTGCGCAGCGCCCTGCCGGCGATCGGCGACGCGCCGGACTGCGGGAGCATCCGCGAGGACCTCTATCAGCTGTGCTGCGTGCTCCGCGAGGCCATGCTGTCCGAGTCGGGCTCCGCACTCCGCGCGGTTCTTCACGAATGCGATGCGGACACGGCGGAACGGTTCCAGTCGGTGATCCTCAGCGGTGTGATCGGTCCGACGACCGCCCTCATCCGAGAGGTCGTGAGCAGGGGTGTCGACCGTGGCGAGGTCCGCGCCGACGCGCTGCGGGGATTGGCCTTCGACGTCATCCCCGCGATGATGATGTATCGCAGCAAGGTGTGCGGCAGCGAATGGACGGACGGGGACATCGCCGACCTGATCGATCAGGTCGCCGTTCCGTTCTTCCGGGCCGGCCCCGGCTGAGCCGTCGCGCCGAACCCTGTCGTACGTCCCGTGCGAGAGGTCTCGGCGCCCCGCCTCCGGTGGTCGGGTGCCGACGGAGACGCCCCGGGTGCGCCCCGGGGTGTTCTCGCCGCTCGCACCGGCGTACGCTTGCTGGCGCCATGCCGTACGAACCACCCACGCACACCGTCGAGCGCTCACTGCGCGCCACCACCGGTGCCAGGACCGTCGCCGGCGTCGACGAGGTCGGACGCGGAGCGTGGGCCGGACCGGTCACCGTGTGTGCCGCGGTCACCGGCCTCCGCAAGCCTCCCGCCGGACTCACCGACTCCAAGCTGATCAGCCCCAAGCGCCGCGCGGAGCTCGCGCCGCTGCTGGAGCGCTGGGTCACCGCGTACGCCCTCGGCGACGCCTCACCCCAGGAGATCGATGAGCTCGGAATGACCGCCGCGCTCCGCCTCGCCGCCGTGCGCGCGCTGGAAGCGCTGCCGGTGCGACCCGACGCGGTGATCCTGGACGGCAAGCACGACTACCTGGGCACGCCCTGGCAGGTGCGTACGGTCATCAAGGGTGACCAGTCCTGCGTCGCGGTCGCCGCGGCCTCGGTGATCGCGAAGGTCCGCCGGGACGCCGTGATGGCCGAACTCGGTGCGGATTCCGGTCAGTACGCGGACTTCGCCTTCGGCGCCAACGCCGGCTACCCGTCCCCCGTGCACAGGGCCGCGCTGGAGGAGCTGGGCCCGACGGCCCACCACCGCCTGTCGTGGTCCTACCTCGACGCGCTGCCCAGGTGGCAGCACCTCAAGAAGGTCCGCTTCTCCGCCGAGGCGGCCGCACTGGAAAGCGGGGGCCAGCTCGGCTTCGATTTCTGATCGCGCACATGTGCCCACCCGCTGATGCCATGCGCGTCGGCGTTTGATAGACAACCACCCATGCCTCTCATCCCCGAGGAGCCTCAGATTCACGAGAGCGTCCAGGGTCCCCGCGCCACTCCGGCCACCGGCCGCACCGCGTCGACCCCTCGTCCCGTACCCGGTCCGCGTACCGCGGCCATGCCGCGCCCCGGTCGTCCGGGTCCCGGCCCCGCGAGGCCCGCGCCCCCGGCGCCGCGCCCGCAATCCACCTCCGCCCGGCCCCAGGAGGCCCCGCCGGAGAATCGTTCCGCACCCCAGCTCCAGGTGATTCCCGCCGCGGCCGACGGCGCGCTCGACGCCGCCGACGAGGCGGTGGACCTGCTGCTCGACTCCGGCCGCGCACCCGGCGACATCCTGGTGCTGACCACCGGTGAGCAGCACCCGTGGGCGACGCACGAGCTCTCCTTCGGCGAGGCCGCCTACTGGGCGCAGCACGAAGCGGGCGACGACGTGTTCTTCGCCGGTACCGCGGCCGCGGACCGGGTGAAGCCACGGCCTGTGGTGATCATCGCGGTCAACGGCGCCGACGACGACGCGGCGAACGCGCTGACGGCGGCGCGGCGTTGCGCCGGAGCCCTGCTGATCGTCTGCGGGGATCCGCAGCGGATCAACGCGGCGCTCGGCGCGGGTGTCTGAGCCGCGGTCGTCTGCTGTCGGCCCGTGGTGACCCGGCTGCCCGCGAGGGCGGCCGGGTTCCGCGGCCGGGTCAGCGAGCCGCGGTGCGGTGCAACGCCTGGGCCGCGCCCCCGCCCGTGCGCGACGGACCGGACTCCTGGTCCAGCGCGGTGTCGGCGAGCGAGGACGGCTGTGACGTGGAGTTGGGGCGACGGCCGCCCCGGCCCTCACCGAGCACCTGCCAGCCGCCGCCGGTCAGCGTGATGTACGCGCCGCACCGCAGCCCGTGCAGGGTGCAGGCGTCCCGCAGTCCCCACATCCAGGCCCCGTCCTCCTCCGTCCAACGCTCGTCCCCCTCGCGGCAGTAGAGCAGCACCGCGGTGCGGACGGGAGTACGGCGGCGAAGATCGTGCGGGATCACCCGGCGCAGGTGGGCCAGCAGGGCGTTACGGAACTCCCAGCCGTCCGCCGTCACCGAACGACGGGCGAACGAGGCGCTCGCCGTCAGGCGTTCCTCATGGTCGAGCACCGCGACGACCGCGGTTTGCGCGTTCGGCCGGTGCCTTGCGTGCAGACCGCTGACCACCTCGCGCGGGCTGCGCAGCAGCGGTATGCCCGCCGCCGCCCACTCGGCCGGTTCGAGCGTTCGGGCAAGTCGGTTGGTGGAGTCGGCGGCAGGCGACATCGAAGTGGCTGCGGACGGAGCGAATCCGAAGGTCACGGTCCTCCCTTCGCATACGCGCCCACGAAGCGGGCAGGGTCGGGTGAGGGCGCGCCGCGGCACAGCCCTTCCGGGCCCGCGAAAAGACCGTGCGGGGAGCGATTCCAATTCTCCCTGGCGTATCGGCGGGCGGCAACGAGCAATTGGCGCAGCTGACGGTAATCAGCCGGTATGACACGGATATCCCTGCCCACTCCGGCACGGATGACGCCACCTGCCACGTCCGAACCGCCGAGGACCAGCGGAAACACGCCACCCCCGGCCGTCCGCGGCCGCCGGCCCGTCACCGATGCGGGCCGACCGGGGCCGGAGACCGGCCTCCCAGGGTGGTCCGGTGCGTGCACCCCCGGCCGCGGATGCCCCGCCGGACGGCTAGTGAGCCGGTCGTCACGCGGGGTGAAGTCGTCGATTGTCCGAGGCATCGGGTTGCATGGGGGCATGGACAACCAGGAACTCCGCACGGAAGCCGATGTCATTCTCGCCGAGCTCGTCGGTGCCCCCGGGGGCACGGCACGGCTGCGGGAGGACCAGTGGCAGGCGGTGTCCGCCCTGGTGCAGGAGCGTCGCCGCGCGCTGGTGGTGCAACGGACGGGGTGGGGCAAGTCCGCGGTCTACTTCGTGGCCACCGCACTGCTGCGGCGGCGTGGCGCCGGCCCCACGGTGATCATCTCGCCGCTGCTGGCGCTGATGCGCAACCAGGTGGAGTCGGCCGCGCGGGCGGGCATCCAGGCGCGCACCATCAACTCGGCCAACCCGGAGGAGTGGGAGACGATCTACGGCGAGGTCGAGCGCGGCGAGACCGACGTCCTCCTGGTGAGCCCCGAACGCCTCAACTCGGTGGACTTCCGTGATCAGGTGCTGCCGAGGCTCGCGGCCACCACGGGCCTGCTCGTGGTCGACGAGGCGCACTGCATCTCCGACTGGGGCCACGACTTCCGGCCGGACTACCGACGGCTGCGCGCGATGCTGGCCGAGCTGCCCGCCGGTGTGCCCGTGCTGGCCACCACCGCGACCGCCAACGCGCGCGTGACGGCGGACGTGGCCGAACAGCTCGGTACCGGCGCCGGCGAGGCCCTGGTGCTGCGCGGCCCGCTCGACAGGGAGAGCCTGCGGCTCGGTGTGGTCCAGCTGCCGGACGCCGCGCACCGCCTGGCCTGGCTCGCCGAGCACCTCGACGACCTGCAGGGCTCGGGGATCATCTACACGCTCACGGTCGCCGCGGCCGAGGAGGCCACCGCCTACCTGCGGCAGCGGGGCTTCCGCGTCGCGTCGTACACGGGCAAGACGGAGAACGCGGACAGGCTGCAGGCCGAGATCGATCTGCAGGAGAACCGGGTGAAGGCCCTGGTCGCCACATCGGCGCTGGGCATGGGCTACGACAAGCCGGATCTCGGTTTCGTGGTGCATCTGGGGTCCCCCTCCTCGCCGATCGCCTACTACCAGCAGGTGGGGCGTGCGGGGCGCGGGGTGGCCCATGCCGATGTCCTGCTGTTGCCGGGCAAGGAGGACGAGGCCATCTGGCGCTATTTCGCCGATACGGCGTTCCCGCCCGAGACGCAGGTGCGCCAGACCCTCTCGGCCCTCGCCGGTGCCGGGCGGCCCCTGTCCGTACCGGCCCTGGAAGCGGCGGTGGACCTCCGCCGCAGCCGCCTGGAGTCGATGCTGAAGGTGCTGGACGTCGACGGCGCGGTCAAGCGGGTCAAGGGCGGCTGGACGGCCACGGGAGCCGAGTGGGTGTACGAGGCGGAGCGCTACGCGTGGGTCGCCAAGCAGCGGGCGACCGAGCAGCAGGCCATGCGCGATTACGCGAGCACTTCCCGGTGCCGGATGGAGTTCCTGCGCCTGCAACTGGACGACGAGGGGGCGGCCCCGTGCGGTCGCTGCGACAACTGCGCGGGAGCCTGGGCCGATCGATCCGTCTCGGCGGAGGCGCTGACGGGGGCGACGAAGGAACTGGACCGCCCCGGTGTGGAGATCGAGCCGCGCCGGATGTGGCCGACGGGGATGGCCGCGCTCGGTGTCGAGCTCAAGGGGCGTATCCCGGCCAAGGACCAGTGCGCCACCGGACGCGCCCTCGGCCGGCTCTCCGACATCGGCTGGGGCAACCGGCTGCGTCCGCTGCTCTCGGAGAACGCTCCGGACGGGCCGGTGCCGGACGACGTGCTCCAGGCCGCGGTGGCCGTCATCGCCGACTGGGCTCGCTCCGCGGGCGGCTGGGCCCCGAACGTTCCGGACGCCATCGACCGGCCGGTGGGAGTCGTCGCCGTGCCGTCCCTGACCCGCCCGCAGCTGGTCGGTTCACTGGCCGAGGGCATCGCGGCGATCGGCCGCCTTCCCTTCCTGGGCACGTTGACGCACACCGGCCCGGACGGCACCCACGCGGCTCGCCGCAGCAACTCCGCGCAGCGCCTCAAGGCACTCTCCGGCGCCTTCGCCGTCTCCGAGGAACTGGCCGGCGCCCTGGCCGCCTCTCCCGGCCCGGTGCTGCTGGTGGACGACTCCACGGACTCCGGCTGGACCCTCGCGGTCGTCGCCCGACTGCTCCGCCAGGCAGGCAGTACGCAGGTGCTCCCGCTGGTCCTTGCCGCAGCGGGCTGAATGCCCGGGCGGCTCTTCTCGCTGTCCGCCGAGTCCGGCTGCTGCTCGGATGCGTCGCTGCGCTGCGAGGGCGGCCCGGACGCCCCAGTTGTGCGGCGTGGAACGACCCGAGGGGTGGGCTTCGCAGAGCCGGCCTGACCTGGCGGGCCGCGGACCCTGGTGGGCAGCCGCGGCAGGCCGTCCGCGTCCGTGTAATCGCGGGGCGACCACGCACCCCGTGACCGTCTGTGGATAACTTATCCACAGGGGGTCGCGGAATGTCGCCCGTTACGAGACGGTCATCCCATGAACAAGCACCACGAATCCACCGGACCGTCCGACGAGCAGCAGATCACCCTGCGAGGGCCCGCCGAGTTGGCCGACGCCCTCCCGTACCTCATGGGATTCCATCCGAACGACAGCGTGGTCATGGTCGCGCTGCACGGCGGCCGCGGTCGATTCGGCGGCCGCCTGAGGCTCGGTATCCCGCAGTCGGCGCACGAGTGGCCATCGGTCGCCGGGCAGTTGGCCGAGTGCCTGATCAAGGGGAGCGAGCGACGCGGCGGGCGACCCGACGCGATCGTGGTCTTCCTCTGCCAGGATCCGGCCGAAGGGGAGACGGGCCATCAGACCATGGAGCGGCTGCGGCCCTTCGCCCAGCGGCTGCGTACCGCCTGCGGGGCACTGGACGTACCGGTGCTGGAGGCGCTCTGCATCTCCGGCGACAGGTTCTGGTCCTACGTCTGCCCCGACGCCCGCTGCTGCCCGGCCGAGGGAAACCCGCTGGCCATGCCCGGGACCTCCGTGATGGCCGCCGCCGCGGCCTACGCCGGCATTCAGGTGCGGGGATCGTTGCGCGAGATGGAGGCCCGGCTGGCGCCCCTGCCGAGTGCGGCCATGCAGGAGCAGCTGCGGGCTCTGGACGCGGCAGGGTCCGCGCTGGTGCCGAAGCTCCTCGATGAGGCGAGCCGCAGGGAGGTCGGCGGCACGACTCTGGATCTTGCCCGGCAGCTCATGAAGCGCCTGGGACGGTCCCCGGCGGCAACGCCCTCGCTGTCCGACCTCAACGACGACCGGCTGATCACCCACGAGGAGGCGGCCGCGGTGATTCTCGGTCTCCAGGACCGGGAGACCCGGGACCGGGCCGCGGAGTGGATGGAAGGGCCCGAGGCGGAGACCGCGCTGAGACTGTGGCGGGCGCTGGCGCGCCGCTGTGTCGCGCCGTACGAGGAGCATGCGGCGGCGCCGCTCAGCCTGGCGGGCTGGGTCTCGTGGTCGACCGGAGACGAGCCGGCGGCGAGGGTGGCACTGGGCATCGCCCTGCGCCTGGATCCCGCATACACCTTCGCCCAGCTGCTGCACGAGGCCTGCAATCAGGGCCTCGACCCGGAGACGCTTCGGCGCTGCCTGCGCGGTGAGCGCGGCACACGCACGGCCCGGCGCGGTCACGCTGCGGGAGGACGGGTCGCGGGGGCCCGTTCCGCCCGTTCCGTGCGCGTCCAGGCCGCCGGTCGGCGCCGGACACGGCCCGGCTCCGCCCGGCCCGGCTCGGTGTCCGGCGCGCGCCGGGTCGGACAGCCGCGCGCTCAGGGCCGACGAGGGACCAGGACCGGGCGATGAGAGTGGTGGGGGGGGGGGGGGGGGGGCCGCCCCCCCCCGGCCCCCCGGCCCCCGCCGCCGCCGCCCCCCCCCCCCGCCCCGGGGTTTTTTTGAGTCAGGCACCGAATAAAAAACGAAGCCCCCCACACCCACCCCC
>NZ_JBIAIU010000028.1:0-21661 GCF_042871565.1 Streptomyces sp. NPDC005775 | reverse complement strand
GGAGCAGCCGGTACCGGTCCTGATGTGGACGCGGGTCAGCCGAGACGGCGGCCGCACGTACGGCCCCGTTCGCGCGGTCCGTACCGGCGACGACCTCCCGCCGTTGAACACGACGGCCTGGCCGCCGTGCCAGTGCCCCCGCCACCGGGCCTGACCCGCACCACCCGCAACGGCCCCGGCACCGCCGCCGGGGCCGTCGAGCACGGAGCACCATGACCGACCGCACCACACCGCAGACGCCGCCCCTCCTGGTCATCACCGGCCGACTCCCGAGAGGCGAACCGATGCGGGCCGACCGCCGCCCGGACCGCACCACGATCACGTGGGACGACCAGCAGGTGACGGCCGAGGAGATCGCCGCCGCAGTCCTCGCCGTACGGCAAGGGCGCGCGGCCCGCACCACCGGCTGACCCCACGTGAAACGGCCCCCGGGCGGCGCTACGAACGCCGTGAGCCCCGGGGGCCGTTCGCGTCCGACCGATCACCAAATACGGAGAGAACGCATGGACGACCGTACCAACGACCTGCCCGCCGGCATGACCGGCTCCCCGGAGCACGCGAGGATCGACGACGGCGACCAGCAGCAGCCGCCGCCGTGGCTGGAGGACATCGCGCATGAGCGGCTGGTCGCCGAGACGTACACCCGACTCCACGCTGCCGAGGACGCGGCGGCCGCCGTCGACCGGATCCGCGCCGACCTGGTCCGGCCGCACCCGCCCGTACCGGCCGACCGGCGGCCGCACCCGCTGCGCCTCCTCGCGCTGCGCCTGCACGCGGTCCTGACCGTGACTCTGCTCCTGCCGGTCGTCCTGGCGGACTACGCCCATTACGTGATGACCCGCCGGTTCATTCACCGGCTCACCCCGGTGACCGACTGGATCGACAACTACCTGTACCGGCTGGAGACCCGCCTCACCGACTGCGGCGACGAGCAGTTCGTGAACGGCTTCGCCCGCCACCTGGACCGCACGACTGACGGCCTGGACGCGCTCCTCGCCCGCTTCCGCTCGCCCCGCTGAGACCGGCACCGACGGCCCCGCCCGACCCCTTCGGGCGGGGCCGTTCCGGTCGCACCGGCCGCCGTTCCGGCACCATCGCCCACCGTTCCGACCGCACCACCCACACCGCCTTGGAGGACCCCGCCGTGACCACAGCAGCGCTGCCCCGACGAGGGGCTGACACCGTGCCCGCGCCGACCACACCGGCCGCCGTTCCGGTCGCGTCCGGATCTGTTCCGGTCGCACCGGCCGCCGTTCCGACTACGCCCCCGGCGACCGCCTCCGCTCGCCTCGTCGGCTCGCTGACCCGGGCGCAGCAGATCACCGCCGGGGTGATCGTCGTTGCCGCCCTGGTCCTCTCCGGGATCGGCCTGTACCTCTCGTTCGAGCACGTCGCCGAGTTCGCCCACGACCGGCTCCGGTTCCAGAGCCTGGACAAGGCACGACTGTTCACGGTCGGTGTCGACGTCGGCATCCTCGTCCTGATCGCCCTGGACCTGCTCCTCGCCTGGCTCCGCCGCCCCGTCGGCTGGATCCGCTACCCGGTATGGCTGCTGACCGGCGCGACCGTGGTCCTGAACGCCGCCTCGGCCGCCCCGCCAGAGGGTGCCTGGCAGCGCATGGACTACGTCGCCGGGTTCGCCCACGGCGTCGTCCCGCTGCTGTTCATCGTGGTGGTGGAGGTCGGCAAGACCGGCGTGGACCGCATCGTCCGCTCCACCGCCGACGAGGCGGCCGGACGGGTGCCGCTGCACCGCTGGTTCCTCGCCCCCGTCCCCACGTTCGCCCTGTGGCGCCGTATGCGCCTGTGGGACGTCCCCACGTACGCGGAGGGCGTCCAGCGCGACCAGGACCTCCGGGTCTACCGGGTGATGCTGGAACGCCGCTACGGCCGCAACTGGCGGACCAAAGCGCCGGCAGACATCCGGCTCCCCCTCACGATGGCGCCGTACGGCCTGACCATCGATGAGGCCCTGGCCCTGCCCCGGGAGGCCGAGGAGCGCGAGGCAGCGCTCAGGGAGGCCAAGCAGGAGGCACAGGCGGCTGCGGACGCCCGAGCCGCCGAGAGGGCCGCACAGGCCCGTATCACCGCCCTGCGGACGACTGGAGCCGTCTCGGCCGTCGAGCACGAGGTGAACGCCGCCACCCAGCAGGCAGCCATCGCCGCGCAGGCCGGGCTGGTCGCCACCGAGCGGGCCGCCGAGGTCGAGGCGCAAGCGCTGGAGACAGCGGCCGCGGCCGAAGCCGAAGCCCGCCGCGCGGCCGCCGAGCAGCGCGCTGCAGCCGACCGTGAGACCGCCGCCGAAACGGAGCAGCGCGCGGTCGGAACGGAGAGGGCCGCAGCCGAAGAGCGGGAGCGCGTCGCCGGAATCCTCGCCCGCGAGGCGGCAGCCACCCGGCGCGCAGCCGAGGACAAGCGGGCCGCGCAGCAGGCCGAGAAGGACGCCGCCGAAGCCGAGCGGGCCGCAGCCGAAACGCGGCTCCTCGTCGCCGGAATCGAGCGGCGCGCAGTCGAAGCCGAGGACGAGGCGCGGCTGACGCCGCGTGAGCGGGCCGTCCGGAAGGTCGCCCGCCTGGCCCTCGCCCGGACCGGCGGCGACGTCGAGGCGCTGCCCCTGGAGGACGTCGCCGACGCCCTCGGAGTGTCCACGTCGACCGCGTCCGAGCGACGCCGCGAGGCGGCCGCCCTCCTCGCCACCGGCTACCAGCCGGACGCGAGCTGACCGACCAGCACCGCACCCGCCAGGAGGGCGGCCCCGGCCACATGCCGGCGCCGCCCTCCGGCACGTCTGGCGCTGCTGCTGCCGCCCCCGGACCGACCGGGTGCGGTTGCGGGACCACCAGGCCTCACCCCTTCTGACCGATCACCCCGACCCTGACGGAGGGCACCGTGTCCAACTCCCCCGACATCAACCGGCCCGAGCAGTACGAACGACTCCTCGCCCTGCCCGCCATGACCGCATGGACGGCGGCCCGGCAGCAGGAGCACGCCGCCGACGCGGCCACGTACGACGCGGCCCTCGCCGCTCTGCAGTCCGGCCTCCGCTCTCAGCACGTCGCGGGTGACGGCCGCTGGTCGGCGGTCCTGCGGGCCCGGAAGGTGGAGAAGCACCTCCGGACCATGGCCAAGGCGGCGAGGCAGCAGGAGCGGGCAGCGGAGGCGCTGCGCACCACGTACGCCGGACACGTCGCCCACGTCGCCGCCCTCCCCGCCCAGCGCGAGGAGAAGCGCAGGGTCAAGGAACTCCGGAAGGCCGGCGGCCGCCAGGCCCTCGCCGCCGTGGCGTCCAAGAGCCTCCACAAGACGGCCGCGGCCGCCGCGCCGCAGCAGACGGCCGGGGACGTCGCCACCCCGGCCGCCGGACCTGCCCCGGCACGCGGCATCAGCGACCTGTGGCAGCGGGGCGCCTGATGACCGACCGGCCGATGACCAAGGCGGAACGCACCGCGTACAACCAGCGGCGGCACGCCATCGCCCGGCAGGAGGCGCAGCAGAACCGGGGGCCGCGAGGCGTCGCGGAACTCTGGTGGGACCAGGCCCGCAAGCTCGCCGGGGACCGGGCCAACCAGGGCGACGAGGCCGCGTGGAACGACCTCGCGGTGACGCTCAAGAACTACTGCGACCGCTACGGCCAGTAGGCGCCCCGACCTTCACATTCATCATCATCACCACCCGCAGAGGGTGACCGGCCTCGCGCATAATGCGAGCGCGTGAGCGCAGGAGCGCACGAGCGCGTGCGCGCGTACGCGAGTCGGTCACCCTCTGTCAACCCGGAGAGGTCGCGAGTCTCATGACCGATGACACCAACGTGATCACGTTCCGACCCCGGGCGGGGGACCCGCCGACTCCCCCGCCGCTGCCTCCGCTCCCCGGAGCAGCGTCCCCGCCCCCACTCCCCCCGTCGGCCCCGGCCCTGGACCCTGCTCCGGACGCCGGGGCCGACGTCGTCCCCGGCCGGGTCCGCCGCTCAGCCGCCGGGTCCCTCGCCGACGTCCTCGCCGGACCGGCACCCCTCCCGCCGCTGCCTGCGCAGCCCACGGGCGACGTGCCGGCCACCTTCCGCTCCGAGGGCCTGGACGACGGCCCCGGGCAGCAGGGGCCGGGCCTGGGAGCCCTGTCCCTCTCGGCCGTCCTCGCCGTCGCCCTGGCCGCCCTGCGCGGCACCGTGACCGTGGTGTCCGACTGGCGGCAGCGGCGCATGGAGCGTGCGGCCGAGGAAGCAGCGTGGCGCGAGGCCAAGGTGAAGCGGCGAGCCGCCGAGGAGGACGCCCGGGCCAAGCTCGCCGCCGTCCCGACGTCCGCCGAGTTCGGCCGTAAGGCCGTCCAGGACGGACGCAAGGCGGCCGCCGGGCCGTCCGGGTCGGGGAGGTCTGGCAAGGGCAGCAGCGGCGCGGCACAGGGCTCCACGGGTACGCCGACGAGGAAGCCGACCAGTGCGCCGACCAAGCCGAGCAGCACCAGCCCGAGCAAGGCGCCCGCCCCCACAAAGGGACCGGACAAGCCGCGGCCGCCGGTCGACTCGTCCAAACCCCAGCCCAAGCCCAAGACGCCGGACCGCACGAGGGACGGGAAGGGGCCGGGGCCGAGCAGCAAGCCCGGCAGCGGGAAGAGCGGGGGGACCTCGTCCCCGGAGAAGCCCGGCAAGCCCTCCTCCGGGACCCTCGCCCCCAGCAAGGGCAAGACGCCCGGCGGGCCCGGAAAGGGCGCCCTGGAGCGGGCAAGGGACCGGCGCCCCACGAAGCCCGACGGCGGGAAGGGCGGAGGGACGTCGCCCCCGGAGAAGCCCGGCAAGCCGTCTCCAAAGACCCTCGCCCCGGGCAAGGGCAAGACACCCGGCGGACAGGGGAGGAAGACGCCGAAGCAGGAGCCGACGGCGGACCGGCCCGGCGGCGCGGGCGGCGCAGCGAAGACCGACCAGCCACGGCCCGGGTTCCGGCGGCGCAAGCCGCGACCGGTCAAGCCTGTGAAGAAGATCCCCGGAATCCAGCACGGCACTGCCGAGGGCCACGACGCCCACGAGTGCCGGTGCCGTCGCTGCCGCAAGGCCGTACGCAACCGGGGCGCGTCGACCGGTCCGGGCTCCTCGTCCCCCGGCAGCAGCAAGGTCCCGCCCCGGCCGACGGCACCGCCACCAGGAGCAGCGAACGGCCCGCCGCCCGGCGGGTGGGCGCCGCCTCCTCGAGGAGCGCGGCGCAGCGCGGACGAGGACCTGCACCGCGCGACCGCCTACACGGAGACCGTGATCACCGTGGAGCGAGCCGACCGCCCGGGCGACCAGGCCCGGCGGTGGGAGCCCGCTCCTGCCGGCGCCGTCACGACCGGTGCGCCGGGCCTGCCCCGCGCACCCGAACACCCCGCCGGGTCCCGCCCCGGCACGACCAGCACGACGGAGGAGAACCCCATGGGCGCACCTGCCCCCCGAGCCCACGTGCCCGCCGCCCGCAGCGGTGGAGCAGCAGCCGAGCACCTGACAGAGGTGACCCTGGACGACGTCCTGGACCACCTCGCCGCGTCCAAGAAACGCTGCTTCGCCACGTACGACGAATGCGCGGTCCTCGCCGACCAGGCCCGGAAGCTGCGCCGCTCCTTCGAGGACCTGGCCCACGAGCTTGCCGAGCGGCACAACGTGATCGGCCGTCTTACCTCCGGGGCGATGGCCCGGCTGGCCGAGCTGATGGACGTCGTCGCGCGCAAGGCCGAGGAGATGCGCACCAGGTCCCTCGGTGCCGCCGAGTCCGTCGAGGTCGCGCACGACGCCATGTACGACGCGTACCGGCCCGTCCAGCAGGCGACTGCTGACGCCGGTCTCGTGATGCCCTCCGCCCGCATCCACAACGAGGACTGACCCATGAGCGACCTGGTACCGCGCCCCGTCCACCTGCCCGACACCACCACCGGAGGGCGGCCCTCGTTCCTGGCCCTGGCCGCCCGGGTGACGTCGTTCTCCGCCTCCGCGTTCGCCCTCGTCGAGGGGCTGCGGGCGCTGCGCCGGCAGATGGAACACGACGCCGACGACGCCGACCGCCTCGCCGAGATGTGCGACCAGGCCGAGGTCGAGCCCAAGTTCACCTCTCTGATCCGGGAGGCGGGCGGGGAGCTGCGCGCGGTCGCCACGGCGTCCGGCGAGATGGCGACCGCAGTCGACGACATGGCCACGGCCGCCGACGACCTGAGCACCTCGCACGACCGGGAGTACCGGGGCGTGTACGAGAGCGTCCAGGCCTCCGGCGTCCAGCAGGCCCGCCCCGGGTTCTACCGGACCCGCTGACCCGCACCACCACCCGCGAGGGCCCCGACCACACCGGCCGGGGCCCTCGCCCCGTTCCCGCCCCCGCGCCGTCCAGGAGGACCGCATCATGACCGCCGAGACCATCCCCGCCGCCCTTCCTGCCACCCCGTCACACGCGCTGCGCCCTCGTACCGTCCGGCGCCTGGCGACGGCTGAGCGCGTCCTGTACGGCGCCGGGGGCGTCCTCGTCGCCGTCGGCCCGCACACCAGCCACCTGCCCCTCCACGCGGCCGCCCTGGTCGCCGGAGCGGGCACCCTGGTGCACCTGTGGCGCCGGACCCGCAGCGGCGGCAGCGGCCTCCTGACCGCCTGCTGCCGGGCCCTGCCGGTCCTCGGCCTGTCCGGCTGCTACACGGCCGCCCTTGCCTCCCCGGGCGTCGCCTGGTGGGAGGTCGCCGCACCCATCGCCACGGCAGCCGCGGCCGGTATCGCCGCACCGGTGACCCGCTCCCTCGGTATGCGGCAGGCAGCGGACGACCTCCCCGAGCTGGTCGCCGCGCACGGTGCGGAGCTGGACGTCGTCACCCCGGCCGGGCAGATGCCGGCCGACGCGTACGAGGCAGGTCTCCACCACATGTGGACCGCCTCGTCCGCGACCGGCGACACCGCCCTGACGGCCGTTCACCGGGCCGCCGAGGACCGGCCCGACTTCACCGCCGTGATCCTCGCCCCACCCGGGGAGGCCGTCCCCCGCCCTCTGGACCAGCACGCCGTGGCCGCCGTGTTCGACGTCCCCCCGGACGCCGTCACCCTGGCCCCCGTCAAGGGCGCCGGTCCCGGCCGCGTGGCGCTGCGGGTCGCCCCGGTCGCGGCCGCCGAGACCGACCAGGACGCCGACGAGGTCCGCGCCCTCTGGGAGCTGCGGGTGTCCGGCCCGTCCGGCGTCGCCCCCGGGATGCTCCTCGCCGACTACCGGCTGACAGACGACCGCCTCGTCGTCCGGGTCCAGGCCGCCGAGGACCACATGATCGACCTGCGCCGTAAGCCGCTGGCCCGGGCGCTGCGCGTCGAGGACCCCGAGCTGATCATGATCGAGACGGACGGCCTGGCCCACGGCGTCGTCACGGTCTACCGCGAACACCCACTCATCCACATCCGCGAGGCGACCCGCGCCGACCTCACGATGGGCAAGGACGGCCGGGTGACGGTGGGCCTGAGGCACGACGGCCGCCCGGCCCGCATGCGGCTGTACGACCCGGAGCTGGGCGCGCTGACCGATCTCCTCGTCGGCGCCCCCGGGTCCGGGAAGTCCGTCACGCTGCTGACGCTCATCGCGGCTGAGCGGCTGTCCGGCGTCGTCTCCGTCGTCGCGGACGCACAAGACGGCATGAGCCTCCCGGAGGCGGACGGCCGGGTGTTCCACTTCGGCAAGGGCCGGGCCGCCATGGGCGCCACGCTCGCCGCGCTCTGCGCCGTCGCCGACTACCGCGAGCAGATCTCAGCCGCGAACGGCTGGGGCTCCTTCACGCTGGGCGACCCCTGGTCGCTGGTCATCGCGACCCTGGACGAGATCAACCGCGTCCTGGCGGACGACGCCGATGTCCACGCCGACTTCCGCAAGTGGGTTGCCGGGATGATCTCCCGCGTCCAGCTCACCGGCCGCAAGCTCGGCATGGGCATCCGGTTCGCCGGCCAGTCCATCCACCTGGCCGACCTGGGCGACTCCGACAAGATCCGGAGCGGGGCGCGGCAGGGCATGGTCTGGCTCGGCCGGGTCAACGGCACCATGACCAGCCGCATGGCGCAGGACATGACCGACCGCACGGTCGAGGTGACGCCAATCCCGCCGTACTTCGGGGCGGGCGGCTCCTCGGAGGTCGCCGCGGCCTGGACCGGCGAGGAGACCCCGCCCGGTCCGGTGACCGCCGGGTGCGCCTGGATGATCCAGGGCGGCCACCCGGCCATGACCCGCGTGTTCCGCGCGGTGAAGAAGAACCGCACCTACCCGGGCCTGATCGCCCTCATGGAAGCCGCGCCCCTCCCCGGCCTCACCCCGCAGGAGGCCGACGTCTTCACCGCCGCGTACGCGGAGACCCTGCCGTACGCGGAGGCCCTGATGCTCGGAGGGAAGGACGGCGCCACCATCGACAAGGCCGCCCTGGTCGCCGAGCTGGAGACCGTCGTCGACGCCCTCGAAACACACCGGGCCGTCACGGCAGGGAAGACGCCGGCACCCGCCCTGACCCTGCGGGACCGCATCCTCGCCGCCCTCGTCGACGGACCGCGCCGCACCCGGGAGATCCGGCAGGCGGTCGGTGTCGGCTCGGACGGCGGCCCCGCCTCCGGGTCCGTCGACAACGCTCTGCAGGGGCTCGCCGACAAGGGGCACGTCATCCGGGCGGGTCACGGAATCTGGTCACTTCCGCAGTAACCGCCCACCAGGAGTCCGTGCCGCCGCCACCATGGCGGCATGGACTTCGAATACGACTGCTGGCGATGCGGGACGACCTGCGTCGTCTACGGCCGTCAGGTGGGCTTCTGGGTCGACCGCTACCGCCTCCCCGGCGAGTGGGAGTGCTGGAACTGCGGCGCTACCAACACCACGCCCGACGACTGATGACCCGCCCTCACACAGCAGCACACAGCAGGCCCGGAGCTCCCCCCGCTCCGGGCCTTTCCCATGCCCGCGCACCGCCATGCAGGAGGACCCCGCCATGTACGAGCCGACCACCGCCGAGCAGCTGCACGACGTCGTCCAGACCCCGGCCGTCTACCAGCCGCAGCACCTCGTCCCCGCCTACGGCCACCAGCTGCAGCACGCGTTCCCCGTCCCGGCCGCCGACCCGCGCCGCGCCCTGGTCCAGATCGAGGGCACCGGCGAATGGGTTCTCGCCCGGGTGCCGGCCGCGCCGCCCGTCCTGGTCCCCGTCGCCCCCGACGCTGCTCCCCGCCGCCCGCTGTCCGCCCTGGAGCGCGGTGCGATCGTCGTCGTCTCGTCCATCTGCGCCCTGACCCTCTCCGTCGGAGGAGCCCTCGCCATGGCCGGTCCGTACCTCGCCGACATCGCCTCACTGCTCCTCGGCACCGCCGCCGTCATCGGCACGGCCGCACTCGGCTGGGCCGGGCTCCGCGTCTTCGGCGGCCCAGCCGGGGCAGCACGCGGCCAGGACAACGCCACCCCGGCCGCGCCCCCCGTGGAGGTCAACATCACCGGACACGGCGGGCAGGGCGGCCGCTGGGGCTCCCGTGGCGGCACCGGCGTCCGTATCGACCGGCTCACCATCAACGGCCGCTGACGGGCCGTCTGGCCCCATGACGACACCACGCACGACCAGGCCCCCGGCCGCCCTCACCAGGGCGAGCCGGGGGCCCTCTTTGCGTTCCAAACGGGATCACTGCCGGATCAGGTATGGTCCCGCCCTCGCTACGGTCCGTTGCGCTTCGCTACAGCCCGTTGCACCCGTGCACGACGAACGAAGGAGATCGCCATGGGCACCGCCGACGACGGCCAGGAGTGGCTGACCCGGGCACAGGTGGCCGCCGCCCTCCAGGTCCACGTAGTCACCGTCTCGCGCTGGATCAGCACCGACCCGGACATGCGCGTCCGCCGCCTGGGACCGAACGGCCACCGGGTCCGCATCCACCGCACCGAGGTCGAGCGACGGCTCACCGTCCCCGCCTCGCAGCAGGACGCCGCCGCGACCGGCTGACCCTGCCGCACGCACCACCCGAGACGATGCCGGCCCCGCGCCACCGTCTCGGTACGCCGCTGGTTGTGGGCCGGGCGTCAGAACGAACACCGGGACGTCCCGCCATGCCCGACCAGCAGCCCCCGCCGCCCTCGGCCGGGGCCATCCCTGACACCTTCCTCGCCGTCCTGCGCCACCAGTGGGTGCCCTCCATGCCCGCCCCGCTGCGCCGCTGCCGGTTCCTCGCCGTCCTGTACGCCGCGCACCGCCTGGCCGACGCCGCCGGGACCCTGTGCGACCGCAGAGGCCGCCCCGTCCCTACGGCCGACGTCGCATACGCCTCCGCGACCAGCGAGCCGACCGCCGCCCTGTACCTCGCTGCGGCCGTCGCTGCCGGCGTGCTCACCGAACGGCACCCCGGCCTCCTCGTCCTGTCCCCTGCCGCCGTGCCCGACTGGCACGCCGCGGCCGCCGTCGTCAACCACCTGACCCTCACTGGGAGCACCGTGTGAACACCGTCCCCTACGCCCGCCGCGCCACCGTCCCGGTCCGCTGCTGGCTCTGCGGCACCGACAAGGGCGCACTCCGCTCCGACCTCCACGTCACCGGCCACCTCTGCCCGTCCTGCTGGACCGCCCAACCTCGCGGTGCCAACGACTGGCTACGCGCCGCGTCCACCCTCGCCATCCGGCTGGAGCTCGGCACCTACTGGACCGGGAGCGGCTTCCGTCAGACCTGGCTGCAGGAGACCGCCCGCCGGTACGGCATCACCGCGTGGCGTGACGTCCCTCCGAGGACTCCGGGACCCGACGAGCCATTCGGCTGGATCCCCCGCGCCGACGTCGACCGTGCGGCCGCCGAGCTGGAACAGCGCGAAGCCGACTTCTGCCGGACCCTCATCACGCCCAGGCCGCCCGGTACGGACGTCCCCCGGAGTCGGGCCTAGCCACCCCTCGCCGAGGTCTACCGGCCCCGTACGCGCCGCTCCACGACGCACAACCGGACCTGAACCGACCGCCCCGCACCCGGGACCAGACCCACCAGAGCGGCGTGTCCGTTCGATAGGCAGTGACAACGGAGGGACACACATGGCGTCCGTCGCACAGCGCGCCGCCCGCCCCGACGTCCCCGCGATCCCCGACGGCACGTACGCCGCCCCGGATCCGAGGGACCCCGACACCTGCACCCTGTGGCAGGTCACCGGCGGAGAGCTGCACGCCTGGCCTCCTCGTCGCCGGTGGGCACCGACCATGCCGAAGCCGCCTGCCGGCCTTTCCACCGAGGAACGCCGGGAGCAGCGAAACCACTGGTACGCCGCCGTCTACTGGCCGTGGAAGCAGGCCGTCGCCGCCGCGATCCTCGCCGACCTGAATCACGCTGCCGACCGATTCGAGCAGACCGTGCCGGAAGAGGAGCGCCCTGACGCCGTACTGCGCCGCGCCCTGGCCCACCTCGACCTCCCGCGCGTCAGCAGCAGCCACACCGACCGCGTCGACCAGGAGCAGCGAGGCCGAGCCCGCACGGCTCACGTCATGGTCACGGCCGGACTCAGCTACGCCGCCGTGGCCCGCGTCTTCCGGGTGTCGAAGTCAACCGCGTGGCACTGGGCACGGCAGGGGCAGCGGCTCGTGGAGCAGCGGAAGGAGAGCCCGGGGACGGTGGCCGCGATCGTCGCCGCCCTGACCGTTCTGGAGCAGGAGCCCGACTTGGGCGAGGAGGAGCCGCCCGCCGTCCAGGCCGACGAGGAGGCGGAGGCCGCCGGGTTCGCCGCGACGGCCGCCCGGGTGGCTGGACCGGCCATCGACTTGGGCGCGATCCTCGCCGGCCTGGACGACGTGGCTGCTCTCCTTACCGGCCTGGACGACGTCCTCGCCGACGCCCCCGGTCTCTCCTGACCGGCCGTCCTACGAGACACGCCGCCGTACGGCCCGGCCGGGCCGCGCGGACTGTCTCGCTGCGGCTTGCTGTCCTCCTGGCCGCGAGGCCCGATCAAGGGGTGAGGCGGGAAGGACCCGCCGGAACGGAGCTCCACCATGATCGTGCGATTCGCGGGCGGCCCCCTCGCCGGGCGCGTGCTGTCGACGTCCTCGGCCCCGTGGTTCGGCGGCTGGTTCCCCGTCGCTGACGCCGACTGGGCCCTGTACCTCCCCACGCACCGCGCCCCGGCGACCGGCGTCGTCCTCGCGGAGTTCCGGGAGACCGGACAGCGCCGCAGCGGCTAGTCGGTATCCGCCCTGCAGTCGACGGCCGCGACCAGGACGGCACTGGTCAACGACGGGACCAGGCGCCCCCCGTTGCCGTGCTGCCCGGGCACCAGCTCCCGCACCCGGTAGGCGACCGGCGGCCCCGCCTCGCCCCACTCCACGGCGTACACGAGGGCGGGGCGTCCGTCGGTCAGCCGGACCCGGGCGCCGGGGGCGTGGCCGCCGTGCTGGCCGACGAGGAGGGCGTCCAGCCACCCCTTCGGACCGGACCACAGAACGCCCGGCGGGTCCATGTAGCCGCGGTGGTTGCGCACCGGCACCCACGCCGTGCGCCACCGGTCGACCAGCCGGTCCACGACGTCCCGGGCGTCGATCTCCTGCCAGGTGGTCAGCTCCCGGTCGTCGTTCTCCACGGCGTCCGCGTACGTGTTCAGGAGCGGCTTCACCTCGCTCCACCACACCTCGGGCACCTTCGTCATCAGGCGTGCGGCCGCACGGTCCAGTGGCTCCATGGCCGCGTCCACCGCCGCCAGGTCGTCCGTCTCGACAGCGGCCCGCAGCCGCGCCCGGTCTGGCAGCAGTTCGGGCTGCTGGTCGGTGAGCATCGCGTAGACCAAGGCGAGCAGCCATCGGTCCTCCCACGCGTGGAAGGACGCCCACCGAGCTCCCTGCGTCTTGTGCCGGGCACCGTCCGCCCTCTGCGCCAACTGTTCCGCGCGGCCGCCCGGCAGCTCTGCAGAGCGCCGCACCTCCCACCGTGCGCCGCCCTTCACGTCTGCCGGCCTCCACGACCAGCACACGGTGCCCGGGTGCCCCGAGCCCTCGCAGCCCTCCGGGCACGGTCGGCTGGTGAGCGGAGCGACGACCGGCGGCCGCGGCTCCTGCTGCTCCTGGTCGACCGCCCCGGCAAGGCGGCGGCGAGCAGCGGTGTACGAGATGCCCTCACGGGCGGCGAGTGCGCGGGCCGCGTGCTTGGCGTGCTTGTCGTCGGTCATGACCGGTCGCTCTCCCGGCGGCGGACCCCACGCGTCCCCGCCGTGGCGTCGGTAACCAACGGGAGGTGTTCGGGGTGCTGACGTCACGTGAGGCTGAGCCCCTTGTCCTCGGTCGTCGCTCCCGGCGTGGGCGGGGTGCGGCTCGGAGTCGGGCCGACGTGCGGCGGCCGGTGCCCACCGTAGCGGCCCCGGATGATGTTGCGATCCGTTTCAGTCGATTGCGGTGAGTTGCATCCCTGGCGGTCTCAACTCCGTATAATTTCCCTTATACAGAGTTGAGATGAGGAGGTGTCACCCATGGCCGAGCCGACCGACGTTGAGGTTGTCGATGCCGAGCTGGTCGACGACGACGAGCCGGGGCTGTTCCCGGTGCCGGCCGACCCCGGCCAGCACCCGCGCCCGTTCATCGACGTCGCGCTCCTGCCCGCTGTCGCCGACCCGGTCCCGGACGCCCGGCCGCTGGTGAGCCGTCACACGATGCTGCGCCCCGGGCAGGCCGTGCCGACCACGGCGGACGCCCCGACGTACAGCGAAGCCGACTTCCGGATCTCCCAGGAGACGGCCGACCTCCTGGACGCCGCGCCCCCGGCGAACACCTCGCGCACGTACGCCGCCGCCTGGCGGAAGTTCGCGGCGTGGTGCGACCAGGAGGGCCGGGTGGCGCTGCCGTGCACGACGGCGACGTTCACGGAGTACGTCGGGCACCTGGTGCGCGCCGACGCCTCGCCCGCCACGATCCGCGTGCACATGTCCGCGATCCGCTCCCGGCACCCCGACGACCAGAAGCCGGGCACCCAGCAGGCTGGTGAGGCGGTCCGCGCGCACGCCCGTCGCCGGGCACAGACCAGCCGCGCGCCGCGCAAGGCGCCGCCCGTCACCCCGGCGCTCCTCGGCCTCCTCGTCGCGACCTGTACCGCCTCCACTCCGGGCGGGCAGGTCACCGCCCTGCGGGACGCCGCGCTGCTCACCCTCGGATGGGGGATGCTCTCCCGCCGCTCCGAGCTGGCACACCTGACCGTCGAGCAGATCGCCGTGGACGAGGACGGGGTGACGGTGCACGTCGCGTTCTCGAAGACCGACCAGGAGGCCGAGGGCGAGGACACGTTCGTGCCGGCGGATCCCGACCCGGCACTCTGCCCGGTGCGCCGGGTGTCCGCCTGGCTCGCCGAGCTCCGCCGCCAGGGCCACACCTCCGGCCCGCTGTTCCGCGCCGTCACCAGGAGCGGCGCCATCCCGACCCGCAAGCGCGGCGACTTCCTCACCCCGGGCAGCATCGGCGACATCATCAAGGCCCGAGCCCAAGCCGCGGCCGCACCGCTCCCGGACGACGATCCGGCCCGCGCCATCCTGGCCAAGCTCACCGCGCACGGCCTCCGCCGCGGCCCCGCGCAGTACCTCGCCCGCCTCGGCCAGGACCCAACCGCACAGGGCCGGTGGAAACCCGGCTCCCGGACCGTCGAGAAGCACTACCTCGCCCCCGCCCGAGGTCGGGCAGACAACCCCTTCACCGCCGCCCGCGCCGCCGCCGAGACCGCGTAACCACGACCGATCACCCTCGACAGAAGGACGCCCCGATGAACACGACCGAACGCGCCCACTCGCAGACCCTCGCCGTCCGCCGCCCCGACGACGTCCCCGCCACTGCACCGTTGTCGTGGGTGGTCGAGCAGCACGCCCGGCACGCCGACCGGCTGATGAACAACGCCTTGCCCGCCGACTTTCCGCACGAGGTGGAGCGCGGCGACGCGGGTGACGCCCTGGCCGTCCTCGCGCTGCGGGAGTCGATCCGCCGCGAGATGGAACACGGGCGCGGCAACCGGGTCCACGAGGCCCTGACGCTGGGCGCCACCTGGTCGCAGGTGGCCGCCGCCCTGGACGTCCGGGTGAGCGAGGCCCGGGCGCTGCTGCGCGCGTACGCAGACGGGCAGCAGCGGCTGTACCGGAGCGGCGTCGCGGACGGCCAGGCGCGGCCGTTCGGCCTGGACGAGGAGCAGCACGCGGCCGTGGTCGCGCTGATCGAGCTGGGCGACGAGGAGACGGTGATCACCGCCGTCTGACCGCTACCGCCCCGGAGGGCCCGCCGACCGTCGCCCGGTCGTGCGGGCCCTCTTCGCGTCTCTTGCGGAAGTGGCCGTTTCGCTCACATTCGCTAACCCTTCCCGTCCCTGTGCCGTGTCGCGCACGGGCGTCCTCGAGGCCCGCGCAGCGGGCGGGGGGCGGTGGCCGGTTAGGTTCGCCGCATGACCGAATCACCACGGACAGCACTGCCACCCCTCGACATCCCGCCCGGCGAGCGGCTGGAGGTCGTCCCAGCGTGGGACGCCGACACCCCGTATCAGGCTTGGCGGCCGCAGATCCTCGTCCCGCCGACCTTCCGCCGCGCGGAGCCCTCGCGGGTGTTCGTCGTCGTGAACCAGAAGGGCGGGGCGGGCAAGACCACCACGGCGGTGGAGCTCGCCGCGGCCTGGGCCGCCGCTGGTCTCCGGGTCCGCGTCATCGACGCCGACCACCAGGAGGCCGCCCTGTCGGTGTGGCTGCTGCCGCAGTACCCGGAGGGCTCACCGCGCCACTCGCTGCGGTCGGTGTTCTTCGACGAGTGCACGCTGGCCGAGGCGACCTACCCGACGCTGTTCGAGGGCGTCGACGTCGTGCCGTCCGGACTGGACCTGTCGCGGGTGGAGTACGAGCGGCCGATCGGCGCGGAGAACGCCATCGCGGCCGCCATCGCCCAGGAGGCCGAGAGTGCCGGCGGGCGCTCGCCGTACGACGTGACCCTGATCGACGCGGCGCCGTCCCTCGGCCTGGTCACCGTCGCCGCGCTCACCGCCGGGGACGAGGCCATGGTGCCCGTGAAGGTAGGCGGCCTGGATATGAAGGCGATGGCGTCGCTGGACCGCACGATCGGCAGCGTCCAGCGGAAGACCAACCCGAAATTGAAGGTCGGGGCCGTCTTCCTCACCGCGTGGGACAAGTCCGACTTTGCCCGGCAGCTCGCCACGAAGGTTTCCGAGGACTACCCGGACGCGGTCGTCGTGCCGATCCGGCGCAGCGTCCGGGCGGCGGAGGCGCCGATCGCGGAGCAGCCGGTACGCCTGTACGCGCCGAAGTCGACGGCGGCCGGAGACTACGACCAGGCCGCCGATGTCCTCCTGCAGAAGCCGGAGGCGGCAGCGTGACCCGTCGCCGCGCCCTGGTCATGCCGTCGACCCGCAGCGCCGAACCTGTCGAGGAGGAGCCGAAGGCCGGCACCGCAACGGAGGCCGCGGCCGCGCCGTCCGCCGGGGTCGTCGCAACGTTGACCGGGGCGGACGTGTCGACGCCGGTCAGCGTCGCGCAGCTCCCCGCGCCGTACGACGTCGCGGAGACCGTGACGAGCCCGCTGGACGACCAGGAGCGGGCGCACCTGGCGGTGTGCGAGCAGGCGCTCCACGGCTTCCGGAAGTCGGTCATCGTCGCGGGCAAGGCGCTGGACGTCATCAGCCGCGGCCGCCTGTACCGGGACACGCACGCCACGTTCGTCGAGTACCTGGACGACGTGTGGGAGATCCGGAAGTCACAGGCGTACCGGATGATCGAGGCGTGGCCGGTCGCCGCCGCAGTGTCCCCAATTGGGGACATCAACGAGGGGCAGGCCCGGGAGCTTCAGCCGGTGTTCAAGGACTACGGCCAGGAGGCGGCCGTCGCTCTGTACCGCGAGGTGAAGGCACTGCGGGGGGACCGGAAGGTCACGGCCGCCGACCTTGCGGAGGCCCGCGCGGTCCTGCCTCCGGTCCGGATGCTCGCCCGGCCGGACCAGGTGCGCGACGTCCTCGCCGCTGCGGCCGCCGAGGGACGTGCACCACGTCTCGCCCCGGCTGCTCCCCCGGTGCCGGCGCAGCCATCTGGCGAGGAGCACGTCCAGGAGCAGCCGGACGGCGGCGGCGTCGACCAGGAGGAGCTGGACGAGGGGGCGGAGGCCGTCGCCACGATGGAACGGGCCCTCGCTCAGCAACGGCAGATCTATGACGCCGTGGGTGACGGGGTCCTCGCGGCCGCCCTGCTGTACGACCCGGGCCGGGGGGAGCGACTGCGCCACGAGCTGCGGCAGTACGCGAACCGGACGGCGCACCGGATGCGGGACCCCGCAGGAGACGGCACCGCTCCCGCCTCCTGAGACGTGCGTGCATACTGTCCGCCCCCTGCTCCTGGTGGCCTGGGGGGCGGGGTACGAGAGGGCCTGGTGCTGGGCGGCGCCGGGCCCTCCGTCATGCCGGCACCCACCCTGGCAAGGTCTGGCACAAGTCTGGCACCCGCGACAACGGAGCGGAGGCCGCAGACGGCCGTCTGCGGGGTCGGCAGCGTCCCGGACGACCGGATACCCGCCGGGAGCACACGAGGACGCGCAGCGGGCAGGCAGGGGGTGCGGCGTCGGTACTCTGCGTGTTGGTGCGGTTACCCGACGGGGTGGCCATGGGCGCCGATGGGCCGCTCCTCGCCGGTCAGGGGCGGCCCACCGGCACGTCCAGCACATTCACCAGGGGGGTGGCACGGTACCGCTACGGGGGGTGTGCGTCCGCGTGCGGCCCGTTGCGGGTCTCGCCGGACCTCCGGGCCGCCTGACGATTCGGGGCACGACCTGCGGAGACGACCGGGTAAGGCACGACCGACTGGAGCTAAGGCACGCTTTTCCGTGCCTAATCAACTCCCGGTTGAAGGGTCGTAACCCCTCGGTTCCATCAGATCAACTCAGAGTTGATTCAGGTAGCAGGGCCGCTTGGCGGGTGGTCGGCTCTTTGCGGCTGACCCGCCGTTACCGGGCACCGGACCTACGGCCCGGTCCGGCCGTGCGTCGCCTCCGTCGACCGGACCCTGTCCAGCGAGGGTGCCGCGCCGTGGCGGTCGACTACTAGCGACCCCTCCGCTGCGCTCCGGGGCTACGGGCTGCGCCCTTGCGCGTCCGATGGGGGGCTCCTCCGGACCCCGCCCCCCATCGCCTGGTCCCGGTAGCTAGCGCCGTCGTCGACCAGGAGCACGACCATGCGGAGGGTGCCCACCTCCTGCTCCCCTGTGGCTGATGTCGACCACTGCGGATGATCAATGGGCGGGGGAATGAAGCTCAGCCACAACACGGCAACCCCTGCGGCGAGGCAGGCAGCAACGGCGGTCCGGAGGTACCTCAGCCCGGGACGGCATCGCCCCTGCTGCCAGCTTGTAAGCCCCGGACGGCCCGGCGGCCGCCGACGTCGCGGAGAACCCACAGCGGGACCCGCAAGCCCCCTGGGGCTGAGGACTCGCCGCTCCGGTGCGCTCCGCATCCCTCGGACGGCCGAACTCCTCCCCGTTGCTGCTAAGGCCAGACACGCCGGACCGCGCGGGGTACTTGAAGGCGCGGGTGTGCGTAGGGTAAACGCGCGCGCACGTTCTGAGACAAGAAGGGCCCGGTACCTCTGACCTGGGCAAACGCTCCGGTAAGGCACGAAAAAACGTGCCCTACGGCCGGAAAAAACGTGCCTTAGACTCCCCCGCCACACAGGACGCTCCGACAACACACCGCGCTAAGGCACGATGTTTCGGAGTGTGATGTGTAAGATCACGCCGGTAAGGCATCAACGGCCAGAGCTAAGGCACGAAAAAACGTGCCTTACGGAGCACGGACGGAGACCCATGGCAGGCACGCGCAAAGCGGCCCCGCTGCTGGAGCTGGTCGACCTCAAGAGCGGCGAGGTCGTCCAGCGGAAGCAGAGGGTCCCCCACGCCTTCGACGGCAAGGGCTACACCCTGGAGGGCCACGGGACGGAGGTCCCCAACTTCAGCCTCAACCTGAGCGGCACGGAGTGGGACATCCTCGACTGGGTGAAGCAGCACGGCGGCTGTGCCAATCCGATCCGGCTGGAGCCCTCCGAGGTCGCTCCGCTCCTGTGCAGCACCCCGAACACCATCAAGGCCGCCGTGGCGCGGCTGGTGAAGCTGAACCTCATGCTGCGCATCGGCGGTCCCCGCTCCGGCACCTACCAGCTCAACCCGCGCCGGTTCTGGGAAGGCAGCGGCGAGGCTCACGTCAAGGCGTGCGCCCGCATGGACCCTCCGGCCGTCACGCCGGACGCAAAGGCACTGGCCACCGCTCTCAAGGCCGCCCAGAAAGCGGCTGACACCGCCCGCGAGGCGGCGGAGTCAGCGGACGAGGCGGAGGAGGTCGCGCCGGGGAGCAGGCTGGCAGAAAGGACCCGGGCGACTGCCGCCGCCACTCACGCATCGGCGATCCTGGCAGTAGAGACCGCCGTCAACCTCGGTGTGCAGCTCCCCATGCAGCTGCGCCGACTCCTCCAGGAGGCCGCGAAGTGACTTCCCCGATCAGCGTCGACGACCTGACCATGGCGCACCCGGTCTACACGCTCAGCCTCACGGCGGCGCAGCGCTGCACCCTGGAGTGGCTGACCTTCAACGGCGCCCTCTACGCCCCTCTCGCCGCCGACCCGGAGGAGATCGCGAAGGACTGCGGCAACTCCGTCTCCACGGTCTACGAGGCCCTTAACCGGCTGACCGCGCTCCGCCTGGTCCAGCGGGACGGCCCGGAGTACCGGGTGAATCCGCGGTTCTTCTTCGCCCAGAATCCCGAACTCGCTCAGCTCGTACTGGAAGCGCTCCAGGCCCCCGACGTCGAGCCCGACGAGCGCGCCCAGCAGCCGCGCCGTACCTCGCCGGCCGACGCGCGGAGGCGCCGCGAGGTACGCCCGGTCTCCTGACTGCTAACGACTGTGCCCCCGCTCTCCGTCTACGGAGCGGGGGCACAGTCGTCTGCTGGGGCGAGCACGAGTCACTGCTTCGACGCGTGCCAGACGCCGGGGGCGTGGATGTCCTCCCACACCTCAATCGGGCCGAACTCGTCGTGCCACACGGTCCGCGTGACCAGCACCGGAACGGCCACATCGGCACCCGCCGGCACCGGGATCTCCAGGGCCGCGATCTCATCCCGCGACGCGTGCCGAGCCGCCCGGAGCTCCGGGGACCCATGGATGGGCCGACCAGTCTTCTCCTCGTAGTCCTCGTGCCACAGGCGCTCCAAGCGCCCCTGCTGGAGCACTGCCGGGACTTCGGCGAGCGCACGCATGTGGATCACCGAGATGCCGAGGATGACCGGCTTCCCGTCCTGGCGGAAGACGCGCCGCCGGACGACCACCTCGTCGTGAGGCTCGATCTCCAGGTCGCGGCAGATCCCCGGGTCGTCGCAGGACCGTAGCGCCGCCTCGTGCCCGGTGGACGTCTCGCCGGGGGCGTAGTTGCTGCCGCCCCCTTTGAGCCGGTCCACCCTGGCCGCGCCGGTCGCCGGGGCGATGTTGGGCCGCCGGGCGACGGTCGTGCCGGCGCCCGCGTTCGTCGCGATCAGGCCCTCCTTCTTGAGCACCTCGAAGGCTCGGGCGGCGGTGTTCCGCGCCACGCCGTGCTCCTCGGTGACTGCGTTCACGGTCGGCATGGCGTCACCGGGACGGAGGTCCCCCGCCGCGATCAGCCGCCGGTAGTGGGCCGCGACGTCCGCGTACCCCTTGCGGGCTCCCATGTTGATCTCCCTCTTCCGTGGCTACCACTCGCAGCCGACACGTAGAACGTACCACCGTTGTCTAGTGGTACGTACCTTGGAACACGTGGTACGTTCTACCTACGTTCCACGGTGACACCGGGGAACGGGACAACTCCACAACGGTCACCCGGACCGGAATACGGGAGGTCACGCGGACTACCTGACACGGGTCCGGACCTACGCAGAGGGGGGTCACAGCCCGGGCGCCGGAGAATCACCGTCACTGGTGGAGAGCAATACAAAGCACAACGAACCACCCCGAACGGATTCGATCCGGCGCGCTACATGACGAGCGCGCCGAGGTCGTGGCCGCTCGGCCGCCCACGGCCTCACCGGCGCTACGAACGCCCGGGGCCAGCACCCGCACCGATCACCACCAGGAGGTCCCCATGGACCGCATCATCCGTACCGCGCCCGTCGCCCGCATCGGCCGCGTGTTCCGCACCGTCGCCGACGCCGTCCGCTCGGTCGTCGCCCCGGCCGCCCTGGTCCGCACCGCCGCCGCCGAGGCGACCGTCCCGGACCCGACCGACGTCTTCACCGACGAGGAGATGCCCGCCCCGGAGGCGATCGAGGAAGCCGCGGCCGCGTACGACGAGGCCGCCGACCAGGCCCGCGCCGCCGACCGTGCGAAGCGCCGCACGAAGAAGCTGCTGGGCCGCCTGCCCGCCGGCATCTACGGCCGGTGGCAGGTCGAGCGGGTCCAGTCCTCGCGGATGACCGCAGACCTCGACTCGATCCGCGCCACGTACGCCCGGCTCGGACTCGGCCCGGTGCCCATGCGGACCTGCTCCCCCTCGCTCCGCATCACCGAGCTGGCCGCCGTCGAGCAGCTGCCCACCCCGGCCGCCGACGACGCGCTCCTCCTGGTCGCAGCGTGAACGCCGACCAGGAGGAGCAGCCGGTACCGGTCCTGATGTGGACGCGGGTCAGCCGAGACGGCGGCCGCACGTACGGCCCCGTTCGCGCGGTCCGTACCGGCGACGACC
>NZ_JBIAIU010000027.1:0-49199 GCF_042871565.1 Streptomyces sp. NPDC005775 | reverse complement strand
TGTAGGGGGGGCCCCGGGGCACCGCCCCGCCCGTCGATCGGGGGGTGGCCGGGGCCAGGCTGCCCGGGGGGGTCCGCCCGCCGGGGCGGGGGGGGGGGGGGGCCGGCCGCCCCCCCCCCCGCCCCTGCCCCGGGGCCGCCCCGGGCGGGCCCGATGAGAAACACCGTAGAGAGAAAGGCACTGCCCCACCGTGATCGTCCGATCGTTCAGTGACATCGAGAACACCGACCGGCATGTGAAGGCCGCCTCCGGCACCTGGGAGAGCAAGCGCATCCTGCTCGCCAAGGAGAAGGTGGGCTTCTCGCTCCACGAGACCACGATGTACGCGGGTACCGAGACGTCGATGTGGTACGCCAACCACATCGAGGCGGTCCTGTGCGTCGAGGGCGAGGCCGAGCTCACCAATGACGAGACCGGCGAGAAGCACTGGATCACTCCCGGCACGATGTACCTGCTCAACGGCCATGAGCACCACACCATGCGTCCGAAGACGGACTTCCGTTGTGTCTGTGTCTTCAACCCGCCCGTCACCGGACGGGAGGAGCACGACGAGAACGGTGTCTACCCGCTGCTGACCGAGGAGGGCTGAACCACCATGACCACTGAAGTACGCGCCGACCTGTACCCGTCGCGCGGCGCCGCCGAGATGACCACTCCCCGCCAGGACCCGGTCATCTGGTCCGCGCCGGGCGCACCGGGGCCGGTCGCCGCCAAGGACCTCCAGGGCTTCGAACGCGACGGTTTCCTCACCGTCGACCAGCTGATCACCCCGGACGAGGTGGCCGGCTACCACACGGAGCTGGAGCGGCTGATCGCCGATCCGGCCGTGCGGGCCGACGAACGCTCCATCATCGAGCCGCAGTCGGACTCCGTACGGTCGGTCTTCGAGGTCCACCGGCTCAGCGAGGTCTTCGCCCGGCTCGTCAGCGACGAGCGTGTGGTGGGCCGGGCCCGTCAGATCCTCGGCTCGGACGTGTACGTCCACCAGTCGCGGATCAACGTGAAGCCGGGCTTCGGAGCCTCGGGCTTCTACTGGCACTCGGACTTCGAGACCTGGCACGCCGAGGACGGACTGCCGAACATGCGGGCCGTGTCGGTCTCGATCGCGCTGACCGAGAACTACGACACCAACGGCGGGCTGATGATCATGCCCGGTTCGCACAAGTCGTTCCTCGGCTGTGCGGGCGAGACGCCGAAGGACAACTACAAGAAGTCCCTGCAGATGCAGGACGCCGGCACCCCGTCCGACGAGGCGCTGACGAAGATGGCCGACCGGCACGGCATCAAGCTCTTCACGGGCAAGGCCGGTTCGGCGACCTGGTTCGACTGCAACGCGATGCACGGGTCGGGCGACAACATCACCCCGTACGCGCGCAGCAACGTCTTCATCGTGTTCAACAGCGTGGAGAACGCGGCCCAGGAGCCCTTCGCGGCTCCGATCCGCCGCCCCGAGTTCATCGGGGCGCGGGACTTCACGCCGGTGAAGTAGGGCGGCCGGGACGACGGCGGGGGCGGGGACGGAGTGCCGTTCCCGCCCCCGCCGTCGTCGTGACTGCATCCCCCCCACGGCCGACGCCGCCGTAACCCGCTGGACCCCGTGACGGCCAGAGGCGACAGTGCACCCATGACTTCACACGTACACCACGTCACCGTCGACTGCGCCGACGCCCACAAGCTCGGCACCTTCTGGGCCGAGGTACTGGGTGCCTCCCTCGCCGACGACGACCTCCCCGGTGACCCCGAGGCGCTGGTCGAGACCCCCGGCGCCGCCCTGCTGTTCGTCACCGTGCCCGAGCCGAAGCGGGACAAGAACCGCATCCACCTCGACATCCAGCCGGACGACCGCACCCGGGACGAGGAGGTCGAGCGGCTCCTCGCCATCGGCGCCACGCTGGTCGCCGACCACCGCAAACCGAACGGGCGGGGCTGGGCGACGCTGGCCGATCCGGAGGGCAACGAGTTCTGCGTGGAGTGCGGTGCGCGTGAACGGGCACGGCTGACGGGGACGCGGCTGCCGGTCACGGCGGACGATGTGACGGCCGCGGTACGGCTGGCCGTGGACACGCTCACGGAGTCACCGGCCGAGGACTGGCGCATCCCCGCGGGGACGCTCACGTGGGACTGCTGGGAGACCGTGGAGCACCTGAGCGACGACCTGTTCGCGTACGCCGTCCAGCTCGCCCCGCGCAAGCCCTCGTTGGAGAACGAGGTCCCGTATCGCTGGGCTCCGGAACGCGAGGGCGGTCCCTGGAACGCGGTCTTCGCGGATCCGGAGGCGGGAACCGCCGGGCTGCTCCAGACCCTGGAGGCGAGCGGCGCCCTCCTGGCCGCGATGGTGCGGACGGCGTCACCCGATGTCCGTTCCTTCCACTCCTACGGCGTCTCCGACCCGGAGGGCTTCGCCGCGATGGGCATCGTGGAGACCCTCGCGCACACGTACGACGTCGCCGCCGGTCTGTCGCTCTCCTGGACCCCTCCGCAGGACCTGTGCGACCGGGTGCTGGCCCGGCTCTTCCCCGACGCCCCGGACGACGCCGACCGGTGGACCGTCCTGCTGTGGTCCACCGGCCGTGCCGACCTGCCGGGCCGCGAGCGCGTGACGTCGTGGAAGTGGCACGGCGCCCCGCTGTAGCCGTCAGCGGTGGGAGAACCACTTCGCCGCCGGGAGCAGCCTCGCGTCGTAGCCGAACAGGGCCTGGTTCTCCCAGGCGTTGCCCGAGGCGGGGTCGGCCGGGTCCCAGCCGCTGCCGCTGACGGCGGTCCACGCCGGCTCCCAGTAGACGGCGCCCAGCCCCCGGCCGCCGGGGACGGCCTCGACGACGTTCATCACGTCGCGGAGGTTGGCCGCCTGGCCCGCCGGGGTGGCGGGATAACCGCTGACGAGCTGGTCCGCGGTGGCGATGTTGTTCTCCAGGCCGTCGGCGTCGGCGAGGGTGTGGGCGTAGGCCGTCTCGGCGACCAGGACCGGCTTCCCGTACCGGGCGGCGGCGTCGTCGAGGTTGGTCTGGAGGTCGTTGAGCGGCCCGTGCCAGTAGCCGTAGTACGAGAGGGCGATGACGTCGAAGGGCACGCCGTACGCGACCGCGTTGTCGAACCACCAGCGGGTGCCGGCGTTGTCGCCGCCCTTGGCGAGGTGCAGGGCCACCTTCGTACCGGACGAGACGGCCTTCGCCGCGTTCGCGCCGGAGGTGAGGAGTCCGGCGAGCTGGGACCAGTGGTCGGTGGATCCCTCGGGCCAGAGCATTCCGGCGTTGGTCTCGTTGCCTATCTGCACCATGTCGGCGGTGGTGCCCTGTGCCTTGAGGGCGGCCAGCACGTCGTGGGTGTGGTCGTAGACGTCCTTCTTGAGCTGTGTGTAACCGTGTCCGGACCAGGCGGCGGGCTTGTTCTGCTTGCCGGGGTCGGCCCAGGCGTCGGAGTAGTGGAAGTCGACGAGGGTCTTCATACCGAGGGCCTTGGCGCGCTTGGCCATGGCGAGGACGTGGGCCTTGTCGTTGTACCCGTCGGCCGGGTTCACCCAGACCTTGAGGCGGACGTAGTTCATCCCGGCCGACTTCAGGAGGCCCATCGCGTCCCCGGTGGTGCCGCTCGCGCCACGGTAGACGGCCCCGTGCGCCTCGTTCTTCGGGAGGGTGGAGAGGTCGCCGCCCTTCACGCTGATGCCGGTCGCCCCCTTGCCGAAGGCGATGTCGTCGAAGTTGGCCCACTCCCCCGCGTGGGCGTCCGAGTTGAGGCTGATCGTGCAGGACCCGCCGGTGACCTTCACCGAGGTGACGAGGCGGATCCAGGCACCGTTCGCGGTGGGCGGCAGGTCGGTGCGCTGTTCGGCGCTGCCGCAGTCGCGCAGGGCGATGTACGCGGAGTTCTGGCCGCCGCCCGACCTGACCCAGGCACTCAGGGTGTACGTGCCGTTCGTGAGGCCGGTGAGGTACTGGTACGTCTCCACCTTGTAGGCGGAGGCCGACCAGTGGCTGAGCCGGGTGCTGCCGCTGTGGCCGCCCGCCTCGGTGAAGGACGCGGCGTTCTGCCCGCCGGCCGAGTAGGTCGACCAGCCGGTGGCGCCGGACTCGAAACCGGTGTTGGCGGGGGCGGCGGCGGCCGTGGCCGCCTGTGCGGGGAGTGCGGCCAGCAGGAGGCCGGAGAGCGAGGCCGCCAGCACCGCCGTTCTCTTCTTGCCGTGCGTCGTTCCGTACATCGTCGATGTCCCTTCGACCGTTGCGCGGGAAGTACGGGGGAAAGCGGGTCGTGCGTCCTCAGCCGTCGAGGCGGACCACACGGACGGCGCCCGCCGGGACGGCGAGGTGGCCCGTGGCCGGTTCTCCGGTGAGGAGTTCGGTACCGGGGGCGTCGAGCGGCACCTTGGCGTCGCCCTCGGTGTGGTTGATGACGAAGAGGTACGTGCCGCCGTCACCGGTGCGGGTGACGGCCTCGACGTCGTGCGGGAGTCCGGTGCGGGGCGCGATGCGTGCGTCCTCGCAGGCACGGTCCAGCACGGCGTCCAGGTCGGCGCCGCTCAGCCGGGTGGAGACGTACCAGGCGGTGCCCTCGCCGAGGCGGTGGCGGGTGACGGCGGGCCGGCCGGCCGGGATGCCGTCGGCGTAGGACCACATGGTCTCGGCACCGCGCGGGACCACCACGTCCGACCAGAGGTCGCCGGTCAGCTCGGGGCCCTCGGGTGCGCCCTCGGGCGTGATCAGGCGTACGGTGCCGCCCTCGGCGAGCGGGGAGAACTCCTCGACCGTCAGCCCCAGCACGTCCCTGAGCGCGCCCGGGTACGGCCCGGGGTGCACGGCGTCGTCGGTGTCGACGATGCCGGAGAAGTACGAGACGACGAGCGTGCCGCCGCCCTCCACGTACCGGCGGAGGTTTTGGCCCGTCTCCTCGGTGGCGAGGTAGAGGGCCGGGACGACGACCAGGGGGTAGCCGGACAGGTCGGCGTCGGGGTGGGCGAAGTCGACGGTGAGGTGCCGGTCGAAGAGCGAGGCGTAGAAGGTGTCGGCGCGCTCGCGGGCGTCGTGGTCCCGGCTCGGGCGCCACTCCAGGGACTGCGCCCACCAGGACTGCCAGTCCCAGACCATGGCGGCGTCGGCGACGGTCCGGGTGGTGCGGATGCCGTCCAGCAGGCCGAGGTCGGCGCCGAGGCGGGAGACCTCGCGCCAGACCCGGGAGTCCGTGCCGGCGTGCGGGAGCATCGCCGAGTGGAACTTCTCCGCGCCGCGCAGCGACTGCCGCCACTGGAAGAACATCGCGCCCTCCGAGCCGCGGGCGACGTGGGCGAGGCTGTTGCGGGCCATCTCGCCGGGGCGCTTGGCGGGGTTGCGGGGCTGCCAGTTGACGCCGCCCGCGGAGTGCTCCAGGAGCAGCCAGGGGGCGCCGCCCGCGACCGAGCGGGTGAGGTCCGCGGCCATGGCGAGGTTGACGTGGGTGCGGCGGCCGTCGGTGATCAGGTAGTGGTCGTTGGTGACGAGGTCGACCTCGCGGCCCCAGGCCCAGTAGTCCACCGAGTCGCACTGGCTGAGCGCGGTCATGAAGTTGGTGGTGACGGGGATGCCGGGGGCGAGCCGGTGCAGGATGTCGCGCTCGGCGCAGAAGTTCTCGCGCATGGTGGCGTCGGCGAAGCGTGTGTAGTCGAGCTGCTGGGCCGGGTTGCCGACGGTGGGGGTGGTGCGCGGCGGGTCGATCTCGTCGAGGCCGCGGTAGCGCTGGCCCCAGAAGGCGGTGCCCCAGGCCTCGTTGACGGCCTCGACGTCTCCGTGGCGGGCGGTGAGCCAGCGGCGGAAGTGGGCGGCGCAGTTGTCGCAGTAGCAGGCGCTGACCGGGACGCCGTACTCGTTGTGGACGTGCCACAGGGCGAGGGCCGGGTGACTGCCGTACCGGCGGGCGAGCTGTTCGGTGATGTTCGCCGCGGCGGCCCGGTAGTCGGGGTTGCTGTGGCAGATCGCGCCGCGTGAGCCGAAGGCGTAGCGGACGCCTTCCCGGCTGACCGGCAGGGCCTCGGGGTGCGCGCGGTAGAACCAGGCGGGCGGGGCGACGGTGGGGGTGCCCAGATCGGCGCGGATGCCGTTGACGTGCAGCAGGTCCAGGAGCCGGTCGAGCCAGCCGAAGTCGTAGGTGCCCGGCTCGGGTTCAAGCAGCGCCCAGGAGAAGATCCCGACGCTGACCATGGTGACGCCGGCCTCCCGCATGAGGCGCATGTCCTCGTCCCAGACCTCCTCGGGCCACTGCTCGGGGTTGTAGTCGCCGCCGAAGGCCAGCTGGTGCAGACCCTGCGGGGCAGTCGCGCGAGGGGTGTGCGGCATGGGCGTCTCCTGGGCTCTTTGGTACAACTTCTGGGAACGTGCACACACCCTCTCGGTGGCGCAGAGCCAACATAACCGCACAGCAACAACCATTGACAAGTGTCGGTTTGGTTTCTCTACTGTGAACGCTCACAGCGCACATCAGCGCTGCACCCTCGCTTCTCGTCAGGGGAGACATCAATGAAGTACCGCATCGTCGCGGCGTCCACGGCCGCCGTGCTCGCCGCCACCGCACTGCTCACGGGCTGCGGCTCGTCGGACGACGACGGCAGCGATGAGGGGTCGGCCGCCGCCGGCCCCGCATCGCTCACCTACTGGGCCTGGGCCCCCGGCCTGGACAAGGTCGCGGACATCTGGAACAAGGGCGAGGGCAAGAAGGCCGGGATCACGGTCACGGTGAAGAAGCAGGCGTCGGGCGACGACCTGGTCACCAAGATCATCACCGCGGCGAAGGCGCACAAGGCCCCCGATCTGGTGCAGGCCGAGTACCAGGCGCTCCCCACCCTGGTCTCCAACGACGTGCTGGCCGACATATCCAAGGAGGCGGGCGACGCCGAGGGCGAGTTCGCCGACGGCGTCTGGCAGCAGGCGACGCTGGGCTCGGACGCCCTGTACGCGCTGCCGCAGGACTCCGGCCCGCTGATGTTCTACTACCGCCAGGACCTGTTCAAGCAGTACGGCCTCTCCGTGCCCACCACCTGGGAGGAGTTCGCCGGGACCGCCCGCGCGCTGAAGAAGAAGGCGCCGGACAAGGACCTCACCACGTTCTCCTCCAACGACTCCGGCCTCTTCGCCGGCCTCGCCCAGCAGGCCGGCGCCCAGTGGTGGACCACCTCGGGCGACAAGTGGAAGGTCGCCATCGACGACCCGGCCACGCAGAAGGTCGCGGGCTTCTGGGGCGGTCTCGTCAAGGAGGGCGCCATCGACAACCAGCCGATGTACACCCCGGCCTGGAACAAGGCGCTCAACACCGGCAAGCAGATCGCCTGGGTCAGCGCGGTCTGGGCACCGGGCACCCTCACCACCGCCGCGCCCGACACCGCGGGCAAGTGGGCCATGGCCCCGCTCCCCCAGTGGAAGTCCGGCGAGAACGTCACCGGCAGCTGGGGCGGCTCCTCCACCGCGGTCACCACGGACTCGAAGCGCAAGGAGGCGGCGGCCACCTTCGCCAAGTGGCTGAACACCGACCCCACCGCGCTCGCCGCCCTGGTCAAGGAGAGCGGCATCTACCCCGCCGCCACGGCCGCCCAGACCGGTGGCGCGCTCGCGAAGCCGCCGGCCTACTTCGCCAACCAGCCGGACTTCTACACCGAGGCCGCCAAGATCGCCCAGGGCACCGCCCCGGCTGCCTGGGGCCCCAACGTGAACGTCGCGTACACCGCCTTCAAGGACAACTTCGCCAAGGCCGCCAAGGACAGGTCGGGCTTCGCACCGGCCCTCACCTCGATGCAGGACGCCACCGTCGCCGACCTGAAGAAGCAGGGCTTCGGAGTCTCCGAGTGACACGCGCACGCCGCCGGAAGCCGTACGGGGTCAAGAGCGCCCCGTACGCCTTCCTGATCCCCGCCACCGTGCTGTTCCTGCTCTTCTTCGCCCTGCCCATCGGCTACGCGCTCCACCTCAGCTTCCGCCGGACCGAGGTCAGCGGCCTGGGTCTCGGCAAGGGCGCCCGCAAGGAGATCTGGGCCGGGTTCGCCAACTACACCGACGCGCTCTCCGACTCGGAGCTGCTGCACGGCGCGCTGCGCATCCTCGGCTACGGCGCGATCGTGGTACCCGTGATGCTGGGCCTCGCCCTGCTCTTCGCCCTGCTGCTGGACACGGAACGGCTCCGGCTGCGCGGCTTCACGCGGCTGGCGATCTTCCTCCCTTACGCGATCCCGGGCGTCGTCGCCGCGCTGATGTGGGGCTTCCTCTACCTGCCCGACGTCAGTCCGTTCTACTTCCTGCTGGACAGGGCGGGGCTGCCGCAGCCCGATCTGCTCGACGGCGGCCCGCTCTACCTCGCGCTGGCCAACATCGCGGTCTGGGGCGGCACCGGCTTCAACATGATCGTGATCTACACCGCGCTGCGGGCGATCCCCGTGGAGATCTTCGAGGCGGCCCGCCTCGACGGCTGCTCCCAGCTGCAGATCGCGCTCCGGATCAAGATACCGATGGTGGCGCCGTCCCTGGTGCTGACGTTCTTCTTCTCGATCATCGCGACCCTCCAGGTGTTCAACGAGCCGACGACGCTCAAGCCGCTGACCAACTCCCTTTCCACCAGCTGGAGTCCGCTGATGAAGGTCTACCAGGACGCCTTCGTCAACAACGACATCTACGCGGCGGCCGCCCAGGCGGTCATCATCGCCGTCGCCACCCTGGCCCTGTCCTTCGGCTTCCTCAAGGCGGCCAACTCCCGTACGAAGCAGGGAGACACCCAGTGACCACGCCGCACCCGACGCGGCTGCCCGCCGCTCCGCGCCGGTTCGCCCTCGTACCCACCGCCGCCCTGCTGCTCGGCGCCCTCTACTGTCTGCTGCCCGTCGCCTGGATCCTGGTCGCCTCGACCAAGTCCGGCAGCGAGCTCTTCTCCACCTTCACCTTCCTGCCCGGCTCCGGCTTCGCGGACAACGTCGCCGACCTGTCGGCGTACCGGGACGGCGTCTACTGGAAGTGGATGGCCAACTCGGCCCTCTACGCCGGCGTGGGCGCGCTGCTGTCCACGGGCGTCTCCGCGGTCTCGGGGTACGCGCTGGCGGTGTACCGCTTCCGCGGCAGGGAGAGCATCTTCAACATCCTGCTGGCCGGGGTGCTGATGCCGCCGGTGATCCTGGCGGTGCCGCAGTACCTGCTGATGGCGAAGGCGGACCTGACCGACTCCTACCTGTCGGTGATGCTGCCGGTGATCCTCTCCCCGTACGGGGTGTACCTCGCCCGGATCTACGCGGCGGCCGCCGTGCCGGGCGACGTGATCGAGGCCGGGCGGATGGACGGCGGCGGGGAGTGGCGGATCTTCCGCACCATCGCCCTGCCGATGATGCTGCCAGGCCTGGTGACCGTCTTCCTCTTCCAGTTCGTCGCGATCTGGAACAACTTCCTGCTGCCCTACATCATGCTCGGCGACGACGAGAAGTTCCCGGTCACGCTGGGCCTCTTCACCCTGCTCCAGCAGGGCTCCAACACCCCGGCCCTCTATACGCTGGTGATCACGGGGGCGCTGCTGGCCATCGTCCCGCTGATCGCCCTGTTCCTGGTCATCCAGCGGTTCTGGAGCCTCGACCTGCTCTCCGGGGCCGTAAAGTCCTGACGGGCCCCGCCAGGACGTCACCTGACGAAAGATCACGCACCATGAGCCGCACAGAACAGACCGGTACGGGACGCCGACGGCCGCCGACCATCCACGACGTGGCCCGGGAGGCCGGGGTCTCCCGAGGCACGGTCTCCCGGGTGCTGAACGGCGGCCACAACGTCAGTCCGGCCGCACTGGACGCGGTCAACTCCGCCATCCGCAAGACCGGTTACACGGTGAACCGGCACGCCAGGTCGCTGATCACCGGCCGCTCGGACTCGGTGGCGTTCCTGCTCACCGAGCCGCAGGAGCGGTTCTTCGAGGACCCGAACTTCAATGTGCTGCTGCGCGGCTGCACGAGCGCGCTGGCCGCGCACGACATCCCGCTGCTGCTGATGATCGCGGGTACGGAGGCGGAGCGCCGCCGGAACATGCGGTACATCGCCGGCCATGTGGACGGGGTCCTGCTGGTCTCCAGCCATTCGGGCGACCCGGTCGCCGCGCAGCTGCACGAGGCCGGTGTCCCCCTCGTCGCCTGCGGGAAACCGCTCGGGCAGAAGTCCAAGGTCAGCTACGTGGCGGCCGACGACCGGGACGGCGCGCGGGACATGGTGCGTTTCCTGTACGAGTCGGGGCGTCGCCGGATCGGTACGGTCAGCGGCCCGCTGGACACCCCGGGCGGGGTGGAGCGGCTCGCGGGCTACCGCGAGATGCTGGCCGACTGCGGGCTGCCCGCAGACGACGCGCTGATCGCGCCGGGCGACTACAGCCGGGCCGGCGGCGAGGCGGCCGCCCGGCTGCTGCTGGAGCGGGCCCCGGACCTGGACGCGGTGTTCGTCGCCTCGGACCTGATGGCGCAGGGGGTGCTCGCCGCACTGGAGAAGGCCGGGCGCCGGGTGCCGCAGGACGTGGCGGTGGGCGGTTTCGACGACTCCCCCGCGGCGCTCGCCTCCCGGCCTGCGCTGACGACGATCCGTCAGCCGTGGGACCGGATCAGCGCCGAGATGGTGCGGGTGCTGCTGGCCCAGATCGGCGGGGAGGACCCGGCCGCGGTGATACTGCCCACGGAGCTGGTCCGCCGCGAATCGGCGTAGCTGCGGAGGCTCGCGGTGCCCCGCCCCACGCGTACGCGGCGTGGTCTAGACCACTAAACGGCGAGGCGCGCCCCGGTCGCACGGACGCCCGCCCGCACGACACCGGGGAACGGGACACGCGGGGCCAGGCCGCGTGAACCGGGCGCGGCACTCTCCCGCACAGAAGTCCGTCGACCCAGGTTCACCCTCCCGGGCCGCCGGCATCTTCGCCCGACAGTCGCGAATAAACATTTCACCCGCTCCGCCTTTTGGCTCTTTTCCACCCGGTCGACCAACCGGCACACGCATCCACAAGCGGAGCAGCCTTTTCCATTAAGGTTTACAAGCAGATATCCGCTACACCCGTGCTGCTTACACAGATCATGTCCGAAAGTAGTCACGGAACCATGCCTCCATCGACGAACGCGCCGGTAGCCGCCACCGCCCGGGAATACCGGCCCGGCCGCACCGTGATCAACTGGCCGAAATGACACTCACCGCCCTGGCGACTTCGGACTACTCTCCGACCGCGCGCCGCCGGCCGTGATCGGTCCACCCCGGCCCACCTGGACGCCACTTCGGCCTGCCATGCGGCGACTTACCAGTAAATGACGTCACTCATGAGCGGCTCGGTGCCGACCTCGGTGCCGACCTCGGTGCCGGGCGAACCGAGCGCGGAGCACTGGAGGCCTAGACCACTGCACTCGGCCGCGCGTCTCTTTCCTCTCGATTCGCTCGAAAATGAGCCACTTCGGCCCGCGAGAAATGAATAATTAACGATCGCATCATTGACATATGCCTCCCAAATAACGGCTAAGTGGTGACCGGCGAAAACCATTCGCCGTCGACCTGAAAAGCGTGTGGTCGACCCGTGCATCACATGGGAGACACGCAATTGACTGTCACCGGCATATCCAGACCGGCTGTCAGACGGACAAGATCCGCCTGGACCGGGCTGACCGCCCTGGCCGGCGCCTCAGCCCTCGCATTACTGGGACTCACCGCTCCGGCGGCGACCGCGACGGCTTCCGCGAGTGCCGACCTGAACACCAAACCGTCCGTGGAGGCCTCCTGCGCCGAACCCGGGCCCGGCCAGGTCCGCTGCTTCGCGCTGCGCCGCACCGACGTGGCCGCCAGGGAGGGCGTCCAGCCCGAGGCCGCGACCCCGAGCGGGTGGGGCGCCACCGCGCTCCAGGGCGCCTACAACCTGCCGGCCGACGGCGGGGCGGGGCAGACGATCGCCATCGTCGATGCCTATGACGACCCGACCGCCGAGGAGGACCTCGCGGTCTACCGGGCGCAGTACGGGCTGCCGGCCTGCACCACGGACAACGGCTGCTTCAAGAAGGTCGACCAGCGCGGTGGCACCGACTACCCGGCGGCCGACAGCGGCTGGGCCGGTGAGATCTCGCTCGACCTGGACATGGTCTCGGCCGCCGCGCCGTACGCGAAGATCGTCCTGGTCGAAGCCGACTCCGCCAGTTTCGAGGACATGGGCGCCTCCGTCGACCAAGCGGTCGCGCAGGGCGCCAAGTACGTCTCGAACTCCTACGGCACGGGCTATTCCAGTACTCCGGGCAGTGGTGAGGATCCGGCGGAGACCACCGAATTCGACGCCCACTACAACCACCCGGGTGTCGCCGTGGTCGCCTCCTCGGGCGACAGCGCGTACGGCGTCTCCTACCCCGCGGCCTCCCAGTACGTGACCTCCGTGGGCGGCACAGCCCTGGAGCAGGACTCCTCCACTGCCCGCGGCTGGTCCGAATCGGTCTGGTCCAACAGCTACGGCGGCCCGGGCTCGGGCTGCTCGCTCTACGAGGCCAGGCCCGCCTGGCAGAAGAGCGTCAGCACCGACTGCGACAAGCGCGCGGTCTCCGATGTCGCCGCGGTCGCCGACCCGTTGACCGGTGTCTCGGTCTACCAGACCTACGGCGGGGACGGCTGGGCCGTCTACGGCGGCACCAGCGCCTCCTCACCGATCATCGCCGGTGTGTACGCGGCGGCCGGCACCCCGCCGGCGGGCTCCTACCCCGCCGCCTACCCCTACGCGGCCGGCGGCAGCGGTCTGAACGACGTCGTGGACGGCACCAACGGCTCCTGCACCCCGGCCAGGCTGTGCAGCGCGGGCACGGGCTGGGACGGTCCGACCGGCCTCGGCACTCCCAACGGCGTGCAGGCCTTCCGCAGCGGGCCGCACGGCGTGGTGAGCGGTAGCGTCACCGACACCGCCACCGGCGCACCCGTCGCGGGCGCGGAGATCACCGCGGGCGACGCCCGGACCGAGTCCGGTGCGGACGGCACCTATTCACTGACCCTGCCGCCCGGCACCTACGACCTGAAGGTCATCGCCCACGGCTACACCACGACCACCGTCCCCGGCGTCGAGATCACCGACGGCGGCACGGTGAACAGGAGCCTCGCGCTCACGCCGGTCCCGACCCGGACCGTCTCCGGCAAGGTCACCGACGGCTCCGGCCACGGCTGGCCGCTCTACGCGGCCATCAGCGTCGAGGGAGTGCCCGGCGCGCCCGTCGAGACCGACCCCAGCACCGGCACCTACGCGGTCGAGCTCCCGGCCGGCACGTCGTACACGCTGAAGGTCACCAGCAACTACCCGGGCTACCGGAGCGCCACCAAGAACATCACGGTGGGCGACTCGGCGGTCTCCGCCAATGTGAGCCTGCCGGTGGACGCCTGGGCGGACACCGCGGCCGGGTACACGGTGACGGACGAGGGCGTCACCGAGCCCTTCGACTCGACCACGTCGGCCCCCGAGGGATGGACCGTCGACAACGCCGAGGGCACCTCCGGTGGATGGCAGTTCGACGACCCCGGCAAGCGTACGAACACCACCGGCGGCAAGGGCGCCTTCGCCATCGTGGACAGCGACAAGGCGGGCAGCGGAAAGGTTCAGAACTCCACGCTGACCAGCCCGTCCTACGATTTCTCGGGCACGGAGCTGCCCGAGCTGAGCTACCGGACCAGCTACAAGCCGTACTCCGGTCAGAAAGCCGACGTCGAGGTGAGCTCGGACGGTGGCACCACCTGGTCCGCCGTCTCCTCGCACACCACCGCCGTCACCGGCTCGAAGATCACCGTTACGCTCACCGACTACGCCGGCAAGTCCGACGTCCGGGTGCGGTTCCACTTCACCGGCAAGTTCAGCTGGTGGTGGCAGCTCGACGACGTGTTCGTCGGTTCCCGCAGCCTGTCGGCCGTCCCCGGCGGCCTTGTCGTCGGGCAGGTCACCGATGCCAACACCGGTGCCGGCATCGCCGGGGCCACGCTCACCGGTACCGGCGACGGCGCCGTGAGCACGACCTCGGCCGCCACCCCGGACGACGCGACGCTCGGTGACGGCTTCTTCTGGGCCTTCGCACCGGTCGGCAAGCAGACCGTGACTGCCGCGAAGGCCAAGTACACCACCGCGTCCAAGGCCGTGACCCTCGCCGCCGACTCGACGGTGACCAAGAACTTCTCGCTCAAGGCGGGGCGTCTCAAGGTCACCCCGGCCGCGGTCACCGCCCCGGTCGCCTGGGGCGGTTCGGCGACCAGAACCGTCACGGTCAAGAACACCGGTGGCGCCGACGCCACCGTCAAGCTGGACGAGAAGAGCGGCGCCTTCACACCGGCCGCTTCGGGCGCCCCGCTGATCAGCAGGAAGGGGGACTACTCGCCCCTGTCGTCGAAGAGCCTGAAGGCCGCCGGCAGGACCGCCGGTGCCACGGTCGCTCCGGCCGAAGGCGGTGACGCCTGGCAGACGGTGGCCGATCTGCCCGATGCCGTCATGGACAACGCGGTCGCCGTGGACAACGGCAAGGTCTACTCGGCGTTCGGCTTCGACGGTACGGACGACACCAGGTCGCTGTACTCCTACGACGCGGCGGACGGCTGGACGAAGCTGGCCGACGCGGCCGACACCCGGGAGGCTCCGGCCCGCGGCTTCATCAACGGAAAGCTGTACATCGCCGGCGGCTGGGGCGCCAGTGGGGACCCGGACGCCAAGCTGGAGATCTACGACCCCGCCTCCAACACCTGGACGACCGGCGCCTCCTCGCCGGCTCCGCTGGCGGGCGCGGGCTCCGCGGTCCTGAACGGCAAGCTGTACTCCGTCGGCGGCTGCACCACCGCATGCGGCTCCGCGTCGGTGACGGTCTACGACCCGTCGGACGACTCGTGGTCCACCGCGGCGAACTACCCGGAGAACGTCGCCTGGGAGTCGTGCGGCACCATCAGCGGGCTGCTGTACTGCGCCGGCGGTACCAACAGCGCCGGTGAGCTGAAGTCCGCCTACGTCTACGACCCCGCCGCCGACTCCTGGTCGGCCCTGCCGGACATGCCGGAGACCGGGTGGGCCTCGTCCTACACCTCGGCCAACGGTCTGCTGCTGATCTCCTCCGGCGTCAGCGACGGCGCTCTCACCAATGCGGGATACGCCTACGACCCGGCCGCCGGAACCTGGTCGTCCCTGCCCAACGCCGACGTGGCGACCTACCGCGGCGGCGGCGCCCCGGGCTTCTACAAGGTCGGCGGGGCAGACGCTCCCAGCGCCCCGTCCACCGCCGTGGAACTGCTCGCCGGCTACGACCAGGCCGGCGGATCGGACGTCAGCTGGCTGTCGCTGGACTACTCGGAGGTCAAACTCGCCCCGGGAGACAGCTTCTCGTTCGCGGTGACGGTGAATGCCTCGGTCGAGGAGATCACCCAGCCCGGGGAGTTCACGGCCCAGATCGGCATCTCGGCCAGCACTCCCTACCCGGTGGCGCCGGTCCCCGTCACCATGACGGTGGCCCCGCCGAAGACCTGGGGCAAGATCACCGGAACGGTGCTCGGCAAGTCGGCCGCCGGCTCCACGGCCCCCCTCAAGGGAGCGACCGTCCAGATCGACTCGTGGACGTCCTCGTACACCCTGACCACCGACAAGGACGGCCACTACGCACTCTGGCTGGACGCCCGTAACAACCCCCTCACCGTGATCGTCGCCAAGGACGGTTACGCCCCGACGGTGGCCACCGTCAAGGTCGTCAAGAAGGGAACCGTGACCACCGACTTCACCCTGAAGAAGGCGTAGGGACCGCGGCGGGTCCGCCCTCGGGTCGGGCCCGCCGCGCGCCGGCGGCCGCACCCCCCGGGGCGGGTCTCGCGCAAGCGGTACCCTGCCGGGCGCCCGGTCGCCGGCCTCAGGCCCCCAGCACCGGGTAGTCCGTGTAGCCGTGGTGGTCGCCCCCGTAGAAGGTCGTGGCGTCCGGAGCATTGAAGGGACCGCCGGCGCGGAGCCGCTCCGGCAGGTCCGGGTTGGCCAGGAACAGCACACCGTACGAGACGAGGTCGGCCACGCCCTCCTCGATCAGGGCCAGTGCCTCGGGCCCGGTCGACCCCTCGCTCGCCGGGTTGAGGACGAGGGTGCCGTTGAACTGCTTGCGCAGGGATTCGGTCAGCGGCCGGTCGCCGGCCGAGCCCTCCACGAGGTGCAGATAGGCGAGCCCGAGCGGCTCGATCGCCCGCACCAGCGCGCTGTACGTGGCCTCGGGCGCGGGCTCGTCGATGTCGTTGTACGGATTGCCGGGCGAGAGACGGATCGCGGTGCGGGCGGCACCGATCTCGGCGACGACGGCGCGCACGGTCTCCAGGGCGAACCGGATCCGGCCCTCCACGGAACCGCCCCACCCGTCGGTGCGCCGGTTGGAGTTGGGCGCCAGGAACTGGTGGATCAGGTATCCGTTGGCGCCGTGCAGTTCCACTCCGTCGAAGCCGGCGTCCACCGCGGCGCGCGCCGCGGAGGCGAAGTCGGCGATCGTCGCCCGGATCTCGGTGTCGGTCAGCTCGCGCGGGGTGACGAAGTCCTTCGCGCCCACGTGCGTGAAGACCTGTCCGGTGGCGGCGACCGCGGAAGCGCCGACGGGAGTGAGTCCGTCGGGCAGCAGGACCGGGTGGCCGATCCGGCCCGCGTGCATGACCTGTGCGAATATCCGTCCACCCCGGTCATGCACGGCGTCGGTGACCTTGTGCCAGGCGGCGATCTGCTCGTCGCTGTGCAGCCCCGGGGTGCTGGGGTAGCCCTGCCCCACGACCGATGGCTGGATGCCCTCGGTGATGACGAGGCCCGCCGAGGCGCGCTGGGCGTAGTACTCGGCCGTCAGATCGGTGGGCGCCCCGCCCTCGCCCGCCCGGCTGCGGGTCATCGGCGCCATCGCGATGCGGTTGGCGAGCCGGGTGCCGGCCAGGTCGAGCGGGTCGAACGCTGTGGTCATGAGAAGCCCCCAGGAGAGAGAGGTGTGGTCGGCCAACCAAAACTATGTGGTCGGCCAATCATCTGCGGCGTGCGTCACTGTAGCGCATTACTTGGCCGACCAAGGTAAAGTTCGCGCGAAGCCGTGTCCCGCAGCCGCGGAGCCGCCCCGCACCGCCCGAGGAGCCCTCGATGACCTCCGATCCCGCCTGTACCGAGCTCCCCAGCGCCGCCCGCGGCGGCCCGGTCAGCCATGCCGTGTCCCGGGTCGCACGGCTGCACCGGATCGCGGCGGGCAGACAGCTGAAGTGCGCGGGGCTCTACCCCGGCCAGGAGTTCCTGATGATGTACCTCTGGGACGCGGGTGCGGTCCGCCAGTCCGAGGTGATCAAGGCGGTGGACCTGGACCCCTCCACCGTCACCAAGATGCTCCAGCGCCTGGAGCAGTCCGGACACGTACGCCGCAGCCCCGACCCGGCCGACCGCAGGGCCGTCCTGGTCGAGGCCACCGACGACAGCTGCGCACTGCTCTCCGACGTGGAGCGGGCCTGGACGAATCTGGAGGAGCACACCCTCGCGGGCCTGGACGGGGACGAGCGCCAGGAGCTGGCGCGGCTGCTGGCCAAGGTCGAGGAGAACCTCTGCCGGGAAGCGGCGGACTGCCCGGAGAGCCGCTGACGGCCTCAGCCCGCGAGCACGTCCAGGGCGCGGTCCACATCGGCCTCGGTGTTGTACAGGTGGAAGGCCGCCCGCAGGTTGCCGGCCCGGTTGGAGACCATCACCCCGGCCCGCTCCAGCTCCGACGCCCGGTCACCGAGTCCGGGCACCCCGACGACGGCCGTCGGGGCCGCCACGACCTTGTGGCCCAGCCCTTCGAGCCCTTCCCGGAACCGGGCCGCGAGCCCCGTGGCGTGGTCGTGGACGGCGTCGATCCCGATCTCGTTCAGCAGCGCGAGGGAGTGCTCGGCGCCGTGGTACGAGAGGAACGCGGGCGGCTCGTCGTAGCGGCGGGCGTCGGAGGCGAGCTCGGTGACCGGCCCGTAGGTGCTGCTCCACGGGTCCTCGGCCGCGACCCAGCCGGCGAGGACCGGCGGCAGGGAGTGCTGCGCCTCCTCCGTGACGGTGAGGAACGACGCGCCGCGCGGGCAGAGCAGGAACTTGTAGCCGCCCGCGACCGTGTAGTCGTACGCCCCGGCATCGAGCGGCAGCCAGCCCGCCGACTGGGTGGCGTCCAGCAGCGTACGGGCCCCGTGGGCGGCAGCCGCGGCCCGCACCGCGTCCAGGTCGGCGAGCCGGCCGTCGGCGGACTGGACGGAGGAGAAGGCGACGAGCGCGGTTTCGGGGCGCACCGCGTCGGCCAGTTCAGCCAGCGGGACGTAGCGCGTCCTCAGATCGCCGCGCACCGCGAAGGGGGTGACGACCGAGCTGAACTCACCCTCGGGCGCCAGCACTTCGGACCCGGCGGGCAGCGAGCAGGCGATCAGACCGACATGGACGGTCACTGAACTGCCGACGGCGACCCGGCCGGCGTCGACACCGGCGAGCCGCGCGAAGCCACCCCTGGCCCGGTCCACCGCCTCGAAATCGCCCGCGCCGTTCCGGCGGCCCGTGGTGTTGTCCTCGGCGAGGGCTCTCACCGCGTCGACGGTGCGCCGGGGCAGCAGCCCGCAGGTGGAGGTGTTGAGGTAGGCGGTCTCCGGCGCGAACTCGGCGGACACCGCACGGCTGAGCGAAGAGATCTTCATGGGCCCAGCCTGAATCCCCCTTAACTCATAGTCAATCGCCAAGAGTTAAGGGGGTCGTCCAAGTAATGCTTATGAGCGCAGCTCATGGGCTCAGGCGATGGTGCCCGCCTGCGGAACCTCGCACGCACCGTCGGCGTCGCAGGCCGCCGCGTCCCCGCCGACGGCGGTCAGCGGGCGGTCCTTCCACGCCTGCTCCAGCGCCTGGGCGAAGACCTCGGCGGGCTGGCCGCCGGAGATGCCGTAGCGCCTGTCGAGCACGAAGAACGGCACCGCGTTGGCGCCCAGCTCGGACGCCTCCTGCTCATCGGCCCGCACCTCGGCCGCGTACGCCTGCGGGTCGGCGAGCACCGCGCGCGCCTCGTCGGCGTCGAGACCGGCCTCGACGGCCAGCTCGGCCAGCACCTCGTCGTCGTAGACGGACCGCTCCTCGGCGAAGTTCGCCCGGTAGGCGAGGCTCAGCAGCTCGTCCTGACGGCCGCGGGCCTTGGCCAGATGAAGCAGCCGGTGGATGTCGAAGGTGCTGCCGTGGTCACGGCCCTCGGTGCGGTAGCCGAGCCCTTCGGCCTGGGCGTTGGCCGCGACGTTCGCCTCCATGGAGCGCGCTTCCTCACGGGTGCGCCCGTACTTCTGCGCCAGCATGTCGATGACCTGCGCGGTGTCGCCCTTGGCGCGCCCGGGGTCGAGTTCGAAGGAGCGGTGGACCACCTCGACCTCGTCGCGGTGGGCGAACCCTGCCAGGCCCTTCTCGAACCGGGCCTTGCCGATGTAGCACCACGGGCAGGCGATGTCGCTCCAGATCTCGACGCGCATGACTCTTCTTCTCTCCAGGCTCTCGTGCGGCTGCTCCCACAGCACGGAGGGATCCTCCGTTCAGGGGGGAAACGCGGACGGGGCCGCTCCCATTCCCCTCGGCCCACGCCGTCGCCGGCACGGCTCTGGGGCCTGCGGGAAATCCCACTGCCGTCCACCCGCCGGAACCCGGCGGGTGGACGCGCAGCTCAGCTGCCGTCGCGCAGGTCCGCGATCCCCGCCGGGCGGAATTCGATCCGGTCGAAGGAGACCTCGCAGCCGTCGCCCGTGGGCGACTGGGCGAGGAAGCCGATGGCCGCGGTCGCGGCCCGCTCCGGCTCGCCCAGGGCGAAGACGCGGACGAAGGTCCACTTCTCACCGTCGGGCGAGGCGTGGTACGCGAAGGCGTTGCCCGTGCGGCTCAGGCGCAGCCAGTAGGTGTCGCCGTCCACGACGAACGAGTTGACGTCGTCGGAGTGGCCGCGGGTGACGACGGTGCAGATGGTGGGGCGGTCCGGGGACAGCTCCAGGCAGACCTTGGCCCACTCCCGGTCGCCGACGTGGAGGTACAGGACCCCCGCGTCGAAGGCGGCGGCGAAGCCGACGCGGACCCGGGCGATCAGCTGGAAGTCGCCCGCCGGGGCGGCACCCAGCAGCCGGGGGGCGTCGCTCGCCGATTCGAGGCCCTCGCCGTCCGGCGGGACGAAGCGGTCCTGGCGGGCGCCCGCACGGCCGGTGAGTACGCCCTCCTCGTAGTTCCACCCGGTCGCGGGGCCGAACGCTTCCAGGGAGAAGGGGAGTTCGGGGAGGCTCAGGGTCATGAGCGGTGTCCGTTCACGCGGCGGGGCAGGCCCAGCGGGTTGTCTTCGCGCAGCTCGGGCGGGAGCAGCGCGTCGGGGGTGGTCTGGTAGCTGACCGGGCGCAGCCAGCGCTCGATCGCGGTCGCGCCGACCGAGGTGGACGTGGAGGTGGTGGCCGGGTAGGGGCCGCCGTGGTGCTGGGCGGGGGCGACGGCGACGCCGGTCGGCCAGCCGTTGACGAGGACGCGTCCGGCGAGCGGGGTGAGCGCGTCCAGGAGCGCGGCGGCGCTGTCGTCGGTCTCCTCGGTGGCGATCTGGAGCGTGGCGGTGAGGTTGCCCGGCAGCCGGGACAGGACCGCGGTGATCTCGTCGTCACTGGTGTAGCGGGCGACGACGGTGACCGGGCCGAAGCACTCCTCCAGGAGCGCGTCGTGCGGCCCCTCGGTGGCGAGCAGCTGCGCCGGTACGGTCAGGAAGCCTGCTGCGACGGTGTGTTCACCGCCCGCACCGGGGGTGACCGGGGCCTCCACGTCCGGGAGGGCGGCCCGCTCGCTCACGCCGGCGAGGAAGGCGTCGCGCATGCGGTGGTCGAGCAGGACTCCGGCCTCGGTGTCGCTGACCGCTCCGGTGAGGGACTTCAGCAGCCGGTCGCCGTTCTCGCCCGCGGGGGCCAGGACGAATCCGGGCTTGGTACAGAACTGGCCCGCGCCCATGGTCATCGAGCCCCCGAGCCCGGCGCCGAGCTGCTCGCCGCGCTCGGCGGCGGCGGCCTCGGTGATGACGACGGGGTTGAGGGAGCCGAGCTCGCCGTGGAAGGGGATGGGGACCGGCCGCGCGGCTGCCGCGTTGAAGAGGGCGCGGCCGCCGCGGATGGAGCCGGTGAAGCCCGCCGCGCTGACGAGGGGGTGCTTGACCAGTTCGACGCCCGCCTCGAAGCCGTGCACGACGGTGAGGATGTCCTCGGGCAGTCCGTGCCGCGCCGCGGCCCGGCGCAGGACGGCCCCGCACAGTTCGGAGGTCGCGGGGTGGTCGGGGTGCGCCTTGACGACGACCGGGCAGCCGGCCGCGAGGGCGCTGGCGGTGTCACCGCCCGGCACGGAGAACGCGAGCGGGAAGTTGCTGGCCGCGTAGACGGCGACGACGCCGAGCGGGATCTTGTAGCGGCGCAGGTCCGGCCACGGCGGGGTGCGCGTGGCGTCCTCGTGGTCGATGTGGATGTCGAGGTACGCGCCCTCGTCGACGACCTCCGCGAAGGCGCGCAGCTGGGCCGCGGTGCGGGCGAGTTCGCCGGTCAGCCGGGCAGGGCCGAGCGCCGTCTCGGCGTCGGCGGCCTCGATGACGTGCTCACCGGCCTCGGTGAGCAGATCGGCCGCGGTGCGCAGGAACGCGGCGCGCACGGTGCGGTCGGCGAGGGAGGCGCGTACGGCGTGCGCGGCCCGGACCGCGCGGTCGACCTCCTCCGCTGTAGCCTCCACCGCAACCTGCTCACGCGGGTTCCCGGTGCGGGGGTCGACGCTCCAGACTGGTGCTGCTGCCACCGTGTTTCCTTCCGCTCCACTGCCACACATCAGAAGTTGTTCGGTATTCTGAACAGAGTTCCTGATCGTGAATATGGTGGCGACTCTATTTCCGGGCGTTCGGTGTTGGCAAGAAGTCGCAGGGTTTCGTAAGTGGGCTGGAAGGGGCGTAGGGCGATGTCGGTTGCCGAGTCTGGTGGGGCACAGGTCAAGTCCGCGGTACGGACGGTGGAGTTGCTGGAGTACTTCGCCGGCCGGCCGGGCATGCACTCCCTCGCCGCGGTGCAGGAGGCCGTCGGATACCCCAAGTCCAGCCTCTACATGCTGCTGCGCACGCTGGTCGAGCTGGGCTGGGTGGAGACGGACGCGACGGGGACGCGGTACGGGATCGGCGTACGGGCCCTGCTGGTCGGCACCTCGTACATCGACGGCGACGAGGTGGTCGCGGCCGCCCGCCCCACCCTGGACCGGCTCTCCGACGACACCACGGAGACCATCCACCTCGCCCGGCTCGACGGGACGAACGTCGTCTACCTCGCCACCCGCCAGTCCCAGCACTACCTGCGCCCCTTCACCCGCGTCGGCCGCCGGCTGCCGGCGCACTCGACCTCGCTCGGCAAGGCGCTGCTGGCCACCCACAGCGACGAGCAGGTCCGCAAGATGCTGCCCGAGACGCTGCCCGCCCTGACCGAACACACGCTGACCGACCGGGAGAAGCTCATCGAGGAGCTGCACCTGATCCGCGAACAGGGCTACGCCGTGGACCGCGAGGAGAACACCCTGGGGCTGCGCTGCTTCGGGGTCGCGGTCCCGTACCGCACCCCGGCCCGCGACGCCATCAGCTGCTCGGTGCCGGTCGCCCGGCTCACGCCGGCGCACGAGCAGATGGTGAAGGACGCGCTGTTCGACGCGCGGGACCGGCTGACCCTCGCCACCCGCAGGCTCTGACCCCGGACGTCTCGTCGCGCCCGGTACAGGACGCCGACCACGCGCCCGGCGCCGACGAGGCCCGCCTCCGGCGGGACCGGCCCGGGTGAGACCTGCCGGGTGATGACCGCCACCCCGCCCCACGCGACAGGCAGGCACCGGCCTGTCGCGGAATCCGCCATGACCATCGGACCTTCGAACACCACTCCGATAACATGCACGCATTCATGGCGATTGACCTCATCGCTCACACCGCACCGGCGGCACACGCTGCCCGGTGCGACAAGTGACCTACGGCGTGACGTACTCCACCAACATCTAACAAATCGGCCAAACCTTGATACCTATAGCATCGCGGGTGTTTTCGCGAATAACCAACGGAATTACGCCCGGTGCCTGGCGTCGGCCGAAGACGGCACTGTGGGTCGCGGCGGGGGTGGTGGGTCTCGGATTCCTGGTCGCTCTGGAGATCGCCGCACGCCACTACGGGCTGCCGGGGCCGATCGCCAGCCAGGCACGAGAGGCGATATTCCCTCCCGTCTCGGGATTCCTGCTCTACGCCAGCATGGGCCTGATGATGGTGGTGCTCACCTGGCGCCAGCGGTTCATCGCGATCGGGACCGCGATCGGTATCGACCTCGTCATCCTGCTGGTGCGATGGATCGCCGACGCGCCGGTGACCCACGGCCACCCCTTCGGCAACGGCGCGCTGTGGGTGATCCTGGGGTGCGCGGTCATCGCCGTCACCCGCCGCACCGGTGCGGAACGCCTCCTGCTGCTCAAGGGCGTCGGGCTGGGACTGCTGCTGGTGACCGGCCGCAAGACCGGTGACACCTGGTTGCTCATCACCTCGAAGACCCGCCCGCTGGTGCTCGACCAGTACGTGGCGACCGCCGACCACGCGCTGGGCAACCCCTCGTGGCTGGTGGGCCGGCTGGTCAGGGCCACCGGATCGTTCGGTGAGCACTTCCTCGACTCCGTCTACACCCAGCTCGCGGTGGCCGCGGTCGTCGTCGCGCTGTACCAGCTGCGCAACGTGGCCACCGAACGCCGCTTCCCGGCCCACCACCTGGTCCGCACCTTCCTGGTCATCGGACTCCTCGGGCCGGCCATCTACATGATCTACCCGGTCGTCGGACCGGTCTTCGCCTACGGCGCCGACGGCGGACACTGGGCCGCGGCCAACCTGTGGCCCGACACGATGCCACCGAGCAGCGGCCCGCAGCACATGCCGTTCGACGACTTCACCCCGCGCAACTGCATGCCCAGCCTGCACACCGCATGGGCCACCACGATCTTCATCCATTCCCGCAAGGGCCCCCGGTTCCTGCGGTACGCGGGCACGTTCTGGCTGCTCGCCACCCTCGCCGCGACGCTGGGCTTCGGTTACCACTACGGCATCGACATCATCACCGGAGTGATCTTCACCCTCACGATCGAGACGGCCCTGCGCGCGCTCGAACGCGGCTGGGACCGGTCCGCGACCCAGCTGGTCGCCTACGGAACGGCGGTCTTCGCCGCGATCCTGGTGGCCGCCCGCTGGGTGCCGACGGAGATGGCCGCGCATCCGTGGCTGTTCGGCCCGCTGCTCATCGCGGCGATGGTGTCGGTGATCTACGCGTACGTGCGGACCTCCAGGCAGTGGGACCCGAAGCCCGCACCCGTGCGGCAGCCGGAGCTGCGGCCCGAACTGGTCTGAGCCGCCGCGGCGTTCCGTCTCCGCCGTCCGGCGGAGACGGATCGTCGCCGGGCATGACGTGCCCTGACCGTCCGCGCGGCAGCGTGGGTGCCATGACACGGACACCTCTCGCAACGGCTCCCGCGCCGGAAGCCGCCGCCCCGGTCACCGACCGCCTGCGCACCGCGCTGCGCAGCGTCGCGATCCTCTCCTGCCTGCCCTACATCGTCCTCAAGACCGCCTGGATCTCGGGCAGTCACCTCGGCATCCCGGCCGGCAGCTCGCTGCTCGACCACCGCGCCACGATGGCTGTCGCGAACGTCGCGTCGGTCCTGATGGACAGCGCGGTCGTGGTCATCGCCCTGCTGCTCACCCAGGCCTGGGGCCGGCGCGTACCCGCCTGGCTGCTCGCTCTGCCGATGTGGGTGGCGACCGGCCTGCTGCTGCCGATCATGACCGGCTACCCGCTCCAGCTGCTGGTCCAGGCCCTGGGCGGGAAGACCGTCAACAAGGGCGATGCCGGCCGCCCGTTCCTCGACGAGTGGGTCTTCGGCGTCGTCTACACCGGCTTCATCATCCAGGGACTGGCCCTCGGTACCCTGTTCGCGCTGTACGCCAGGGACCGCTGGGGCCACCTCTGGCAGGGCACCCTGCGCGAACTGCCGGACAGCCCCACCGCTCCCGCGCTGCGGGCCTCCGCCGTCGCCGCCTCGCTGATCGCCCTGGTGCCCGGCGTCCTGCACCTGCTGTGGGCCGCAGGCTCGACGGCCGGTCTCAACGAGGGCCGGATCGAGGAGCGCACCAGCGGCTCCGCGGTGCTCGAGGCGGTCTTCGCCCTCTTCGTCACCGCCGCCGTCGCCGGCATCCTGCTCCTCGCCCTCCGCCGGAACTCCGCCCTGCCCCTGTGGGTACCGCTCGCCCTGGCCTGGGGCGGCTCCGGAGCGACAGCCTGCTGGGGCGGCTGGATGAGCATCGCCTCGCTGAGCGACATCGACGACATCGCCGATCAGCCCACCGCCGCCATGGTGCTGATCTACGCTGTGCAGATGCTGGTCGGGACACTCGTGATGACCCTGGGCGCGTACTTCCTGGTGGAGCGCTCGGCCGTGAGCGGGCCGGCGGGCCGCCGGGCGTGAGACCGCTGCTCGGGCGGCGGGCCCGGCAGCGCTGGCTGCACCTCATCATCGGCGGCGCCCTGCTGATGCCGTACTTCCTGGTCGGCACGGTGATCGTCGGCCTGTACCGCACCGACGTCAATGTCTTCAGCTCGCCGGCCAACCAACTGATCGCGTTCGCCTACGCACTGCCGATGGCCGCGGTCACCGCACTCGTCCCGCTCGCCCGGCCCCTCTCGGTGGCCGCCGCCCGCGCCCTGTGCGGTCTGCCGCCGGAGCGGCCGCTCGCGGAGGGGCCCGCCAGGACCCGGCAGGCACGCGTCCGTTCGTCGGCCTGGTTCACCCTGCACGTGGGGCTCGGCGGCGTCATCAGCGGCATGACGCTGTCGCTGGTCCCGTTCGCCGTCGGTGTCATGGGGCTGCCGTTCTTCGCGGCCGTGCGGGGCTCCCCCGTGCTGGACCTGCCCGCGGCGCTGGACCGCACGTGGGTCCTGGCCCTGGCACCCCTCGCCGGGATCGCCATGCTGGTGGCCCTGGCCGGCTGCGCGGCGGCGGCCGGGGCGCTGCTGGCGAACCGGGCGCCGGTACTGCTCGGCCCGACCCCGGACGACCGGCTGGCCGCCGCCGAACGCCGCGCGGCGGAACTGGCCGTCCGCAACCGGCTGGCCCGCGAACTGCACGACTCGGTCGGCCACGCGCTCAGCGCCGTCACCCTCCAGGCGGGGGCGGCCCGCCGGGTCCTGGACAGCGACCCGGAGTTCGTCCGGGCCGCGCTCACCGCCATCGAGGAGACGACCCGGCGCACGGTCGGCGAACTCGATACCGTGCTGGGCCTGTTGCGCCGGGACGACCGCGACGGGGCCGGGGCACCGGACGCGCCGTCCGGCCCGGGGCTCGACGCGCTGGACGGGCTGCTCGCACACTGCGGCCTGCCCGTCGCGCACACGGCCGACGGCGATCCGGGCGCCGTCCCCGGGCCGGTGTCCCGCGAGGCCTACCGCATCGTGCAGGAAGGACTGAGCAACGCGCTGCGGCACGGCGGGCGCGGGGCGCCGGTGCGGCTGCGGGTCACGGTGGGCACCGGCGAGCTGGACATCGTCCTGGACAGTCCCCTGCCGGAGCGGCCGGCGGTGGCGCGGCCCGGCGGCGGCCGCGGACTGCGCGGTATCGCCGAGCGCGCCGTCCTGCTCGGTGGCCGTACCGAGGCCGGACCGCACGAGGGCGGGTGGCGGCTGGCCGTCCGCCTCCCCCTGCACACCCCCGCACAGGAGCAGCGATGAGCACACCGGTCCGGATCGTCCTCGCCGACGACGAACGCATGGTCCGCACCGCCCTGCGGGTCATCCTGGACGCCGAGACCGGTCTGGAGGTGGTCGGTGAGGCGTCGACGGGCGCCGAGGCCGTCTCCGTGGTGCGCGCACTGCGCCCCGACGTGGTGCTGATGGATGTGCGGATGCCGGAGATCGACGGGATCCGGGCCACGGAGCAGATCCTGGCCACGCTCGACCCGGCCCCCCGCATCGTCGTCGTCACCACCTTCGAGAACGACTCCTACGTGTACGACGCGCTGCGCGCCGGGGCGGCCGGTTTCCTCCTCAAGCGGGCGGCGGCCGAGGACCTGGTGCAGGCGGTGCGGCTGGTCGCCCGCAGCGACTCGCTGCTCTTCCCCGCCGCGGTACGGGGTCTGGCCGCCGCGTACGGAAAGCGCCGGCCGTCCGCCGCGCCGCCGTGGGCCGCCAGGCTCACCGACCGGGAGGCGGACGTGCTGCGGCTGATGGCGAGCGGCCTCACCAACGCGGAGATCGCCGGCCGGTTGCGGGTGGGCCCGGCGACGGCGAAGAGCCATGTGGCGGCCGTCCTCGCGAAGACCGGCGCCCGGGACCGCACCCAGGCGGTCATCGCGGCGTACGAGTCGGGGTTCATCACTCCGGGCTGACCCGGCGGGCACGGCCGCGTAAATGAGGAAGCAGATGAGGAATGGGTGAGAAGCGGCACAGACGGGAACACGGTGCGGTCTCCCGCTCGTCCCTCCAGCGGGATGAACAAGACGATCAGGCGCGCCTCGGTCTTCTGCCTGCTGCTGGTCCTCGCCCTGCTGGGCCGGGCGACCTGGGTGCAGGCGTACCAGGCCCGGGCGCTCGCAGACGACGACCACAACCGGCGGAACACCATCGCGCAGTACGCGCAGCCGCTCGGGAACATCATCGTGGCCGGCTCCCCGGTCACCGGATCGAAGAGGACGGAGGGCGGCGACCTCGCGTACAAGCGCACCTACGAGGACGGGGATCTCTACGCGGCCGTCACGGGCTACAGCTCGCAGGCCTGCGGCTCCACCCAGCTCGAAGGGATCTACGACGAGGTGCTGGACGGCACCGACACCCGTCTCCAGAATCCGCTGGACGCGCTGACCGGCAAGCGGAGCGCGCCCGGTGATGTGGTGACGACGATCGACCCGCAGGTGCAGAAGGCGGCGTCCGAAGCGCTCGGCGACGACAAGGGCGCGGCCGTCGCGATCGACCCGAGGAGCGGCCAAATCCTGGGAATGGTCTCCTCCCCGTCCTACGACCCCTCCGACATCAGCGGGACGACGGACGGCGACACCTGGCAGAAGCTGCTCGACGACCCGGACAAGCCGCTGGTCAACCGCGCGATGAGGCAGCCACTGGCGCCGGGCTCGACGTTCAAGCTGGTGGTGGCGTCGGCCGCGCTGGAGAACGGGCTGTACGACTCGGTCGACGAGCCCACGAAGAGCCCCGTCCCGTACACGCTGCCCGGAACCAGCACCGTCCTGAAGAACGAGAGCGCCACCGCGCCCTGCGAGAACGCGACGCTGCGCGTGGCGCTCCAGTACTCCTGCAACAACGTCTTCGGCAAGGTCGCCGCCGACCTCGGCCAGGACAAGGTGCGGGCGATGGCGGAGAAGTTCGGCTTCAACACCGAGAAGCTCGACGTGCCGGTCCGGGCCTCGAAGAGTGTCTACCCGTCCACGATGGACAAGGCGCAGACGGCGCTCAGCGGCATCGGCCAGTTCGAGGTCACCGCGACACCGCTCCAGATGGCGATGGTCTCCGCGGCCCTCGCCAACGACGGCGAGCTGGCCGCACCGCACATGGTCTCCGAGGTGACGGACGCGAAGGGCGGCACGCTGGAGGACTTCGAGGACGGTGACACGAAGCGGATCGTGTCCTCGTCCACGGCCGAGCAGCTGCGCAGCGCGATGGTGACCGTCGTGGAGGAGGGCACCGGCACCAACGCCCGCATCGACGGGGCCGAGGTGGGCGGCAAGACGGGCACCGCGGAGAACGGCGTGGACAACAGCAACACCCCGTACGCGTGGTTCACCTCGTACGCGAAGGACGACTCCAATGGCCAGGAGGTCGCCGTCGCCGTGATCGTGGAGGACTCGGGTTCGGCGGCGTCGGAGGTCAGCGGCAACGGACTCGCGGCCCCGATCGCCCGGAAGATGATGAAGGCCGCGCTCCAGCGGTAGTCGGCAGACGGCCGACGGCGACGTCCCGGCATCCCGCATCAGGGGCGCCGGGACGTTCGCCGTGTACCGGGCTGCTTCCCTTTGTTACGTACCCACGTCGAAGCGCTTCCGTCAGGCGCTGGTACGCTCTCGCCCCGCCACCCACGGTGGGCGGCGACTGGGAACGTACACAACCCGGCCACGCGAACACCGGGTTCGAGCGCAGGGACGAGGTAGCTGTGGGCACATCCATCGATCGCGCGGATACCGCTGCCGCCGAGTTCCACGAGTTCTTCGAGGCCCATTACGCCGAACTCGCTCGGCTGGCCCATCTGCTGACCGGTGAGGCCGACGCCGCGGACGATCTGGCGGCCGACGCCCTGCTGGCGCTCTGGCACCGCTGGGACCGGGTGAGGGACGCCGACCATCCGGTGGCGTACGCGCGCGGCGTCGTCGCCAACATGGCGAGGACCCGGATCCGTGGCGCGGTGCGTGAGCGGCGCAGGATCGCGCTGTTCTGGGCGCCGCGCGGCGGCGCGGACGCGGTCGACGATCCGGACGTGCCGGCGGTGGTCGACGTACAAGGGGCGCTGCGCAGGCTGCCGTTCCGTAAGCGCGCCTGCGTGGTGCTGCGGCACGCCTTCGACCTCTCGGAGCGGGACACCTCACTGGTGCTCGGGATCTCGGTGGGTACGGTGAAGAGCCAGACCTCGCGTGCCGTCGCGGAACTGCAGCGGATGCTGGGACCGGAGACATCCGCCGCCGCGCGGGTACAGGCGGCCGTCGTGGCGCGGCCCAGCGGAGGAGACCGGTGAAGGACGAGGAGCTGTCCGTGCGGCTGCGGGAGGCCGCCGAGGCACACCGCCCCGACCGGGAGCGGATGCTGGCCCGGGTGGAGCGCGGCATGGCCGGGGGCCGTCCGCCGGCCCGGGTGGTGCGCCCGCGGCGTGCCCCGGCGCCATGGCTGCGGGTCGCGGGTGCGACAGCCGCGGTCTGCGGGGTGCTGGCGTTCGGCGCGGTCGCCGTCACCTCCGCCGGCGAGGACGGGGCGCAGGGGACACGCGTGGCCGCGCCCCCTCCCGCCCCGTCCGTGACGCCGCCCGCGGCCCTCGGCCCGCTGCGCACCGAGGACGGGCCACTGTGGACGGACGGGGTCGTGGACCCGCACTCCAACGCGTACTGGGCGCAGAGCAATGTGACGCTGCGGACGACCGAGCCGCTGTCCTCGCTCACCGTGGAGCTGCGGATCGCCCTCACCGGCGGAGTGACGAGCACCGGGTCCTGGCGCTCGTTGCCCGCGAAGGACTTCACCGTGTCGGTGACGGAGGACGGCGGCCATCTCGTCTACCGGTGGGCGCTGCGGGCGGGCAGGACCGTGCCCCCCGGTACCCACACGTTCGCCGGGCAGTACAACCACGCGGAGGGCGCCCGGGACGCGACGGGCGACTACCTCACCGCCCACGCGGTCGGCACCACGGGGGAACGGTCCTCGGTGGGCGCCTCCTTCGGCCCGGACCACTGACCTGCCGGCCGGCCGGCCGCAAAGAAGACGGCGGCACCCGGCAACCCCTGCCCCCTTCGGTGGCGACCAAGGAGCGCAACACTCCCCCCCACCACCGAGGAACGGGACACCGACATGAAGAATCGAGTCGCACCGCGGGGCAGCCACGCACGGCGCTCCGGCCGCCGCCGCATGATCGCCGCTTCGGCCACGGCACTCACCCTCACCGGCGCCGCGCTCACCACCGGACTGCTGGTCCAGTCGGCCGGAGCGGCCCCCGCCGCCGCGGCGGCCGCCGCGTGGCCGACGCCGTCGGGTTCGCAGGCCGTCTCGGCGACCATCAAGGTCTCGGGGACGTACGACGGCAAGCTGAAGCGCTTCTACGGAAGCGGGGACCTGGGGGACGGCGGCCAGGACGAGGGCCAGGACCCGATCTTCGAACTGGCCGACGGGGCGGTCCTGAAGAACGTCGTCGTGGGCTCGCCGGCCGCCGACGGCATCCACTGCAAGGGCAGTTGCACGATCCAGAACGTGTGGTGGGAGGACGTCGGCGAGGACGCGGCGTCCTTCAAGGGCACCTCGTCGGGCGCCACGTACAAGGTGACCGGTGGCGGCGCCAGGAAGGCCGACGACAAGGTCTTCCAGTTCAACGGCGCGGGCACGCTGACCGTCAGCGGGTTCCAGGTCTCGGACTTCGGCAAGCTCGTGCGCTCCTGCGGCAACTGCTCCAAGCAGTACAAGCGCACGATCGCGGTCAGCGACATCGATGTGACGGCGCCCGGCAAGGCCCTGGTCGGGATCAACACCAACTACGGCGACACCGCGACGCTGAAGTCGGTCCGGATCCACGGCGACAGCGGCAAGAAGATCAAGCCGTGCGTCCGCTACACGGGCAACGACGACGGTGACGAGCCGAAGGAGACCGGCAGCGGGCCGGACGGCACGTACTGCAAGTACAGCAGCTCGGACATCAGCTACAACTGAGCCAAGGTGCGGGGAGCCCCGCCGGACCGGTCCGGCGGGGCTCCCGTCATGCGGTGGCGCCTCCTCACACGTAGGGACGCCAGTCGCCGAGCCAGGCGGCCGGGGTGTGCAGGCGTGCCTGGGACGCCGTCAGCCGGGGCCGGTTGGCGGGCACGGTGACGCGCGCGCCGGGGCCCGTGTTGCGGTACTCGGCGAACCGCTGCTCCTGCCAGGGGAAGCCCGCGGCCATGGTCCCGTAGGGCTCGTCGGTGTCGATGCCGGCGCCGAGGTGGCTGTCGCGGACGGTCAGCATCGGGTGGGCGGTGAGGTCGGAGGAGGGCACCCAGGGGCGGGCCAGCTTGAAGTACCCGTCCGGCGCGGTACTGGTGACGCGGGAGCGCAGCACGAGGTAGCCGTGCGGGTTGGCTCCGGCGGTACTGGGTGCGAAGACGAATCCGTACGGCTCCGCCGCCAGGTCGGTGCGGGTCAGGGTGCGGAAGTGGCAGCGGTCGAGGACGGCGGTGGCGCGGCCGAAGACGAAGTCGACGTCTCCTTCGACGTAGCAGTCGCGGTAGTACTGGCGGGCGAAGGCGGTGAGGGCGAGGGAGTCGGCGTACAGGGTGTCCTGGTGCCCCAGGAAGCGGCAGCCGTAGAAGGCCGAACGGTCGCCCTGCACCTTGATGGCGACGGCCTGGGTGCCGGTGTACTCGGGGTGGTCGGCGCGGAGCCAGTCGTTGGCGAAGGTCAGGGCGTGTGCGGTGAGACCGGCGGGCCGGGCGGTGACGGTCGCCGATCCGCTGGTGCCGTACGTCCCCGAACCGTCGGGCCGGGGGGTGCCGTTGGCGTTGGCATACACGATGACGGTGTCGTGCGGGTCGCCGCTCGCGCCGATGAGGGTGAGGCCGGTCCGGTCGGCCGGGATGTCGACCGTCTCGCGGTAGGTGCCGGGGGCGATCACCAGGGTGCGGCCGGTGCCGGTCGCGGCGTCCACGGCGGCCTGGACGGTGGTGTGGTCGCCCCTGCCGTGTGCGTCGACGTACAGCGTCGCGGCGTCGAGGCGCCGGGACGGTGAGCCGTAGCGGCCGAAGGGGCGGCGCCGGCCGTGGGCGTGCGCGGTGGGGGCCGCGCCGAGAACGAGGGCGGCGCTGCCGCCGGCGAGCAGGGTCAGGGCGCTGCGTCTGCTGGGCATGGCGGTACTTCCTTACGTACGCGGGGGCGCGACGGGCCGGGCGGGACCCCCGCCGGTGCCGGGAAGGCACCGGCGGGGAGACCCGCCCGTACGGGGGCGGCCGGTGGTCAGGCGCCGGGAATCCGGCCGGCGCCGGCCGTGAGGCCGACGATCAGCGGCACGAGCAGCGGGTGGTCGACCCTGGTGCGCAGGGTCGGCGTCCAGCCGGCGCCGGCGGTGAGCTGCTCCGCGGGGACGCCCGCGTTGTGGACGGCGATGAGGTCGGTCCGGCGGCCGTTGACGTAGTTGTCCGCGGCGGTGAGCGAGGACTCGGACCACTTCTTGAGGATCTTCGCCTGGTCGAACCCGGCGCCGAGGCTGAACGCGTTGTGCTCGGCGACGAGCTGGGACTTCGCGCCGATGCCGTACGTGTAGCCGTAGACGCTGCCCCTGGTGGCGACGAAGTGGTTGTTGTACGAGTCGACCTGTCCGAAGCGGACGCGGGGTGCGCGCTCGTTCACGTCCTTGAAGAGATTGTGGTGCAGGGTGACGCGGAGCTTGCCGGCGTCGGTCGCGCCGGCCCCGTCGCTGTTGCCGATGAGCATCGTCTTGTCGTGGTCCTTGAGGACGTTGTACGAGACGGTGACGAGGTCGGCGCCCTTGACGATGTCGAACAGCCCGTCGTGCTGCTGGTACAGCTCGTCGAAGTAACGCGGCTGGCCGGCGTCGGGGCGGTCCCCGTCGCTGAACGTGTTGTGGTCGACCCAGACGTGGTCGGAGCCGTAGACGACGAGGTTGTCGTACTCGGAGTTCCAGTGGCCGGTGTCGCCGTCCGTCGGGTCCCACTGGGGGAAGCAGTCGTAGGTGTCCTCGAACGAGATGTTGCGGACGATGACGTTGGAGACGTTCTGGATCTGGAGACTGGCCCCGATGACCGTCGCGTCCTTGCCGACGCCCACCAGCGTGGTGTTGGACGGGACGTAGACGTTCACCGCGGCCTTCTGCAGCTTGGCCGAGGCGAGCCGGGCGTCCTCCAGCGGGCCGGACGGGACCTCGGTACGGCCCCAGGTGGCCGGGTCGTAGGCGGCGAGGTACTTGTCCAGCGTGTAGCCGTCGGTCTGGTACGCCTCGCAGTCGATCGGGGTGCCCGCGACGTCGGAGTTCCCGTGGACCGTGCCGTCGATCTTGATGATCTTCGGCGCGTCGCCCGCGTCCTCGAAGGCGGCGATGAGTTCGGCCCGGTTGCTCACGGTGTAGATGTGGTCGGGGGTGGCGGCGGCGCCGCCGGTGGTGGAGCCCTCGGCGGCGGCCCAGCCGTCGCCCTTGGCGAGGACGGCGCGGTCGATGCCCTGGTGGTGGCCGGCTCCGCCCGGGTGCCCGGTCGCCTGGGCGGGGACGGACACGGCGAGCGCCAGTGAGGCGCAGCCCATCACCAAGGCAATGGCGCGGGCATGACAGATGCGTGCGGGCATGGCGGATCCTTCGGTGGTGAGGTGAGGTGAGAAGAGGAGGAACGGGTGGGGCGGCCGGGGGTCAGGCCTGCGGCCAGGTGATCCATTCGAGCGGGATCGCGGAATCGGTGCGCCTTACGTCGCGCGGGGCGAGCACCCGCCCGGCCACGAGGGCCCGGGCGACGAGCCGCGCGACCTCGACGGCGCCGCGGGGCTGGAAGTGCGTGTTGTCCGCCCGCCCGTCGGGGTAGTTGGGCGACTCGCCCGGCTCCAGCCAGTTGAAGTACCCGAGCGTGCCGTCGGGGCCGAGTTCCTGCCAGCGCGCGAGCGTGAGCGCCTGGAGGTCGAGAAGGGGTACGCGCTCCTCGGCCGCCAGCGCGCGCATCGCGGCGGGGTAGTCGCCGTGCGTGGGTTTCGCCGTGCCGTCGGCGGCGAAGCGGCGGCGCTCCACCGGCGTGAGCAGGACCGGCCGCGCCCGGCGGGACCGTGCCCCGTGCACGTACTGGCGCAGGCAGTCCTGGTAGGTGGTGTACGGGTCGGTGCCGCGGGCCGGGTCGTCGGTCTTCTCGTCGTTGTGCCCGAACTGGATCAGCACGAGGTCGCCCCCGCGGACCTCCTCCAGCAGGGCGGCGAGCCGGCCCTCGTCGATGAAGCTCTTCGAACTGCGGCCGTTCATGGCGTGGTTGGCGACCCTCAGGGTGCGGCCGAGGAAGAAGGGCAGGGCCATGCCCCAGCCGGTCTCGGGTGCCGCGTCGGCGTACTTCTGCGCCGCCGTCGAGTCCCCGGCGATGTGCAGGGTGCGGGGGCGCGGGCGGTCGTGCGCCGCCGCGGCGGTGCCGGTGGCGAGCGCCAGGGGCAGCGCGGCGAGGGCGGCCGCGGTCTGCCTGCGGGTGAGTGACACGGTGGATCTGCCTCTCTCATGGATGCGTAGCGGTGCGTACGGGGGACGTACGGCGGTACGGAGTACAGGAGGAGAAGTGCAGGGGCGGAGGGGACCGGCGGCGGGACGCGACCCGAGCCGCCGCCGGTCCCCGGTCACCGGGGTGTCGGCCTGGGGAGCCTTCGTGTGGATCGGGCAGGATCAGCCGTTGCCGATCTCCTTCCACTCCTTCTGCGCCTTGTTCAGCTCGTCCGCCATCTTGTCCAGGAAGCCCTTGGCCGTGACCTTGCCGAGCAGGAGCTTCTGGAACTCCGGCTCGTTGTCCGCCTTGCTGATGTTGTTCCAGTCCGGCAGGTAGTACGGCAGCTGCACGATCTTCGTGGAGCCGTCGGTGAGGGCCTTCGCGGCGAGCTCGGTCGACTCGGTGGCGCTGATCCACGGGTCCTTGGCGGCCTCGGTGTTGGCCGGGATGGCGCCCGCGGACTCGTTCCACTTGCTGTTCGACTCGTGCGAGGCGGCGAACTCGATGAACTTCCAGGCCGCCGTCTTGTTCTTGCTCGACCGGAACAGGCCGAGCCCGTCGACCGGGTTGGAGACCTGGACCCGGGTGCCGCCGTCACCGATCGGGTTCGGTATGCCGGCGAACTTCTCCTCGCCCAGGGCCTTCAGGTGGTCCTGGTAGGAGCCGAGGTTGTGGCTCAGCATGCCGATGGTGCCGGTGTCGAACTGGGCGACCATCTTGGTGAAGTCGTTGTTGACGTCGGCGGCGGGCGTGGCCTTCTTGTACAGCGCCACGTACTTCTCCACCGCGGCGACGTTCTTCGGGTCGTTGAGCGTCGTCTTGTCGCCGCTCCAGAACTCGGTGATGCCGGACTGGCCGTACGCGGCGTCGATCGCCTGGGCGATGGAGCCGGCGCCGCCGCGGATGGTGTATCCGAACTTGTTGTCCTTGGAGTCGGTGAGCTTCTCGGCCGCCTTGTAGAAGTTGGCCCAGGTGGTGGGCGCTTCGAGGTTCGCGGACTTGAACAGGTCGGTGCGGTACCAGAGAGCGCCGTTGTTGGCGGAGGTCGGTACGGAGTACATGTCGTCGCCCCGGCCGCCCGCGGTCTTGACTCCGGCGACCATGCTCTCGACGAGCTTGCCGTTCAGGGAGGATTCCTTGATCCGGTCGTTCAGCGGGTCGAGGGCCTCCTGCGAGACCATGTTGGCGAGGTAGGCGGTGCCGACGCCGCCGACGTCCGGCAGTCCGCCGCCCGCGATGGCCGTGTCGTACTTGGACTGCACGTCGGCGATCGGGATCGGGACGTACTTGACCTTGATGTCCGGGTACTTCTTCTCGAAGTCCTTGATGATCTCGGTCCAGATGGCGGTGCGTGGACCACCGTTGTTGTCCCAGAAGGTGATCTCGCCCTTGCCGCTGCCTTCGGTGCCGCTGCCGCTGCCGTCGTCACCGCAGGCGGTCGCGGCCAGCGCGAGCACCGCGACAAGGGAGACAGCGGCCGTGGCACGCCCCCGCTGCGTCTTCGAGATGTTCATGATCGGCTCTTCTCTCTCGGTTCTCTCGGTCCGTGCGCATGAGTGGGGGGTTCGGTGGTCCGGTGCCGGCCGGCCGTCGTCCTGGCGACGGCCCGTCCGGTACGGGTCAGGGGGTGGTGCGGAATCCGGTGAAGCAAGCCGTCCCGGCCGGCCCCGTTCCGGGCGGTGCGGTGGCGAACAGGCCGAGCAGGGCGCCGACCCAGCGCCACGGGGTGGCGGCGAAGACCTGGCCCGAGGGCCGGAACCCGGCCCCGTCCCCGGTGTCGGCGAAGAAGCGGCAGCGGGCGCCGGGGGTGACCTCGATCCGCAGCCGGGCCGTGCCGCCGGGGGCCGCCCTGCCGCGTTCGGCGTCGCGTTCGTGCTCGGCGACCGTCTCGGCGTACCGGTGCACGAGCCGTATCCCGTCCGTCCCGTCCGCCGGCCGCTCCAGACCGATCCAGCTGAACGCGTCCCCGAGCACCGCGAGACCGGCCTTGGCCCCCGCCACCTCGCTGCCGAGGGCGATTTCCGCCTCGACGGTGAACGTCTCGGCGGGCAGCCGCTGGACCAGCACGTTGGGCAGCGCCCGCAGATCGTGCGCGTACGCGGTCCGTACGCAGCTGAGCCGCAGCCCGTCCCCGCCGTGCTCGACGGTCCAGCCGGGGCGGGGGTTGGCGGTCCACTGCCACTGTCTGCCGTAGCGGCCGCCCGGGAAGCTGTCGCCGCTGGCCGGCGCCGCCGCGGACTGCTCGGGCGCGACCGGTTTGGCGTGTACGCGGACGGGCTCGCCCCCGTCGCCGATGACCGGCCAGCCGCCGTCCGCCTCGTCCCAGCGCATCGGCTGGAGGTGGACCACCCGCCCGTACGCCCCGCGTTCCTGGAAGTGCAGGAACCAGTCCTCGCCGGCCGGGGTCGTGACCCAGCCGCCCTGGTGCGGGCCGTTGACCTCGGTACGGCCCTGGGAGAGGACGACGCGTTCCTCGTAGGGCCCGAAGAAGTCCCGGGAGCGGAAGGCGCCCTGCCAGCCGGTACTCACCCCGCCGGCCGGGGCGAGGATCCAGAACTCGCCGTCCCGCCGGTAGAGCTTGGGGCCCTCCAGGGTGAACCAGCCGGGGATCGTGTCGGCGTCGATCAGGGTCTTGCCCTCGTCGAGCAGCTCCCGTCCGTCGGGGCTCATCCGGTGGCCGGTGAGCCGGTTCTTGATGCCGGAGCGCGACTTCGCCCAGGCGTGCACGAGGTAGGCCTCACCGGTCTCCTCGTCCCAGAGCGGGCAGGCGTCGATCAGTCCCTTGCCCGCCTTGACCAGGTGGGGCGCGCTCCACGGACCGCGGATGTCCTCGGCGTTGATCTGCTGGACGCCGTGGTCGGGGTCGCCCCAGAAGATCCAGAACCGTCCGGCGTGGTGCCGCAGCGACGGCGCCCACACCCCGCAGTCGTGGCGGGGCACGGCGAAGTCCGCGGCCGGCTCCAGCCGGTCCAGGGCGTGACCGATGAGGGTCCAGTTGACGAGGTCGCGCGAGTGCAGCAGCGGCAGTCCGGGGACCCGGCCGAAGCTGGACGCCGTGAGGTAGAAGTCCTCGCCGACCCGCACCACGTCGGGGTCGGACCAGTCGGCGTTCAGCACCGGGTTGCGGTAGGTGCCGTCACCGAGGTCGGCGGTCCAGGGGCGCTCCGCGGGGGCGCTCACGCGGTCACCGCCCGGCGGACGTGGGCGGCGGCCGCGTCCCGGTCGAGCCGGCCGTCCGCGATGACGGTGACGACCCGGCGCACGATCGTCGCGCCCGCGGGGACGGGGAGCCGGTGGTCGGCGGCGAGGGAGGAGCCGACGCCCGGGTACTCGGTGGTCCGCACGAACCACGGATCCCGGCGGGTCTCCTCGGTCGCCCCGGCGAAGACCAGGGTCCAGCCGTCGCCGCTCATGGCCACCCAGTCGGCGGCCTTCCCGTGCACCGCCTCCTCGCCCTCGGCGGACCCGGTGAACACGTCGGGCGCCGAGGCCTCCTTGGGGGCCCGCCAGAAGAAGCCGCCGTATCCGGCGCCGGGCCGCCCGTTGGTGGCGGGGCTGCCGATCGACAGGTCCTTGGTGCCCCGGTTGGTGAGCGAGAAGGAGAAGTCCAGCGCCCAGGCGGTGGCGGAGAGTTCGGCGGTGGCGACCGTGCGGTGCTCCCGCAGCAGCTCCCTCTCGCCGGCCTCCCAGCTGAGCTCCTCGACGAATCCGTCCGGGTCGCGGAGCTTCCAGCCGAGGTGGCGCTGGACGCCGTGGTTGTCGAGCACGGTGGGGCCCTGGCCCCGTACGAAGGTGCGGCCGCCCCAGAAGTTGTGCCCGGCGACGTCCGGGACGGCGACGGAGGTGCCCAGGTGGTGGATGTGGTCGGCCGGGCGCTCCTCGGTGACGGGGGTGCCGGCGAGGGTGGTGACCGGGTGGAGGTGGGGGCGGCCGTCGGGGGCGGGGAGGTAGGTGTAGCGGCCGACCGGGCGGCCGGCGCAGCTCAGGGTCGCGGTGGTCGTCACGGTGAACGCACCTCCATGGGGAGCGCCCAGGGGGCGCCGAGTTCGGAGAAGAGCGTGAGGGTGTCGGCGCCCGCGGCGACCAGGTGGTCGATCCCGCGCACCACCCGGCGGGGGGCCGCGGAGGCGGTCGCGGGCACGGTGTACCAGGCGTCGGCCGGCAGGGCGCGCGGCTCGGCGGCGGTCCGTACGGCCTCGACGACCTCCATGAACGCCCCGGTGCGGTGCGGTGGTACGAGCAGGGCGGCGTCCCGCACCAGGTGGTCGACGAGGTTCTCCAGGAGGTCGGTCCGTCCGTGCACCGCCTCCTCGGGGCCGTGTCCGGCGCGCTGGACGAGGACGCGGTCCTGCTTGTACCAGAAGGTGATCCGGCCGCGGTCGCCGTGGACGATCACGTAGGGTTCCCCCGCCTCTTCCGCGCAGAGGGTGACGGCGGCGGTGACCGGCATGCCTGCCGTGGTGGTGATGCGTACGCAGGAGGTGTCGTCGGCCTCGATGTCGTGGGCGCGGAAGAGCTCGGTCTCGACCGCGGCGATGTCCTCCGCCCTTCCGCTGTCGGCGAGTTCGAGCGCCGTGGCGACGGCGTGGGCGAGCGGGTTGGTCAGGACCCCGTCGACGACGTCGGTGTCACCGATCCGGCGCCGCCCGGCCCAGGGCGCGCGCCGGTAGTAGGCCTCGTCCCGGACCCAGGCGCCCGCGGCCCCGTAGCCCTGGACGGTGCCGATGGCGCCGGTGCGCACGAGCTCGCGGATGGCGGGCACGGCGTGCGAGCCGAAGGACTGGAAACCCACCTGGCAGGCGATACCGGCCTGCCGTACCCCGGCCAGGATGCGTGCGAAGTCGGCCCGGGTCGCGGCGGGCGGCTTCTCCAGCAGCAGGTGGACGCCTCGTCCGGCGGCGGTCAGTGCCAGTTCGGCGTGGGTCTGGATCGGGGTGCAGATGACGGCGGCGCGGGCCCCGGTGGAGTCCAGGAGCGCACCGAAGTCGGCCGACTGCTCGGGGAGTTCGCCGGCGAACGCCCGCAGTTCACCGTCGTCGAGCGGATTCAGTTCACAGACTCCGGCGAGCCGGACGAGGCCCTGGTGCTGGAGGCGGCGGATGTTGGCGAGGTGCCAGCGGCCGTGGCCGCGGGCGCCCGCGAGAACGAGGGGAACGGGTGTGCTGGGTATCGACGGCATGTCCGTCACCCCTTCACTGCGCCGGCACTGAAGCCGGTGATGAGCCACTTCTGGATGAAGGCGAAGACGATCACCACGGGGACCGCGGCGATCACTCCGCCGGCGGCGAGCGCGCCCAGGTCGACGCTGTCCGCGCCGATGAGGGTGTTCAGGCCGACCGGGATCGTCTGCTTGTCCTGCTCGCTGAGGAACATCAGGGCGAACAGGAAGTGGTTCCAGCTGTGCACGAAGGCGAAGGAGCCGACCGCGATGAGGCCCGGCCGCAACAGCGGCAGCACCACCGCGCAGAAGGCCCGGAAGCGCGAGCAGCCGTCCACCCACGCCGCCTCCTCCAGGGAGACCGGCACGTTCTTGATGAATCCACTGATCAGGATGATGGAGAGCGGCAGCTGGAACACCGTCTCGGCGATGACCACGCTCCCCAGCGAGTTGATCATCTGGAGGTTCTTGAAGATCTCGAAGAGCGGTACGAGCATCAGCGCGCCCGGGATGAACTGCGAGCAGAGCAGCGCCAGCATGAAGCCGTTCTTGATCCTGAAGTTGAAGCGGGCCAGGGCGTAGCCGCCGGCCAGCGCGACGAGCGTCGTGCAGACCAGGGTGCAGACCCCGACGATCATGCTGTTCTGGAAGAAGACGGCGAAGCTGCGCTCGTTCCAGACCTTGGAGAAGTGCTCCCCGGTCATCGGCCAGGGCACCAGCGAGGTGGAGCCCGCGGGGCGCACGGCGAACAGGAACATCCAGTAGAACGGGATGAGGGTGAAGACGAGGTAGATGCCCAGCGGTACGTAGATCTGCCAGCGCGGTACGTCGTCGAAGGCGCGTTCCCGGCCGGGCTTGGCCCGGCGGCGGGCGGAAGGGGGGCCGCTGTCCGGAGCGGACGGTCGCGCGGCGTCGGTGCCGTTCTTCTCGGCCAGTGCGGCAGTCACTTGTGGTCGCCTCCGAATTTGCTCAGGCGCAGATAGACGATCGAGCAGAAGAGGAGGATCACGAAGGCGACGGTGGTGAGCGCGGAGGCGTACCCGAAGTCGTGGCCCTCGATGCCGGTGTTGGCGACGTAGAGCGGCAGGGTGGTGGTCTCGCCGGCCGGTCCGCCGCCGGTGAGGGTGTAGAGGAGGTCGACGTTGTTGAACTCCCAGACCCCGCGCAGCAGCGTGGACAGGATGATCGCGTCCCTCAGGTGGGGCAGGGTGATGTGGAAGAACTGGCGCAGCCGTCCGGCGCCGTCCACGGACGCCGCCTCGTACAGCTCCTTGGAGACGGACTGGAGGTCGGCGAGGATGAGGATGGCGAAGAAGGGGACTCCGCGCCAGAGTTCGGCGACGGTCGCGGCCCAGAAGACGGTGCCGGTGTCGGAGAGCACCGAGGTGCCGTAGTCGCCGATCCCGGCGTCCGCGAGGTAGCGGCTGAATCCGGTCGAGGAGTTGTAGAGCAGGATCCAGATGGTGCTGGTCAGCACGCCGGAGACGGCCCACGGCGAGAAGACCATGGCGCGGGAGATCCCGCGGCCGATGAAGCTCTGGTTGACGATCAGGGCGAGCGCGAGCCCGAGGGTGAGCTGGAGCGCGACCTGGACGACCACCCACTGGGCGCTGAAGCCCAGCGTCGTCCAGAACTGGTCGTCGTCGGTGAAGATCCGGGTGAAGTTGTCGAAGCCCGCGAAGCCGTTCCGCCACGGCTTGGTGACGTTGTAGTTCTGCAGGCTGTAGTAGAAGACGCTGATCACCGGGTAGGCGATGAAGCCGAGCATCAGCAGCCCCGCGGGGGCGATCAGCAGATACGGCAGTCGGCGGGGGCTCGCGGAGCGGCGCCTGGGCACCTTGGGCGGTGTGGCCACAGCGGAGGCTTGGGCCATGACACGTCTCCGTTCTCTCTCAGGTACGGGATGCACGGTGGTACGGGTGCACGGGGGTGCGGGGTGCACCGTGGTGCGGGGAGGTGCGGTGATGCATGTAGTGCGCAAGCGCTTGCCGCATGTCGTTCGATATGCCGAACGGGGACGGTGCGCCCGAATTCCGCTGGGCCGTTCAGCCGGCGTAGGGGTCGGGGACTTCTCCCGGCCGGGCCAGGAAGGCGAAGTCGCAGCCGGTGTCGGCCTGGGTGATCTGGTCGTGGTACAGCGCCCCGTAGCCGCGCTCGTACCGGGTGGCCGGCGGCGTCCACTCGGCCCTGCGCCGTGCCAACTCCTCCTCGGTGACGTCGAGATGGAGCAGGCGCGCCTCGACGTCCAGCGTGATCGGATCGCCGGTGCGCACGAGCGCGAGGGGCCCGCCGACGTACGACTCGGGGGCGATGTGCAGGACACAGGCGCCGTAACTGGTGCCGCTCATCCGGGCGTCGGAGATCCGCACCATGTCGCGTACGCCCTGCTTCAGCAGGTAGTCGGGGATCGGCAGCATGCCGTACTCGGGCATCCCGGGACCGCCCTTGGGTCCGGCGTTGCGGAGCACCAGCACATGCTCCGGGGTGAGGGCCAGGGCCGGGTCGTTGATGGTGCGCTGCATCTCCTTGTAGTCGTCGAAGACGACCGCGGGACCGGTGTGGCGCAGCAGGTGCGGCTCGGCGGCGATGTGCTTGATGACCGCCCCGTCCGGGCAGAGGTTGCCGCGCAGCACCGCCACGCCGCCCTCCTCGGCCAGGGGGTTGTCGCGTTCGCGGATGACGTCGCTGTTGTGCACGAGGGCGCCGTCGAGCTGTTCGCGCAGGGTGTCGTGCGCGACCGTGGGCCGGTCCAGGTGCAGTACGTCGGTGAGCCGGGCGAGGAACCCGGGCAGTCCGCCGGCGAAGTGGAAGTCCTCCATGAGGTACTTCCCCCCGGGCCGCAGGTTGGCCAGCACGGGCACGGTGCGGGCGATGCGGTCGAAGTCGTCCAGCGTGAGCTTGATGCCGGAGCGGCCCGCCATGGCGATCAGGTGGATGACGGCGTTGGTGGAGCCGCCGAGCGCGAGGACGGTGGCGACGGCGTCCTCGTACGCCTCCGCGGTGAGGATCGACGACAGCTTCCGCTGCTGCCACACCAGTTCGACGATCCGGAGACCCGACTGCGCGGCCATCCGGTCGTGGCCGGAGTCGACGGCCGGGATGGAGGAGGCGCCGGGGACGGTGACGCCGAGCGCCTCGGCGGCGGCGGTGAGGGTGGAGGCGGTGCCCATCGTCATGCAGTGGCCGGGCGAGCGGGCGAGCCCGTTCTCCAGTTCGTCCATCTCGCAGTCACCGATGAGTCCGGCCCGCTTGTCGTCCCAGTACTTCCACATGTCGGTGCCGGAGCCGAGGACCTCGTTGCGCCAGTGCCCCGGCAGCATCGGCCCGGCCGGCACGAAGACGGCCGGCAGGTCGACGGAGGCTGCGCCCATCAGCAGCGCGGGCGTCGACTTGTCGCAGCCGCCCATCAGCACCGCGCCGTCGACGGGGTAGGAGCGCAGCAGCTCCTCCGTCTCCATCGCCAGCATGTTGCGGTAGAGCATCGGGGTCGGCTTCTGGAACGTCTCCGAGAGGGTGGAGACCGGGAACTCGAGCGGGAAGCCGCCGGCCTGCCAGACACCGCGCTTGACCGCCTGGGCACGGTCGCGCAGATGGACGTGGCAGGGGTTGATGTCGGACCAGGTGTTCAGGATCGCGATGACCGGCTTGCCGAGGTGCTCCTCGGGGAGGTAGCCCAGCTGGCGGGTGCGGGCCCGGTGGCTGAAGGAGCGCAGCCCGTCGGTGCCGTACCACTGGTGGCTGCGCAGCTCCTCGGGGGTGATGCGGCCGGTCATATGGACCACCTGGCGATCTGGTCGGCGACCTCGGCGCGCTGGGCCTCGGGCAGCACCCGGCTGGGCGGGCGCACGTCACGGCTGCACAGGCCGAGCGAGGCGAGCGCCTCCTTGACGACGGTCACGTTGTTGGCGGACTGCCGGTCGGCGCGCAGCTCCTCGAAGCGGCGGATCTGCTCCCAGACCTTCATGGCGGCCGGGTGGTCACCGGCCCGCAGCGCCTCCAGCATGGCCAGCGAGACGCCGGGGGCGATGTTGACGAGGCCGGAGGTGAAGCCGGTGGCGCCCGCGGAGAAGTAGGCCGGGGCGTACAGCTCGGCGAGGCCCGCGACCCAGACGAACCGGTCCAGGCCCGCGTCCCGGGCGAAGGCGGCGAAGCGCGCCGCGTCCGGGACGGCGTACTTGACGCCGATGACGTTCGGGCAGCTGTCGGCGAGGACCGCCAGGCACGCGCCGTCGAGGTGCGGGTTGCGGATGTAGGGGACGACGCCCAGGCCGGGGACGGCCTCGGCGATGGCCCGGTGGTAGTCGATCCAGCCGTCCTGCGAGACGTACGGGTGGACGGGCTGGTGCACCATCACCATCTCGGCGCCGGCGTCACGGGCGTGCTCGGCGGCGGCGACGGCGGTCGGCACGTCGTGCCCGACGCCGACCAGGATCGTGGCCCGGCCGCCGGCCTCCTCGATGGTCAGCTCGGTGACGGTGCGCCGCTCCTCGGGGGTGAGCGCGTAGAACTCCCCGGTGTTGCCGTTCGGGGTGAGGATGCGCACGCCGCCGTCGAGCATCCTTCGCAGCAGGGCGCGGTGCGCCGCCGTGTCGATGGTGCCGTCCCCGGCGAACGGGGTCACCGGGATCGCCACGACATCTGCGAGGGCCGCCTTCAGCGGTGTGAGGTCCATGCGGACAGGCCTTTCGTCGGTGTGCTGCTGGTTCACGCCGCGCCGCCCCCGTCCACGTCGTCGGGGAAGGCGCGGCGCACGAACGACGCGATGTGGTCGTGCAGAGCCCCGGCCGCCGCTTCCGCGTCGTCGGCGAGCGCGAGCCGCAGGATCTCCCGGTGCTCGGCCGCCTCCCGCTCCCACGACGGGATCGTCGACCACGCGACCGTCGACACGAGCGCCGCCTGGTCGCGGACCTCGTCGAGCATCCGGGCCAGCAGGGGGTTGCCGCAGGGCAGGTAGAGCGCCCGGTGGAAGTCCCGGTTGGCGAGCGACCTGTCGGCCTTGTCGCCCGCCGAGTCGGCGCGCTCCAGGGCCTCCTGGGCTTCGTCCAGCGAGGCCCTGCGGGTGATGGAGCGGCGCAGCGCCTCCGGTTCGAGCAGCAGCCGCACGTCGTACACCTCCCGGGCCATGGTCGCGTCGACCAGCCGCACGATGGCGCCCTTGTACTGGCTCATGACGACCAGGCCGGTCCCGGCGAGCGTCTTGAGCGCCTCACGGACGGGGGTCTTGGACACCCCGAACTGTGCGGCGAGTTCGGTCTCGACGAGCGCCTGCCCTGGTCTCAGCTGCGCCGTGAGGATCGCGTGCTTGATCGCCTCCAGCACGTACTGGGTGCGGGACGGAATCGGGGTGGGCGCAAAGGTCATGAGTGAAGGGCTCTCGCATCTCGCGTATCGCGTCTCATATATGACGTACGAAGTACGACGCGATGAAGCTAGAGGCGCCAGGAATGTTTCGTCAACGCTTCCGGCAGAAGAATTTCATCGGACTACGACGTGTGCCCTACACCGATCCCGGGGCCCGCCCGGCCCCGCCGCACGGCCTACGGCATCTTCCCGATGCCCCCGGGCGGCCTTACCGGAGAGCCTGATCGCTCAACGGACGTGCAGGTCAGGGAGGTTTGATGGGTGGGGCGGCGACGTGGCGGGTACTGCGGGACCGGACGGCCGGGCTGTTCCTCGCGGCGGTCGTGGTGTCCGGTTTCGGCAGTTCCGCGATGTCGCTGGCGTCGGGTATCTGGGTCAAGTCCCTGACGGGTTCGGACAGTCTGGCGGCGCTGGCGCTCTTCACCGTCTGGCTGCCGGTGCTCTTCGGGCCGCTCCTCGGGGCGGTGGCCGACCGGCTGCCCAGGAAGCCTCTGCTGGTCGGGTCGAACGTCCTCATGGCCGTGCTGCTGACCACGCTGACCGCGGTGGATTCGGCGGGGCGGGTCTGGATCCTGTTCGCGGTGCTCCTGGTCTACGGGACCGGCTACGTCGTGATGGACGCGGCCGAGTCGGCCGTGGTCGCCCAGGCCGTGGACGCCCGCCTGCTGGGCGACTTCAACGGCCTGCGGATGATGGCGAACGAGGGCATGAAGCTGCTGGCCCCGCTCACCGGCGCGGCGCTGTACACACGCTTCGGCGGCGGCGCGGTGGCCCTGCTCGACGCGGCCTCGTTCGCCCTGGCCGCCGGGATCTACGGGCTGCTGCGAGTGCGCGGGCGGGCGCCGGCCAACGGCCGCGCACCCGGCCGCTCCTCCGGGATGGGACAGGTGTGGGGGTCGCCGGTGCTGCGGCCGCTGGTGCTCGCCGGATCGCTCACGATGCTGTGCGCCGGGCTCAACGGGGCGACGCTGTACGCCGTCGTGGACGGGGTTCTCGACCGCTCCCCCGCGTACGCCGGACTGCTCTCGGCGGCGCAGGGCGTCGGGTCCCTCACGATCGGGCTGCTGGCCGGACCACTGCTGCGAAGGCTGCCGGAGCGGGTCTTCACGGCGGCGGGCATCGCCGTGTTCGCCGTGGCGGTGGGCCTGCGGGCGCTGCCGTACGACGCGATGGCACTGCTGGCGTGCGGGCTGATCGGGGCGGGCCTGCCGTGCGTGCTGATCGCCGCGATGACGGCGGTGCAGCGGGAGACGCCGGACGCCCTGCTGGGCCGTACGTCCGCGTCCGCGGGCACGCTGATGTTCGCGCCCAACGCGGTGGCGCTGGCGCTGGGCGCGGGGCTGGTCGCACTGGTGGACGTACAGGTGCTGCTGCCACTGGTGGGCGCGGTCGCCCTGCTGACGGCCGCATGGCTGCTCACGGGCCGGCGGGGGAAGGCCCCCGCCGGCCCGCGGGTGTCAGCGACCGAGACGTGAGAGCGCCCCGGTGACCGCTTCGAGGTCCGGCCCCGAGGCCAGGCCCGCGTGATACAGGCGGAGTTGGTTCGCGCCGAGCGAGGCCGCGTGGGCGGCGTCGCGCTCCAGGGTGCCGGGACTGCCCCCCATCCCCCGCACCACGGTGAGGTTCGCCGCGAGGACGCCCGCGCGTCCGGCGAACGGCCCGAGCACCGCCTCGCGCGCCGCGTCCTGGCCGGTGCACGGCAGCACCACACCGTCAGCCACGGACAGGATGTGCTCCGGGTCGACGCCCACGTTGGCCCCACAGCGGTACGGCGCCGGGTCGGCGTGCAGCAGCACCTGGAAGCCGGGGGCCGCGGCCGCTCGCACCGCGGCGACGACCGACTCCTGCATCCCGCGGGCCACCCCGGTGCGCCACCGGAGGGTGGCCGTCGCGAGATCCGCCCCGAGCAGCTTCTCCACGCCGCCCCAGCCCGCTTCCGGCGTACCAGCACCGGCCCACACCGGCTCCAGCGCCGCTCGTACGGCGAGGCGCAACTCCTCGGCCTCCACCCCCTGGTCGCCGTATCCGGCCCGGCAGCCCGGGCAGAAGCACAGCGACATCAGGTACTGCGCCGCGTCGCCGAGACCGACGCCCCCGACCTTGTCGTGGGCGTGCAGGTGCGCGAAGCCGTACCAGCCGCAGGACTCCAGCTCGGTGCCACGCGCCCCGTCCCGCACCGCCGCCTCGGCGGCCAGGTCCACCAGATACGCGCGGACCGCGGGCTGCGCGATGCACGGGGCCCACGGGTAGCGGTCCCCGTAGGCGTTGACCACGGAGGTCTCCGGATGCTCCGCGCCCAGCCGGGAGCTGTGCGCGAGCACGACCCAGCTGTGCACCTCCAGCCCGGCGCCGGCCAGGGCCTCCGCGGCCTCGGCGTAGGCGTCGTCCGAGTCCACCCAGGACTGCGTGTACGGCCGCAGCACCCGCCCCGCCCACCGGTCGGCGTCCGGCGGGTAGAGCACCGCGGCGTACTCCGCGGTCACGATGCGGCGATCGGGGTGGCGCGGGGTCAGCGCCCGGGTGGAGTGGTAGGCGGCGGCGAGCGTCACCTGCCGGACGCCAAGATCCGCGACGCGGGCGGCCGCGCCGGGGTCCCCGACGACGTCCCAGGGGTACAGGAAGGCCGAGGTCTTCACCCGCGCTCCAGCAGCGCACGGCCGGCGGCGATGATCTCCGTCAGCTCCTTGACGTGCGCGGCCGGCGGCTCGGTGAGCGGGCTGCGCACCTCGCCGACGTCCAGGCCCTGGAGGCGGACGGCCGCCTTGACCAGCGAGACGGCATAGCCGCGGCCCTTGGCGCGCAGCTCGACGAGCGGCCGGTAGAAGTGGTCGAGCAGCGCGTTGACGCGTGCGTCGTCGCCCGCTTCCAGCGCGCGGTAGAAGGCCAGCGCGATGTCGGGCGCGAAGGCGAACACGGCGGACGAGTAGAGCGTGACGCCGATGCCGCGGTAGGCGAGGCCGGTGAGCTCGGCGGTGGGCAGTCCGTTGAAGTACAGGAAGTCCTGTCCGGGCAGTTCGGTACGGACGGCGCTGACGATGCGCTGCATCAGATCCAGGTCGCCGTAGCCGTCCTTGAGACCGATGATGCCGGGCGTCCGCGCCAGCGCGACCACGGTCCCGGGGGTGAAGACGGCGTTGTCGCGCTGGTAGACGATCGTCTCCAGACCGGTGGCCGAGGCCAGCGCCGCGTAGTGGGCCAGCAGCCCCTCCTGGTCGGCGACGACCAGGTACGGCGGCATGGCGAGGAGCCCGTCCGCGCCCGCCTCCTCGGCGAGCTTCGCGAACTGGACCGCCAGGGCGGTGCCGTATCCGGCGCCCGCCACGACGGGCACCGCGCCGGCGGTCTCCTCGACGGCAGCGGCGACGACGAGACGGAACTCCTCCGGCGTCAGGGCGTGGAACTCGCCCGTGCCGCAGCAGGCGAAGACGGCCGCCGCTCCGGCGTCGATGCCCTTGCGCACGTGCGCGCGAAAGGTGTCGAGGTCGACGGAGCCGTCCGGCCCGTAGGCGGTGACGGGGAAGAAGAGCGGCCCGGCGACAGCGGTGAGTCGGGCGGCAAGGGGGACTGAGGTCACGGGCGCTCCCTGGGGCGTGCACGTTTCTGATTGACGTCCATATTTATGAACGCCACGCTAGAGCAGTGGCCCAACGGGGTCAAGGTGGGGGTGGCGGTTGCCCGACCCCCGGGCGCGGGGTTCCGTCCTCAATCGCCGGACGGGCTTTTGTGCGGGTTCCCCGCGGGGTGCGCCGCTGCCCGGTGGGTGGGGGCGGTGCCCCTCCGGGG
>NZ_JBIAIU010000026.1:0-64946 GCF_042871565.1 Streptomyces sp. NPDC005775 | reverse complement strand
TTGTAGGTGTTGACGGGAACGCTGGGCCCTACCGGGGGGGGGGGGGCGTGGCACGCGGGGTTGTTTCCCCGGGGGCCCCCCGGGGGGGGCCCGGGGGGGGGGGGGGGGGGGGCCCCCCGCCCCCCCCCCCCGCCCCTCAGGCGGTCTCGCGGACGCAACGGGCCAGCGTGCGCAGGCCCTCGTCCAGTTCTTCGGGGGTGATGGTCAGCGGCGGCAGCAGCTTCACGACCTCGCTCTGCGGGCCGGAGGTCTCCAGCAGCAGCCCCAGCTCGAACGCGCGGGCGCAGATGGCGGACGCGCGCGTGGGGTCGTTGAACTCCAGACCCCACACGAGTCCGCGGCCACGGAACTGCGCGGTGTCGTCCTCGCCGCAGATGGCCAGCATCGTCTGCTCGACCTGCTCGCCCCGGGCCCGGGTCTGCTTCTCCATCTGGCCGTCGGCCCAGTAGGCGTCCAGCGCGGCGGCGGCGGTGACGAAGGCCGGGTTGTTGCCGCGGAAGGTGCCGTTGTGCTCGCCGGGCTCCCAGATGTCCAGCTCGCCCTTGAAGAGGCAGAGGGACATGGGCATCCCGTAGCCGCTGATCGACTTCGACAGCGTGACGATGTCCGGCGTGATGCCGGCCTCCTCGAAGGAGAAGAAGCCGCCGGTCCGGCCGCATCCCATCTGGATGTCGTCGACGATCAGCAGCATGTCCTGGCGGTGGCACAGCTCCTGGAGCGCGCGCAGCCACTCGGCGCGGGCGACGTTGATGCCGCCCTCGCCCTGGACCGTCTCCACGATCACCGCGGCGGGCTTGTTGAGCCCGGATCCCTGGTCCTCAAGGAGCCGTTCGAACCAGAGGAAGTCGGGGACCTGGCCGTCGAAGTAGTTGTCGAACGGCATCGGCGTGCCGTGCACCAGCGGGATGCCGGCGCCGGCGCGCTTGAACGCGTTGCCGGTGACGGCGAGCGAGCCGAGCGACATGCCGTGGAAGGCGTTGGTGAACGAGACCACGGACTCGCGGCCCTTGACCTTGCGGGCCAGCTTCAGCGCCGACTCGACGGCGTTGGTGCCCGTCGGGCCGGGGAACATGACCTTGTACGGCAGGTCGCGCGGCCGCAGGATCACGTTCTGGAACGTCTCCAGGAAGGCGCGCTTGGCGGTGGTGGCCATGTCGAGGCCGTGGGTGATGCCGTCGCGCTCGATGTAGTCGATCAGCGCGCGTTTCAGCACCGGGTTGTTGTGGCCGTAGTTGAGGGAGCCGGCTCCGGCGAAGAAGTCGAGGTAGGAGTGGCCGTCCTCGTCCGTCAGCCGGGCGCCCTGCGCGCGGTCGAACACGGCGGGCCAGCCTCGGCAGTAACTACGTACCTCGGACTCCAGGGTCTCGAAGACGCTCAGGGCGGGCGGGGTGATGGTCACAGCGGGTCTCCTGCGTGAGGGGGTGTGACGGGCGGCGGTCGAGGTGACTGCGACGGGCGGCACCCGCCGGGAAGGGCCTGATCAGGCGTGGAACGGGCCGATGCTGTAGAGCACTTCCGGCAGATGGGTGCCCTCGGGGAACAGGCCGCCGTCGAAGAGCACCTCACGTTCCAGTGCCACGTCGTGGCGCTGTGCGTAGGAGGTGAACAGGCGGTCCGATGCCTTGTTGTCCGGGGTGATGGTCGTCTCGACCGAGGCGAGGCCCTGGGCGCCGGCGACGCGGGCGGTCAGGGCGTCCAGCAGCTTTCCGGCCAGGCCGGTGCCGCGGTGGCCGTGGTCGACGGCCACCTGCCAGACGACGAGCGTCTCGGGGCGGTCTGGCCTGAGGTACCCCGTCACGAAGGCGACCGGGGCGCCGGTCTCGTCGCGGGCGACCACGGAGGTCGCCGCGAAGTCACGGCACCACAGCAGGTAGCTGTACGAGGAGTTGAGGTCCAGGACCTCGGAGTCGCGGGCTATGCGCCAGATCGCGGCTCCGTCCTCCACTCGCGGGGTGTCGATGGTGATGAATTCGCTTCGGGCACGGGCAAAATCTGCTGGTGCGGCGGTCATGCGAATTGAATTTACCTAGCAAATTTCGAAATCGCATCGGCCGAAGGGGTTGGGTGGCGCGATGCCCTGTGTTATCACGCGAGCGTGCGCACCGGCGCGAAATCGACGCCTTTTCACCCGATTCGGTATGGATTTATCCGGCATAATGCCCACCCGTGTGGAGTCGGTCACAAGGTCGTAACTCTCTCGCACTGCAACCGAATTGTGGAGATCGAGCGCCCCGGAAACTGGGGTGTTTAGCCTGGGGAAAACCGGGCATAAGAATGCGGGGCGCTGCTCCGAATAAAGCAGCTCCCCGCATTTATTGATTACGCCGGGATTTATGCGGCGGTCCAGGTTTCCGAAACGGCCTTCCGGGCAGCTTCCATATCGACCTGCCGGCCGGCATCGGCCAGCGCCGCCCCCAGAGCCGCGAGCGAGGACAGCACCGCGCCCCGCGTCGCATCCACCCCGTAGTGATTGACCCGGATCATCTCCTTGGACAGTGCCCCGCCCCCCGCGATCAGCGGCAGCGACGGGTCGGCCGCCAGTGCCTGCGCGACCAGGCCCGCGGCGTCGACCCCGTCCGGCGTCCGCAGCGTGGTCGCCACCGGCGCCGCGTCCCGTGCTTCGTGCACGTACGGGGTCAGGCCGCCGCCCAGTGCCACCGCACCGGCCCGGGTGGCCGCGGCGGCCGTGGCGTGACGGGCCATCAGCGCGTCGAGGCCCTCCGCCTCGATCCGCTCCACACAGGCATCGAGGGCCAGCATCTCCAGCTGGGCCGGGGCGTGCAGCAGCGCCCGGCGGCCGCCGTCGATCCAGCGCTCCTTCCAGTCCAGCAGGGAGAGGTAGGAGCGGCGCGGCGCCTGCGGGTTGGCGGCGATCCGCTCCCAGGCCCGCGCGCTCACTGACACCGCGGACACCCCGGCCGGACCGCCCATCGCCTTCTGGGCCCCGATCACGCACAGGTCCACACCCCAGGCGTCGGGCAGCAGCGGCTCGGCGCCCACCGAGGCGACGGCGTCCAGCATGAACAGCGCCCCGTGCGCCCGGACGACCTCACCGATCTCCGCGACCGGGTTGGTGTTGCCGGTGGCGGCCTCCGCGTGCACCAGGGAGACGAAGTCGATCTCCGGGTGCGCGGCCAGCGCCTCGGCGACCTGGCCGGCGGTCACGGCCGTGTGGAACGGCACCGCCAGATCGATGACCTCGGCGCCGCAGTCGCGCAGCCAGTTGCCGAACGTCTGCCCGTACGGCCCCGTGACGACGTTCAGCGCCGTCGAACCGGGCCGGGCGCCGCCCCTGATGCAGCCTTCGAGGGGGAGGAGAGCCTCGCCCTGCATGATGACGACGTCCTGCTCGGTGGCGAGGAGACCAGCCACCCGCCGCTCGATCGCCGCGAAGTGCGCGGCGGTGAGCGGGGTCAGGTCGAGGAAGGGGTGCGTCACGGTGGTGCTCTCTTCGGAATCGGATCGGTGTGCGGACCGGCCTGCGGGCCAGGCCTGCACCGAGGGTACCGAGCCCTCCGCGGACGGCCCGGACCCGTCCGCGGGGGGCGGGCGGGAGGGGGCGTGGCCCCGCGCACGGCGCCTCGTACAGTGCTGTCCATGAGCGATCACGAGGCGCCGCGGGTGCTGCAGGTGAAGGGGCGGGTGCTCGTCGGCCCCGAGGACGTCAGGGACGAGCTCTGGGCGGTCGACGGGCGCGTGACCTACGAGCGGCCCGCCGGTGCGGACGACGCGCTCGTGGTCACCGGCTGGGCCCTGCCCGGACTGGTCGATGCCCACTGCCACGTCGGGCTCGACCACCATGGCGCCGTGGACACCGCGACCACCGAGAAGCAGGCCCTCGACGACCGGGAGGCCGGCGCGCTGCTCCTGCGGGACGCGGGCTCTCCCGCGGACACCCGGTGGATCGACGACCGCGAGGACCTGCCGAAGATCATCAGGGCCGGCCGTCACATCGCCAGGACCCGGCGCTACACCAGGAACTACGCGTACGAGATCGAGCCCGACGAACTGGTGGCGTACGTCGCGCAGGAGGCACGTCGCGGGGACGGCTGGGTGAAGCTCGTCGGCGACTGGATCGACCGCGAGGTGGGCGATCTGACCGCGTGCTGGCCGCGCGAGGCCGCCCGGGCGGCCATCACCGAGGCGCACCGCCTGGGCGCCCGGGTCACCGCGCACTGCTTCGCCGAGGACTCACTGCGCGATCTGGTCGAGGCCGGGATCGACTGCGTCGAGCACGCGACCGGGCTGACCGAGGAAACCATCCCGCTCTTCGCCGAGCGCGGGGTCGCGATCGTCCCCACGCTGGTCAACATCGCCACCTTCCCCTCGCTCGCGCTGGGTGGCGACGCCAAATACCCGCGCTGGTCCGCCCACATGCGCCGACTGCACGAACGCCGCTACGACACCGTGCGCGCCGCGTACGACGCGGGGGTGCCGGTGTTCGTGGGCACCGACGCCGGTGGGGTGCTCGCCCACGGCCTGGTGGCCGACGAGGTCGCGGAGCTGGTCAAGGCCGGCATCCCGGCCCTGGAGGCGCTGTCCGCGACGACATGGGCCGCCCGCGCCTGGCTCGGCAGGCCGGGTCTGGAGGAGGGCGCACCGGCCGACCTGGTGGTCTACGACGAGGATCCGCGGGCGGACGTGCGCGTGCTGGCGGCCCCGCGCCGCGTCGTCCTGAACGGGCGCGTCATCGGCTGATCCGGGTGTCCCGGGCCCGTCCGGGCCCGGGATGCGCCGTGTTGACCGGCAGTGACGCGGAGCGCACCCGCTCGTTGAATCACTTCCGCACACTCCGTTGGGAGGCCCGCGCGAGCTGCCCGCGCTCGGTGAAACGGGTGAAACGGGTGAACGCGTGGAACGCACGTGCCGGAATAATCGAATACAAGCACGGAAACCCCCCTTTGGGGTGAACTCACGTCAGGTGTCTGCCAGTTCACCCTCTGTGCGTAAAGATTCACGGAGTCGAGGCCACCGGTGCCCGCGATGTCCCCCATTGGACGGCGCCGGTGGCTCCATGTCTCTTGTGGGGGTTCCACCATCTTGAACAGCAACACCTTCCGCCTCGCCGCCCTGGCGGTCGCCGCCGCTCCCGTCGTCCTGCTGGTCGCCGTCCCGGCGCAGGCCACCACCGCGACCACGACCACGACGACCGGTGGCGGGAAGGCGAGCGCGGTCGTACTCCGTACCGCACTCGACGTCTCCCTCCTGAACAGGACGATCGATGTGCCGCTCACGGCCACGCTCAACGAGGTGCGGGCGCCGCGGAGCGCGGAGAAGGCCGCGCTCAGCGTGAAGCTCGACGGGGTGGAGGGCGGAAAGCCGGTCAGCGTGCTGCGCGCCGATGTGGCCACGGCGAAGGCGACCGTCCGCAAGCACCGCGCGGAGGGCTACAGCAATGTGGTCAAGGCGCGCCTGCACGTGCCCGGACTGCCGCTGCTCTCCCTGATCGAGGTCGAGCAGGTCACGTCGAAGGCGGTCTGCGAGGTGGGCCACAAGCCGGTCGCCGAGTCGAACGTGCTGGGGCACGTGAAGGTCCTCGGCAAGCGCGTCACCCTGAGCGCCGGGGGCTCCACGCAGATCGCGGTGAAGGGCGTCGGTTCGGTGACGCTCGACCTGTCGAAGACGAGCACCACCTCGCGCACCGCGGCCGCGGTGGCGCTCCAGCTGAAGGTCTCGGTCAACCCGCTCAACCTGAACGTCGCCGATGTGAAGGGCGAGGTAACGCTCGCCGAGGCCACCTGCGAGACGCCGAGGGCGGGCGGCACGGGCGGCACGGGCGGCGGCGACAACGGCGGCGGGGAGAACGGCGGTGGCAACGGCGGCGGCGACAACGGGGGCGGCGAGAACGGCGGCGGTGACAACGGGGGATCGACGGACGGCGGCTCCACCGATGGCGGCTCCACCAACGGTGGCTCGACCGAGGGCGGCTCCACCGACGGCGGGTCGGGTGACGGTGGCTCCACCGACGGCGGATCCAACACCACCGGCGCCACCACGGGCTCCACGACCGGTTCCACCACGGGCTCCACGGCCGGCGACACCGGCGGTGATGTGAAGCCCCAGACCGGCACCGGTCACGCACCCCAGGCCGCCGACACGGGTGCCGACCTCGCCGAGACGGGCAGCAGCTCCACCACGCCGTACGTCGCAGGCGGCGCCGCCCTCCTGCTGGCAGTCGGCGCCGGTGCGATGGTCGTGGCCCGGCGGCGCGCGCAGGACTGACACCCGGGGGAGCGAGCCGGAGCCACAGCCCGAGGGGGCGGCCGGGGGGCCGTAGGGGAAAAGGGGGGAGGGGGGCGGTGTTCCGTATACGGAGCACCGCTCCCCGCTCGGCACGTGCGGCGCGCGCCGCAGGGCCGGCGGCCGGACCCGACAGGGGTCAGCGGCTCACCGCGGACAGCGCCTGGAGGGCCTGGTCGAACGCCTGCAGGAAGCGGTTGGTCGTCGTGCGGTCCCGTACCGCGAGCCGCAGCCACTCGTCGCCGAGCCCCGGGAACGTATCGCCACGCCGGACCGCGAAGCCCAGCGTCCGCAACCGCTCACGTACCTCCGCGGCCCACTCCAGCCGGACCAGCACGAACGGCCCCTGCGCCGGTTCCACCACCCGTATCTCGGTGAACTCCCGCAGACCCGCCACCAGATGGCAGCGGTCCACCGTGATCCGGTCCGCCGCGGCTGCCGCCTCGGCCAGCGCCCGCGGCTCCACGCACGCCTCGGCCGCCGCGAGCGCCGGCGACGACACCGGCCACAACGGCTGCGCCTCCTCCAGCGTGCGAATGGTCTCCGGCGCCGCCGTCGCATAGCCGATCCGCAGCCCCGCGAGCCCCCACGTCTTGGTGAGGCTGCGCAGGACAACGAGCCCCGGAATGTCCGTACGGCCGCACAGCGCCTCGCGCTCGCCCGGCACCGCGTCCATGAACGCCTCGTCGACCACCAGCGTCCGCCCGGGACGCGCCAGTCGCTCCAGCACCGCGGCCGGGTGCAGCACGGACGTCGGGTTGGTCGGATTGCCGACCACCACGAGGTCCGCGTCGGCCGGCACGGCCGCCGGATCCAGCCGGAAGCCGTCAACGGCCCGCAGCAGCACCCGCCCCACGTCGTGCCCGGCCGCGCGCAGCGCCGCCTCCGGCTCGGTGAACTGGGGATGCACCACGACCGGCCGCCTGGCCGGCAGCGCGCGTGCGATCAGCACGAACGCCTCCGCCGCGCCCGCCGTCAACAGGAGCCGCTCCGGCGGCAGCCCGTGCCGGGCCGCGACAGCGGCGCGCGCCGCGCGCCCGTCCGGGTACGCGGCGAGCGCGCCCAAGGACGCGGCTATCCGCTCCTTCAGCCAGGCCGGTGGGGTCCCGGCCCGTACGTTGACGGCGAGATCGGTCAGATCCCGGCCCCGTCCCCGTACCTCCGCGTCACCGTGATGACGCAGATCGTGCGCGCCCGCGCCTGTAGCGTCGGGGCTCTCAATGGGAGTGTGCATGACCGCCATGGTGGGGGTGGTGGTGATGGCCGTCGTCGTCAGGGTGGAAGTGCGGCTGCTGCGGCAGTCCCACCTTGTCCTCGAAGCCCGGCAGTGCGATCCGGTACACGCAAGAGTCGCAGTTCATCCGCAGATCGCCCTTGACGGCCTCCCGGTAGCGCTCCATGACCAGATCGAGCAGTTCCTCCGCGGCGCCGATCACCTCGGCCGACCGGATGTCCAGCTCAGGGTGGGCGGCGGCCCACTCCGTGGTCTGGTGACGCACCCGGTCCGGCAGGATGCCGGTGAAGAGGAAGTACGGCAGAACGACTATGCGCTCCGCACCCAGCTTCACGCAACGGTCGAGACCGGACGGCACGTCAGGGGCGGCCAGCGAGACGAAAGCCGTCTCCACACCCGCGTAGCCCCGGCCCTCCCAGAACAGCCGCGCCGCCTTGTACACCTCGGCGTTGGCGTCCGGGTCGGTGGAGCCGCGCCCCACCAGCAGGATCGTCACCTCGGACCGGTCCGTGTCGCCCAGCACCTCGTCCACCCGTCGCTCCAGCACCTTCAACAGCGCCGGGTGCGGACCGAGCGGACGCCCGTACGTGTAGGAGATGCCCGGGTGGCGCTCCTTCTCGCGGGTCAGCGCGGCCGGGATGTCCCCCTTGGCGTGGCCGGCCGACACGAGCATGAGCGGTACGGCCGCGAAGTGCTTCACGCCCTGTTCGACGAGTGCGCTCACGGCGTCGCCGAGCGGCGGCGGCGACAGCTCGATGAAGCCACCCGCCACGGGCAACCGCGGGTTACGCGCTCCGAGTTCCGCCACGAAGTCACGGAAGGCGGCGGCCCCGCCCTCGTCCCGGGTGCCGTGGCCGGCGATGAGCAGGGCGGGCTGGGCGGACGGGGTGTTCACTGATGCTCCTCGGTGTTCATGGGGGGTGGGGTGCGGGGTGGCGGCGGTCCCGTTCACGGGGCGGCCGCCGTCGTGGGCGCGGCCGTGGCGGACTGCCACCGGTAGCCGCGCGGGGTGACCATGCGGCCCGCGATCTCGCGGGTGGCCGTGTTCCCGACGGTGACGACGGTCATCATGTCGACGATCGCCGGGTCCAGTGCCGACAGCGACGTCACCCGGCTGGACTCGTCGGGCCGGGAGGCGTTGCGCACGACGCCGACCGGAGTGGCCGCGTCCCGGTGTTCCGACAGGATCGACAGCGCCTTCGGGAGCTGCCAGTCGCGGCCCCGGCTGCGCGGGTTGTAGAACGTCACGATGATGTCGGCCTCGGCCGCGGCCCGGACCCGGCGCTCGATGACCTCCCACGGGGTGTGCAGGTCGGAGAGGCTGATCGAGACGTGGTCGTGGCCCAGCGGGGCGCCCAGGATCGCGGCCGCCGCCAGCGCGGCCGTCACCCCCGGCACGCCCACCACGTCGATGTCGGCGCCCGCCTCGGCCAGCGCCGGTGAGGCCATGGCGTACACCCCGGCGTCGCCGCTGCCGATCAGCGCCACCGCGTGGCCCTTGCGCGCCTCGGCGACCGCGGTACGGGCCCGCTCCTCCTCGGCACCGAGCCCCGACTCCAGCAGCGTCGTGCCCGGTCGCAGCAGATCCCTGATCTGGTCGACGTACTGGTCGAGTCCGACCAGCACCGACGCCCGCCGCAGCTCCTCGCGGGCCCGCGGCGTCAGCAGGTCACGCGCCCCGGGGCCGAGCCCCACGACCGCGAGCCGCCCGCGCGGTGCCCGGCGCACCACCGCACAGGTGGCCATCGCGGCCCGCCCCCCGGGGTCCGACTTCCGCTTCGGTACGAGGAGTTCACCGCCGCCCGCGAGCGCCGCGGCCTCCGCGACCGAGGGCGTGCCGACGGCGGCGAGCGGCGCGTCGGACGGGTGCGGCACCTCGATCCGGGCCAGCTCGTCGGCCGGGTACGTCCGCAGCGGCACACCCAGCTCGGCGGCGGCCGCCACGATCCCCGGCTCCCCGGCCTTCGCGTCGACGGTCACCAGCTCCGCGACGCTCAGTGCCGAGAGCCCGGCCTGCGCCAGCGCGGCCCGGATCAGCCCGAGCACCTCGCCGACGGGCGCGCCCCTGGACGCGCCGACCCCCACAACGAGCGAAGCCGGTCGCAACACGGCTTCGCGCGCCCCCGGTTCCAGGACCCGGTCGGTGAGGTGCAGCACCGCCGCAGCGGTCGTCGCCGGGCCCACGTTCGGCGGCAGCGCCGGCAACGGCCACACCGCGTCCGCCCGCAGCGCCACCGGCGCGCCGTCCAGCATCGCCCGCGACACCCCGGCGACATCCCCCTCCACGGGGAGCCCCAGCATGTCGAGACCGGGCACGCCCACCGCGTCCGTCGCCGTCGTCACCACCGGCGCCGCGCCCAGCACCTCACCGACCGCCACCGCCAGGGCGTTCGCCCCGCCGCCGTGGCCGCCGAGCAACGCCACCGCGTGGCGCCCCGCCTCGTCGACACAGACGACACCGGGATCGGCCGACTTGTCCGCGAGCAGCGGGGCGACCAGGCGCACCACGGCTCCCGTCGCCAGGAAACACACCAGCTGCTCGCACTCGGCGAACGCCCGCCGCACGGCTTCGCCCACCGGGCCGTCGTAGACCACGGCCCGGCCGGGCCAGGCCGCGGCCAGCCGGTCACGGGCGACGGCACCCGCCGCCGTCGCGGAGATCAGGCCGATCACTGGGTCGCTCCTTCACTTGCACCGGCCGCGGAGCGGACGCCCCACAGCAGAAAGACCGGATTGGCCGCGGCGAGCCGGGTCACGTCACCGGGCAGCGGCGCCAGCCGCGAGGACTGCAGCAGCACGCCCTCGGGCACGAGACCGCCGGCGGCCAGCGCCGCCCGCACCGGTCCCACCCGGTCCAGCGCAGCCACCGCGACCACCACGGCACGCCGCGCCCGCCGGGCGCACGCCGTCACGATCGCGGGCAGCTCCTGCCCGCCGCCCCCGACGAACACCGCGTCGGGGTCCGCCAGATCGGACAGCACTATGGGCGCGGCTCCGTGCACCGCCCGCACGTACACCCCGTGCGCGGCGGCGTTCGCCCGGATCCGCTCGACCCCGTCCACCGTCTTCTCGACGGCCACCGCCGCCGCGCCGAGCCGCGCACACTCCACCGCCACCGATCCGGAGCCGGCGCCGATGTCCCACACCAGATCACCCGTGCGCGGCCCGAGCCTGGCCAGCGCCAGCGCCCGCACCTCGAACTTGGTGATCATCGAGTCGCGGTGCTCGAACTCCGCCTCGTCCAGCGCCCATCCGGCCGGACCCGTGGCCGGACCCGCCACCGTCCGGGCCGGTGAGAGGGCCCGCGACTCGTCCAGGCACAGCACCACGCTCACCGGATCAGGCCACTCACGGGCCGCCGCCTCACCGGGCGTCAGCCGCTCCACGCGCTCGTGCTCCGGGTCCCCGAGCGCCGTCGCGACGACCAGGGTCCGCTCCTGGCTCCGGTACAGCAGTCCGGCCGCCAACTCGGCGGGGCCGGCGCCCGGCCCCGTGAGCACCGCGACCTTCGGGTGGGCGAAGCACACGTTCACCGCGGTCCGCGGGTCCCGCCCGTGCGCGCTGACGACGACCGCGTCGTCCCACGGCAGACCCAGCCGGGCGAACGCCACCGCGATCGACGGCGCCCCCGGCCGCACATCCAGCGCCGCGGCCCCGAACCGTCCGGCCAGCGCCCGCACGATCCCGAAGAACCCCGGATCGCCGGAGGCCAGCACCACCACGCGTGCCCCGTCCTCGGACAGGTGCTTCCCGATCCGGTCCAGGGCCGGAGCCAGCGGACCCAGCACCACCCGCCCGGCACCGGCCGCGAGTACGGCCCCGTCCAGATGGCGCCGGGCCCCGGCCACGAGCGTGGCCCCGGCCAGCGCCCGCACGGCTTCGGGGGCGAGCGGCGCCCCCGTCCCCGTACCGAAGACCCGGATCACGAGCCGGACCGCTGGGCGCGCAACTCGGCGCGCGCCGCCTTGTCGGCCTTGCGGTACCCGTGGAAGTGGCCCGGATGGTAGAGGTGCGAACGCGTCCCCGACGCCGACAGGGCCGGGCCGACGAGGAACAGCGTGTGCTTCCAGAGCTTGTGCTCCTTGACCGTGGCCTCCAGCGTCTCGATCGTGCAGTGCAGGATCAGCTCCTCCGGCCACGTGGCCTGATACGCGATCACCACCGGCGTCGAGGTCGGGTAACCGCCCTCCAGCAGCTCCTCGGTCAGCTGACCGGACCGGGCCGCGGACAGGAACAGCGCCATCGTCGTGCCGTGCCGGGCGAACTCCCGCACCTCCTCGCCCGGCGGCATCGGCGTCTTGCCGCCGCCGAGCCGGGTCAGGATCACCGACTGCGCCACCTCGGGGATCGTCAGCTCCCGCCGCACGACCGCGGCGACCGCCGAGAACGACGACACGCCGGGCACGATCTCGACCGCGACCCCCAGCTCACCGCAGCGGTCGACCTGCTCCTGCGTGCCGCCCCACAGCGCCGGATCACCGGAGTGGATCCTGGCCACTTTCAGCCCCTCCTCCGCCGCCCGCCGGTACACGGCCACGACCTCCTCGAGGGACATCTGGGCCGAGTCCAGGATCTCGGCGCCCTCCCGGGCGTGATCGAGGACCTCCGCCTGCACGAGGCTCGCCGCCCAGATGACGACGTCGGCGTCCGCGATGGCCCGCGCCGCCCGGAAGGTCAGCAGATCGGCGGCGCCGGGGCCGGCACCGACGAACGTGACGGTGCCGCGCGTGGGCGCGGCGACTGCGTCGACTGCTTCGGACATGGAACGGTCCTTTCAGGACAGGAAACAACGGGACATGACGGTGGGCGCCCGAAGATGCGGGCACCGGGGTCAATCGGCTAGCAAGAGCCCATGGCGGTGTTCGTCGCGCTCGGCGCGTTCCTGATGACCCTGGTCGGCGGCTGGGTCGCCCAGCGCGTCACCGACCGCCGCCACCTGGTGCTCGGATTCGCCGGCGGACTGATGCTCGGAGTCGTCGGCCTCGACCTGCTGCCGGAGGCCATCGAAGCGGCGGGCGGCCTCGTCTTCGGCGTACCGGCGGCCCTGCTCCTGTTCGTGGGCGGCTTCCTCTTCGCCCACCTGGTGGAGCGGCTGCTCGCCGTACGCCAGGCGGCACACGGCGCGAGCGAGGAACGCGTGCCCCAGGTCGGACTGACAGCGGCGGCCGCGATGGTCCTGCACAGCCTGATGGACGGCGTGGCGCTCGGCGCGGCGTTCCAGGTCGGTGGCGGCATGGGGGCGGCCGTCGCCCTCGCCGTCATCACCCACGACTTCGCCGACGGCTTCAACACGTACACGATCACCAGCCTGTACGGGAACGCCCGCCGCAAGGCCCTGACGATGCTGTACGCGGACGCGGCGGCGCCCGTGGTCGGCGCGGCGACGACGCTCGTGTTCACCCTTCCGGAGGAACTCCTCGGCTGCTATCTCGGCTTCTTCGGCGGCGCGCTGCTCTACCTCGCCGCAGCGGAGATCCTGCCCGAGGCGCACCACGACCACCCGGCCCGCTCCACCCTGCTGTGCACGGTCGCAGGAGTGGGCTTCATCTGGCTGGTGGTGGGCCTCGCGCAGTGACCGCCTCACAGCTTGCCGCCCCGCCCGCCGTCGCGCGGCGCGGGGGCGATCAGCGTGGAGAGGTACGGCAGCGGGCCGTCGGCCAGCTCCGCCGCCGGCCGGATCGACTCCTCCGGCAGCCCGAGCGCCGAGCCCCACACCGCGTCCGCGGTCCGCCCCGTCTCGCGCAACGCGGTGGCGACCTCCTCGGCCAGCCGCCCGAACTTGTACGCGACGACCGTCCCCGGCCCCTCCAGCGCCTGCTTCAGCACGGCCGCCCCCGCGGTCACCGGAACCAGCGTCAACGGCTCGGTCCCCTCGGTCAGCACCGCGCCACTGCGCGCGGCCAGATCCTGCATCGCCGTGATGCCCGGGACCGTCACCATGGCGGTACCCGGCAACAGCTCACCGATCGTGTGCGCGAGATAGGTGAACGTCGAATACACGTTGGGGTCGCCGATGGTCGCGAACGCCACCGAACCACGCGTGCGCAGCAACTCCGCGACCCGCGCCCCCGCCGCGTCCCACGCCGCCTCCCGCCGGGCCCGGTCCGTCCGCTCGTTGAGCGCGAACACGACCCGCACGACCTTCTCGGCCCCGACGTAGTGCAGCACCGTCGCCTCGGCGCGCCCCCGCTCACCGGTGTCCATCACGGGCACCACGACGACCGCCGCGTCCCGCAGCGCGTTGACGCCCTTGACGGTCACCAGCTCCGGATCACCGGGCCCGACCCCGACCCCGACCAGTGTGTTCATCCTTGGCACCTCTCCACGAATCGGCGGGCCGTACCGGGCGCCGAAGCCCAGTGCGTATGCAGATAACTCGCGTGCACGCCCTGCTGCACGAACCCCTCCACGCGTCGCTCGGGCCGGTGCATGCCCCAGGCCGGCACGTCCCCGGCGCCGGGCTCCAGCACGGTGCGGTGGAACTCGTGCCCGCGCATCCGGGTCCCCGTAGCCGCCAGCACACTGTCGGAGACCGCCACGGCGTCCCGGTAGCCGAGCGTCAGCCGCTCCGACATCCGCGCCTCGGCGTCCAGCACCCCGCACATCGGCAGCCCGTCCAGCGACCGCGCCAGATACAGCAGCCCGGCGCACTCGGCAGCCACCGGCGCCCCGGAGAAGGCCAGTTCGGCCACGGCCCTGCGCAACGGCTCGTTGGCCGACAGCCCGGGGCCGTACACCTCGGGGAACCCGCCCCCGATGACCAGCCCCCCGGTCCCTTCGGGCAACGCCTCGTCCCGCAACGGATCGAACGGCACGACGGTGGCCCCGGCGGCGGCGAGCAGCTCACTGTGCTCGGCGTAGGAGAAGGTGAACGCGGGCCCGGAGGCGACGGCGACGACCACTCCCAGCCCCTCCGGAGCACCTCCCGGCCCGTCCCCGCGTGCTCCCAGCCCCTCCGGCGTTCGAGGAGCGGGCGTCCGGGGGCGGAGCCCCTGGTTACGGGAAGGGGCGGGCAGGGGAACAGGCCCGCCGCGGGCGCCGACCGCCTCCGCCGCACTCCACACCTCACCCGGCACCGGCGGCGCGGACCGCGCCAGGGCAAGCAACGCCTCCAGGTCACACCCGGCCCGCACCCGGTCCCCCATCGCCGCGACAGCGGCCACCGCATCGCCCTGCCGCTCGGCCACCGGCACCAGCCCCAGATGCCGCGACGGCACCGCCACCTGATCGGCACGCCGCAACGCCCCCAGCACCGGCACCCCGGACTCGTCCAGGGCCTCCCGCAGCAACGCCTCGTGCCGGTCCGAGCCGACCTTGTTCAGGATCACCCCGCCGATCCGCACCTGCGTGTCCCACGAGGCGAACCCGTGCACCAGCGCGGCCACGGACCGCGCCTGCGACGACGCGTCCACGACGAGCACCACCGGCGCCCGCAGCAGCTTCGCCACCTGGGCGGTGGACGCGAGCTCGCCGTGCCCCGACGCCCCGTCGTACAGCCCCATCACGCCCTCGACGACGGCCAGGTCGCACCCCTGCGCACCGTGCGCGAACAGCGGAGCGATCAGCTCGGGCCCGCACATGTAGGCGTCGAGATTGCGCCCCGGCCGCCCGGTGGCAAGGGTGTGGTAGCCCGGATCGATGTAGTCGGGGCCCACCTTGTGCCCGGACACGGCGAGCCCCCGCCCGGCGAAGGCGGCCATCAGACCCGTCGCGACGGTGGTCTTGCCGCTGCCGGACGACGGCGCGGCGACGACCAGGCGCGGAACGTTCACCACTCGATGCCCCTCTGGCCCTTCTGCCCGGCGTCCATCGGGTGCTTGACCTTCGACATGTCGGTCACCAGGTCGGCGGCGTCCACCAGCGCGGCAGGCGCGTTGCGCCCGGTGATCACCACGTGCTGGCTGCCCGGCCGCCGACGCAGCACCTCGACGACCTCATCGGTGTCGACCCACCCCCAGTGCATCGGATAGGCGAACTCGTCGAGGACGTACAGCCGGTACGTCTCGGCTGCCAGATCGCGCTTGACCTGCTCCCAGCCCTCCCGCGCTGCCGCCTCGTTGTCCAGCTGCTGGTCGCGCTGGACCCAGGACCAGCCCTCGCCCATCTTGTGCCAGGCGACGGACCCGCCCTCGCCGCTCGCGCCGAGGACCTTCAGGGCGTTCTCCTCGCCGACCTTCCACTTCGCCGACTTCACGAACTGGAAGACCCCGATCGGCCACCCCTGATTCCAGGCGCGCAACGCGAGCCCGAAGGCCGCCGTCGACTTCCCCTTGCCGATGCCGGTGTGCACCACCAGCAGCGGCCGGTTGCGGCGCTGGCGGGTGGTGAGCCCGTCGTCCGGCACACTGACCGGCTGTCCCTGCGGCATTACGCGGCCCTCCTGCTGTAGCCCTGCACGTCCTTGACGAGCCCGGCGATCGAATCGGCCCGCAGTTCGTCGAGCGTCACGGCGGTGCCGCCCAGCTCTCCCGCGAGGCTCGCCGCGAGCCCGAGCCGTACCGGACCCGACTCGCAGTCCACGACGACGGACGCGATGCCCTCCGCCTCATGCAGCCGCGCCGCCCGCGCGGCCAGCGCCACCGGCTCCGGCCCCCCGGTCGCCCGCCCATCGGTCACCACGACCATCAACGGCCGCCGCGACGGATCGCGCAGCCGCTCCACCCGCAGGACGTCATGGGCCTTGAGCAGCCCGGCGGCCACCGGGGTGCGCCCACCGGTCGGGAGCGTCTCCAGCCGGGCGGCGGCCGCGTCCACCGACGACGTCGGCGGCAGCACCACCTCGGCGTCCTTGCCCCGGAAGGTGATCAGCCCGACCTTGTCGCGTCGCTGGTAGGCATCCATCAGCAGGGACAGCACCGCGCCCTTCACGGCGGTCATCCGCTGCCGGGCGGCCATCGACCCGGACGCGTCCACGACGAACAGCACGAGATTCCCCTCGCGCCCCTCGCGCACCGCCTGCCGCAGATCGTCCCGCCGCACCACCAGCCCCCGGCCCGACCGCCCCCGCGCCCGCTGATGCGGGGCGGCGGCCTGCACGGTCGCGGCCAGATGCAGCTTCGTCAGCGCGCCCCGCGGACGCCGCGCCCCGGTCGTCCGCCCGTGCTCGGTACGCGCCCGGGACCGCCGCCCCGCCGCGCCCTCGCCCAGACCCGGAACGCTCAGCACCTTCGTACGAAACGGTTCACCGGCCCGTACCGGCTGCTGCTCGCCGCCCCCGGAGGACTGCCCCTGGCCCGGCTCCCCGCCCTGCTCGGGGACGGACTGCGCGGGCGTGTCGTCGGCGCCGCCCTCGGGCTGGGGCGGCGTGTCCGGCCCGTCGCCCTCCGGCGGCCGGCCGCCACCGCCCGGGCCGTCCGGGTCCGGATCGTCGTCCTCGGAGCTGTTCTGCTCCAGCGTGTCGTCGAGCTTGTCCTCGTCGAGCCCCGGCGCGTCGAAGGGGTTGCGCCGCCGCCGGTGGGGGAGCGCGAGCAGGGCGGCCTGCCGGACATCCTCGGCGAGCACGTCCGTACGCCCCGCCCAGGCGGCCAGCGCGGTGGCGGTCCGGGCCATCACGATGTCGGCCCGCATCCCGTCGACCTCGAAGGCGGCGCAGGTGGCCGCGATCTGCCGCAACGCGCCGTCGCCGAGCCGCACCCGGGGGAGCAGCGCCCGCGCGGCCACGATCCGGGCCCGCAACGCGCCTTCCTCGTCGGCCCACCGGGCGGCGAAGCCCGCAGGATCGTCGTCGTACGCGAGCCGCCGCCGCACCACCTCGACCCGCAGACCGGTCTCCCGGGAGGCGGCGACCTCGACGGTCAGCCCGAACCGGTCGAGGAGCTGCGGCCTGAGCTCTCCCTCCTCGGGATTCATGGTCCCGACGAGCAGGAACCGGGCGGCATGCCGTACGGAGACGCCTTCACGCTCCACGTACGAGGCGCCCATGGCGGCGGCGTCCAGCAGCAGGTCCACCAAGTGGTCGTGCAGCAGGTTGACCTCGTCGACGTACAGGATTCCGCGATGCGCGTCGGCGAGGAGCCCCGGCTCGAAGGCCTTCACGCCCTCGGCGAGCGCCCGCTCGATGTCGAGCGCCCCGACGAGCCGGTCCTCGGACGCGCCGACGGGCAGTTCCACGGTCCGCGCCGCCCGCGACACACCTGCCCCGGGCTCGTGGGGCCCGTCGGGGCAGGCCGGATCGGGGGAGTCGGGGGAGCAGGAGAACCGGCATCCGGGGACGACCGACACCTCGGGCATGAGCGCTGCCAGCGCGCGCACGGCGGTGGACTTGGCGGTGCCCTTCTCGCCGCGCACGAGGACCCCGCCGACGGCGGGGCTCACCGCGTTGAGGAGCAGCCCGAGCCGGAGATCGTCCTGCCCGACGATGGCGGTGAAGGGGTACGGCGTACTCACGAGGCCTCCTTGGGGGTGGCGGATTCCAGCGACTCCGGCGGGCATGCCAGCCCCTCCGGCGATTGAGAAGCGGGGGTTCGGAGGCGGAGCCCCCGGTGGAGCCCGCTCACGCGTCACCCTCCAGGTCGCCCTCGAGCTCCAGATACGTCGCCCGCAACCGCTCCAGCGTCTCCGCGTCCGGCTCCGCCCACAGCCCGCGCTCCGCCGCCTCCAGCAACCGCTCCGAAATCCCGCGCAGCGCCCACGGGTTGGACTTCTTCATGAAGTCCCGGTTGGTCTCGTCGAAGACGTACTCCGCCGACAACTTCTCGTACATCCAGTCGTCGACGACGCCCGCCGTGGCGTCGTACCCGAACAGGTAGTCCACGGTCGCCGCCATCTCGAAGGCGCCCTTGTACCCGTGCCGCCGCATCGCCGCCATCCAGCGCGGGTTCACGACCCGCGCGCGGAACACCCGGTGCGTCTCCTCGCCCAGCGTCCGCGTCTTCACCTGGTCCGGCGTCGCCGAATCCCCCACGTACGCCTCGGGCGACTCGCCCGTCAGGTGTCGAACCATGGCCACCATGCCGCCGTGGTACTGGAAGTAGTCGTCCGCGTCGACGAGGTCGTGCTCCCTCGTGTCCACGTTCTTCGCCGCCACCGCGATCCGCCGGAACGCCGTCTCCATGTCCCCGCGCGCCGCCCGCCCCTCGAGACCGCGCCCGTACGCGTAACCGCCCCAGACCGCGTACACCTCGGCCAGGTCCGCGTCCGACCGCCAGTTGCGCGCGTCGATCAGCGGCAGCAGCCCCGCCCCGTACGCCCCCGGCTTCGAGCCGAAGATGCGTGCCGTGGCCCGTCGGCGGTCGCCGTGCTCCGCCGTGTCCTCGTCGGCGTGCGCCCGTACGTAGTTGGCGTCGGCCGGCTCGTCCAGCTCCGCCACCGCGCGCACCGCGTCGTCGATCAGCCCCACGACGTGCGGGAACGCGTCGCGGAAGAAGCCGGAGATCCGGACCGTCACATCGATGCGCGGCCGGCCCAGCTCGCTCACCGGCACCACCTCGAAGCCCGTCACCCGGCGAGAGGCGTCGTCCCATACCGGGCGGCAGCCGAGCAGCGCGAGGATCTCCGCGATGTCGTCGCCCTGGGTGCGCATGGCCGAGGTGCCCCACACGGTCAGGCCCACCGACTTCGGGTAGGCGCCCGTGTCGGCGAGGTACCGGGCGATCAGCGAGTCGGCGAGCGACTGGCCGACCTCCCACGACAGCCGGGACGGGATCGCCTTCGGGTCGACGGAGTAGAAGTTGCGGCCGGTCGGCAGCACGTTGACGAGGCCGCGCGTCGGCGAGCCCGAGGGGCCCGCCGGGACGAAGCCGCCGTCCAGCGCGAGCAGGATGTGGTCGATCTCGTCGGTCGTCCGGGCCAGCCGGGGCACGACCTCCTCGCAGGCGAAGCCCAGGACGGCGACGGCGTCCGGGAGTTCGAAGCCCAGCACCTCCCGCGCCAGGCCGGCCACCTTCGAGAGCTCCCAGCCGCGCGCCTCCATGCCCTCCGCGAGGCGGCGGCACAGCTGCTCCAGCAGGTCGATCGCGTCCGCGCCCGTCCGGGCAGGGCCCTCCACCAGCGCGCTCAGCTCGGCGGGCACCTTCACGGCGGCGCCCGGCTCGCCCAGCAGTTCCTTCTCGCTGAGCCCGAAGTGCCCGGCGATGGCGGCCCGCAGGCCCGGCAGCGCGTTCGCCGTGCCGCCCCACACCTGCGAGGCGCGCAGGACCGCCAGGACCAGGTTGACCCGGGCCTCGTCGACCGGGCCGCCGCCCAGGATGTGCAGACCGTCGCGGATCTGGACGTCCTTGATCTCACAGAGGTAGCCGTCGATGTGCATGACGAACGAGTCGAAGTCGTCGTCGCCCGGCTGCTCGTCGACATGCAGGTCGTGGTGCAGCTCCGCGGCCTTGACCAGCGTCCAGATCTGCGCCCGTACGGTGGGGGCCTTGGTCGGGTCCAGATCGCTGACCAGCGCGTACTCGTCGAGCAACTGCTCCAGCTTCGCCAGGTCGCCGTACGTGTCGGCGCGCGCCATCGGCGGGACCAGGTGGTCCACCACCGTGGCGTGGCCGCGGCGCTTGGCCTGGGTGCCCTCGCCCGGGTCGTTGACGATGAACGGGTAGATCAGCGGCAGTTCCCCGAGCACCGCGTCCGGGCCGCAGCCGGCGGACAGTCCGAGGCCCTTGCCGGGCAGCCACTCCATCGTGCCGTGCTTGCCCATGTGGACGACGGCGTCCGCGCCGAAGGTGTTCTCCAGCCAGCGGTAGGTGGCCAGGTAGTGGTGCGAGGGCGGCATGTCCGGATCGTGGTAGATCGCGATCGGGTTCTCGCCGAATCCGCGCGGCGGCTGGATCAGCACCACCACGTTCCCGAACTGGAGCGAGGCGAGGACGATGTCGTCGCCGTCCACGTACAGCGAGCCCGGCGGCTCGCCCCAGTGCTCCAGCATCGAGTCGCGCAGCCCCGGCTCCAGCTTCGCGAACCACTCCCGGTAGTCCGCCAGCGGAACCCTGGCGGGGGCCGCGGCGAGCTGCTCCTCGGTCAGCCACTCCACGTCGTGGCCACCGGCGTTGATGAGGCGGTGGATGAGCTCGTCGCCGTTGTCCGGGTGCGCGTCGACCCCGTAACCGGCTTCCTTCAGGGCGTCCAGGACGCGGACGGCGGAGGCGGGCGTGTCCAGGCCGACCGCGTTGCCGACACGGGAGTGCTTGGTGGGGTAGGCGGTGAAGACCAGGGCGAGCTTCTTCTCGGCGTTGGGCTTGTGCTTGAGGACGGCGTGACGCACGGCGATCCCGGCGACGCGGGCGGCGCGCTCGGGGTCGGCGCGGTACACCGGCACCTCGTCCGGGCCCTGCTCCTTGAAGGAGAACGGGACGGTGATCAGCCGGCCGTCGAACTCGGGGATCGCGACCTGCATCGCCGCGTCCATGGGGGCCAGTGCCGCGTCCGACGCCTCCCAGGCGGCGCGCGAGGAGGTGAGGCAGAGCCCTTGCAGCACCGGCACGTTCAGGTCGGCGAGCGCGCCGATGTCCCAGGCCTCGTCGTCGCCCCCGGCGGAGGCGTCCGACGCGCGGGTTCCGCCGGCCGCGAGCACCGTGGCGACCAGGGCGTCGGCCCGGCCGAGGAGCTCGTACAGCCCGGCGTCCGCGCCGCGCAGCGAACCGCAGTACACGGGAAGGGCGTTGGCGCCGCGCGCCTCGATGGCGTCGCACAGCACGTCGACGAACGAGGTGTTGCCGGAGAGGTGGTGCGCCCGGTAGAAGAGCACGCCGACGGTCGGGCGGCCCTCGGTGAACGTACGGCCGCCGTGCAGGCCCCACTCGGGCATCGCCTGCGGTTCGGCGAACCCGTGCCCGGTCAGCAGGACGGTGTCGCAGAGGAAGCGGGCCAGCTCGACGAGGTTCCCCGGGCCGCCCTCCACCAGGTAGCGCAGCGCCTCGGCGACGACGCCCGCCGGGGCGGACGACTCGGCCATCAGCTCCGCGTCCGGCACGCTCTCACCGCCGAGCAGCACGGTCGGGATGCCGGACGCCTTCAGGACGGCGAGGCCGTCCTCCCAGGCGCGCTTGCCGCCCAGGAGTCGGACGACGGCGACGGAGGAGCCCTCGATCAGCGCGGGCAGTTCGTCCCGGGCGTCGATGCGGGCCGGGTTGCCGATCCGGTACGGCGCGCCCGAGGCACGCGCGGCGAGGAGGTCGGTGTCGGCGGTGGACAGCAGCAGCACGGTGCTCAGCGGGGCGGTCGGTGGGGCGTTCATGCGCGTGCTCCAGGTGCTCCGGGGGCGATGAAGGGAAGTCCTGCCGGTGCGCCCGACTCGATGAGTCGCCACAGCGCATCGGTGTCCGCGTGTTCTTCGATCAGGTCGCCGAGGCGGTCGAGCTGTTCCTCCCGCAGGCCGGCGAAACAGGTGTCGGGGGCGGGCACGAAACGGCGGCCGGCAGCGCTCGCGACCTCGGTCAGGAAGCGGCGGCGGAAGACGTCGCTCTCCAGTGAGCCGTGCCAGTGGGTGCCCCACACGGCGCCGGTGCGGCAGCCGTCGAGGCGCTCGCCCCGCCCGTCGGTGAGGAACGGCTCGCCGCCGCGCACGTCGGCGACGCCGTGGTGGATCTCGTACCCCTCGACCGGGGCGCCGAGCGCCTCGCCGACCGGCCGGGCGAGGGTCTTCTCCCGGTCGAACCGGATGCGGACGGGCAGCAGTCCGAGCCCCTCGACCGTCCCCGCGCGCGACTCCACGTCGTCCTCGATGCGTTCGCCGAGGATCTGGTAGCCGCCGCAGATGCCGAGGACCGGACGGCCCTCGGCGGCGCGTCGCAGCAGGGCGTCGGCGAGACCGCGCTCGCGCAGCCAGGCGAGCGCCTTCACGGTGCCGCGGGTGCCGGGCACGATGACGAGGTCGGCGTCGTGGAGTTCCTCGGCGCGGTCCACGAACCGTACGACGACGCCCGGTTCGGCGGCCAGCGCGTCCACGTCGGTGAAGTTGGACATCAGCGGCACGGCGCACACGGCGATGCGCAGGATGTCCTCGCCGTGCGGCGGTGCGAGCACCGACTCGCGTACGGTGCCGCGCAGCGAGACCCGCAGACCGTCCTCCTCGTCGATGCCGAGGCCGTGGGCGAACGGCAGCACCCCGTACGTCGGACGTCCCGTCAGGTCCCGCAGCATGTCCAGGCCGGGCTCCAGCAGCGACACGTCGCCGCGGAACTTGTTGACCAGATAGCCGGCGATCAGCGCCTGGTCCTCGGCCGAGAGCAGCGCCGTCGTACCGAAGAACGAGGCGAAGACCCCGCCGCGGTCGATGTCGCCGACGACCACCACCGGGAAGCGCGCCGCCCGTGCGATGCCCATGTTCACGATGTCCGTGCGCCGCAGATTGATCTCGGCCGGGCTGCCCGCCCCCTCGCAGATCACGGCGTCATACGTGCCCCGAAGCTGCTCCAGGCAGTCCACGACGGTGGACAGGAGCGACTCCTGCCGGCCGCCGTGGTAGCCGCGTGCGCTCATCTCGCCGACCGGACGCCCCATCAGGACGACCTGGCTGGAGCGGTCGCTGCCGGGCTTGAGCAGCACCGGATTCATCAGGGCGGTCGGCTCCACCCGGGCTGCCTGGGCCTGCATGGCCTGGGCGCGGCCGATCTCGGCGCCCTCACGGGTGACGAAGGAGTTGAGTGACATGTTCTGCGCCTTGAACGGCGCGACCTTCACGCCCCGGCGCACCAGCCAGCGGCAGATGCCCGCCGTGACGACGCTCTTGCCCGCGTCCGAGGTGGTCCCGGCGACCAGCAGTCCGCCGCTCATGTCGGTCTCCGTCCTGAGATTCGAGGTGCCGCGGTACGAAGTGCTGTGACGGGGGCGCTCGGAGAGCGTGCTCCCGCGATCCGTCGTGCCGCCGACCCCGCGCCCAGCCGGGCCGCGACGCTCACGCCGAGGGCCAGCGCACTGACCCGGCGCGACAGCCGTACGGCCCGTTCGATGTCCTCGGGCTCCACCGCGCGGCCCGTCTCCCCGTTGAGTACGGGGCGGTGCTCGACCCGGCCGCCGTAGGCGAGCGTCCCGCCGAGCCGCACGCCGAGCGCCCCCGCGAAGGAGGCCTCCACCGGGCCCGCGTTGGGGCTCGGGTGCTGGGCCGCGTCCGCCCGCCAGGCCCGGACGGCGCCCCGTGGCCGCCCCCCGGCGGCCACGGCGAGCAGGGCCGTCAGCCGGGCGCCCGGCCAGCCCGCGAGGTCGTCGAGGCGGGCCGAGGCCCAGCCGTAACGCCGGTAGCGGGGCGACTTGTGACCGACCATCGCGTCGAGCGTGTTGGCGGCCCGGAACCCGACGAGTCCGGGCACCCCGCCCAGCGCACCCCACACCAGGGCGCCGACCACGGCGTCCGAGGTGTTCTCGGCGACGGACTCCACGACGGCGCGCGCGATCTGCGGGCCGTCCAGGAACTGCGGGTCGCGGCCGCACAGACGCGGCAGCCGCTCCCGGGCCAGTTCGAGGTCCCCGGCGGTCAGGGCGGCGCCGATCGACCGGGCCTCTCGGCCCAGCGACGTCCCGCCGACGACGGACCAGGTGGCGGCCGCGGTCAGGGCGACGGACGCGGCAGGGTGGCGGCGCAGTGCACGGGCGGCCAGCGCGGCACCCCCGGCGGCGCCTCCGGCGCAGACCAGGGTGTGGAGTGCGCCCCACCCGCGGTGGTCGCGCCACAGACGGCGTTCGACGTCTGCCGCGGCCCGCCCGAAGGCGGCGACCGGGTGCCCCCTGCGGGGGTCACCGAGCAGCAGATCGCCGATCAGACCGGCCGTGGCGCCGTACGCGAAGATGCGATCGGCACGCACGGTTCAGCCGGCCGTTGCGCCTCGAAGGACCTGGGGACCTGTGGTGAGTTGCACAGGGACGGACGCACGGCAGCCGGGCATGGCGATATGTCCTCACTCAGGGTCCGCGCCCTGGTTCGACGTGACGGCGACGAGAGTCTCCTGGCTTCCGGATCCGCAGTTCCCCCGGCCTTCCAGTCCGCTTGCGTGGACCGTGACTTCCGTGGTGGGGGACTGCTCCCCGGTGACAGTGGCGGGACCGCGCCGGATTCGCACCGGCTTCCTCTGCTGTCGCCGTAATGGCTCCGGCAGTCCACCACGCCCCGCGAACACCCGTCAACTCGCCGTTGACCTGCGGCGGCGCAGTGTGCTGAGACGCACATCGGGCCGGACGCGCACGAGGTGCGTCCGGCCCGATGCGGGTGGGAGTGGTGGGGCTCAGAGGCTGTCGGGTGACCTCTCAGGCGACGATCAGATAGATGCCGTAGGCCACGGCCGCGGCGCACAGCCCGAAGCAGACGTACGCGCCGGCCCGGGCCGCCATGAGCGAACCGCCCGCCGCACCGCCCGCGGACTCGCCCTGCGCGGCCGGTTCCGGCTGTTTGGAGAGGCCGACGATGCCGAGGGTGAAGAGGCCCACGAGCGCGATGGTGGCGACGAGGGAGACGCCGAAGACGGTGCCGAGGGCTGCCCAGTCGATGTGCATGATCTGTCCTTACCGAAGGCTCTTAGACCGTGGCGGGTCGGGCCGGGTCGGCGACCGGCCCGGCGGGGGCCGGGATGGTGGCCATGAGGTCGTGGGTCCGGGCCGCCGCGGTGGGCGGCGGGCTGACGGCCGCGATGGCGGTGGTGACGACGCCCGCGGGCTCGGCGTCCTCACCGGCAGGGGCGACGTCCCCGTGCCCGACGGGCTTGCGGCGGGACAGCACCCAGATCGCAGCGGAGCCCGCGATCAACAGCGCCGCGACGACCACGACACCCCAGGTGCCCTGCTTGGTGAGGAACTCCGCGCCCGCACCGACCAGCCCGGCGGCCGGCAGGGTCAGGCCCCAGGCGACGAACATCCGGGTGGCGGTGGACCAGCGGACCACGCCGCCCTTGCGGCCGAGTCCCGCGCCCATGACGGCACCGGAGCACGACTGGGTGGTGGAGAGGGAGAAGCCGAGGTGCGAGGAGGCCAGGATGACGGTGGCCGCACTGGTCTGGGCGGCGAAGCCCTGCGGGGGCTTCAGCTCGGTCAGGCCGCTGCCCATGGTGCGGATGATGCGCCAGCCGCCCAGGTAGGTGCCGAGTGCGATGGCGAGACCGGCGCACACGATGACCCAGACCGGCGGGTTGGAGCCGGGGGAGAGGACGCCGCCGGTGACCAGGGCGAGCGTGATGATGCCCATGGTCTTCTGCGCGTCGTTGGTGCCGTGCGCGAGCGACACGAGCCCGGCCGAGGCGATCTGGCCGGCGCGGTACCCCTTCGCGGTGGCCTTCTCCTGGGCGCCGCCCGTGACCTTCCCGCCGATGCGGTACGTCAGCTTGGTGGCCAGGAGCGCGGCGATCCCGGCGACGACCGGTGCGGCGACCGCGGGGAGCAGCACCTTGGTGACGACGGTGCCGCCGTCGACCGACGACCAGCCCGCGGACATCACCGCGGCGCCTATCAGGCCGCCGAACAGTGCGTGGGAGGAGCTGGACGGCAGGCCGACCAGCCAGGTCAGCAGATTCCAGAGGATGGCGCCGACGAGCGCCGCGAAGATGACCTCGGTTCTGAGCCCGTCTTCGTTGATGATCCCGCCGGAGATCGTCTTGGCGACCTCCACCGACAGGAACGCGCCTACGAGGTTGAGAACGGCGGACATGGCCACCGCTGTCTTGGGTTTGAGTGCGCCGGTCGAGATGGTGGTGGCCATCGCGTTGGCGGTGTCGTGGAAACCGTTCGTGAAATCGAACACTAGAGCTGTCACGATCACAATCGCGAGCAGCAGCGTGATGTGTTCCATTTACCCAGGCAATCGTTCGACGTCAGTGGCACGTGGACCGTAGGCAATCTGAGTGAACGGAAGATGAACTGGGCAGGGCGTTGCGGTGACCCCAACCGGAGTGCCGTCGCCCTTTTCGTCCGCCGGGTGACAGCGGGATTTCGGCACGGGCCGGTGTGGGCCCGGAATCCTGGGTTCGGGCGGGCCTTCGCGGGACGGGCGACGGTGGGTCGCTCATCCGTTGAAAGGATCTTCGTATGAGCAGTGAGTGGCGCGAATCGATCGGACAAGCCTGGGATGCGGTCGTCGCCACCGCCCGCAGGACGGCTGTCGAGGGTCTGGTCGTGGGGACGTCGGGCAACGTGTCGGCCCGGGTCGGCGGGACGGTGCTGGTCACCCCGAGCGGAGTGCCGTACGGCCGGCTCCGTCCCGAGGACCTCACCGGAGTCGATCTGGAGGGAAACCAGGTCCTCGGCACCTTGGCTCCCACCAGCGAACTCCCGCTCCATCTCGCGGTGTACCGGAACACCGACGCGGCCGCCGTCGTGCACACCCACGCGGTGCACGCCACCGCCGTCTCCACGCTGGTCGCCGAGGTGCCGTCGGTCCACTACGCCGCCGCGATGCTGGGCGGCCCCGTCCGGGTCGCCGCCTATGCCCGCTACGGCACGGACGAGCTGGCCGAAAACATGCTCGCGGCCCTGCGTGACCGCAGCGGCTGCCTGCTGGGCAACCACGGCACGGTCACCTACGGCGCCGACCTCGACCAGGCGTACGACCGCACCGCCCAGCTCGAATGGCTGTGCCGCCTCTGGCTCACCGCGAGCTCCGTACCCGGCCGCACCCCGGCCCTGCTCACGCCGGAGCAGCTGAGTGAGGTCGGGGAAGCGCTGAAGGGCTACGGGCAGCCCCACTGAAGGCAGCCTCGCGGCCATCGGGACCGGTGAGGGCCGCGCCCCGGGCCCCGCGCGGAGCCGGGGAGCCGGCCGGACGCGGGCGCCCGCGCAACCCTGGTCCGGCACCACCCGGAACCGGTGTGAAACCTGAGGTCGCCAGGCCGCCCCCGAGCCCCTCCCGCCCCGGCCGACTCACCGGACGGCCCCGCCCACTGGCCGTAAGCGGCCGGGACCACGACACTGAAGCCGTGCGCCCCGCTACAGCAACGGCAGCTGCCGTCACCACCGTCCTGGGCGTCGGCGCGGCAGCGGTCGCGGCCGGCCGGTACGCCGGCGACGTCGCCCTCAAGACGCCGTCCGGACGCCCCCTCCCCGCCGACCGCAGACTGACCGTGCATGCGACGGCCGCCGGGCAGGTCACCCTGACCCGGTCCTTCACCTCGCTACGGCCAGGCACCTACGGGCTGGTGGGTGACGGTGTCCACGCAGTCGTGGGGCCGGTGATCGACCAGGCCCACCAGGCCGCCGACACCGTCGTACGCCGACTGGAACGCGTGAACCACGGCATCCTGCGCCCCGGAGCCAAGGTCCGCATCACGCCGGAGCTCCACAGCGGCGACCCGGGCACGGCTCTCGGCCTCGAGTTCCGCGAGGTGGCGATCCCCGCCGAGCTCGGCAGCCTGCCCGCCTGGTTCGTGCCGGGCCCCCGTGACACCTGGGTCATCACCGTGCACGGCCTCGGCACCACCCGGGAACACCCGCTCAACGTGACGGGCTTCCTGCACGGGCAGCAGCTGCCGGTGCTCGACCTCGCCTACCGCGGCGACCCCGAAGCCCCCCGCTCCCCGGACGGGCTCACCCACCTCGGCGAGTCCGAGTGGCGGGACGTGGACGCGGCCATCCGCTTCGCCGTCCGCTACGGCGCCGAGAAGGTGATCCTGCACGGCTGGTCCACCGGCGCGTCGATGGCTCTGCACGCCTGCGTCAACTCCGCGTTGAGAGACCGCATCAGCGGCCTCGTCCTCGACTCGCCGGTGCTGGACTGGGCCGCCACCCTGCGCGCCCTGGCCGCCGCCCGCGGCGTCCCGGCCGCCCTGCTGCCCCTCGCCGTCCGCGCCGCCCAGGGGAAGACCGGACTCCATGGCGCCCGGCTCCTGGACACCTCGCTTCCCGCGACCCTGCACGCCCCGACGCTGATCTTCCACGGGCCCGACGACACCCTGGCCCCCTGGCAGCCGGCCCGGGAGCTCGCCGCCCGCCGCCCCGACCTGGTCGCCCTGCACGCCGTGCCCCAGGCTCCGCATGCGGCGATGTGGAACGCCGACCCGGCCCGCTACGAAGAGACACTGCGCCGCTTCCTCACGCCCCTGATGTGAGGTGATGTGCCGCTTCGGCCGGTTGGTCCCGGCCGGCGAGGCACATCACCGACACCGGTGATCCAGGTTCCGTTTGGGCTTTCGGGCCGTCAGAGGCAAGACTGCTCCCCGTGACGTCCCGTACCCCGCGCGACTCCAGGCTGCGACTTGTCCGCCCGCGACCCCTCGCCACCGCTCGCAAGGCCGTGACCACGCGGCGCGCCAGGCCGGCGCCCCGCCCGCCCGAGGGCACCCCGCCCCGGGCGGAACTGGCCCGCCAGGCCAGGAACGCCCTCGATGACGCCGTACGGATCGCCCGCTGGGCGGCCGACGGCGCGAGCCCCGGCACGCCCCCGCTGGCCGCCCGGGCCCTGGAACGGGCCGCCGCGGCGCTGGAGTTGTCCCCGGCGCAGGTGCGCTCCGGCTGGGACCGGGCCCGGCTCGCCGGCCTCGTGGAACTGCATGGCGAGACAGCCCGGCCGGGCTGGCGGCTGCGTGCCTGGGACCGCGACGACTCCGCCGTGCTCCGCGGCTGGGTGGCGCTGTTCGACGCCTGGTCGCTCGTCCACCCCGCACCCCGCGACATCGAGTCCACCGCGGTCGCCGAAGCCGTCGAGGCCGTGCCGCAGGTGCTCTCCCTCCTCCAGCTCTCGGCGGGCCCGGTCACGGTGCCCGCCCTCCTCGACCTGCTCGGCCAGCGGGTGGCGGAACTGCACGAGGAGCGCTGCGAGGTGCCGTACGGGCCCCAGTCGCTGCCCGCCCCCACCGCCGTGGCGCCCGCCGCGCACCCCGCCGCACTGGTCGCCCTCCTGCTGGACTGGGCCCTGGAAGGACTGGCCGCCGTCGGTGCGCTCACCCTCGGCGCCGGGACCGCCACCCTGACCCCGCTCGGCAACTGGGCGGTCTGGGTCAAGCTGGAGCAGATCTGCGTCGCCGCGCAGAGCCCGGCCGGGAACATCGAGCAGTCCGCCGCAGACATGCTGCTCGGCTGCGCCCGCCTCACCCCCGGACCGGCCCGCGCCGAATACCGCGCCTGGCTGGCCGCCCGCCCCGTCGGCAGCGCCGTCGCCGAACTCCTCGGCGTGGCCCGCGGTGAGGACGCCCTGCTGCGCGGGCTCGCCTTCGAGGCGCTCCGCGTCGTCGGCGCACCGGCCGAGCCCGAGGTGCGCTCCGTCGTCGCCGACCCGACGCTGCGCCCTTACGCGCTGCTCTGGCTCGCGGAGTACGAGGGGACCGACCCCGAGGACGCCCAGGAAGTCCTCAGCCGGGAGGAGGCCACCTGGCTCTGGGTCGACACCGCGGCGGCCGTGGCCGACCACGGAGAGACGGGACTGCTGGTCCGCCACCTCGACTCGGCCGTGCAGGGCACCGTCCCGGCACTCCTGGACGAGGTACGGGCCGTCGGCCACCCCCGCACCGTGCAGGTCCTGGTGGCCCTGGCGGCGGCGCACCCCGACCCCGCGCTCGCCAAAGCGGTCCGCAAGGCGGCGTTCCAGGTGCACACCGGCGGAGCCTGAACCGGCGCGGCGCACGCCGCCCCGGGCCCTGCCCTCGGCCCGGGGCGGCGCTGGCACCGCGCCGCCGGGACCGCGGCCCCGTCGCACCGGCGGCCGGTACCGGGTGTCCGGTGGCCGCGCCCGCCTCAGCCCGTCGATCCGGGGGCGTACGTCCCGAAGCTCCACACGTTGCCCTCCGCGTCCCGCGCCATGTAGTCCCGGGAGCCGTAGTCCTGGTCGGTGGGCGGCATGAGGATCTCCACCCCGTATTCCACGGCCCGCGCGTGGTGGTCGTCCACCTCGTCGACCACCACGTAGACACCGGCCGGCCCCGCTCCCCGCATGACCTGGGCGAAGACGCCCTCACGGCCCTTGGAGCCCAGCATCACCCTGCCGTTGCCGCAGGAGAGCTCCGCGTGCATCACCGTGCCGTCCTCGCCCTCGTACACCGCCTCCTCGGTGAAACCGAGGCCCTGGGTCAGTGTCCTGATCGCGGCCTTCGCGTCGTCGTACAGAAGCGTCGGATAGATCGTCGGAACGCCTGCCGTCGTGTCTGTCATCGGGCTCATTCCCTTCTCGCGCCGGACCGGGCCCGTGCGACCCGTGTGTGATCTGTGTCTCAGTCTTCCACCGGGCACTGACAACGCCCTGCGCGACGCCGGCCCGCGGCGCCCGTGCGGGTCAGTGGAAGGTGCCGCGGGTCCGGCGGAGGCCGTCGCGGGTCAGCGGAACGTGTCGCGGGCGGCCGGGTCGCCGCCGCGGAAGCCGCTGGTGCGCCACCGCTGACGCCGTGCGGCCGAACCGGGCCGTGCGTCGAGGACTCTCGGTGACCGCCGTGGGAGCAGGCGGCAAAGTGGTTGGACACCGCCAGTAGACTGGTTCTCATGGCAATTCTCCTTATGCGTGTGCGTGAGTAACGGCGTCGAGTCGTGAATCGCTAGTCGTTCCTCCGCCGTCCATACCGCTCTGGAGTTTTTCCCCGTGATCACCGCTTCCGGCATCGAGCTGCGCGCCGGCGCCCGCATGCTCATCGAGTCCGCCTCCTTCCGCATCGCCAAGGGCGACCGCATCGGCCTGGTCGGCCGCAACGGGGCGGGCAAGACCACCCTCACCAAGTGCCTCGCGGGCGAGGGCACCCCCGCGGCCGGCACCATCACCCGCTCCGGCGAGGTGGGCTATCTCCCGCAGGACCCGCGCACCGGCGACCTCGACGTGCTCGCCCGGGACCGCATCCTGTCCGCCCGCGGCCTCGACGAGATCCTGCGCAAGATGCGGGAGAACGAGGAGCGGATGGCGAACGGCAAGGGCGCCACCCGCGAGAAGGCGATGAAGAAGTACGAGCGCCTGGAGACGGAGTTCCTCACCAAGGGCGGATACGCGGCCGAGGCCGAGGCGGCCACCATCGCCGCGGCCCTCAGCCTGCCCGACCGGGTGCTCGCCCAGCCGCTCCACACGCTCTCCGGCGGTCAGCGCCGCCGTGTCGAACTGGCCCGGATCCTCTTCTCGGACGCCGACACCCTGCTCCTCGACGAGCCCACCAACCACCTGGACGCGGACTCGATCGTCTGGCTGCGTGACTACCTCAAGAGCTACCGCGGCGGCTTCATCGTGATCTCCCACGATGTCGAGCTGGTCGAGACGGTCGTCAACAAGGTCTTCTACCTCGACGCCAACCGCTCGCAGATCGACGTCTACAACATGGGCTGGAAGCTCTACCAGCAGCAGCGCGAGGCCGACGAGAAGCGCCGCAAGCGCGAGCGGCAGAACGCCGAGAAGAAGGCCGCGACCCTCAACGCCCAGGCCGACAAGATGCGCGCCAAGGCCACCAAGACCGTGGCTGCGCAGAACATGGCCAAGCGCGCCGACCGCCTGCTCTCCGGCCTGGAGGCCGTCCGGGTCTCCGACAAGGTCGCCAAGCTGCGCTTCCCCGACCCCTCGCCGTGCGGCAAGACCCCGCTGATGGCCGAGGGCCTCTCCAAGTCCTACGGGTCGCTGGAGATCTTCACCGACGTCGACCTCGCGATCGACAAGGGCTCCCGCGTCGTCATCCTCGGCCTCAACGGCGCGGGCAAGACCACCCTGCTCCGGCTGCTCGGCGGCGCGGAGAAGCCGGACACCGGCGACATCATCGAGGGGCACGGGCTGAAGCTCGGCTACTACGCCCAGGAGCACGAGACCCTCGACCCGAACCGCACGGTCCTGGAGAACATGCGCTCGGCGGCGCCGGACCTCGACCTCGTCGCGGTCCGCAAGACGCTCGGCTCGTTCCTCTTCTCCGGGGACGACGTGGACAAGCCCGCCGGGGTGCTCTCCGGCGGCGAGAAGACCCGGCTCGCCCTGGCGACGCTGGTGGTCTCCTCCGCCAACGTGCTCCTGCTCGACGAGCCCACGAACAACCTCGACCCGGCCAGCCGCGAGGAGATCCTCGGCGCGCTGCGCACGTACAAGGGCGCGGTCGTCCTCGTCACGCACGACGAGGGCGCGGTCGAGGCGCTCCAGCCCGAGCGCATCATCCTGCTGCCCGACGGCGTCGAGGACCTGTGGGGTGCGGACTACCGGGACCTGGTCTCGCTGGCCTGACCCGGTCCGGGTGCGTGCCGGGGCCCGTTCCCGGCCGCCGCCCCAAGCCGCCGGCCTCCGCGGGGCGGCCGGATTCCGGCCGCCCCGTCCCGCTGATCCACTCGCACTGGATCATTCGGCCTACGCGTGATCCATCATCTGTGTGAGGGCGTCTCGTACCCCGGCGCGGCCCCCGACAGATACCTGCCGGGTGCACGCATGAACCGCCTCCCGCGCCTTACGGCCCTGACCTGGCAGTTCCTTCCGCGATCCGGTCCCCGCGCCTGCGGAGCCCTGCGGAATGCGTGATTCCGATCGTGTCCGCTCCCCGTGAGGCGCCGATCCGCTTGCACGGACCTTGCCGAATGGGTGGCCAGGACGGCGCCGAGGGGTGATCATGAGAGTCCAGAGCGCACTTCCCACGAGGAGGCACGGGTGGCCGAGACTCTGAAGAAGGGCAGCCGGGTAACCGGCGCCGCGCGCGACAAGCTCGCGGCAGACCTGAAGAAGAAGTACGACTCCGGTGCGAGCATCCGGGCGTTGGCCGAAGAAACCGGCCGCTCCTACGGATTCGTCCACCGGATGCTCAGCGAGTCCGGCGTGACGCTGCGGGGACGTGGCGGAGCGACACGAGGCAAGAAGGCCGCGACGGCCTGACGGTCGCGGATCGGGAGAGGTCCCAGGACCCCTCCCGGGGCTCACCGGTTTCGAGGTGACCACCCGGTCGATCGTGCGGTCGATCGGGTGGTTACTGTTCAGTCACTTAGCTCCATGTGCTGACTGAACCCGATCCGGAGGCGCTCCATGACCTCGCTCGACACTGTGCTCGACAAGGACGGCGTACGACTCACCGTCGACGGCGCGGTTGCCACGGTGACCCTCACCAACCCGGCCAAGCGCAACGCTCAGTCCCCCGCTCTGTGGCGGGCGTTGACGGAGGCCGGTCGGGCCCTGCCCGGCAGTGTGCGGGTCGTCGTGCTGCGCGGCGAAGGTGTGTCCTTCTCCGCCGGCCTCGACCGCCAGGCTTTCACCCCCGAAGGGTTCGACGGTGAGCCGTCGTTCCTCGACATGGGGCGAGGCCCGGAGGCCGAGCTCGACGCGACCATCGCCGAGTACCAGGAGGCGTTCACCTGGTGGCGCCGCAACGACATCGTGTCGATCGCGGCTGTCCAGGGGCATGCCATCGGCGCCGGCTTCCAGCTCGCCCTCGCCTGCGATCTGCGGATCGTCGCCCAGGACGTGAAGTTCGCCATGCGCGAGACCAGCCTCGGACTGGTCCCCGACCTCACCGGCACGCACCCCCTGGTGCACCTGGTGGGGTATGCGCGCGCGCTCGAGATCTGCGCCACCGGCCGCTTCGTCTTCGCCGACGAGGCGGAGCGCACCGGCCTGGCCAACCTCGTCGTGCCCGCCGCGGAGCTCGAAGGGGCCGCCCGCGACCTCGCCGGCGCCCTCGTCGCCGCCCCGCGCGACGCCGTCATCGAGACCAAGGCCCTGCTCGCCGGCGCCGTCTCCCGTACGTACGAGGAGCAGCGCGCCGCCGAGCGCGCCGCGCAGGGCCGTCGGCTGCGTGACCTCTCGGGTACGGCCGACTGACACCGCCCCGCCACCGGGCCCCGGGCGCGGGCCGGGGCCCGGAGCCGTCTCAACCGGCCGGTGGGGCCTGTGCCCCCGGCCCCTCCGTCACCGCTGTGACCAGTACCGCGACCGACGGATGCCCGTCCACGGCCCGGGTCACCGCCACGCGCACCGCGCGGGCCACGTCCAGCGCCCGGTGACCGCCCTCCGCCGCCAGCTCGACCCGGACATGATCCGCCCCCGCGTGCACGGGCGTGCCCAGCACGCGCGTCAACGTGGCGACCCCCGTCACTCCAGCGGCCGCACGGCCTGCCGCGTTCTCCGGCTGCGCCGGGCGCACCTCGGGGGCGGGGGGCGGTTCGGCTTCCTCCGGCATGGTGTCCAGCAACTCCGTCACCTGGAGGTCCAGCTCGGTGACCACCAGCCCGAGCCGCTGAGCGGCAGCCGTCAACAGGGCCGCACGCAACGTCGCGGCGGCGGCGGGCAGGGGCTGGTGCGCCGTCGCGGCCATGGTCGCCTCGATCCGCAGCGGCCCCGGCGGCAGTGCGCTCGGGGGCGGTGGCACCTGCGGGGCGGGCGCGGCCTCCGCGTCGGCCACGGCGATCCGCAGATCCAGCAGCACAGGGCCCGGGCCGCCCACCGCCCGGCGCAGCACCGAGGCGGCGGCCCGTTCCGAGATCCAGGCCCCGTCCGCCGGACCGCCCAGCGGGAGAAGCCGGCCCAGCCCGAGCCGTTGCCGAACCGCGGCCGTCCATCCTTGGGCCCTCTGGGAGCCGTCAGCCGTCGTCATCGCTCCACCCTGCCGCATCCACCACGCGAGAGCGGGCAAGCACACCCACGGTCTCACCCCCGATTGCCGGCGGCGTCGCGGTGTCCGGAACCACCGTCTCCGGCGTTGTCGTCGGTCGTGATGGTCCCCGAGCTCTCGCCTCCGCTCGGGCAGGGGAGGCCCCACCCGCCATCGCTCCTTCCTCCGCCGTGGATCCTGCGGCCCCGGACACCGCTCCTTCTCCCGCTGGCGATCGCGGGGGAGGCCGTTAATGTGAGCGAGGAAGTCCAACTTGCCCCGAAGGGAAGAACGGCGATGACCGAGACCCCACAGCGGAACCGGCCCGAGAACCCCGACAAGGACGCGACCGGCGGCGACAGCAGGAGCAGCAGCTCGCTGACCAAGCGCGGCGGGGGAGACCCCGCCACGCGCGGCCGTACGACGATCGCGGACGGGGTGGTCGAGAAGATCGCCGGAATGGCGGCACGCGACGTGGTCGGCGTGCACGCGATGGGCAGCGGTCTCTCACGGACGTTCGGCGCGGTCCGCGACCGGGTCCCCGGCGGTTCCGAGTCCGTCACCCGGGGCGTGAAGGCCGAGGTCGGCGAGTCCCAGACGGCCCTCGACCTGGAGATCGTCGTGGACTACGGCGTGTCGATCGCCGATGTCGCCCGCGATGTACGGGAGAACGTTGTCGCGGCGGTCGAGCGCATGACGGGGCTCGAGGTCATCGAAGTCAACATCGCGGTGAGCGACGTGAAGCTGCCCGACGAGGACGACGACGAGGACCAGTCCGAGCCACGTGTCCAGTAGTCCTCCCGCCACAGGTAGTTGAGGAGCGCAGATGAGCATGGCTGTGGTCGGCATGGTGGCCGGCATGGCGCTCGGGTTCGCCGGGTACTTCGGCGGATTCGGAGCCTTCCTGCTGGTGGCCGCCCTGGGAGCGATCGGCTTCATCGCCGGCCGCTTCCTCGACGGTGACCTGGAGCCCGGCGACTTCTTCCGGAGTCGCGATCGCGGCGACCGACGGCGGTGACGGCGATGTCGGGGGCGGGCGGCCGGGTCGCGGCCGCAGAGCGCGGGGAGACCCGGATCGCCGACCGGGTCGTCGCGAAGATCGCCGCGCAGGCGGCGAAGGAGGCGGTCGACGAGCCCGCGAAGGACGCCGCGTCGCCGCGGGCCACGGTCACGGTGCACCGTGACACCGCCCGCGTACGGGTGACGCTCGAGCTCGGATATCCCAGCGACATCGGGCGCCAGTGCGGCGCGGTGCGTCGCCGGGTCGCCGAACGGGTAGAGGCGTTGGCAGGGATGGAGGTGCCCGAAGTGGCCGTACAGGTCGAGCGCCTGCACCCCTCCGGAGCGAGCCTCGCGGCGCAGGGGAGGATCCGATGACCGAGCCCCAGGGGCCGGAGAACGGAACGAAGCACGAGGCGGAACACGGTGACGTGCTCGCCCTCGACCAGTCGGCGTCGTCCGCGGCCTACGACCCGGTCCCGGAAGAGGACCGGAGCGGGGGCGGAGCGAGCCGCTTCTGGTCCGCCCGCCGCGTCCCCGCGGGCATCGTCGCCCTCGTGGTGCTCGGCGCCGCCGGGCTGCTCCTCTACGACGTGGCGGCGGTCCGCGCCGACCATCCGGCGATGCAGTGGCGCCGCTCGCTGGCCGACGAACTGGCCACGCGCCGGCTGGACGACGTCTGGGTACTGACCGGCGCCTCGGTCGCGGCGGCGGTCGGTCTGTGGCTGCTCGTCCTCGCGCTCACGCCCGGACTGCGTGATCTGCTGTCGATGCGCCAGGGCCGCCCGGGCGTCCGGGCGGCACTCGACCGGACCGCGGCGGCCATGGTCCTGCGCGACCGGGCCGTGGAAGTCCCCGGTGTGCAGACGGTCCGGGTGCGGATGGGCCGCGGCAAGGTGGGGGTGCGGGCCGTCTCGCACTTCCGTGAACTCGACGACGTGCGGGCCGACCTGGACACCGCGCTCTCCACCGGCATCAGGGAGCTGGGACTGGCCAGGCAACCGAGCCTGTCCGTCCATGTCCGCCGTCCGGCGAAGAAGGGGTGAGCGGCGTGATCGGGACCGTCAACCGGGTACTGCTCGGCCTGGCCGGACTGGTGCTGGTCTGCGTGGGCGGCGGGGTGCTGGCCGCGGCGCTCGGCCTCTCCGTACCGTCCTGGTGGCCCTGGTACGGCAAGCACGACGTCCTGCTCAGCGACGCGGACCGCGACCGTTGGCGCTCCGAGGGCTGGTGGTGGCCGGTCGTGATCGCGGTCCTCGCGATCCTGGTGGTGCTCGCCCTGTGGTGGCTGCTGGCACAGTTCCGCCGCGCCCGCCTCGCCGAAGTCCTGGTGGACAGCGGCGACGGCGAGGGCGCGCTGCTGCGCGGCCGTGCCCTGGAGGGCGTGCTCGCGGACGAGGCCGGCGCCCTGGACGGAGTGGCCCGCGCCCAAGCCGTCCTGATCGGCAAGCGCAGCGCTCCGCAGGCCAGGATCCGGCTGCTGATGGAGCCGCACGCCGCACCCGACGAGGCACTGGGCCGGCTCTCCGACGAGGCGCTGGCCCATGCCCGGGACTCGGCGGGCCTGACCGAGCTGCCCGCCGAGGTGCGGCTGAAGGCGGTCAAGCACCGGGCGGAACGGGTGAGCTGACGGGCCGTGCGCAACGGACCGGGGGCCGGACGATCACGAGCGTCCGGCCCCCGGCTTGCGTGTCGGGACGTGGCGCCGGCTCAGAAGCCGCGCCGGGACCCGCCGTCGACCGGCACCATGATGCCCGTCAGGTACGACGCGGCGGGCGAGAGCAGGAAGGCCGCCGTCCGGGCGAACTCCTCCGGAGTGCCGTAGCGGCGCAGCGGGATGGACGCCTCGTTGGCGGTGCGCGAGGCCGCCGCGTCGCCGGACAGCGCGTCGAGTTCGCGTACCCGGTCCGTGTCGATCCGGGCCGGCAGCACGCCCACCACCCGGATGCCCCGCGGACCGAGCTCGTCGGCCAGCGACTTGGCGAAGCCGGCCAGTCCGGGGCGCAGCCCGTTGGAAATGGTCAGTCCGGCGATCGGCTCGTGGACGGAGCCGGAGAGTACGAAGCCGATGACGCCGCCCCTGCCGAGCGCCGCGGCCGCCGCCCGGGCCAGGCGCACCGCGCCCAGGAACACCGATTCGAAGGCTGACTGCCACTGCGCGTCGGTGTTGTCGGCGGCGGAGCCCGGCGCCGGGCCGCCGACGCTGATGAGGATGCCGTCGAGTCGGCCGAACCCTTCCTGCGCGGTCTCCACCAGCCGCTGCGCCACGCTCGGATCGGCGTTGTCGGCGGCGAGACCGACGGCGTCCGGGCCCATCTCCTCGGCGGCCTCCCGGACGCTCTTCTCGTCGCGGCCGGTGATGATCACCTTCGCGCCGTCGGCGACCAGCGCCCGTGCCGTGGCGTTGCCCAGCCCCCGGGTCGCGCCGGTGACGATGTACACACGGTCTTTCAGTCCAAGATCCATGGCCCTATCCTGCCGTGTCACCCCGGGCCGCGTCCTCGACGGTCTGTTCCTCGGCCAGTGCCACCGCCGTGCCGACCAGCCCGATGTGGCTGAAGGCCTGCGGGAAGTTGCCGAGCTGACGCATGCCGACGGTGTCGTACTCCTCGGCAAGCAGCCCCACGTCGTTGCGGAGCGCCAGCAGCCGTTCGAAGAGCGCGGTGGCCTCTTCGGTGCGTCCGGTCATCCGCAACGCGTCCGCCAGCCAGAACGAGCAGGCGAGGAACGCGCCCTCGCCGCCGGGCAGTCCGTCGACCGCGGAGCCGTCGGTGCTGTAGCGGCGCACCAGTCCGTCGCTGCCCAGCTCCTCCCGGACGGCGTCCACCGTCCCGATGACGCGCGGGTCGTCCGGCGGCAGGAACCCGGTCCGGGCGATCAGCAGCGTCGCGGCGTCCAGCTCCCGCGATCCGTACGACTGGGTGAAGGTGTTGCGCACCGGGTCGTACCCCTTCTCGCACACCTCCCGGTGCACGGCGTCCCGCATCGCCCGCCAGCGCTCCGCGTCGCCGGGCAGGGACGGGTCCTCCTCCAGGCTCTGCACCGCGCGGTCGGCCGCCACCCAGGCCATCACCTTGGAGTGCACGAAGTGGCGGCGCCGGCCCCGGATCTCCCACAGCCCCTCGTCCGGTTCGCGCCAGGTGGACTCCAGGAAGCCGAGCAGGCTGAGCTGGAGGCTCCAGGCGTGCGGGGCGTCGTCAAGACCCGCGACCCGGGCCAGCCGGAGCGAGTCGATGACCTCCCCGTACACGTCGAGCTGGCGCTGGCGGACGGCGGCGTTGCCGATCCGGACGGGGGCGGAGTGCTCGTAACCGCGCAGCCACGGCAGCTCCGACTCGGGCAGTCTGCGCTCGCCCGCGAGTCCGTACATGATCTGCAGATCGGCCGGGTCCCCGGCGACCGCGCGCAGCAGCCAGTCCCGCCAGGCGGCGGCCTCCTCCAGATAGCCGGCCGAGGTCAGCGCGCCGAGGGTGAGGGTGGAGTCCCGCAGCCAGCAGAAGCGGTAGTCCCAGTTCCGTACGCCGCCGATGTCCTCCGGCAACGAGGTGGTCGGGGCCGCCACGATCCCGCCCGTGGGGCCGAAGGTGAGCGCCTTGAGCGTGATCAGCGAACGGATCACGGCTTCCCGGTAGGGGCCCTCGTACTTGCAGCGGCCGGACCATTCGGCCCAGTCGGTCAGGGTGTTCTCCAGTGCCTCGTACGGGTCGACGAGGTCGGGGCGGGGGGAGTGGGAGGGGTGCCAGGTCAGGACGAAGGCCACCTGTTCACCCGCGGAGACGCTGAACGAGGAACACGTGGAGAACTGCTGGCCCCACGTCTTGACGGGCGGCTCGCTCCGCAGCCAGGCGGAGTCGGGCCCCGCGACCGCCACCCGGTGGCCCTGCGACCGCCGCATCCACGGCACGATGGAGCCGAAGTCGAAGCGCAGCCGGATCACGGAGGCCATGTCGACCGTGCCGCTGACGCCCTCGACGATGCGCATCACATCGGGCTCGTGGTCGCGCTGCGGCATGAAGTCGATGACCTTGACGGTGCCGGTGCGGGTCTCCCAGAACGTCTCCAGGACGAGGGAGTCACCGCGGTAGGCACGGCGCGTGCAGATGTCCGCGCCCTTCGGGGCGATGCGCCAGTGGCCGTTCTCCTCGTCGCCGAGCAGCGCGGCGAAGCACGCGCCCGAGTCGAAGCGGGGCAGGCAGAGCCAGTCGACAGAACCGTTCCTGCCGACGAGGGCGGCCGTCTGGAGATCGCCGATGAGGGCGTAGTCCTCGATGCGTGGGGTCACGTTCTGGCGTGTTCCCGAACCTGACCCCCGTTAAGCAGCCGCGGGGGCAGGAGAGGCGGGAGTCACCCCCGCGGACGCCGGTCCGAACGTGCCGTCAGGCCTTCGTCGGCTCGGGTTCCGCCGCGTCGGCCCGCGTCGCGGCCTCGGCCGCCGCCGCGAGCCGGTCGCGCTTCTCACGTCGGGCCAGCACGACGTAGCCGACCGGGACACCGCCGGCGAACAGCCACCACTGCACGGCGTACGCCATGTGCGGGCCGATGGAACTGTCGTCGGGAGCCTCGATCAGCTCGGGGGAGTCGTCCTTCGGCTCCGGCCCGGTCTGCTCGATGTAGCCGCCGAGCACCGGCCGGGCCAGGAGCTTGGCCTGCTGGGCGCTGTTGATCAGCATCACCTGGCGGTCCGGCAGGTCCGAAATGTCCTTGATGCCGCTGGCGCCCGTCGTCTCGTCGGCCTTGAGCCGTCCGGTGACGGTCACCTCGCCCTTGGGCACGGCCGGCACGTCGGGGAAAGCGTGCTGGTCGGAGGCGGACGGGACCCAGCCGCGGTTGATCATGACCGTGCCGCCGCCCCTGAGGTCGAACGGGATCAGCACATGAACGCCGATGCTGCCGTCGGTGGCGGTCCTGCGCCGTACGACGACCTCGTGCTGCTCGTCGTACGTCCCCGTGGCCGTCACCGCACGCCAGTAGTCCGAGCGCGGAACGACGTGCCCGGGGGAGGTGAGCCCGGCGACCGGCACGGGCTTCGCCTTGAGGTTCTGCGAGATCAGGGCGTTCTGCGCGACCTTGTGCTCATGCCGGTGGAGCTGCCAGAAACCCAGCTCGACCATCGTCGGAATCAGGACGAGGGCGATGAGGGCGAGAATCAGCCACTGCCGGGTCAACAGGAAGCGGTACACCCCATGACGGTACAACTGCGTCATGGGGTGCATTGCGGAGGGGGTGGGTGGCAGGGGCGCGGCGCGCGGTGCTCAGACTTTGTCGATGATGCCCACCTTCCCCTCCGCGCGGGCGCAGTGGCCCCCGCAGAACCAGTGCCCGTCGACCTCCACGCCCTGGCCGATCACCTGGACCCGGCAGTGCTCGCAGATGGGCGCCATGCGGTGGATGGCGCAGGAGAAGCAGTCGAAGACGTGCACCGCGCCCTGCGCGTGCACCTCGAAGGACATCCCGTAGTCGTTTCCGCATACCTCGCAACGTGCCATGCGCCACAGGGTGGGACGCGGGGCGGCGGCGGGCGAGCGGCGGGCGGGCGAGTCGCCCCCGGTTCACTCCGATGACGGCGTCGGGCCCGGGACCCTGGCAGCGGCGGCCACGTCCCGCAGGAGATGGGTGAAGGCACTCTCCTCCAGGATCGGGGTGCCGAACGACTTGGCCTTCACCGTCTTCGACGTCGCCGCGTCCGGGTCGTTGGTGACGAGCAGGCTCGTCAGCCGGGAGACGCTCGTCGCCACGTGCAGCCCCGCCTCCACAGCCCGGTCCTCCAGGAGTTCGCGGTCGACCGAGGTGTCTCCGGAGAACGCCACCCGCATGCCCTGCATGAGAGGTTTGTCCTTCTCGTACCGTCCCGGATTCGGGTACGGGCAGGCCGGGCGCTTGCGCGAGGGGCGCCAGCTGTTCTGCGCCCCGTACGAGGACTGGTGGCCGACCCGCGGGGTGACGGGGGAGTCCGACCACTCGGTCAGCGGCCGGCACTCCAGCAGCGGCAGCCGCATCCCGCCCCGCGCCGCCGCGTGCAGGCTCGGGCGGAACGCCTCGGCCAGCACCCGGGCGTCGTCCAGCGCGTGGTGCGCGCGCTCCTGGACCACGCCGAAGTGGGCGGCCAGCGACTCCAGCTTGTGGTTGGGCAGCGGAAGCCGCAGCTCCTTGGAGAGCGCGATGGTGCACAGCCGCTGCTGTACCGGGGCGACGACGGCGGCCCGTGCGTACTCCCGGGCCAGCATCGACCAGTCGAAGGCGGCGTTGTGCGCGACGAGCACGCGGTCGGCGAGCCGCTCGGAGAGCTGGGCGGCGACCTCGGGGAAGAGCGGGGCGCCCTCCAGGACATCGCTCGTCAGTCCGTGGATCCAGACGGGACCGGGGTCGCGCTCCGGGTTGACGAGGGTGTACCAGTGGTCCTCGACATCGCCCTGGGCGTCCAGGCGGTAGACGGCGGCGGAGATGATCCGGTCGTCCCGTGCGAGGCCGGTGGTCTCCACGTCGACGACCGCGTACCCCTGCGGGTAGGCGGTCGGCCACGGTGCTGCGGTCTGGCGGTCGTCGAGCATGGTCACAGAGAATACGGGCCGCCACCGACAGTTCCCTATTCGGTCACCGGTCCCGGGCGGGCGGGCCGGCCAGCAGCCCGTCCACCAGGGCCCGCAGGGACGTGACGAACAACCGCTCCTGATCGGCCGGCCGGGCCAGCGCCCTGGCCAGTGCCGGGTCGCCGCCGGCCGTCGACGCGCTCCACAGGTCACCCTCCGCCGGGGACTGGACGGGGGACCTCTCACGGTTGCGCTCGACGAGAAGGAAGCCGACGGTGTGGAACTGCACCGCCCGCACGGCGGTGGCCGCGCGGGCGCCGCGCAGCCCGGCGGCGTGCACCTCGTGGACGAGCGCCCGCTGGGCCGGCAGGAACATCCGTTCCGTCAGTCCCCGTTCGTGCACCATCGCGATCAGGTGGGGCCGGGCGCGCAGCTCCCCGCGGAGCCCGCCGGCCACGGAGACGATCCGGGTGGCGGGGGTGCGCCCGGTGGGGCGCAGGGTGCCCATCTCCCGGACGGTGCGCTCGACGAGGGCGTCCAGCAGCGACTCGCGGTTGCCGACGTGCCAGTAGATCGAGGTGACGGCGGTGCCCAGCTCGGCTGCCAGCTTGCGCATGGTGAGGGTCTGCGGGCCGTGCTGCCGCACGAGCCCGGCAGCGGCCGCGAGGATCTCCTCACGGGTCAGCGACGAACGGGCCACGACTCCTCCAGACTCCGGAACTCCGTTACACGCACGGCTCTTTACCCTTCACGAGCTCCGGTGTAACTGTGTTACAGAACCCGGCACGGACAACCGAGAAGGGTGGCACCGCATGGCACGTGTACGGTACGGCGCGCGCACCGAGGCCGAGATCGCGGCGGCCCGCGAGGCCCGCTCCCGGCTCCCCGACATCTGGTCCACCGGCGTCACCGCCCTCTGGGAGAGCGACCCGGACGCGGTGGCGGCCGTCCTTCCGCCGCCCCTGAAACCCTCCGAGCGCCCGCTCGTCCGGGCGAGCATCAGCAAGGTCGACCTGCCCGGTTACCCCCTCGGCGCGGGCTCCGTCGGCGTCGCCGCCGTCCACGACGGACACGAGGGCTGGTATCCGCTGGTCATGCCGATGACCCACGAGCGGGCACTGACCGGCGGCCGCGAGGTGTTCGGCGAGCCCAAGAAGCTCGGCGAGGTGAGCGTGGAGCGCGACGGACTCGTCGTACGCGCCTCGCTCGCCCGCCACGGCATCCACTTCGTCGAGATCCGCGGCGCGGTCGGCGAACCGCTCCCGCTGCCCGCACCGGCCACCAAGCTCGACTTCTACTTCAAGTTCCTGCCCGCGGCGGACGGCGACGGCTTCGACTCCGACCCCGTACTGATCCACTGCACCCGTCACGAGAAGGTCCGCCGGCTGGAGCGGATCACCGGCGACGTGGTGCTGCGCGAATCCATGTACGACCCGGTCGCCGACCTCCCCGTGCTTCGCGTCCTCGACCTCACCATCGGCGAGAAGACCAGCGACCAGCGGGGCCGGGCCGTCGAGCGGGTGAGCGCCGACGCGCTGCTGCCGTACATCCACCAGCGCTACGACGACCCGCAGCAGATCCACGACGGCCCGCCGCGAGGGAGCGTCCGATGAGGCTTCAGGAAGGGCAGGTCGCCGTCGTCACCGGCGCCGCGAGCGGCATCGGACGCGCGATGGCCCGCAGGTTCGCGGCCGAGGGGCTGAGGGTCGTGCTCGCCGACGTGGAGGAGGGCGCACTCGACAAGGCGGCCGGTGAACTGCGCCGCGAGGGTGCGCAGGTGCTGGCCGCCGTCGTCGACGTGAGCGAGCGCGACTCCGTCACGGCACTGGCCGAAGCCGCGTACGACACCTTCGGCGCCGTGCACGTGCTGTGCAACAACGCCGGGGTCGGCTCCGGCGCCGAGGGCCGGATGTGGGAGCACGACCCGAACGACTGGAAGTGGGCGTTCGCCGTCAACGTGTGGGGCGTCTTCCACGGCATCCAGGCCTTCCTGCCGCGCATGCTGGCCGACGGCGCCCCGGGCCACGTCGTCAACACCTCGTCCGGCGACGGCGGCATCGCCCCGCTGCCCACCGCCTCCGTGTACGCGGTCACCAAGTCAGCCGTCGTCACGATGACCGAGTCGCTGTACGCGCACCTGCGGGCCGAGGGCGCACCGATCGGCGCCTCGGTCCTCTTCCCCGGCCCGCACATGCTGCGCACCGGCCTCTGGGAGTCGCACCGCAACCGGCCCGAGCGGTACGCCAAGGAGCGTCCGCGCCGGACTCCGTACCGCAGCCTGGACCAGTGGGAGAGCGCCATGAGGTCGGCGGGCCACGAGGTGGAGTTCACGCCGGTGGAGGACGTCGCCGGGACCGTCGTGGACGGGATACGCGCCGACCGGTTCTGGATGCTGCCCGACAGCGAGCACAGCGACCGGCAGATCCGTGCCAGGTCGCAGTCGATGCTCGACCGGTCCAATCCGTCGTACCTGGAGAGCTTCGTACTCGACTGAGAGGTGAGCGATGACCGACGACGACCCGTACCTGATCATCTCCTCCGACTGCCACGCCGGGCTCCCCACCGAGGAGTACCGGCCCTACCTCGATGGCCGGTTCCACCGCGAGTTCGACGACTTCCTGGCCGGCCGCGACCGCCGGCGCGAGGAGATGACCCGCCTCGGCGTCCGTAACGAGGCCTTCGCCGACAAGTGGTTCCACGACAACGAGGAGGGGCTGAAGGGAGGTTGGGACGCCGGGCAGCGTCTCAAGGAGCTCGACGGCGACGGGGTGGCGGCCGAGGTCGTCTTCCCCGACGCGGACGCCGTGGACAGCCGCACCGCGGCACCCTTCGGTGTCGGCCTCGGCCTCTCCGGCGACCAGGACCCCGAGCTGGGCATGGCGGGGGCCCAGGCGCACAACCGCTGGCTCGCCGACTTCGTCTCGCTCCACCCCGAACGCCACTGCGGCGTCGCCCTGCTGCCGGTCACCGGCGAGACCGACCGGGTCGTCGCGGAGATCCACCGGGCGAAGGAGTCCGGACTCGGCGCCCTGATGATCCCCTCGATGTGGGTGGACAAGGCCCCGTACCACGACCGCCGTTACGACCCCGTGTGGGCGGCGGCGGCCGAGACGGGCATGCCGGTCGTCACCCACTCCGGCGCGGCGCCCCGCCACGAGTACGGCGACCACCTCGGCATCTACGTCTCCGAGGTCACCTGGTGGCCCTCCCGACCGCTCTGGTTCCTCCTCTGGTCGGGCGCCTTCGAACGCCACCCGGGGCTGAAGTTCGGCGTCGCCGAGTCCGGCTGCTGGTGGCTGCCGAACCTCCTGTGGTTCATGGACCGGCTCTACCTCGGCGCCCACGGCGGCAAGAAGCTCTCCCCGTTCGCCGAACTGAAGCGCCCGCCGCACGAGTACCTCGACCGGCAGGTGTTCATCTGCGCCACCAACACCAAACGCCGCGAACTGGCCCAGCGCTACGAGATCGGCGTCGGCAACATCCTGTGGGGCAGCGACTTCCCGCACCCCGAGGGCACCTGGCCGGACACCGCGAACTGGCTGCGCAACACCTTCCACGACATCCCCGTCGCCGAGACCCGCGTGATGCTGGGCCAGGCCGCGGCCGAGGTCTTCGGCTTCGACACGGACAGGCTCGCCCCGATCGCCGCACGCATCGGCCCCACCCCCGCCGACCTGGGCCAGAGCACCGACCAGAGCGCCGTCGAGGCCTCCTGGGCCCGCTCGCGCGACGTCGGCCGGCACTGGCTGACCGACCACGACTTCCCCGTCCTGGGGGTCTCCTGATGGACCGCTACACCGTCATCTCCGCCGACTGCCACGCCGGTGCCGACCTCCTCGACTACCGGCCCTACCTGGAGTCGAAGCACCACGACGACTTCGACGCCTGGGCGGCGAACTACGTCAACCCGTACGAGGACCTGGTCGCCGACTCCGCCGACCGCAACTGGAACTCGGACCGCCGCCTCGCCGAACTGGAGGCCGACGGCATCGTCGCGGAGGTCGTCTTCCCCAACACCATCCCGCCCTTCTTCCCCTCCGCCTCCCTGATGGCCCCGGCGCCCTCCCGGCAGGAGTACGAACAGCGCTGGGCCGGGCTGCGCGCCCACAACCGCTGGCTCGCCGACTTCTGCGCCGCCGCGCCGGGCCGGCGGGCCGGCGTCGCCCAGATCCTCCTCAACGACCCCGCCGAGGCGGTCCGCGAGATCCGCCGCACCACGCAGGCGGGCCTCACCGGCGGCATCCTGCTGCCCGGCGCCCCACCGGGCTCCGGCATCCCGGAGCTGTACTCCGACGTGTACGACCCCCTCTGGGCGGTCTGCGCGGAGCTCGGCGTACCGGTCAACCACCACGGCGGCTCCGCCTCCCCGCCGCTCGGCGACGAACCGGCGGCCCGCGCCGTCTTCATGGTGGAGACCACCTGGTTCTCGCACCGCGCGCTGTGGCACCTGATCTTCGGCGGAGCCTTCCGCCGCCACCCCGGGCTGCGACTGGTCCTCACCGAACAGGGCTCGGGCTGGATCCCGGGCATCGTGGAGATGCTCGACTACTACCACGGACGGCTGCTCGCGGCGGCCTCCCGGGCGGCGACCGCCGAGTCCAGGTTCGGCGCCGGGCTCGCCGCTTCGATGGGCGCGAGCCCCAGTGAGGTCTGGCGCGAGAACTGCTACGTGGGCGCCAGCTTCATGCGGCCGCACGAGGTGCCGCTGCGCGACCGGATCGGCCTCGACAAGATCATGTGGGGCAGCGACTACCCGCACGACGAGGGCACCGCCCCGTACTCGCGGGAGGGCCTGCGGATCGCGTACGCCGGGCTGCCGCCCGAGGAGATCGCGGCCATGACCGGCGGGAACGCGGCCCGCGTCTACGGATTCGACCTCCCGGCGCTGGACCGCGTCGCGGCCCGCGTCGGCCCGACCGTCGAGGAGATCGCCGAACCCCTGAAGGAGGTCCCGGCGGACGCGACCAGCCCCGCCTTCGCACCGGGTGGGTCGGTACGGGTCTGGTGACGCGGCGGAGTGAGACCATCCCCGGGTGACGGATACCCAGGGCCACCACGAACCGCACGGGAACGGCCTCGGCGCGCGGCTGAACTGGCTGCGCGCCGCGGTGCTCGGGGCCAACGACGGCGTGGTCTCCACCGCGGGCCTCGTCGTCGGGGTCGCCGGGGCCACCGGCGACCGCAGCACACTCCTGACGGCGGGGCTGGCCGGGCTGCTGGCCGGCTCCATGTCGATGGCGGCGGGCGAGTACGTGTCGGTCTCCACCCAGCGTGACTCGGAGAAGGCCGCACTGGCCACGGAGAAGCGCGAACTCCAGGAGACCCCGGAGGCGGAACTCGCCGAACTCACCGGCCTGCTGGAGGCCAAGGGGCTCAGCCGGGAGGTGGCCCGCGAGGCGGCCGTCCAGCTCACCGAGCGCGACCCGCTGCGCGCCCACGCCGAGGTCGAACTGGGCATCGACCCGGACGACCTGACGAACCCGTGGCACGCGGCGGGAGCCAGCTTCCTCGCCTTCACGGTGGGCGCGCTGCTGCCGCTGCTGGCGATCGTGCTGCCGCCGTCGTCGGCGCGGCTCCCGGTGACCGTGTTGTCGGTGCTCGCGGCGCTCGCCCTGACGGGCTGGTGGAGCGCCCGGCTGGGCGACGCGGCGGCGGGCCCGGCGGTGCTGCGCAACATGGGCGGGGGAGCGGTGGCGATGGCCGTGACGTACGTGGCGGGGGAGCTGCTGGGGGCGGCGGGGGTCTAGGCCGACCGGCCCACGGGGCCGGAAGCGCTCACCGTCACGCCGCACGCACCGGGAGCTGGAGGGACGCGCCGGGTTCGAGGTGGCGGATGGGGATACCGGTCAGCCCCTGTTCGCCGAGGAGGCCGGCGGTGGACCGCAGGCCGAGATCGCTGAGCATGAGCTCGTGGATCTGGACGACGTGCTCCGGCTTCACACCGCGCACGTAGTCCGCGGCGTCGCCGAGCTTGGTCCACGGGCCACTGGTCGGCAGCAGCAGGGTGTGTACACGGGCGGCGGGCACGAAGTAGGCGTCGCCGGGGTGGTAGACGGTCCCGCCGTCGAAGAGATAGCCGACGTTGTCGGGGCAGGGGATGTCGGCGTGGATCGGAGCGTGGCGATCCCCGTGAACGCTGACGTCGATGGAGCCGACGCTGAAGGTGTCACCCGCGGACACCGCGTGGACGCGGCCGTCACCGCTGCCGAGCCTCGCCGCGACGGCGGCCGTTCCGTAGACGTGCAGCTCCGGCCGGGAGGCGAGGGCGGCTGCGACCAGCGCGTCATCGAAGTGATCGAAGTGCTCGTGAGTGATCAGGATGGCGTGGACCCGCTTGACGGCTTCCGCCGCGTCCGGGGTGAAGGTACCGGGGTCGATGATCAGACGGCTGTCGTCCTTTTCGAGCGTGACGCAGGCGTGGGCGTGCTTGGTGAGTTTCATGGGAGGTCCTTCCGGGCGAAGAAGTTCGTACAACTGAACTGTACAACTTGGTTGTACATATCTCCGCACCTGAGGTGTACACCCGAGGTGCGGATCGCTTAGCTTGGACGTATGGGTGACAACCAACTGGCGGAGGAACTGCGGCTGACCATCGGGCAGCTCGTACGCACCGTGCGTTCCGCCGACACGATGCCCCCCGGCGAATCCGCCGTCCTGGGATACCTGGACCGCGACGGTCCGATGACCACCGCCGACGTCGCACACGAACGGGGCGTCAGCCACCAATCGGCCGCCAAGTCGGTCAAGGAGCTGCTCGCCCGGGGGCTCGTGCGTACGGAGGCGCACCCGGACGACGGCCGCAAGCTGCTGCTCCACCTGACGGCCGCCGGAAGCAGCCGCCTGGCCGAGGAGCGCCGAGGGCGTGCGGACAGCCTGGGTGCGGCGATCGCCGACACCCTGAGCCCCGCTGAGCGACGGACGCTCGCGGCCGCCCTCCCCCTGCTGTCCCGGCTGGCCACTCACGCGCGTTGAACCGCATGCCGGCTCTCGGGCCACCGCTCCAGCCCCGGAGCGGGGATCCGTCGTTGGCGGAAGGTGCCAAATACTGCTGACACCGCGTCTCGCATACTTGTTGGTAACAACGTCTAGTCGGAGGCCGACCTGCGGCTCTACGGTGCAGGCATGCCGACGAACCTGCCCGATGTAGTGCTCTGGTCCATACCGGCCTTCGTCCTGCTCACCGTTCTGGAGATGGCACTCCACCACTTCCACCCCGACGAGGACGCCGCCGGCTACCAGGCGAAGGACGCCACCACCAGCATCACCATGGGGCTGGGCAGCCTGGCCTTCGACCTGCTGTGGAAAGTGCCCATCGTCGCGATCTACACCGCGGTGTACGAGCTGACCCCGCTCCGCGTCCCGCTCCTGTGGTGGACCGTCCCGCTCATGCTGCTGGGACAGGACTTCTTCTACTACTGGTCCCACCGCGGGCACCACGTCATCCGGATCCTCTGGGCCTGCCACGTGGTCCACCACTCCAGCCGGAAGTTCAACCTCTCCACTGCGCTGCGCCAGCCCTGGACCTCGCTGACCGTCTGGCCGTTCTACCTCCCGCTGATCGCCTGCGGCGTCCACCCGGCCGCGCTGGCCTTCTGCTCCTCGGTCAATCTCGTCTACCAGTTCTGGGTGCACACCGAGCGGATCGACAAGCTGCCCCGGCCCTTCGAGTACGTGCTGAACACCCCCTCCCACCACCGGGTGCACCACGCCTCCCAGGGCGGCTACCTCGACCGGAACTTCGGCGGCATCCTGATCGTGTGGGACCGGTGGTTCGGGTCCTTCACCGCGGAGACGGAGCGGCCCGTGTTCGGTCTCACCAAGAACATCGACACGTTCAACCCGCTGCGGGTCGCCACCCACGAGTACGCCGCCATCGCCCGCGACGTGCGTGCCGCGGGCAGTTGGAGCGAGCGGGCCGGGCGGGTCTTCCGCGGGCCCGGCTGGCAGCCGGCCACCGCTGCACTCCCCGCGGTCGCCCCCGCGGTCGCCCCCGCGCGGGAGCGCACCGGATGAGGGCCGGCCCGCTCCCGGACCGGCGGGAGCGCCTCGTACGCCTCCTGCTCATCGCCTTCCTCGTCGCGTGCGTCGCCGACCTCGCCGGGGTCCTCACCGACAGCGGCCCCGTCCACGTCGTCGCCAAGCCGCTGCTGATGCCGCTGCTCGCCGCGTACGCCGCCGCCCGGCGCGGGCCCCGGCTGCTGATCGCCGCCCTGCTCTGCGGCTGGATCGGGGACGTGTTCCTGCTGGCCGACTCCGACCTCGCCTTCCTCATCGGGATGGGCGGCTTCGCCGCAGGCCACCTCTGCTACCTGCGGATCTTCGGCCGGGCGCGCGGCGCCCTGCTGCCCGGCATCGGGTACGCCGTCGTGCTGACCGTCTTCGTCGCCCTGATCTGGGCCGGGCTGCCGGCCGGGCTGCGGGTTCCGATGGCGGGCTACAGCCTGCTGCTGACGGCCATGGCCTACCGCGCCGGCGTTCTCGGCCGGTACGCGGCCGCCGGAGGCGCGCTCTTCCTGCTCTCCGACGCGCTGATCGCCACCGGCATCGCCGACTGGCCACAGCCGCCCGCACCCGGCTTCTGGGTCATGTTCACCTATGTGGCCGCGCAGCTCCTGCTGACCCTCGGCGTCCTCGCCCCCGGGGCGGGAGGGGCCCGTGCCGTTCTCGGGGCGTACCGTGAGCGGAGTATCAGCATCTGAGATCAGCAAGGACCCCCACGCATGCGCGCCACCGTCATCCACGCCCCCCACGACATCCGCGTGCAGGAGGTTCCGGACCCGGTGATCCAGCAGCCCACCGACGTGGTGCTGCGGGTCCTGCGGGCCTGCATCTGCGGCAGCGACCTGTGGGCCTACCGCGGTGAGTCCGCCCGGCAGCCCGGCCAGCGCATCGGCCACGAGTTCCTGGGCATCGTCGAGGAGGCCGGCTCCGAGGTCAACGGCTTCGCCGTCGGCGACCTCGTCGTCGCCCCCTTCGTCTGGTCCGACGGCACCTGCGCCTACTGCGCCGAGGGGCTCACCACCTCCTGCCCGCAGGGCGGCTTCTGGGGCTCGGTCGGCTCCGACGGCGGGCAGGGCGAGGCGGTACGCGTCCCGTTCGCCGACGGCACACTGGTCAAGCTCCCCGCGGCCGCGGCCTCCGACGACCACCTGCTCACCGCGCTCCTGGCCCTCTCCGACGTCCTCGGCACCGGCCACCACGCCGCTGTCGGCGCCGGTGTGAAGCGGGGCTCCACGGTCGCCGTCGTCGGTGACGGCGCCGTCGGCCTGTGCGGCGTCATGGCGGCCAAGCGGCTCGGCGCCGAGCGGATCATCGCGCTCGGCCGCCACCGGGTGCGCACCGACATCGCCCGCGACTTCGGTGCCACCGACGTCGTCGCCGAGCGCGGCGACGCGGCCGTCGCCGCGGTCCGGGAACTCCTCGGCGGCGAGGGCGCCCACGCGGTCATCGAGGCCGTCGGCACCGAGCAGTCGATGCGCACCGCCGTGGGCATCACCCGCGACGGCGGCTCCATCGGCTACGTCGGCGTGCCGCACGGCAGCGGCACCGGACTGGACCTCGGCGTCATGTTCGACCGGAACATCGCCCTGCGCGGCGGCGTCGCCCCCGTCCGCACGTACATCCCGGAACTGCTCCCGGACGTCCTGTCCGGCACCATCGACCCGTCGCCCGTCTTCGATCTCACCATCGGCCTCGACGAGGTACCGGCCGGCTACAAGGCGATGGACGAGCGCACCGCGCTGAAGGTCCTCATCACGCCGTGAACCGGTGCGGGGGCCGGACCTCCGGCCCCCGCACCGTCCGTCACCAGCGCACCGCGTCCAGCGCGTCCACCACTCCGGCGCCGTAGAAGCCGTTGCGGTTCTTGCCGCCCTCGCAGACCGCGTCGACCTTGCCGTCACCGTCGATGTCGTACGGCTCACCGCACGCCTTGGCATCGGCCTCCAGCGTCAGCAGGGCCTTGACCGCGGCAGCCGACGCGTACGGGTGCCTCGACTTGATCAGGGCCACGACCCCAGCGACGTGCGGGGAGGCCATCGACGTACCGGCCTTGTAGCCGTACTTGCCGCCCGGCAGCGTGGACAGGATCAGACCGCTCGTCGCCGGCGGAGCGGGCGTCTGGTAGACCGTCGAGTCACCGCCCGGCGCCGCGACGTCGATCACACCGTTCCCGTAGTTCGAGTACGAGGCCTTCAGGCCCTTCGCGCCCGTCGCCGAGACCGTCACGACACCCGGCAGCATCGTCGGGATGTCGAGGCACTGCTTCGGGTCGATCGTCCGGGGGAGCGGCGTGGTGTCGTTCGGGCTGGACGAGTCCTCGATCGTGTCGGCCGCCAGGTCCTCGGCCGAGTTGCCGGCCGCGGCGACGTTGACCGTGCCCTTGCGCTCGGCGTACCGGGTGGCCCGGGCGACCGCCTCGACCAGCGCGCCCTGGTCCGCGTCGTCCTTGCAGTTGTACATCCACGGATCGGTGTAATAGCTGTTGTTGGTGACGTCCGCGCCGTGGTCGGCCGCCCACATGAAGCCGCAGACGACGGCCTCGGTGTAGAAGAACCCGTCGGGGTTGCCCACCTTGATCCCGGAGACCTTCACACCCGGCGCGACCCCCGTCACGCCGATGCCGTTCTTCGCGGCGGCGATCGTGCCCGCGACGTGCGTGCCGTGATCGCTCTCACCGGCCGCCGGACGCCAGACACCCTCCGTGGTGTCCGGGGCACCGGAGACACAGTTCGCCGACCCGGCACGGTCGAAGTTCGGGGCGAGGTCCGGGTGGGTGTCGTCGACACCCGTGTCGATGACCGCGACCGTGACCTTCGAGCTGCCGAGCGACTTCTCGTGCGCCTTGTCCGCCTTGATGGCCGGCAGGTCCCACTGCAACGGCTCCAGCGGATCCTGGCCCGCGGTCGCCTGCGCGGCCGAGGTCCGCTCCTGCTGCGCCGTCAGCGGCTGCTCGACCCCGATGTCCTTAGTGGCCTGCGGCACGATGGGGTTCGTCCGGGTGGCGCCCGCCGAGTCGACACCCCGGACGCGGCGCATCGTCTGCGCGAACTGCGGGTTCTGCGAGTGGGCGACGATGACCCCTATTCGGTCGTAGGCGATCACCACGGTGCCGCCGGCCCGCTCGATCGCCTTGCGCACCTGCTTGACGGTGCCGTGACCGGCGCGGGTGTTGACCACGTACGACAGCTTCGGACCGTCCGTCGACACCGCCGCCGAGGGCGCGTCCGCCGCCGGAGCGGCGGAGGCGGCGCTCGTCGGCAGGAAGCCGAGCGATGCGGTGAGGGCCAATCCGACGGGCAGCGTCAGTGCGCGCGTCCGTCTGGATCCCAGATGAGCCATGGGGTCTCCACTTCATCCGTGTCAGTCGACCGGATACGGAGCGTATCCAGTCGCGTACATGACGAGTGAAGCTATCGCTGATCATCCCCGCTCATCAATGGGTTCGGGAGATCCGTTTTCCGCCGGAGCGCCCGAAGGGGTGACAAGGAGGCGGCGGAAACCGAGGTGAACCGCTTCGCCGCGCGCCGCGTGCCGTTGTCAGGGGAGGCGCACCATCCCTCCCCGATAACGAGGTCCCCAGTGAAATCCACCGTCCCCACCACTACCGCACCCGCGTCGCGAGGAGATTCCGTGGCTACCGATGCACCGCCGCCCGAGGGCAGTACGGAGAACCGCCCCGCCCAGCCCACGACCGAGGCGTTCGTCGCGGAGCAGGAGAGCCAGGAATTCAGTGAACTCCGCCGCTCGCACCGTTCGTTCGCCTTCCCGCTGACCATCGCCTTCGTCCTCTGGTACCTGCTGTACGTGCTGCTCTCCAACTACGCCGGCGGCTTCATGGGCACCAAGGTGTACAGCAACTTCAACGTGGCCTTCGTCTTCGGCCTCGCCCAGTTCCTCACCACCTTCCTCATCGCCTGGTTCTACTCGCGGTACGCCAACGCGAAGCTGGACCCGAAGGCCGAGGCCATCAAGTCCCGTATGGAGGCCGACGCATGAGCGCCGCGTACCACTCCCACACCGTCGTGACGCTCGCCGCCTCGTCCACCAGCGAGCACCGGCCGCTGATCATCTCGCTCTTCGGGATCTTCGTCGCCGCGACCCTCGGCATCACCGTCTGGGCCGGCCGCCAGACCAAGAGCGCCTCCGACTTCTACGCGGGCGGCCGCCAGTTCACCGCCTTCCAGAACGGCCTCGCGGTCTCCGGCGACTACATGTCCGCCGCCTCGTTCCTCGGCATCGCAGGAGCCATCGCCCTCTTCGGCTACGACGGCTTCCTCTACTCGATCGGCTTCCTCGTCGCCTGGCTGGTGGCGCTGCTGCTGGTCGCCGAACCGCTGCGCAACTCAGGCCGCTACACCATGGGCGACGTCCTCGCCTACCGGATGCGCCAGCGCCCGGTCCGTACCGCCGCGGGTGTTTCCACCATCGTCGTCTCGATCTTCTACCTGCTCGCGCAGATGGCGGGCGCGGGAGTTCTCGTCTCGCTGCTCCTCGGAATCACCAGTGACGCCGGAAAGATCCTCATCGTTGCGCTGGTCGGCGTACTGATGATCGTCTACGTCACCATCGGCGGCATGAAGGGCACCACCTGGGTGCAGATGGTCAAGGCCGTGCTCCTCATCGCGGGCGCCATCCTGATGACCTTCATGGTGCTGTGGAAGTTCGACTTCAACGTCTCCGACCTGCTGGGCACCGCCGCCGAGAAGAGCGGCCACGGCGCCTCGTTCCTGGAGCCCGGACTCAAGTACGGCGCCACGGGCACCTCGAAGCTGGACTTCCTCTCCCTCGGCATCGCCCTGGTGCTCGGCACCGCCGGTCTGCCGCACATCCTGATCCGCTTCTACACGGTGCCCACCGCCAAGGCCGCCCGTAAGTCGGTCAACTGGGCCATCGGCATCATCGGCGCCTTCTACCTGATGACGATCGCCCTCGGATTCGGAGCCGCGGCCCTCATCGGCCCGGACGAGATCAAGGCGAAGAACCCGGCAGGCAACGCGGCGGCCCCCCAGCTCGCCGAGTACCTGGGCGGGGTCGGCACCACCGGCGGCGCCGTCATGCTCGCCGTGATCTCCGCCGTCGCCTTCGCCACCATCCTCGCCGTCGTCGCGGGACTCACCCTCGCCTCCTCGTCGTCCTTCGCCCACGACATCTACGCCAACGTCATCCGCAAGGGGAAGGCCACCGAGAAGGAGGAGATGCGGGCCGCCCGCTGGGCCACCGTCTTCATCGGTGCGGCCGCGATCCTGCTGGGCGCCTTCGCCCGCGACATGAACGTCGCCGGCCTGGTGGCGCTCGCCTTCGCCGTCGCCGCCTCGGCCAACCTGCCGACGCTCCTCTACAGCCTCTTCTGGAAGCGGTTCACCACCCAGGGCGCGCTGTGGTCGATCTACGGAGGCCTCGCCTCGTCGGTGATCCTGGTGCTGTTCTCGCCGGTCGTCTCCGGAAACGCGAAGACCTCGATGTTCAAGGGCGTCGACTTCGCCTGGTTCCCGCTGGAGAACCCGGGCCTCATCTCCATCCCGCTGGGCTTCCTGCTCGGCTGGATCGGCTCCCTGCTGTCCAAGGAGGAGCCCGACAAGGGCAAGTACGCCGAGCTGGAGGTCAAGTCCCTCACCGGCATCGGAGCGCACTGAGAGCAGGAGTTCACACACGTTCACCCAGGAGAGCGCTTTTTCACCCTCCGCCCACGCGGCCGCGTCGTAGAGTCCTACGACGCGGCCGCGTCGCTCCTCGTGTCAAACGGGCCCCTCCGTTGTCACAGGTCTCGCGTAGTCTCGGAAGAGTCAGAATCCGCAACCGGGAAGTCGCCGGGGGAGGGGGCCCACCATGCTCATCGACACCTACGACAGGGTCGCCACCGACCTGCGCGTATCGCTCACCGACCGCTGCAATCTGCGCTGCACCTACTGCATGCCCGAAGAAGGACTGCAGTGGCTGGCCAAGCCCGACCTCCTGAGTGACGACGAGATCGTCCGGCTCGTCCGCATCGCCGTCACACAGCTCGGCATCACCGACGTCCGCTTCACCGGCGGAGAACCACTGCTGCGCCCCGGACTCGTCTCCATCGTCGAACAGTGCGCGGCCCTGACGCCCCGCCCGAAGATGTCGCTCACGACCAACGGCATCGGACTCAAGCGGACCGCCGCCGCGCTCAAGGCCGCCGGCCTGGACCGGGTCAACGTCTCCCTGGACACCCTGCGCCCCGAGGTGTTCAAGACCCTCACCCGCCGCGACCGCCACCACGACGTCCTGGCCGGACTCGAAGCCGCCCGCGACGCAGGCCTCACGCCCGTCAAGGTCAACACCGTCCTGATGCCGGGACTCAACGACGACGAGGCCCCCGACCTGCTCGCCTGGGCCGTGGACAACGCCTACGAGCTCCGCTTCATCGAGCAGATGCCGCTCGACGCCCAGCACGGCTGGAAGCGCGACGGCATGATCACGGCAGGAGACATCCTCCAGTCGCTGCGCACCCGCTTCGATCTCACCTCGGAGGAGGACGGCGAGCGCGGCTCGGCCCCGGCCGAGCGCTGGCTCGTGGACGGCGGGCCCCACCGGGTCGGCGTCATCGCCTCGGTGACCCGGCCGTTCTGCCGGGCCTGCGACCGCACGCGGCTCACGGCCGACGGACAGGTGCGCACCTGCCTGTTCGCCCGCGAGGAGACCGACCTGCGCGGCGCCCTGCGCTCCGAGGCCCCGGACGAGGAGATCGCCCGGCTCTGGAAGCTCGCCATGTGGGGCAAGAAGGCCGGCTCCGGCCTCGACGACCCCTCGTTCCTCCAGCCCGACCGCCCGATGTCGGCGATCGGCGGGTAGCGCCGACCTAGGTCGCCGAGCCCCGGGACTCCCACTCCACCAGCGTCACCACGTCCTTCAGGAAGCCCCGGACGCCCAGGAACGACGAGAGGTGCTCCCGGTGTTCGTCACAGGCCAGCCAGGTCTTGCGGCGCTCGGGAGTGTGCAGCTTCGGGTTGTTCCAGGCCAGCACCCACACGGCATCGGCGCGGCAGCCCTTGGCCGAGCAGACCGGCACGGCGGCAGCACGCGTGGTCGCGGAATCGGTGGAATCGGATCCGGGGGAGTTCACGGACTCAACCCTAGAGCCTGAGCAGGATGGCCCGTCCTGCGGCATCCCCGCCGGAGAAAAGGCGACGCCGAGCAGCCACGGGGGGAGCTGCCCGGCGTCGGTCCGTCGCTCCGACGGGGGATGCGGAGCGCTATCGAAGTATGTCACGCAGACGGGGGTGCGGTGCACTGGAACTTCATGATTGATCTGAGCTTTTCTTGAGCTTGGGACTACCCCGGGCTCAGCCGTGCTCCTGCGGATCCGGGCTTCGGAAGACGTGTCCGGTTTCCGGACCCGGCTCCGCCGGTCCGGCCGCCGGCGCGGCATCCAGAACGGGCCGCGTCGCCGCCGGGACGAAGGTCGAGGGGACCGAAGGGCTGTTCTCCCGGCCCGCGTTGGCGATGACGACCGCCACGTACGGGAGCAGAACCCCCAGCGCGAGCGCCACGATCGCCACATGGCGCTCCACGTTCCACAGGACAGCGGCGGCGACCACCGAAAGCGTCCGCACGGACATCGAGATCACGTAACGCCGCTGCCTGCCGCGCACATCCTCCGCGAGCCCTTGCCGCGCCCCCGTGATCCGGAAGACCTCCGCACCGCTCTGCTTCCGCAACACGTCTCCACCACCACCCTTCCCCGAGCTCCTGACGAACCGGGGGAGACCCCGTTCCCACGCCGGACGCTCCCCGGACCGGACCGGCTCCCACGGTACGCCCGGCCACCCACGGGTACGAGACCGGGGCGCGCCGCGTGCGTACACTCCGTCGCCCTCTCGCACGTACGGACCTGTCCGACATGCGGCGTACCGGACCAGGACAGAAACTGGGCGGACATGCGCGACACCGCGTCGCACAAGGAGGCGACATGAGCTGGTTGTGGGCAATTATCGTGGGCCTGGTGCTCGGTCTGATCGCAAAGGCGATCCTGCCGGGCAAGCAGGAGATCCCGCTGTGGCTGACGGTCATCTTCGGCATGATCGGCAGCATCCTCGGCAACGCCGTCGCCACCTGGATCGGTGTCAACGACACCAAGGGCATCGACTGGACGCGCCATGTCCTCCAGCTGATCGGAGCCGTGGTGGTGGTCGGTGTCGGTGACATGCTCTGGGCCTCGATCAGGGGGTCCAGGCGGCAGAAGACCTGAACCACGAGGACCTGACCCACGGACCGCACAGCACGACGGCGGGGCACGCGTCACGCGTGCCCCGCCGTCGTGCTGTCGCCGCGGCTCAGCCGGCGGTGACCTCGATCGCCGCCAGGTTCTTCTTGCCCCGGCGCAGCACGAGCCAGCGGCCGTGCAGCAGCTCCTCGCGGGCCGGTGCCGCCTCGCCGTCGAGGACCTTCACGTTGTTCACGTAGGCGCCGCCCTCCTTGACCGTGCGACGGGCACCCGACTTGCTCGGTGCCAGACCGACCTCGACCAGCAGGTCGACCAGCGGACCGAGCTCGGTGACCTGTGCGTGCGGCACCTCGGAGAGCGCCGCACCGAGCGTCGCCTCGTCCAGTTCGCCGAGCTCGCCCTGGCCGAACAGCGCCTTCGACGCGGCGATGACCGCGGCGCACTGGTCCGCGCCGTGCACCAGCGTCGTCAGCTCCTCGGCCAGCGCGCGCTGCGCCGCCCTCGCCTGCGGCCGCTCCTCCGTGACCTTCTCCAGCTCCGTCAGCTCGTCGATGCCCTGGAAGCTGAGGATGCGCATGTAGCGCGAGATGTCCCGGTCGTCCACGTTCAGCCAGAACTGGTAGAACGCGTACGGAGTGGTCATCTCCGGGTCGAGCCAGACGGCGCCGCTCTCGGACTTGCCGAACTTGGTGCCGTCCGCCTTCGTCATCAGCGGCGTCGCCAGCGCGTGCACCTCGGCGCCCGGCTCCAGGCGGTGGATCAGGTCGAGGCCCGCGGTGAGGTTGCCCCACTGGTCGCTGCCGCCCTGCTGGAGGGTGCAGCCGTGGCGCCGGTACAGCTCCAGGAAGTCCATGCTCTGGAGGAGCTGGTAGCTGAACTCGGTGTAGCTGATGCCCTCGTCGGACTCCAGCCGCCGGGCGATGGACTCCTTCGTGAGCATCTTGTTGACGCGGAAGTGCTTGCCGATGTCCCGCAGGAACTCGATCGCGGACATGCCCGCGGTCCAGTCCAGGTTGTTCACCATGACCGCCGCGTTCTCGCCCTCGAAGGACAGGAACGGCTCGATCTGGGACCGCAGCCGCGCCACCCAGGCGGCGATCGTCTCCGGGTCGTTCAGCGTGCGCTCGGCGGTCGGCCGCGGGTCACCGATCTGGCCGGTGGCCCCGCCCACCAGGGCGAGCGGTCGCAGACCGGCCTGCTGGAGCCGGCGCATGGTGAGCACCTGCACCAGATGACCGACGTGCAGACTTGCCGCGGTGGGGTCGTAGCCGCAATAGAACGTGACCGGGCCGTCCGCGAGAGCCTTGCGCAGTGCGTCCTCGTCAGTGGACTGGGCGAACAGCCCGCGCCACTTCAGCTCGTCGACGATGTCCGTCACGGTTCCGGTGCTCCTTGTGAGGAAGGGGGGTGATGGTTTCCCGCTCAGTCTAGGCCGGTCATACGCCCCGGCTCACCGAGCTCATGTTGAAGTCCGGGATGCGCAGCGCGGGCATCGCGGCCCGGGTGAACCAGTCGCCCCACTCGCGCGGCAGCGTCTTCTCCGTGCGGCCCGCCTCGGTGGCCCGCGACAGCAGGTCCACGGGGGACTCGTTGAAGCGGAAGTTGTTCACCTCGCCGACCACCTCTCCGCCCTCCACGAGATACACCCCGTCGCGGGTCAGCCCGGTCAGCAGCAGCGTCGCCGGGTCGACCTCCCGGATGTACCACATACAGGTCAGCAGCAGCCCCCGGCCGGTCGTGGCGGCCGCCATGTCGTCCAGGGACTGCTCCCCACCGCCCTCCAGCAGCAGGTTGTCGATCGCCGGCGCGAGCGGAAGCCCGGTCTGCCCGGCCGTGTGCCGGGTCGTCGTCAGCTGTTCGAGCCGCCCGTCCCTGATCCAGTCGGTCCGGCCCAGCGGCAGCCCGTTGTCGAAGACCGACGCCCCGTCCCCGGAGGAGTGCGCGATGACGAAGGGCGCGGATTCGAGCCCCGCGGCGCGCGGGTCGCTGTGCAGGGTCAGCGGCAGCGGGGACAGGGTCTCGCCGATCCGGGTCCCGCCGCCCGGCTTGGAGAACACGGTCCGGCCCTCGACGGCGTCCCGGGCCGTCCCCGACCACAGCTGGTAGATCAGCAGGTCGGCGACGGCGGTCGGCGGCAGCAGCGTCTCGTACCGCCCGGCGGGCAGCTCGATCCGTCGCTCCGCCCAGCCGAGGCGCTGGGCCAGCTCGGCATCCATCCCGGCCGGGTCGACGTCCTTGAAGTCACGGGTGGAGCGCCCCGCCCAGGCCGAGCGCGACCGGTCGGGCGACTTGGCGTTCAGCTCCAGCGTCCCGTTCGGCTGGTCGTGGCGCAGCCGCAGCCCCGTCGACGTACCCATGTACGTCGAGGTCATCTCGTGGTGGGCGAAGCCGTACAGCTCACGGCCGCCGGAGCGGGCCCGGGCGAAGGCGTCGCCGAGCGCGGGCGCGAACGCCGCGAAGACGTCCGAGCCCGTCTCCGCCGGTGCTTCCGTGAAACCGGGGGACACCGGCACCCCGGTGACCAGCGGCTGCGCGTCCTCGGCCGGGCCCGCCCCGCGCGCGGCGGCCTCGGCGGCCCGCACCAGCGGCTCCAGGTCGGCCGCGGTGACGGCCGACCGGGACACCACACCGGAGGCGGCGCCCTCGGACCCGTCCACGGTAGCGATGACGGTCAGGGTGCGGCCCCGGGTCACCCCGTTCGTGGTGAGCGCGTTGCCGGCCCAGCGCAGATTGGCCGACGACTCCTCGTCGGCGATGACCACACAGCCGTCGGCAGTGGACAGTTCGAGCGCGCGCTCGACGATCTCGTACGGCTTGCTGACGCGACTCATCGCCCGGCCTCCTGCGTCGTGTTGAGACTGTGCCTTCCCGGGGGACGACCCCCGGACCCCCGGCCGGTCCCGTGGTTGCCGCTCATCGCCCGGCCTCCTGCGTCGTGTTGAGACTGTGCCTTCCCGGGGGGCGACCCCCGGACCCCCGGCCGGTTCCGTGGTTGCCGCTCATCGCCCGGCCTCCTGCGTCGTGTTGAGGATGTTCACGCCTCGGAAGAGGGCCGAGGGGCAGCCGTGCGAGACGGCCGCGACCTGGCCCGGCTGGGCCTTGCCGCAGTTGAAGGCGCCGCCCAGGACGTACGTCTGGGGGCCGCCCACCTTCTCCATCGAGCCCCAGAAGTCCGTCGTCGTCGCCTGGTAGGCGACATCGCGCAGCTGCCCGGCCAGCCTGCCGTTCTCGATCCGGAAGAACCGCTGCCCGGTGAACTGGAAGTTGTACCGCTGCATGTCGATGGACCACGACCGGTCGCCGACGACATAGATCCCGCGCTCCACCCCGCCGATCAGATCCTCCGTGGAGAGCCCGCCCGGATCCGGCCGCAACGACACATTGGCCATGCGCTGCACGGGTACATGACCCGGCGAGTCCGCGTACGCGCAGCCGTTGGACCGGCCGAGCCCCGTCAGCTTCGCGATCCGGCGGTCCAGCTGGTAGCCCACCAGCGTCCCGTCCCTGACCAGGTCCCAGGACTGCGCCTCGACGCCCTCGTCGTCGTACCCGATCGTCGCGAGCCCGTGCTCGGCGGTGCGGTCGCCCGTCACGTTCATCACCGGGGAGCCGTACGCCAGCTTGCCCAGCTGGTCGAAGGTGGCGAACGAGGTCCCGGCGTACGCGGCCTCGTACCCCAGCGCCCGGTCCAGCTCGGTGGCGTGGCCGATCGACTCGTGGATGGTCAGCCACAGGTTGGACGGATCGACGACCAGGTCGTACGTCCCCGCCTCGACGCTCGGGGCCCGCATCTTCTCGGCCAGCAGCCCCGGGATGCTCTCCAACTCGGCGCCCCAGTCCCAGCCGGTTCCGGTCAGGTACTCCCAGCCGCGCCCCACCGGCGGGGCGATCGTGCGCATCGAGTCGAACTCGCCGGTCGTCGCGTCCACCGCGACCGCGGTGAACTCCGGATGCAGCCGCACCCGCTGCTGGGTGGTGACCGTGCCCGCCGTGTCGGCGTAGAACTTGTTCTCGTGGACGGTCATCAGCGAGGCGTCCACATGCGCCACACCGTCGGCCGCCAGCAGCCGCGCGCTCCACTCGGCGAGCAGCCCCGCCTTCTCCTCGGCCGGTACGTCGAAGGGGTCGACCTCGTACGCCGAGACCCAGCTCCGCTCCCCGTGCACCGGCTCGTCGGCGAGCTCGACCCTCTCGTCCGACCCCGCCGCGGCGATCACCTTCGCCGACAGTTTCGCCATGGCGACGGCCTGCGAGGCCACCTTCGCCGCGGCGTCCATCGTCAGATCCACCCCGGAGGCGAACCCCCAGGCCCCGCCGTGCACGACCCGCACCGCGTACCCGAGATCGGTGGTGTCCGACGACCCGGCCGGTCGGGCGTCCCTCAGCCGCCACGTGGCGCTGCGCACCCGCTCGAAACGGAAGTCGGCGTGCACGGCCCCGAGCGCCCGCGCGCGGGCGAGCGCCGCGTCGGCGAGGGGCCGTAGCGGGAGGGCCAGGAACGACTGATCTACCTCATGGGGCACGGGCGGCCTCTCCTCTGCGTCACATACCCTCGGATCGTTTACGAGGCAGTGAAGCACGACGGAAGCGGCGTCGCGGCCCGATTCCGGGCCCGCGCGGGGGCGGCCCGGCCCGGCCGGACCAGGTCCGCGACTGTAGGAACCCCACAGTGCCCGGCCGAAGGCGCTGTCAGGGGCCGATTCCTCGGGGAGCGGGCGGTACCGATAGGTTTTCGAGGTACCAGACCGCTATCGAAAGGGTGATCCGTTGAGCCGCTCGGTTCTCGTCACCGGAGGAAACCGGGGCATCGGCCTCGCCATCGCCCGCGCCTTCGCCGACAACGGCGACAAGGTCGCGATCACCTACCGTTCCGGCGAGCCGCCCGCGGCGCTCACCGAGGCCGGTGTTCTCGCGGTCCGTTGCGACATCACCGACACCGAGCAGGTGGAGCAGGCCTACAAGGAGATCGAGGAGAAGCACGGCAACGTGGAGGTGCTGGTCGCCAACGCCGGTATCACCAAGGACCAGTTGCTGATGCGGATGTCCGAGGACGACTTCACGTCGGTACTCGACACCAACCTCACCGGCACCTTCCGGGTCGTCAAGCGCGCCAACCGCGGCATGCTGCGTGCCAAGAAGGGCCGCGTCGTCCTCATCTCCTCCGTCGTCGGCCTCCTCGGTTCGGCCGGACAGGCCAATTACGCCGCCTCCAAGGCCGGTCTGGTCGGCTTCGCCAGGTCGCTGGCGCGCGAGCTCGGTTCGCGCAACATCACCTTCAACGTCGTCGCGCCCGGCTTCGTCGACACCGACATGACGCAGGCGCTCACCGAGGAGCAGCGCAAGGGCATCGTGTCCCAGGTGCCGCTCGGCCGCTACGCGCAGCCCGGGGAGATCGCCGCCGCGGTGCGCTTCCTCGCCTCCGACGACGCGTCGTACATCACTGGAGCCGTCATCCCCGTTGACGGCGGATTGGGCATGGGTCACTGATCACCATGAGCGGAATTCTCGACGGCAAGCGCATCCTCATCACCGGGGTGCTGATGGAGTCGTCCATCGCGTTCCACACCGCCAAGGTGGCCCAGGAGCAGGGCGCGGAGATCATCCTGACCGCCTTCCCGCGGCCCACGCTGACGGAACGCATCGCCAGGAAGCTGCCCAAGCCGGCCAAGGTCATCGAGCTGGACGTGACCAACACCGAGCACCTGGACCGGCTCGCCGGTCTGGTGAAGGACGAGCTGGGCTCGCTCGACGGCGTCGTCCACTCCATCGGTTTCGCCCCGCAGGACGCGCTCGGCGGCAACTTCCTCAACACCCCGTTCGAGTCGGTCGCCACGGCGATGCACGTCTCGGCGTTCTCGCTGAAGTCGCTCGCCATGGCGTGCAAGCCGCTGATGAGCGAGGGCGGTTCGATCGTCGGACTCACCTTCGACGCGCAGTTCGCCTGGCCGCAGTACGACTGGATGGGCCCGACGAAGGCCGCACTGGAGGCCACCTCCCGCTACCTCGCCCGCGACCTGGGCAAGGACGGTCTGCGCTGCAACCTGGTCTCCGCCGGGCCGCTCGGCTCGATGGCCGCCAAGTCCATCCCGGGCTTCAGCGATCTCGCCGAGGTGTGGGACACCCGCTCCCCGCTGGCGTGGGACATGAAGGACCCGGAGCCGGCGGGCCGTGCCATCGTCGCGCTGCTCTCGGACTTCTTCCCGAAGACGACGGGCGAGATCATCCACGTCGATGGTGGCGTGCACATGATCGGCGCCTGACCCTCTCGCGCACCACGGCCGCGGGCCCCCCCCCCCCGGGGGGGGGGGGCCGGGGGGGCCGCCCGCCCCCCCCGGCCCCCGCGGGCCCCCCGGCGCCCCGGGGGGGTGCACCCCCGCGAAGGGGGGGGCCGGCACACTTGGGGCGGG
>NZ_JBIAIU010000025.1:0-68091 GCF_042871565.1 Streptomyces sp. NPDC005775 | reverse complement strand
GCCCCGGCCCCCCCGCCCCGCGGCGCGGCGGCGCGGCCCCCCGGGGGGGGGGGGGGGGGGGGCGGGGGGGGGGCCCCCCCGGGGGGGGGCCCCCGGGGGCCCGGGGGGCCGGGGGGGGGGGCGGGGGCCCCCGGCCGTGTCTCCCCGGCCGGGGCCCCCGGGCCTACTTCGCGTCGGCCTTGGCCGCCGCGTCGATCGCGGCGAGCGAGCGGCGGGCCTGGTTCGGGTCCGTGGTGTACCAGAAGTCGGGGAGCGAGGCGCGGAGATAGCTGCCGTACCTGGCATTGGCCAGGCGCGGGTCGAGCACCGCGACGACACCCTTGTCCCCGGTGGCGCGGACCAGACGGCCGGCACCCTGGGCCATCAGCAACGCCGCGTGCGTGGCGGCCACGGCCATGAAACCGTTGCCCCCCGCCTCCTCGACCGCCTTCTGGCGTGCGCTCATCAACGGATCGTCGGGACGCGGGAACGGGATCCGGTCCATCACCACCAGCTGGCAGCTCGCGCCGGGGACGTCGACGCCCTGCCAGAGCGAGAGCGTGCCGAAGAGGCAGGTCTCGGGGTCGGCCGCGAAGTTCTTGATCAGCTCCCCCAGCGTCTCCTCGCCCTGGAGCAGGATGGGCTTCTCCAGCCGGCCCCGCAGCTCCTCGGCGGCGGCCTGGGCCGCCCGCATGGAGGAGAACAGCCCGAGCGTGCGCCCGCCGGCGGCCTCCACCAGCTCGGCGAGCTCGTCGAACATGTCGGTGCGGGACCCCTCCCGGCCGGGGGTCGCCAGATGCCGGGCGACGTACAGGATTCCCTGCTTCGGGTAGTCGAAGGGGGAGCCGACGTCGAGGCCCTTCCACTGCGGGACGTCATCGCCCGCGGTGCCCTCCGGGGAGAGTCCGAGGGAGGCCCCCACTCCGTTGAAGTCCCCGCCGAGCTTCAGAGTGGCCGAGGTGAGGACCACGGAGCGGTCGGCGAAGAGCTTCTCGCGCAGCAGCCCGGAGACCGAGAGCGGGGCGACCCGCACGGAGGCGCCGAAGCGGTCGTGGCGCTCGAACCAGACGACGTCGTACTCGGAGCCCTGCGTGATGCGCTCGGCCACTCCGTGGATCGACTCGATCGAGGCCATCGCCTGCTTGCGGACCGCGTCCTCGTCCTGGACGGACTTGTCGCGTGTGGAGCCGAGTGCGGTGATGACCGTACGGGCGGCGTCGCGCAGCGCCATCAGCGCATACCCGAGGTCCTCGGGGACCTCCTCCAGCCGGCCGGGCAGTGCCAGCTCCATGACCCGCTCGAAGCCCTCGGACGCCGTCTGCAGGGCGTCGGCGGCCTTCTCGTTGACCAGCTTCGCCGCGCGGCGCACCGCGCGGTTGACCTGGCCGGGGGTGAGCTCGCCGGTGGCCACTCCGGTGACCCGGGAGACCAGCTCGTGGGCCTCGTCGACGATCAGCACCTCGTGGCTCGGAAGCACCGGAGCGCCCTCGATCGCGTCGATGGCCAGGAGCGCGTGGTTCGTCACCACCACATCGGCGAGCTTGGCGCGCTCGCGGGCCTGCTCGGCGAAGCACTCGGCCCCGTACGCGCACTTGGTGGCGCCCAGGCACTCCCGGGAGGAGACGGAGATCTGCGCCCAGGCCCGGTCCGAGACGCCGGGGGTCAGGTCGTCCCGGTCGCCCGTCTCCGTCTCGTCCGCCCAGTCCCGCATGCGCAGCAGGTCCTGGCCGAGCTTGCTCGACGGGGCGGCCGCCTCGAACTGGTCGAAGAGTCCTTCTTCCTCCTCCTGCGGCACGCCCTCGTGGAGGCGGTGCAGGCAGAGGTAGTTCGACCGGCCCTTGAGCATGGCGAACTGAGGGCGGCGGCGCAGCAGCGGATGCAGGGCGTCGACCGTACGCGGAAGGTCACGCTCCACGAGCTGGCGCTGGAGGGCCAGGGTCGCCGTGGCCACCACGACGCGCTCGCCGTGTGCCAGGGCGGGCACCAGATAGCCGAGCGACTTGCCCGTACCGGTGCCCGCCTGGACGAGCAGGTGGGATTGATCGTCCACGGCCTCGGCGACAGCGTCGGCCATGGCGGCCTGACCGGGTCGCTCCGTACCGCCGACGGCGGTCACGGCGGCGTGCAGGAGCTCGGGGAGGGATGGCTTCGTCATAGCCCGACCAGCCTACGGGGCGCCACTGACAACGACGCTCACTCCCGGACTCACGCGGAGGGGTGGAGCGGGTTGGCCACCGTGCCGTGCACGGCCGCGTGCGGGCGCTCGGGCCGGTCGCGGTAGCCGTCCAGATGCAGGCGGTTGCGGTTCAGACAGAGGCGTTCGATGCGGGGCGTCAGCATGTCGAACATCTCGAACCGCTCCTTCAGCTCCGGGAAGCGGGCGTGGTGGCGCAGGATCTCCGCCCGGACGAGTGACCAGAATGCGCGCTCCGGGACGCCGAGCTGTTCCTCGCAGAGCGGGGAGAGGAAGCGGAAGACTCCGGTGAAGAGCCCGGAGTGGATGAACTGGGTGAGGAAGCCGGGTTCCTCGGTGAGCAGGACGCGCCGCACGTCCGGTGGCATGGTGTCGTGCTCGGGCAGCGGCCGGGCGCTGACGTTCACGTCGTCGACGAAGTCCTTGATGGCCAGGCGTACCGGGACGTCGTTCTCGTCGAAGACGACGATGGCGTTCTCGCCGTGCGGGGAGAAGACGGTGCCGTAGCGGTACAGGAAGTGCAGGAGCGGCGGCAGCAGCGCGGCGAAGAGCCGGGTGAGCCAGATCGTCGGCGTGAGACCGGAGCGGGCGACCAGCTCGGCGGTGAAGGCGCGCCCCTGCGGGTCGGTGTGCAGCAGCGAGGCGAGCGTGCGGGCCCGCTCGCCGGGAGCGAGGCGTGGGAGGAGCGGCTCGCGCCAGATCGCTCCCAGGATCTCCTTGAACTGGTACGGCGTCTCGGGGAGGTGGTCGTAGAGCGGATGCTCGACCGTGACCGAGGCGACCTCGCCGAGGAGGATCACTCCGCAGGTGTCGCGCAGGAACGGGTCGTTGTCACGCATCCCCTGCACCCAGCCGGTGACGGCGGGGGCGGCGAGGGTGCGTTCGGTCGGCAGGCCCCGCCAGACCAGCGTGTTGAGGATGGACAGCGGAAGCTTGACCGTGTGCCGGTCGGGCCGTGCCAGGTTGGCGAAGGTCCGGATGGACTGCTGCGGCAGCCGCAGGTCCGGGTCGGCGTGCAGGGGGACGATGTCGCCGGAGGCGATGGCCGGGGCGAACACGGGCACGATCCACTCGTCCCACTGCCAGGGGTGGACGGGGAGGCAGTAGTAGCCGTCCGGGTCGAGGCCTCGGCCGCGCAGGGCGGCGGCGAAGGACTCGCGGACCGCGGGGTCCAGCTCCTGGGCGTAGAGCCGGCCGGGATCGGCGAGGGCGTTCACACCCCGGTAGGCGGCAATCCGGGTCGAGACGGCGATCCACGGCAGGGTGACCGGTGTGCGGGCCTCGGGGGTGAAGCGGGCCGCGTCGGTGGCGGAGAAGCCGAGCCGCCCCTTGTTGGCGACGATCCAGGGGTGGCCCGTCTGGTGGCCTTCGAGCTCGGCGTAGTCGAGGTCGGCCAGCTCGGCGGCGCTGAGGGCGCCGTGGTCGAGGCGGGCGTCGGCGGTGAGCGTGGTCGTGAGTTCGCGGACGAGGTGGCCGAGGGTGGCGCCGTCCAGGCCGAGGAGGCGGCGGGCGCGGGCGAGGAACAGCAGCGGATCGCGGAAGGGGACACTGCCCGCGACCTGTCCCCGGTCCGCCGTCCCTGTCGCGTTCTCGCTGCCTGCCCCGGCGGCCGCGTCCGCCTCGGTCGCCGCGCTGCTCGCCTCGCGGATCGAGTCGGCGGCCACACGCCAGCTGCCGTAGACGCCCCGCCGGGCGGCGAAGCTCAGACTGCCGCCGTCGTCGAGCACGAGGGTGTACGTATCGCCGCCGGCCGATCGTGGTACGGGCTGGACGACTTCCTCGTAGGCGAATTCGCCGAGCATCTTGGCGAGCAGCCGGGCGGCGGCGCGGTCCCAGACCGCGCTGTTCAGTTCCGGGGTGCTGAGCAGCGTGGGCGTCCGGGCTGCGTCACTGCTCGCGGGATATTTCGGCACGGGGACTCCTCGGGTGGGAACCGACGGGGTTCGAGCGGTGGTTGCGGGACAGCGGATCATTCACAGGTGGTCACGGTGGGCTCGGTCGCGGACCATCAGCGCGGCCCGCTTCTCCGGGAGTTCGACCTCGGCGGAGTAGCGGAATCCGGCGCGCAGGAAGGCGGAGACGGATGGGGTGTTGCGCAGGTCGGGCTCGGCGACGACCCGTGTGCACCGCGGACGGCTGTCGAGGACGAGGTCGGAGACGGCCCGGAGCAGGGTGCTCCCGATCCCGTGGCCCCGCCCCCGGCCGTCGCCGATGAGGAGGTGGATACCGGTGTCGTGCGGCCGGACTCGGCAGTGACGGGACAGGGGGTCGAGGTCGGCCCGGTAGATCTCCCAGTAGCTCATCGGGACGCCGGAGAGCACTCCCAGGCACGGGATGCTGCGCCCGTCGCCGTCGAGTTGGGGCATCAGGTGCGCGGCGGTGACGGTCTCGGCTCCGGCGAGTTCCCAGAAGTCCGCGACGGCGGGGTCGTTCATCCAGCGGCTGATCAGCGCGAGGTCGCGCTCCAGCCGTACGGGGACGAGCTGGAACACACCGGCAGACGTCGTGACAGGCTTCCACCGCGCAGGCCGGTCGAGCAGGGCGGAGTCCGCCGGTCCGTACCCGTACGCGGGGGCCTCCTCGCCCAGGAGCGCGAGCAGTTCGGCGGTGAGCCGCAGATCCAGTGTGTCCTCGGCGTCCGGGCCGGCCTGGGCAGCGGGCCCGGGGTCGGTGGGCGCATCGGCGGGAGGCACGGTGACGCTCTCCTCTCTCGGCGGTCGGGGTCCCGGAGGGGACGGGGTGTCGTCCTCAGCCGCACAGGGGGTTGGCGATGGTGACGTAGACGGACTGGGTGTCCACGGGTCCGACGAGTTCGTCGAGGCCGCGCAGGCGCGTGAGCATGTTGGCCTTGCAGCGCAGGCGGGGGGTTTCCAGCAGCTGCGCGGGGAGCGGGGATCCGAGTGCGGCGGCCGATGCCAGGAACCGCCGGAAGGCGGCGAGGAGCACCTGTTCGTCGGCGAGCTGCTGGGCGCCGAACGCCCCGATCAGTCCGAACACGTTGTTGATGCCGAGGTAGTACGCGAAGCGTTCGTCGGTGACGGCATCGGAGACGAAGGTGTCGCTGACCGCTCCGATGCCGGGGAGCCTGCGGTCGAGAGCGGCGCGGTGGGACTCGCGGAAGTAGTAACCCTGATTGTCGCGGTAGCGGCCGCCGACCGGCCAGCCCTCGGCGTCGAGCAGGACCAGGGTGTTCTGCTGGTGCGCTTCGAGGGCTACCCCCGCGTTGCCGTCGAGCCAGAGGACCGGCCGCACCACGCGGTCCAGGTAGCGCAGGAACCACTCGGCCGCGACGGCGGTCGTGGTCCGTCCGGTGGCGGTGCCGAGGCGGCGGACGATGTCGGCGAGGCGGGAGTGCATGCCCGGCCGGTCGGGCCAGGGGCGCGGGGCGGTGAGCCCGGCGATGCAGACCGCGTCGTCGTACCGGCCGAAGGGGTTGTGGCGCAGCATCACGTCGAGGCCGGGGATGTGTTCGCCCTCGGGGGTGTCGACCGCGAGCCATGCGGGGTCCCGGACGATGTCGAACCAGGGGTGGGCCGCGTGCCACTGGCGGGCGAGCCCGCTGCGCAGCAGCCGGTGGACCTCCACGCCCCGGTGGAGTTCCTTGCGGAGGTTCTCCCGGCGGGAGTTGGTGATGCGGACGCCGAGGGAGAGTTTCAGCATGAGGTCGACGCCGGGCCGCCCGACGGTGCGCACCGAGGAGGTGGGGTGCCAGCGTTCACCGTACGGACCGAGGTCGTGCAGCAGGCCGCAGTCGGCCAGGGCGGCGACTTCGGGCCGCATCGCCAGTTCGCGGGCCTGCCAGGGGTGGAGCGGGATCGGCGTGGTGCGCGCGGGGAACCGCATGCCCTCGGCGTGGCGGGTCACGAGTTCCGCGGCGTGGACCGGGCGGCCGTGGTCGGTCCAGGCGGAGTCGGTGGCTAGTACGGACCGGTCGACGGCCATCCAGTGGAGAGGGAAGGAACCGTGCGCCTCGGGCGAGTAGAGGCGGCACTCGGAGTCGGAGAGGCCTTCCCTGCTCTTGGGCGAGGGGTGGAGCGGGTGGCCGAGGAGGAGTGACTGCTCCGCGGTCAGGAAGAGGTCCGTCTCGGCGGACGCGGTGGGCCGGCGTCGCTGTGCGTCGATGAATCCGGCGGTACGCCGTACCGAGTCGGCCACCCTGGCGACCATGTCCGCGCCCTCGTTGTGGTCGGCCTCGCGGCCCAGGAGGGCTGCGACGGTGACGGCGTCGGCGGTCGGCGCGCCCTCGGGGGCCTGTTCCAGGAGGGGCGGCCCGAATCGGTGCCAGCCGGTGGCGGACCAGTGGCGGACGGGGACGAGCAGTGCGGTGCCGCTGGCGGGGAGCGGGATACGGAGGATCCCCCCGTCCGGGCGGGGCAGGCCGCATTCACGGACCCAGCAGCGCAGCAGGTTCTCGATGCCCGCCACGTCGGCGGCGCGGAGCGGGTCGGGATGGTCCAGGGGGTCGGGTGCCGGTCCGGGGAAGGCGGTCGCTGTCCGGTGGGCGTGCCACTGACCGTGCGGCACCTCCTTCTGGCGCGGCACGGTCGACGCCTCGACGGCGAGGTGGCCGGAGGTTTCGGCCTCTCCCCGGTGGTGGCTGGAGTCGGGGCCGTCGGCCTCGGGCGCGGGGGTGGGGTTCACGGCGGTCTTTCCTGTGAGGGTTTCCGGGGTCAGCGGATCGACCCGGTCACGGTCCGTCGGTGCGGTGAGCGCTCGGCGGCTGCCAGGGCGTCGGCGAGGCGGTCGACGACCGCTGTCGCCTGTTCGTCGGTGAGCGTGAGGGGCGGCAGCAGGCGTACGACCGTGGAGTGACGTCCGCCGAGTTCGACGATGAGGCCGCGGCGCAGACACTCCTGCTGGACGGCCCTGGCGAGGACGGGGTCCGGTGGCGCCACGCCGCCCGCGCCCACCGGGGCGGCCTCGGGGTCGACCAGTTCGACGCCGATCATCAGGCCCCGCCCGCGGACGTCGCCGATGCACGGGTGATGGCAGGCCAGGCCCTGCAGGCTCGCCAGCATCCGGGCGCCGAGGTCGGCGGCCCGTTCGGCGAGCCGGTTCTCCCGCACGTGGGCGAGGGTGGCGGTGCCGGCGGCCATCGCGAGCTGGTTGCCGCGGAAGGTGCCTGCGTGGGCACCCGGCTGCCAGGTGTCGAGTTCGGAGCGGTAGACGATCACGGCGAGCGGGAGGGAGCCTCCGATGGCCTTGGACAGGACCATCACGTCGGGCACGATGCCGCTGTGCTCGACGGCCCAGAAGGCGCCGGTCCGCCCGACCCCGGTCTGCACCTCGTCGGCGATGAGGGGGATGGACCGGGATGCGGTGATCTCCCGCATCCGGCGCATCCAGCCGTCGGGGGCCGGGTTGACCCCACCTTCTCCCTGGACGGGTTCGAGGATCATGCCGGCCGGTGCGGGCGTTCCGCTCTTGGGGTCGTCCAGCACGCTCTCGGTCCAGCGCGCGGCGAGTTCAGCACCGTGGTCACCCCCGGTGCCGAAGGGGCAGCGGTAGTCCTGCGGGAACGGGAGCCGGGTCACCCGTACGTCCTCGGCGCCGCCCGATGCGGCGAGGGCACCTGCCGTCATGCCGTGGTAGGCGCCGGTGAAGGCGAGCAGGCCGCTGCGCCCCGTGGCGGCGCGGACCAGGGTGAACGCCGCCTCGACCGCGTCGGTCCCGGCGGGCCCGCAGAACTGGATCCGGGCGTTGTCCGCCAACTCCCGCGGCAGGGTGGCGAAGAGCTCCGTGGTGAAGGCGTCCTTGACCGGCGTGGCCAGATCCAGCACGTGCAGGGGCGCACCGGAGTCGAGGACCTTCTTGATCGCCTCCAGGACGACGGGATGGTTGTGCCCGAGAGCCAGGGTCCCCGCTCCGGACAGGCAGTCGAGATAGCGCCGCCCGTCCGCCCCTTCGATGGTCAGCCCCCGCGCCCGAACCGGCACGATCGGCAGCGAGCGCGCGTAGGTCCGGGCGGCCGACTCACGCAGCGACTGGCGGCGCAGGATGCCTTCGTGCGGCGCTGGGTCCTGTCCGGGGTTCCCCCGCGGCGTCGCGGCGCCCGCGCTGGAACTCCGGACAGGGCCCAGCGGTGATGCCGGAGCTGGTTCGGTCACGGCCACGGCTGTTGATCCTCCCGCTGTAACAGTTGCGTTGCACGTCAGCACGATTCCGCATGGACGGACCGCGGGGGTGAACGCTGTGTCCGTGTCCCCCGTACGTACCAACGACGCCGGGCGCGGCGGATCACGGGTAAATCCGAAGATCCTTGCGGGCCGGAACCAGGGCCCTGCCGCAAGCCGTCCACAGCCGCACCGGCATAGTGGGGGACCGTGCCGTGGCTCCGGGAACACCTCCCGGCCGCCTCGGCCTGCCCGGAGAGGCACCCGGACGGCCGTCCGGCGGGGCCCTTCCGTGTGCGGATCAGCAGGCGCAAGTGCAGTACGCAAGCGTTGAGTTACGAAGTCCCAGGGGGATCACCAGATGCGACTCATTCGACCAGGCTTCACCGCACGCCGCGGGGGGAGCGCTCGCCGCACCCCTTCCACCGTGCTCGCCACGGCGGCGGTCACCGCCGTCCTCGCCCTCACCGCGACCGCCTGCGGGCCGAGCGAGGACGACGCGAGCGCCGACCCGAGCAGCAGTTCCGCGGGCCAGACGTCGGACAACAAGATCACCATTCCGGATGATCTGAAGGACCGGCTCAAGGAACACGGGATAGACCTCGACCAGTGGAAGAACGGCGAGTGGAAGAACTGGGACAAGGACAAGTGGCTGCGTGAGGCCAAGGACTACATCAATCCCATCATCGAGGGCCTCTGGGACCCGGACCGGATGCGGGACGCCGACAAGGCGCCCGAGCAGCCGGTCGAGAACGACATCTCCGGCGACGCGGGCGTGACGGACCCGACGCCCGTCCCGGTCAGGGCCGTTGGCGTGCGGACGCCGTACCACGACAACGCCGCCGAGTCGGGGAAGCTGTTCTTCGACGGTCCCGAGGGCTCGATGGTCTGCTCGGCGACCGTGGTGAAGGACCCGGCACACCCGGGGAAGTCCAACATGGTGTGGACCGCGGGCCACTGCGTACACGCGGGCAAGAAGGGCGGCTGGTACCGCAACATCGCCTTCGTGCCGTCGTACAACAACAGCGGCCTGTCGACCGACGAGCTGCGGAACAAGCCGCCCAAGGAGAAGGTCGCCCCCTACGGCGTGTGGTGGGGCTCGTGGGCCCAGACCTCGGAGCAGTGGATCGACCAGGGCGCCTCGGTCGGCGGCCTGGGTGCCCCGTACGACTTCGCCGTGCTGCATGTGACGCCGGAGAAGGGTGCGTCCGGAAAGTCCCTGGAGGAGACGGTCGGTTCGGCTCTTCCCGTCGAGTTCAACGCCCCGGCGGTGCCCAAGATCGCCGATATGACCGCCACCGGTTTCCCGGCCGCTCCGCCGTACGACGGCCAGGAGCTCTTCCAGTGCAAGGACAAGCCGGGCCGGCTTTCCCTCACCAAGAACGACCCGACGATGTACCGCATCGGCTGCACCATGACCGGCGGTTCCTCCGGTGGCGGCTGGGTCGCGGCGGGGCAGGACGGCAAGCCCGCTCTGGTGTCCAACACCTCGATCGGGCCGGTGTCGGCCGGCTGGCTGGCCGGACCCCGCCTCGGCAAGGAAGCCAAGGGCGTCTACGACTCGGTCAGCGAGAAGTACGCGGGGCAGTAAGCACGGATCGCCGTCCGCCCACGGGGGCATGACGGCGCATCAGAGGCCCGGGGCGGGACGCCTCCCGCCCCGGGCCCCCGGGCGAACCCGGTAGCGTACGTGCCCGGATACGGACGGAGGGCCCGCATACCCCATGGGGTGTGCGGGCCCTCCGTCCGTCTTTTCCGCGGTCAGTGCGCCGCGGGTACGAACGCGGCGAGGTCCGAGGCGAGCTCCTCGTGCACCCGAGCCTTGAGCAGGGTGCCCTCGGAGGTGTGCTCCTCGGAGATCACCTCGCCCTCGGCGTGCACCCGGGAGACGAGTCCGCCCTGGGTGTACGGCACGAGCGCCTCGATCTCGACCGACGGCCTCGGCAGTTCGCTGTCGATGAGCGCGAGCAGCTCCTCGATGCCGGCGCCGGTCCGCGCCGACACCGCGATCGCGTGCTTCTCGTTGCGCAGCAGCCGCTGGAGGACCAGCGGATCGGCCGCGTCCGCCTTGTTGATCACCACGATCTCGGGGACGTCCAGCGCGCCCACCTCACGGATGACCTCGCGCACCGCGGCGAGCTGCTCCTCCGGCACCGGGTGCGAGCCGTCCACCACGTGCAGGATGAGATCGGACTCGCCGACCTCCTCCATGGTGGAGCGGAACGCCTCGACCAGGTGGTGCGGCAGGTGCCGTACGAACCCGACGGTGTCGGCGAGCGTGTAGATCCGCCCGCTCGGCGTCTCGGCCCGGCGCACGGTCGGGTCGAGGGTGGCGAACAGGGCGTTCTCCACCAGCACACCCGCACCGGTCAGCCGGTTGAGCAGCGAGGACTTGCCCGCGTTGGTGTAGCCCGCGATGGCGACCGAAGGCACCTTGTTCCGCTTGCGTTCCTGGCGCTTGATCTCGCGGCCGGTCTTCATCTCCGCGATTTCCCGGCGCATCTTCGCCATCTTCTCGCGGATCCGTCGCCGGTCCGTCTCGATCTTGGTCTCACCGGGACCGCGGGTGGCCATGCCACCACCGCCGCTGGAACCGCCGCCGCCCATCTGGCGGGACAGCGACTGACCCCAGCCGCGCAGGCGCGGCAGCATGTACTGCATCTGTGCCAGCGAGACCTGCGCCTTGCCCTCACGGGACTTGGCGTGCTGGGCGAAGATGTCGAGGATCAGTGCGGTCCTGTCGACCACCTTGACCTTGACGACGTCTTCCAGGTGGATCAGCTGGCCGGGGCTGAGCTCACCGTCGCACACGACGGTGTCGGCCCCTGTTTCGAGAACGATGTCGCGCAGTTCGAGCGCCTTGCCGGAACCGATGTACGTGGCCGGGTCGGGCTTGTCGCGGCGCTGGAAGACGGCGTCGAGCACCTGGGCTCCGGCCGTCTCGGCGAGTGCCGCGAGCTCGGCGAGGGAGATCTCCGCGTCGTGCACCGTGCCCGAGGTCCAGACACCGACGAGCACCACGCGCTCCAGGCGCAGCTGCCGGTACTCGACCTCGGTGACGTCCTCGAGTTCGGTGGAGAGTCCCGCCACACGCCGCAGTGCGGCGCGGTCGGAGCGGTCCTGCTGATCGCCGTCCCGCGCTCCGTCGATCTCGTGGCTCCAGGCGACGTCCTCTTCCATCAGGGCGTCGGCCCGAAGGCTTTCGGTGAGGCTCTCGGTGACGTTCTCCGTGGCACTCTGCGCGTCCTGCGCGTCCTGGGGAAGGGAAGAAGAGGAGGTCATTGGATCCTTACGTCGAGAGGAGTGGGTTACGTCAGTCACAACGCGTGACCTCCCGGGATGATTCCCCGAGGGGAGTTTCTCCGGTCCGGCCGCCGCGGCGACTCGTCGATAGTGGCACGGCGGGCCCGGCCCGTCACGCGGGTTTCCCGCTCCCCCGCGGTGTCGTACCGCGCCAGTCCGGATGCCCCGGCATGGGTGGTGTCTTCTTCCCGTACAGCCATCCGTCGAAGAAGGAGGTCAGGTCGCGACCGGCCACCCGGGACGCGAGGCCGGTGAAGTCGGCCGTGGCCGCGTTGGAGTCGCGGTGCTTCCTCACCCAGAGCCGCTCCAGCCGGTCGAAGGCGGGGCTGCCGATCTCCTGGCGGAGCGCGTACAGGACCAGAGCGCTTCCGTCGTACACCACCGGCCGGAACAGGCTGATCTTCTCGCCGGGCTCCGGCGCGGCGGGGCGTGCCGGCGGGCCGCCCTCGGCCCGCCAGCCGTCCGAGCGGGTGTAGGCGTCGCGCATCCGGCGCTCCAGCGGCTTGTCGGCGTGCTCCTCGGCGTAGCGCGCCTCGTACCAGCTGGCGTGTCCCTCGTTGAGCCAGAGATCGGACCAGGTACGCGGGGAGACGCTGTCGCCGAACCACTGGTGGGCGAGCTCGTGGACCATGACCGAGTCCACGTACCACTCGGGGAAGCCGGGCTCGGTGAACAGGCGGCGTTCGAAGAGGGAGAGGGTCTGGGTCTCCAGCTCGAAGCCGGTCTCGGTGTCGGCGACCAGCACGCCGTAGTTCTCGAAGGGATAGCGGCCGACCTGCTTCTCCATCCATTCCAGCTGCCCGGGCGTCTTCCTCAGCCAGGGTTCCAGCTTCTCCCGGTCGGCGGCGGGCACGACGTCGCGCACGGGCAGCCCGTGCGGGCCGGTGCGCTCGACGACGGTGGACCGGCCGATGCTGACCTGGGCCAGTTCGGTGGCCATGGGGTGGCCGGTGCGGTAGATCCAGGTGGTGCGGTCACCGTGCTCGATCCGCCCGGTCCGCTCACCGTTGGCCACCACGGTGAGGTCCTGCGGGGCGGTGACGCGGAAGGTGAAGTACGCCTTGTCGGCGGGGTGGTCGTTGCCGGGGAAGACCCGGTGGCCGGCGTCGGCCTGGTTGGCCATGGCGAGTCCGTCGGCGGTCCGCACCCAGCCCCCGTTGTCCTGCCCGCCCGCGGGGTCGCTGGTGTGCCGGACGGTGATGCGCAGCGGAATGCCTGCCGGGAGGTGGCCCAGCGGCTCGATGATCAGGTCCTCGCCCTCGGCCGCGAAGTCCGCGCGCAGGCCGTTGACGTCGACGGAGCGGACGGTGCCGCCGGTGAAGTCGAGGTTGATCCGGTCCAGCGGCGCGGTCGTCCGCGCGTCGATGGTGGTGACGGCGTCCAGCGGTTCGGTGTTGCGGCCGCGGTAGCTGAGGCCGATGTCGTAGGCGAGTACGTCGTATCCGGGGTTACCGAGGTGCGGGAAGAGCGGGTCCCCGATGCCGAGGGGCACCGGCGCGGGCAGGGTGGCGGCGACGAGGGTGGCCGATGCGGTGGCCAGCAGGGCGGCCCGCAGACGGCGGGAGAGGAACGGCATGGACTACGGCTACCAGCGCCGCCCCCGCCGTACCGGGACGGCGCGCACCGCGCCACCCGAACGAGAAGCCCCGTGGCGGAGGGGCGGGACGGCTGATCAGATCGCGGCGGCCGGGTGCTGGGCGCGGCTCACGTCGTACACGCCCGGTACGTCGCGCATGGCGCGCATCAGTGCCGGCAGCCCTGCGGCGTCGGGGAGTTGCAGGGTGTACGTGTGGCGCACGCGCTGTTCGCTGGGGGGTTCGACGGTGGCGGAGATGACCGCCGCGTCCGCTCCGGCGATTGCCTCGGTGAGGTCCGCGAGGAGCCGGGGCCGCCCGAAGGACTCCGCGACCAGGGTCACCCGGCATTCGGCCGCGTCGCCCCAGCTGACGAGGACCGGCACCCGGCCGACGGCCTCCATCTCGGCCACCGCCGGACACTCCAGCCGGTGCACGGTGACCACGCCGCCGCGCACCGTGAACCCCGTGACGTCGTCGGGGGGCACGGGGGTGCAGCAGCCCGCGAGGCGCACGGTGGTGTCGGGCCGCTCGACCACGGCGCTCACGGTGCGGCTGACCGTCCCGGCGGATCCGGACGGCGCGGGCCGGGCGGACCGGTCGGGCTGCGGGCCGGGCCCGCTGCCGTCGGACGCGCTCGCGGCGGCGGTTTCCGCGTGCTGGGGGTGCGCGGCGAGCCAGCCGGTGATGGCGATGCGGGCGGTGGGTGTCCGCGCGTGGTCGAGCCAGTCGGGCGAGGGTCCGGACGCGGCGTCCTCGGCGAGGAGCGGCTGGACCGTGTCGCCGTCGCCGAGCACGGTGCTGAGCGTGGCCAGCCGGCCGTTCACCCGTGCGCCGATGCAGCTGTGCGCGGCGTCCCCGTACTGCGCGTAGGCGGCGTCGACGCAGCTGGCGCCTGCGGGCAGGCCGAGCGTGCCGCCGTCGGTGCGGAAGACGGTGATCTCGCGGTCCTGGGCGAGATCGGCGCGCAGGGTGGTCCAGAAGGTGTCGGGGTCGGGGGCGGACTGCTGCCACTGGAGGAGCCGGGAGAGCCAGCCGGGGCGGGTGGGGTCGGCCCGTTCGCCGTCGGCCGGTTCGGTGCCCGTCGCCGTGCCGTCGGCGGCGTACGGATTGCCGAGCGCGATGACGCCGGCCTCGGCGACGTTGTGCATGCGGTGGGTGCGGATGAGGACTTCGGCCACCTCGCCGTCCGGACCCACCACGGCGGTGTGCAGCGACTGGTACAGGTTGAACTTGGGCGAGGCGATGAAGTCCTTGAACTCGGAGATGACCGGGGTGAAACAGGTGTGGAGTTCGCCGAGGACGGCGTAGCAGTCGGCGTCCTCGCCGACGAGCACCAGCAGGCGTCCGAAGTCGCTGCCTCGCAGTTCACCGCGTTTGATCCGGACGCGGTGGACGGAGACGAAGTGGCGTGGTCTGACGGCCACCTCGGCGGTGATGCCGGCCTCCCGCAGCACCGAGGCGACGCTGCCCGCGATGGCGGTGAGCGGGTCCGCCCCGGCGGTCGCGGCGGCGATCACCGTGCAGGTGTGCGCGTACTCCTCGGGGTGGAGGATCGCGAAGACCAGGTCCTCCAGCTCGGTCTTGAGCGCCTGAACACCGAGCCGTTCCGCGAGGGGGATCAGCACGTCGCGGGTGACCTTGGCGATCCTGGCCTGCTTCTCGGGGCGCATCACGCCGAGCGTGCGCATGTTGTGCAGCCGGTCGGCGAGCTTGATCGACATCACCCGGACGTCGTCGCCGGTGGCGACGAGCATCTTGCGGAAGGTCTCGGGCTCGGCGGCGGCCCCGTAGTCGACCTTCTCCAGCTTGGTCACGCCGTCGACGAGGTAGCAGACCTCCTCGCCGAACTGCTCCCGCACCTGGTCGAGGGTCACCTCGGTGTCCTCGACCGTGTCGTGGAGGAGGGAAGCGGTCAGGGTGGTGGTTTCGGCGCCGAGTTCGGCGAGGATGAGGGTGACCGCGAGCGGGTGCGTGATGTAGGGCTCGCCGCTCTTGCGCATCTGTCCGCGGTGCGAACTCTCCGCGAGGACATAGGCCCGGTGCAGCACGGAGAGGTCGGCGTCGGGGTGGTGGGCCCGGTGCGCCTCGGCGACATGGCCGATGGCGTCCGGCAGCCGGTCCCGGGAGACCGGGCCGAGCAGGGCGACCCGGCCGAGCCTGCGGAGATCGATCCGGGGACGGCCCCGCCTGCGGATGGGAGCACCTGGGTTGGTGGCCTCTGCGCTCATGGGGCACCTCCGGCAACGTCGACCGGCGGTGGGGAGGTGCGGTCGCGCCTCCGGGCCGGTGCTTGATGCTACCGACCCCACCACGTAGCGGAGTCCGGCTCTCGCCCAGCGTGAAACGGATCACCCATTCGAGCGAAGCCCTGCCGGTTCACCGTTTCGATCATTGCCGGTTCAGCGTTTCGTCCTGTACCGGTCCAATGTTTCGGCCGCTGCCTCAGCGTTCAGATCTGACCGTTCAGCGTTTTTCGCTCTTCATCCGTGCAGCGCTTCGAGCCAGGCCGGATCGATCACGCCCTCCGCGACGATCACGGCCGCCCCGGTCATCTCGATCTCGCCGTCCGGGTGCTCGGTGATCACCAGGGTGCCGCCCGGCAGATCGACGGTGTACGTGACCGGAGCCCCGGTCTCCGCCGGGTCCGCCGCGTCCCGGCGGGCCGCGGCGACGGCCACGGCACAGGCTCCGGTGCCGCAGGAGCGGGTCTCGCCGGAGCCCCGTTCATGGACCCGCATCGCGACATGGCGGGGCCCGCGGTCCACGACGAATTCGATGTTGACCCCGTCGGGGTAGACGGCGGCGGGCACGTACGACGGCTCGCTGAACAGGTCCCCGGCGTGCGCCAGGTCGTCGACGAACGCGATGGCGTGCGGGTTGCCCATGTTCACGTTGCGGGCGTCCCAGCTGCGGCCGCCGACCGTGACGGTGACCCCGTCGCCGGGAATCAGGGCGCGGCCCATGGAGACCGTGACGTCACCGTTCTTGGCGAGGTGCACCTTCTTGACACCGCCGCGGGTGGCCACCGCGAGATCGCCTTCCGCCACGGCACCGGCGCGCTGCAGGTAGCGGGCGAAGACCCGCACGCCGTTGCCGCACATCTCGGCGACCGAGCCGTCGGCGTTGCGGTAGTCCATGAACCACTCGGCCTCGTCCGCCATCGACCGCGCCTCGGGGTGGGCGGCGGACCGCACGACGTGCAGCAGACCGTCACCGCCGATGCCGGCGCGACGGTCGCACAGCCCGGCGACGAGGGACGCGGGCAGGTCGAGGGCGTTCTCCGGGTCGGGAACGATCACGAAGTCGTTCTCGGTGCCGTGGCCCTTGAGGAAGGCGATCTGCGAGGTGGTCACACGACAACTGTACGAGGCCGCGCCGACAGCCCGGCGAACGGCCCGCCGGACGCGGAGAGCGCCCGGACCGGTCCGTTCAGCCCCGCAGGCGTGCCACGCGCCAGACCGCCAGCGCGACCAGTACGGCGCACACCGCCACGTACAGCGCGATCACACGCCAGTCGGCCCGCTCCCCGGAACCTCTGGACGGCAGTCCCGGCCAGGTGTGCCCGACGCGACGGGCGGCCATCATGCCCCAGCCCGCGGCACAGCAGCTGATCAGCAGCCCCAGCATGGCGACCACCGGGCCGCCGTCGCCCACCTCGAAGGCGAGCGGGAAGGCGAACATCAGCGATCCCAGCGCGGCGAGCATGACGATCGGCGCGAGCTGCCAGATACGCAGCCGACGGGCGGGACGCAGCTCGACCTCGACCTCGGGGGCCACCACGAGCTCATCGGGCCCGTCGGGGCTCAGGCGTCCCGCGTCGTGCTGCGTGTCCGGTACGTCTCGTTCCGTGTCGCGAGGGCCGGCCTCCATCGCCACGCGCCCTCCCAACTCGGACTCCACTGGTCGATCGATGCTCGATGATGGCACGCCGCAGGTCGCCGAAATGACGGTCAGGGCTTCCCGATGCCATCACGTGATCAGGCTGTAACCGCTCGTTCGACCAACGCCAGCGCCCGGCCGTGGAGTTCCCCCCGGTGCTCCGCGGCGCCGTTCAGCCACTGGACGCGCGGGTCTCGGCGGAACCAGGAGTCCTGGCGGCGCGCGAAGCGTTTGGTGGCGCGCACGGTCTCGGTGCGCGCCTCGTCCTCGGTGCACTCCCCGGCCAGCGCGGTGAGCACCTGCTGATAACCGAGCGCCCGGGAGGCGGTGCGTCCCTCCCGGAGACCGCGCGACTCCAGGTCGCGCACCTCGTCCACGAGGCCGGCCTCCCACATCCGGTCGACGCGCACCGCGATGCGCTCGTCGAGCTCGGGCCGTGCCACGTCGACACCGATCTGGACGGCGTCGTAGACCGCGTCGTCACCGGGGAGGTTGGCGGTGAAGGGCTTGCCGGTGATCTCGATGACCTCCAGGGCCCGCACGATGCGCCGGCCATTGCTCGGCAGGATCGCCCGGCCCGCCTCGGGGTCGGCCGCGGCGAGCCGCTCGTGCAGCGCTCCGGAGCCGCGCTCGGCGAGCTCGGCCTCCAGTGAGGCCCGGATGCCGGGGTCAGTACCGGGGAATTCGAGGGCGTCGATCGCGCCCTTCACGTACAGACCGGAACCGCCCACCAGGACGGGTGTGCGGCCCTCGGCGAGCAGCCGGTCGATCTCGGTGCGGGCCATGCGCTGGTACTCCGCGACGCTGGCGGTCTCCGTGACGTCCCAGACGTCCAGCAACCGGTGGGGGACAGAGTCGCGCTCGGCGAGTGTCAGTTTGGCGGTGCCGATGTCCATCCCCCGGTAGAGCTGCATGGAGTCGGCATTGACCACTTCGCCCCCGAGCTGCTGGGCGAGGAACACCCCCAGGTCGGACTTTCCGGCTGCGGTGGGACCGACGACGGCGATGACCCGCGGTGCGGGAGCTGGACTTCTCACTGCCACAGTCTCGCAAACCTCGGGGCCGTTCCCGAATGAGTGAGACGCGGGCCGTGGGAAGGCCGCCCGGGCACGGGTCGCCGGGGTAAAATGGTGGCTACATATGGGTGGTTTCTCATGGTTCTGCCGTTTGTCCCACTTAACCGCCGATGCGGCGGCGGGTGAGTACGGGACGGCTCGGCGGGTATCGGGACCGGGGAGAGCACGCGCACGCAGCCCCCAGCAGAGAAGGTGTCCGATGGGCTTCATGGACAATTTGAAGGCGAAGCTGAGCCCGGCGAAGGACAAGGTGAGCGACCTCGCGCAGCAGCACGGGGGCAAGATCGACCAGGGGCTCGACAAGGCCGCGCGGGCGGTGGACGCGAAGACCAAGGGCAAGTACAGCGACAAGATCGTGACCGGCACGCAGAAGGCCAAGGGCGCGGTGGACAAGCTGGCCCAGAAGGACGGGGGCGGTACGCCGCCCGCGCCGGGCAGCACCCCGCCCGCTCCCTGAGACCGGGCCGCAGAACAGCACGAGGGCCGTGGAGCGGCATCGCTCCACGGCCCTTCCGGGTGGCCCGGTGGGTACGGCGACGGGTCAGGACCAGGCTGCGACCATGTAGCCCACGCCGTACGGTGCGTCGTCGTACAGCAGCCGCCCGTCCAGTCCGGCCCCCTCGGCCGCCCCGGCGAGCACCTGCCAGGGCGCGCGGCCCGCGGCCTTGAGTTCGTACGCCAGTGCCTCGTCCAGTGCGATCAGCGCGCCCGTGTCCGCCGCCCCCAGCGCTCGCGAGGCCTCCGCGTCGAATCCGGCGGCCCGCTCGTCCAGGTAGCCGGGCGCCTTCAGGGTGCGACAGGCGCTGCCGTCGCCCATCACCAGCAGCGCGACCCGGTCCGCGCGCCCGGCGAGCGCGCGCCCCGTCTCCGTGCAGCGGCCGGTCTCCAGCGGCTCCCCCACTCCGAGCGCCTCGACCGGGGTGCCCGCCCACCCGGTGCGGGCCAGCAGCCACGCGCCGACCGCGAGCGACGGGGCGAGCGGGCGCTCGGCGACCGCCCCCAGGTCCCGCCCCAGCCGTACGTCGAGGTCCACGCCGAACTCCTGGAAGCCGCCCGTGGCCCCCTCGGGGTGCGGGCCCCGGCCCGCGAGGCCGGCCGGACCGATCACGATCAGCAGATCGGGCCGGGAGGCCGCGAGGACGCCCAGCGCGTCGGTGCACGCGGTCCTCGCTCCATCGAGCTCGGGCGCGGCACCGGCGGCCACCTCGGGGACCAGCAGCGGCGGACAGGGGCAGACAGCGGCGGCGACAAGCATGAGGGGCAGCGTACTGGCCGGTCGCCGGAGCCCGCTCGGGGAGCTCGTACCGGCGCCGTCAGTCGCAGCCGCAGCCCGGTGCCGAGGCGGCGGGCAGCGGCGCCGGGGCGCCGATCCCGGGCAGGCCCAGCATGACGCCGGCCGGCTTGGCGGCCGGCGCGGCGGTGCGCTTCTCCCAGGCGTCCCCCGAACGGGTCCGCCGCACGCCGAGGGGTGCGCCCTCGGCCAGCAGGTGGTGCGGGGCGGCGTAGCTGATCTCGACCGTCACCACGTCCCCGGGCCGTACGTCCTCGTCCGGCTTGGTGAAGTGGACGAGGCGGTTGTCGGGGGCGCGGCCGGACAGGCGGTGGGTGGCGCCGTCCTTGCGGCCCTCGCCCTCCGCGACCATGACCTCCAGCGTGCGGCCGACCTGCTTCTTGTTCTCCGACCAGGAGATCTCCTCCTGGAGGGCGGACAGGCGCATGTACCGCTCCTGGACGACCTCCTTGGGGATCTGCCCCTCCATGTCGGCGGCGGGGGTTCCGGGGCGCTTGGAGTACTGGAACGTGAAGGCGTTGGTGAAGCGCGCCTCGCGGACCGCGTGCATGGTCTGCTCGAAGTCCTCCTCGGTCTCACCGGGGAAGCCGACGATGATGTCCGTGGAGATCGCGGCGTCCGGCATCGCGGCCCGCACCTTCTCGATGATGCCGAGGAAGCGTTCCTGCCGGTACGAGCGGCGCATGGCCTTCAGGATCGTGTCCGAGCCGGACTGCATGGGCATGTGGAGCTGCGGCATCACGTTCGGTGTCTCGGCCATCGCGGCGATCACGTCGTCGGTGAAGTCGCGCGGGTGCGGGGAGGTGAAGCGGACCCGCTCCAGGCCCTCGATCCGCCCGCAGGCGCGCAGCAGCTTGGAGAAGGCCTCGCGGTCACCTATGTCGGAGCCGTACGCGTTCACGTTCTGGCCGAGCAGGGTGATCTCGGAGACGCCTTCGGCGACCAGTGCCTCGATCTCGGCCAGGATGTCGCCGGTCCGGCGGTCCTTCTCCTTGCCGCGCAGCGCGGGGACGATGCAGAAGGTGCAGGTGTTGTTGCATCCGACGGAGATCGAGACCCACGCGGCGTAGGCGGACTCGCGGCGGGTGGGCAGCGTCGAGGGGAACGCCTCCAGGGACTCGGCGATCTCGATCTGCGCCTCCTCCTGGATACGGGCGCGCTCCAGCAGCACGGGCAGCTTGCCGATGTTGTGCGTACCGAAGACGACGTCGACCCAGGGGGCGCGCTCGACGATGGTGTCGCGGTCCTTCTGCGCGAGACAGCCGCCGACCGCGATCTGCATCCCGGGACGCTTCGTCTTCATCGGGGCGAGCCGGCCGAGGTTTCCGTAGAGCTTGTTGTCGGCGTTCTCCCGCACCGCGCAGGTGTTGAAGACGACGACGTCGGCGTCACCGTCGGCGCCCTCGGGCGCCCGTACGTAGCCGGCGTCCTCCAGCAGCCCCGACAGCCGCTCGGAGTCGTGGACGTTCATCTGGCACCCGTAGGTGCGCACCTCATAGCTTTTTCTGACGTCCACTGCTTCGCTCCGGTTGCCGCTGCTCATGCGACAAGGGTAGGCGCTGCGGGGACACCTCCCGTCGCGGGCGGCTTCCGGCCGGCATCACGGCAGCGGCGGCGGGTGTGAGATCCGGCGGCGCCCCTGGCCAGGGCCGGGAACCACCTGGCAGGATCGCCGCCATGCTCCCGGCTCTGTCCCGAATCGGCCGGCGTCGCTCGCTGCGGGCGGGCGCCGCCGCCGTCGTCGTGCTCGGACTGCTGCTCTGGTGGCTGCTCCCCCTCGGGAATCCGGCACCGAACGGAACGCTGACCTTCAGCACAGGGGTGCGCAGCGGCGTCTACCAGCGTTACGGCGAGCGGCTCGAGGGCGCACTCGCCAAGGACCTGCCCCAGGTGTCGATACGACTGCAGACGAGTGAGGGCTCACAGCAGAACCTCGCCCGGGTGGCAGCGGGCGAGGCGGACTTCACCATCGCCACCACCGATGCCGTCGCCACCTATCTGCGCGACGACAAGCCCGGCGCCGAGCGGCTGCGCGGCTGTGTCCGGCTCTACGACGACTACGTCCAGCTGGTGGTGGCCCGGAGTTCGGACATCCGCAGCGTCGCGGATCTGCGGGGCCGTGCGGTCGCGGTGGGGCAGCCGGGTTCGGGCGTGCGACTGCTGGCCGACCGCCTGATGACTGCTGCCGGGCTGGACCCCGTCAACGATGTGACGCCTGTGTCGGTGGGCATCGACACGATGCCCGAGCTGCTGGAGGATGGCCGGCTCGACGCGTTCTTCTGGTCGGGCGGACTGCCCACCACCGCGGTGGCCGATCTGTCGGAACGGTTCTCGATCCGGCTGATCCCGCTGGATGAGCCGCTGATCAAGCAGCTCCAGGCGGCGGGCGGCTCCAGCCGTTTCTACCGTTCGGCCGTGATGCCGGCCGATGCCTACGGCAACGCGCAGCAGGGACAGGCCGTGCCCACCGTGGCCGTCGCCAATGTGCTGGTGACCACGGACCGCACCGACGCGGCGATGACGGAGGCGTTCACCCGGACCGTGATCGACAGCCGCGACCGCATCGGCCGCGAGGTGCACGCCGCGCAGCTGGTGGACCTGCGGACGGCGATCTACACGGATCCGCTGCCGCTGCACGAAGGGGCCAAGCGCTACTACCGCTCGGTCAAGCCCTGAGAGGTTCGAGCGCTACTACCGCTCGGTCGACCCTGAGGGGCTGCGGTGGGTCTCCTCAGTCCTGCGGCCCGTTGCGCGGGACCGAGACCGTCACGCGCAGCCCGTGCGGATCGTTGCGCGCGCAGGAGAGCGAGCCGGCGCTCGCGGCGAGGAGCGCCTTGGATATGGACAGGCCGAGGCCCGATCCCCGTACGTTCTGATGCTGGGAGCTGCGCCAGAACCGGTCTCCGACGCGCTCCATCTCCTGCTCGGTGAGCCCCGGTCCGCCGTCCGCGACGACGACGGTGACGGACGTGCTGTCGGAGGCGACGGTGACCCGGACCTCCTCGTCCCCGGGGGTGAACTTGAGGGCGTTGTCGATGATCGCGTCGAGCGCGCTGGACAGGGCGATGGGGTCGGCCCAGGCGGTGACGGCCCCGATGCCGTCCGCCCGCAGCCGTACGCCCCTCTCCTCGGCCACCGGACGCCAGGAGGCGATCCGTTCGGCGCTGAGGGCGCCTATGTCCGTGAGCTGCAGATCGGCGTCGGCGTGCTCGGCCAGCGCCAGGTCGAGCAGGTCGTCGAGCACCTGGCCGAGGCGCTTGCCCTCGGTACGCACGGAGGCGATCTCCTGGTTCCCCTCGGGGAGTTCCAGGGCGAGCAGCTCGATCCGCAGCAGCAGGGCGGCCAGGGGGTTGCGCAACTGGTGCGAGGCGTCGGCCACGAAGGCGCGCTGCTGTTCCAGCACGTCCTCGACGTTGTCGGCCATCTCGTTGAACGACCGGGCCAGGCGCCTGAGTTCCGGGGGCCCGCCGGACGCCGCCACCCGGGACCGCATGCGGCCGATGGCTATGTCGTGGGCGGCGGCGTCCAGTGTCCGCACGGGGAGCAGGACCCAGCCGGTGAGCCGGTTCGCGGCGCCCACGGCCACCAGCATGGCGATCACCTCCCCCGCGGCGATCACCAGCCAGCCGCGGAGCGTGGCGGCGCGCATCTGGTCGGTGGGTGAGTCGATGACGACGACGGCGATCACGTCGCCGTCCCGCACGACGGGTGAGGCGACGACGACCCGGCCGTCCTGCCAGGGCCAGACCTGCGGCGGATCGTGGCTGCGGCGGCCGAGCAACGCCTCTTTGAACGCCTCGCGGCCCTCACCCTCGGCGGGCAGCAGCCAGGATGCCGGCGCCTTGGCCATGGCGGTGTCGTCGCGGTAGAAGACGCCGGCCCTGATGCCGTACACCGAGTCGTACGTCTGCAGCTCGCCCTGGAGGGTGCGGCGCCGTTCGTCGTAGCCGCTGGTGCGTTCGGTGATGAACTGGGCGAGGGCGGCGAACCGTGCCGTGTCGTCGATCCGGTCGATCACGACGCCCTGTTGCCGGGCCGCCGCCACACTGACGGCCAGGGGGAAGCCGAGCGCGAGCAGGACGCTCGCCATGAGGACGATGAGCAGCGGAAGCAGCCGGGTACGCAAGGGGAACGTGCGCCCTCTACGCGGCCGGCGCGACGAGGCGGTAGCCGACCCCGCGCACGGTCTCGATCAGGGCGGGCAGCCGCAGCTTGGAGCGCAGGGAGGCCACATGCACCTCCAGGGTGCGTCCCGTCCCCTCCCAGCTCGTACGCCACACCTCGCTGATGATCTGTTCCCGGCGGAACACCACACCGGGCCGCTGGGCGAGCAGAGCGAGCAGGTCGAACTCCTTGCGGGTGAGCTGGACCTCGCTCCCGTCGACGCTGACCCTGCGGGTCGGCAGCTCGATGTGCACGTGCCCCAGACGCAGCGCCGCCACGGGGGTGGGCGCGGTGTCCTCGGTGCCCGTCTTGCGCCGGCTGACGGCGTGGATACGGGCGAGCAGCTCCCCGGTGTCGTACGGCTTGGTCACGTAGTCGTCGGCGCCGAGGTTGAGTCCGTGGATGCGTGAGCGGACGTCGGCCCGCGCCGTCACCATGATCACGGGGACGGAGCTGCGCTTGCGGATCTTCCCGCAGACCTCGTTGCCGTCCTGGTCGGGCAGGCCCAGGTCGAGGAGCACGACGCCGAAGGGCTCCGTATCGGTGGGCAGGAGCGCCTGCAGGGCCTCCTCGCCGCTGCGGGCGTGCACCACCTGGAAGCCGTGCCGGGCGAGGATCGCGGACAGGGCGGCGGCGACGTGGTTGTCGTCCTCGACGAGCAGCAGTCTCATGGCCCCCCTTTTTCTTCCGGATGTGCGGTGTCCGTACGGTCGCGTACGCCCCCCGTTACTTCCCCGTACCGGGGCGTTTCACGTCAGGGTGTACCAGGGCATCCACTCCGATGACCGGTGGGCCAGTCAAGTACCCACCCGTTGCATTCGCGTTTCCGTTATGCACCCGGTACGCCCCGGGGCCCTGAAAGGCGTCCCGTTCACACGGAGTGTCCGGTTGCGGCCGGATCGTTATGCTCAATTTCCGCTCAGATGTAATGACGCTGGTCGCACTGCGTCACTAAGGTCCTTCCCAACCGAGGAGGACGGAGCATTAAGCCGATGAGCGGAGTTTCAGTGACCAAGGGCGCCGAGGACGCCGCACCCGCGGCCGGTGACGACCTGGTCGTGCTGAGCAACGTCAACAAGCACTTCGGCGCGCTGCATGTGCTCCAGGACATCGACCTGACGATCGCCCGCGGCGAGGTCGTGGTCGTCATCGGGCCGTCCGGGTCCGGGAAGTCCACGCTGTGCCGCACGATCAACCGCTTGGAGACGATCGACTCGGGCGCGATCTCGATCGACGGAAAGCCGTTGCCCGCGGAGGGCAAGGAGCTGGCGAGGCTGCGTGCCGATGTCGGCATGGTCTTCCAGTCGTTCAATCTCTTCGCGCACAAGACGGTGGTGGAGAACGTGACGCTCGGCCAGCTCAAGGTCCGCAAGGCGGACAAGAAGGCGGCCGAGGACAAGGCGCGTTCGCTGCTCGACCGGGTGGGTGTCGGAACCCAGGCCGACAAGTACCCCTCCCAGCTCTCGGGCGGCCAGCAGCAGCGTGTGGCGATCGCGCGTGCGTTGGCGATGGATCCGAAGGTCATGCTCTTCGACGAGCCGACCTCCGCGCTCGACCCGGAGATGATCAACGAGGTGCTGGAGGTCATGCAGCAGCTCGCCCGCGACGGCATGACCATGGTCGTCGTCACCCACGAGATGGGCTTCGCCCGCTCCGCGGCGAACCGGGTCGTCTTCATGGCGGACGGAAAGATCGTCGAAGAGGCCACGCCCGACCAGTTCTTCAGCAACCCGCGCAGTGACCGGGCCAAGGACTTCCTGTCGAAGATCCTTCACCACTGATGGAGCCTTCGGCGCCGGTCTCCGGACCGGCCGATCACTCACATCGCGTCAACTCTAGGGAATTTCACCATGCAGCTTCGTAAGGTCACCGCCGCCTCGGCCGCCGTGCTCGCCCTCGCCCTGACCGCCACCGCCTGTGGTTCCGACGACAAGGACGACGCGTCCGGTTCGGGCGGCGGCAAGAAGATCACCATCGGTATCAAGATCGACCAGCCGGGTATCGGTCTGAAGACCCCGGACGGCAAGTACACCGGCTTCGACGTCGATGTCGCCACGTACGTCGCCAAGGAACTGGGCTACGCCGCCGCGGACATCACGTTCAAGGAGACCAAGAGCGCCGACCGTGAGACGGCGATCGAGCGTGGCGACGTGAAGTTCATCGCCGCCTCCTACTCGATCAACGACAAGCGTCTGGCGAAGGTCGACTTCGCCGGCCCGTACCTCCTCGCCCACCAGGACATCCTGGTCCGCGCCGACGACACCTCCATCAAGGCGCCCGAGGACCTGAACAACAAGAAGCTCTGTTCGGTCGCCGGCTCGACCTCGGCGCAGAACATCCACGACACGCTGGCCCCGAAGGCGCAGCTCCAGGAGTACGGCGGCTATTCGGAGTGCCTGACCGGCCTGGAGAACGAAGCCGTTGACGCGCTGACCACCGATGACAGCATCCTGGCCGGTTACGCCTCGCAGGACGCCAACAAGGGCAAGTTCAAGCTGGCCGGCTTCAAGATGACCAACGAGAACTACGGCATCGGCCTGAAGAAGGGCGACGCCGACCTCAAGAAGAAGATCAACGACGCGCTGACCAAGATGGTCTCGGACGGTTCGTGGAAGAAGGCCGTGGACGCCAACTTCGGTCCGGCGAACTACAAGAACGAAGAAGCCCCGAAGATCGGCAACGTCGTCAAGTGAAGCAGGGCTGACCGGGCGCGCCGCCACTGAGGGCGGCGCGCCGTGCCCTCCTACACGCGGAAGCGCGGGAGATCGTGTTCGACTTTCTTGATGGTTACGACCTGCTTGGGGCGTTCTGGGTGACGGTGCAGCTCACCGTCTACTCCGCCCTCGGCTCCCTCATATGGGGAACGCTGCTGGCCGGCATGAAGGTCAGCCCGGTCCCCCTGATGCGCGGCTTCGCGACCGGCTACGTCAACGTGGTCCGGAACATTCCGTTGACCGTGATCATTCTCTTCTCTTCGTTGGGTCTGTACTCGACGCTCACCGTCAGTCTCGGTGCGTCCGACATCAAGGACATCAACTTCCGCCTGGCGGTTCTCGCCTTGAGCGCCTACACGGCCGCCTTCGTCTGCGAGGCCCTGCGGTCCGGCATCAACACGGTGCCGGTCGGTCAGGCCGAAGCCGCACGCGCTCTCGGCCTGAGCTTCACCCAGGTGCTGTGTCTGATCGTTCTCCCGCAGGCGTTCCGCTCGGTCGTCAATCCGCTCTCCAACGTGCTGATCGCGCTGACGAAGAACACCACGGTCGCTTCCGCGATCGGGGTGGCGGAGGCCTCATACCTGATGAAGGGCATGATCGAGAACGAAGCACAGCTGCTCCTGATCTCGGCCGTCTTCGCCTTCGGCTTCATCGTTCTGACCCTCCCGACCGGCCTCATCCTCGGCTGGGTGAGCAAGAAGGTGGCGGTGAAGCGATGACTTCGGTGCTCTACGACGCACAGGGGCCGCGCGCCAAGCGGCGGAACATCCTGTACACGGTCCTGTTCGTGCTCGGTGCCGCGGCAGTGGTGTGGTGGGTGTACGACGGTCTCGCCTCCAAGCACCAGCTCGACTGGGTCAAGTGGAAGCCGTTCTTCACCGGCGCCCAGCCGTGGGAGACCTTCATCTGGCCCGGCCTCCAGAACACACTGAAGGCGGCGTTCTTCGCCCTGATCATCGCGCTGCCGCTGGGCGCCCTGTTCGGCATAGGCCGGCTCTCGGACCACCGTCGGGTGCGGGTGCCGTCGGGCGTGGTCGTGGAGTTCTTCCGCGCCATTCCGGTGCTGATCCTGATGCTCATCGCGAACCAGGCGTACTTCGAGTACACCGAACTCGACCCGGAAACCCGCCTGCTGTACGCCGTGGTGACGGGCCTGGTGCTGTACAACGCCTCGGTGCTCGCCGAGATCGTGCGGGCCGGCATCCTGACGCTCCCCTCGGGGCAGACGGACGCGGCCAAGGCGATCGGCATGCGCAAGGGCCAGACCATGGTCTTCGTGCTGCTGCCGCAGGCGGTGACCGCCATGCTGCCCGCGATCGTCAGTCAGGTCGTGGTGATCGTGAAGGACACCGCCCTCGGTGGCGCGGTGCTCACCTTTCCGGAGCTGCTGGCGTCGGTCCGGCCGATGGCCGCGAACTACGGCGCGAACACCATCGCGTGCTTCACGATCATCGCCGTGATCTACATCGCGCTGAACTTCACCCTCACCTCGTTCGCGAGCTGGCTGGAGCGGCGGCTGCGGCAGCGGAAGAAGAGTGACGGCGTAAAGGGCGCACCGACGACGGCCGGTGAGCCGGTGCTGGTCATGGACTCAACCTCCACCTGACGCATCAGCGACGGATCTCCGCGCGAGGGGCGGTGGCGCACGCGCCACCGCCCCTCGCCGCGTTCCGGTGTCACTTGACGCACGCACCCCCAATAGGTTGCATACGTTCTGTGATCGCGCCCCGAGCCTCCGCCGCCGCATCTCCTTCGACGCCGCCCTCCGCCTCAGGGGCCGCCTCGGCCCCCTCGCTCCTCTCGTGCGTTTCCGCGCGGCCGGCCACGAGTGTTGCGGAGGCCGCGCCGTGGACCCGGTGATCATCGTCGGTGCCGGGCCGGTCGGCCTGGTGCTGTCGCTCGCCCTCGCGGCGCAGGGGGTACCCACCGTGCTCCTCGACGAGGACCCGGGCAAGGACGAGACGCGTCCGGCCCGCACGGTCGTGCTGCGCGAGGACACCGCCGGTCTGGTGGAACGGCTCGGTTGCAAGACGCTCCAGGACGAGGGTTTGCGCTGGTCGGGCTGGCGGTCCATGCGGCGCAGGCAGCTCGTACGGGAGCTGCCGCTCGGTGAGGGCTCTGCCGCCGGCGACCTGCCGGCCGCCCCCGTCCACGTACCGCAGCACGCGCTGATGCGGGGTCTGCGGGACGCGGTGGCGGCGCAGGAACTCGTGCAGACGGCCCGGCTCAGCCGCATCGACACGCTGGAGCAGGACCCCGACGGGGTCACCGTGCACACGCGGGAACCAGGTTCCACCTGGTGGCGCGGGAGTTACCTGGTCGGCTGCGACGGCGCGAGGTCCACCGTCCGCAAACTCCTCGACATCCGGTTCCCCGGGCGTACGGCGGTGGAGCGGCATGCCGTCGCCGCACTGCGCACCGAGCTGCCCTGGCCCGGCGAAGCCGTACTGCACCGGCTGCCGCCCTGGCGCACCGGCGGTGCCGAGGTCACCGCGCGGCCGCTGCCGGACGGTGTCTGGCGGCTGGACTGGCTGCTGCCGCCGCGCGGTGAGCTCGTCACGCCCGACGTGCTGGTCACCCGGGTCCGGGACACCCTGGAGGGCTGGTGCGGCGCGACGCCCCCGTACGAACTGCTGGACACCGGCGTGTACACGCTCCATCACCGGCTCGCCCGGCGGTGGCGGGTGAAGCGGGCCTTCCTCGCAGGGGACGCCGCCCATCTGCTGGGCGCCCTGGGCACCCAGGGGCTCGACGAGGGGCTCCGGGACGCCGAGAACCTGGCCTGGAAGCTGGCGCTGGCCTGGCACCACGGCGCGTCCGAGGCGCTCCTCGACAGCTACCAGGCCGAACGCCGGGCCGCCGTCGCCTCCCGCCTGCGCGCCGCCGACCAGTCGCTGCCGATACTGCGGGGCGGCGGGGGCCTTCGGACGCTGGTCCCGGGGATCGCACGGGGGCACGATTCGCTGCTGACCGACGGACATCTTGGCTGTGGGCCACTCGGTGCGCCCCCCTCCTACTCCCATTCCCCCCTTGCGCCCCCACGCGCCGAGGCGCACACCGCGGTGGGTACGCCCCCTGGTGCGCCGGTCGCCGATGTACGGGTCACCGCTCCGGACGGAACGCCCGTACGGCTGCGGGAGCGGCTGGGGCAGGGGCATCTGCTGGTGGTGCTCGTCGCGCCGGGGACCGGCGTCTGGGACCGGCGGCACTGGATGCGGGCCGGGCTCATGCCGCGGCTCGTCGAGACGGTCGACGCCCTTCCGGTGAAGGCCGAACTGCTGGTGGCCGAGAGCTATCCGGGTGCTTCCGCGCACACGGTGCTGCTGGTCAGGCCGGACGGCCATCTCGTGGAGTCGTTCGGAGGGGTCCGGCCGGCGGAGCTCCGCGCGGCGGCGGACGCGGCGCGCGGCGGCGCGACGCCCGCCTCCGTACGCTCCGGCCGGACCGCAGACGTCAATTGACCGACGCGGGCGCACATGGTCTACTCCGGAACATGACCGACACCGATGTGCGCCTGTGGCGGAGGGTCCACATGGACCTGCTCCGCTATGCGGGCTGCGTGTGTCGCCCGTCCTGCTGAATCGCCTTCCCCCGCTCCGCCGCGCGCCGTGACGTGCGTGGCCGGGGCGTCCACGCGAACTCTCAGGACGGTCCCTGTGTCTTCCTCCCCCTCCCCCGCGCCCGTACGCATGCCTGCCTCCGGCCCGACCGCTGCGGATCTGCTCGACTTCGTCCGCCGTACCGCCGCCGACACCGCGCTCATCGCCTCGCTCCCCCTCGACCCCGAGGGCCGTACCTGGATCCGGCTCGACGGGCCCGGCGGCAGTGAGGCATGGCTGATCGGCTGGCCGCCCGGCACCGGAACCGGCTGGCACGACCACGCCGACTCGGTCGGCGCCTTCCTCACGGCGGCCGGCACGCTGAAGGAGCACGCGCTCGCGGCACGACTGCCCACCGATGGCTGGAAGACCCTGGAGCTGGCCGAGGGCATCGACCGGTCCAGGGAGTTGACGGCAGGTCAGGGCAAGGCGTTCGGCCGCCACCATGTCCACGAGGTGCTGAACGAGTCCGCCACGGAACATGCCGTCTCCGTACACGCGTACTATCCGCCGCTGCCGCAGATCCGGCGCTACAGCCGCACCGGCGCGGTGCTCCGTCTTGAGCAGACCGAACGTCCGGAGGACTGGCAGTGAGCGACGTACAGCATGAGGGCGGCGACCACCCGATCGGGATCGACGGGCTCCTGGAGCGGGTCCGAGCCGGATACGAGCGGCTCGGACCCCAGGAGGCGAAGGCGGCGGCGGATGACGGCGCGCTGCTCGTGGACATCCGCTACGCGGCACTGCGGGCACGGGACGGGCTGATCCCGGGGGCCCTGATCGTCGAACGCAACGAACTGGAATGGCGGCTGGACCCGCAGGGGAGCCATCGCGCGGCGGAGGCCGTGAGTCACGGTCTGCGGGTGGTGGTGATCTGCGACGAGGGGTACGCGTCGAGCCTCGCCGCCGAGTCGCTGCACCGGCTCGGGCTGCACCGGGCGACGGACCTGATCGGCGGTTTCCAGGCCTGGCGCGCGGCAGGGCTGCCGGTCGAGGGGTGACCTGCGGCCGCAGCGGCTCGGGGGCCGTCGGTCACGGTCTCGTCGGTTCGCGGGCATCGGTCACCGGCTCGTGACCGCTTCCACCGGGCGGGTCTGCAGGGCCAGCCTGCCGGGCAGCGCCGTCGCGACCAGAGCGAGCAGGGCGGCGCCGCCCACCACCGTCGCGTACACCAACGGCACCACGGTGGGCGCCGCGCCGCCCGTCATGCCGATGCTGAAGGCGGTCAGTACGGCGAGCGCGATGCCGGTGCCGAGGGTGGTGGCGACGACGAGGACCGACAGGGTCTCGATGCGGAGCATCCGCAGCACTTGGCGGCGCGTCGCCCCGGCCAGCCTCAGGAGCGCGAACTCCTTGAGGCGCTCGGAGACCGACATGGCGAGGGTATTGACGACGGCGATGGCGGTGAACGCCAGGATCAGCCCCATGGCGAGCAGGTTGACCTCGGCGTTCTCCTGCTGCCGGTCCGCCTGGAGCCGGTCGGCGGTCGCGGGGGCGACGACCGTGACGCCGGGGAACTCTCCCAGAGCGGCTGTCAGTTCACCGCGGCTCGCGTCCCCTGCGACCAGAACGGTCGCCGCGAGGGGATTGTCCATGTGCGGGGCGACCAGGCCGTGCGGCAGCGTGATGTCGCCGAAGCCCAGCCCCCGCTGGTAGACGGCCGCGACCCTGAGCGTGGCGGGGGTGCCGTCGCCCAGGTGCAGCTTCAGTGCGTCGCCGGGGCGCAGGCCGAGCTGGTCGGCGGCCAGTTCGCTGATGGCGGCGGTGCGGGAACCGGCGGTGAACGCGGCGAGCGAACCGCGCGTCACATCGGGGTCCCAGGTGCGGGCGAGACCTGTCGCGGTGACCCCCTGGGCCCGGTACTTGGTGAGTCCGACCCGGACGGTGGTGCGGACCACCTCCGTCGCGGCGGTGACCCCGGGTGCCGTACGGACGGCATCGGCCGCCTCCGACGGGACGCCGGGCCCCTGCGCGCCCAGCACCCAGGTGGCGCGGGTGCCCTCACGGGCCTGCGCCAGGGCCGCGTCGCCGAGGGTGGGCTGGACGAAGAGAACCGTGCAGGTCATGCCGATGAGCAGGGTGAGCGGGGTGACGACGGAGGCCATCCGGGTGGAGTTCCCGCGGATGTTCGCCGTGGCCAGGATGCCGGTGTGCCCGGCCACCCGGAGCGCGCCCGCCAGCAGGAAGGCGGCCGCCCGGACCAGGAGCGGGCCGAGCAGCGACACCGCGGTGGCCAGCACCACCACGGCCAGGAAGGTGACGGGGGTCGAGGCGGCCTCGGTGTGCAGAATGCTCAGCACGGCGACGAGGACCAGGCCCCCGATGAGCAGGGCCAGACCGGCGGCGATACGGCCCCGGGCCGGGCTGCGGCGCTCGACCGCCGACTCGGCCATGGCCTCGGCGGGGCGGAGACGGGCGATACGACGGCCGGAGATGCGGGCGGCGGCCCAGGCGCCGAGAAGGGTGACGGCGAGGGCGGCGCACGCCGGAAGGATGCCGGCCGTCCGCTCCAGCGTCGCGGGGACCACACCCATGTCGATGAATCGACTGTGCAGCCAACCCGCCAGCGGCAGCCCGGCCAGGGCGCCCAGCACCCCGGCGACGGCGCCTACCACCAGCGCCTCCCTGCCGAGCAGACGGCGGATCTGGCGTGACGTGGCGGCGATCGTACGCAGCAGCGCCAGCTCGCGGTGGCGTTGCTGGATGGAGAGCGCGAAGGTCCCGACGACCACGAGCACGGCGACCAGCAGCGAGGTTCCGCCCATGGCGCCCCCCATGGAGACCAGCTTGACCCGCGCGCCCGCGGCATCCAGGAACTCGACCGGGCCGCGTTCGTCCCCCGTCGAGACCTGGGCGGTGGTGCCGTCGAGGGCTTGCGTGACCCGCTGCTTCAGCCGGTCGGTGTCCGTACCCGCTGCGGGCAGCACACCCAGGGCGGAGACCTGGCCCGGGCGGGCTGCGAGGCGTTCGGCTTCCGGCGTGGAGAAGAACAGTGAGGTCTGCTGCCGGAGTCCGCCGTCGCCGTCCGGGGCGGCGATGCCGCTGACCCGGTAGGTGCGAGGAGCCTGCGTGGACTGCACGGTGAGCCGGTCCCCGGTCGTCAGGCCGGCCCGGTCGGCGAGACCCCGGTCGATCACCACGTCGCCGGCCGAGGCCGGGGCGCGGCCTTCGACGAGGGCGAACGGGGTGAGCGGGGCGGACTCCCAGGAGTGTCCGTACGAGGGCGTGCCGCCGCTGCCCGCACGTTCGGAACCGGCCGGCAACGGCTCGGCGAGGAAGGTCAGCTCGGGGACGACCCCGCGCACACCCTCCAGGGTGCGGATCCGGTCGGCGGTGGCGGCGGGGAGCCAGGCCCGCTCGGTCACCGGTTTGGCCTTGTGCTTGACCTTCGTCTTCCCGTTGCCCTTGTGCTTCACGGTGGTGCGGTGGACGTTCTGGTCGGCGGAGACGACGAGCGGGGTCGCGGCGTAGCGCTCGGTGGCGATCCGGCCGCGCAGGCCGGTCTCCAGGAGGGTGCCGCAGGCGGTGACGAGGGCGGCGGCGCACATGAGGGCCAGCAGCGCGCCGAGAAATCCGCCTTTGCGGTCGCGGATCGTACGCAGGGCGTAGCGCAGCATCATGACGCGTCCGTCTCTCTTCTGTTGTCGTCCGTGCGGACGCCGTGAGGGGCATGGGCGTTCTCGCCGTGAGGGGCACGGGCGTCCTCGCCTGGTCCCGGGAAGGCCAGCAGCCGGGTGTGGACCGTGCGGGCACCGGACGGGGTCTCGGCTTCGGGGCGCTTGTAGCGGTTCATGAGGGCGATGTACTCCTCGAAGAACTGCCGCAGTTCCGGAAGGGTGAGCCGCAGGGAGCCGCGTGAGTACGCATGCGCGTCAGCCCACTCGTCCGTGCCCCCGCAGTCCGCGGCTGCCGCGCTCTCGCGTTGGAGCCGCTCGAAGAGTGCGAGGTCGGCGGCGTACGTGTGACGGTTCAGCTCGTCCATGACGATCCGCATCCCGGGTGTCCGGCGGGACGGCGGCGGGAACCGGCGGTCACCGGGCACGGCCCGCCACCAACGCGCACGGCGCGCGCCCGGATCCTGCGGCACGGTGTCGGCGACGAAGCCGTACCGGGCCAGCTCCCGCAGGTGGTAGCTGGTGGCGCCGGTGTTCAGGCCCAGGGCGCGGGCGAGGATCGCCGAGGTCGCCGGGCCGTGCAGGGTGAGGTGCTGAAGGAGCTGCTGACGTCGGGGCTGGGCGAGGGCCTTGAGGGCGGCCGGCTCCGTGATCTCGGTACCGCCGGGCTTCTCTGGCATGCGTCACACACTGCTCTGTGCACAGATGTCTGCGCACGGGAGCGGTCCGGTGTCTTCGTGGGGGGCTAACCCCCGTGCGGAGGTCGGCCCCCCCACTAACCCTCGTACGGGGCTCACTCCCGCGATACGGATACGGGACTCACCCCCGGCTCGGACGCGGCCGGCCGCCGGCGGGACTCAGCCCCGGACACCCGGAGAGGACTCACTCGCCCTGGACGCCCGGGGGACTCCCCCCCGGATGCCCGGGTGGGATTCATCCCGTACGCGCCGCACCCGCATACGGGCCGCACTCCCGGACCCCGGCACTGCCCCATGCGTGGCCGGGACGTGCCCGCTCGCCGGAAATCCGTTGCGACACACCCGTATGGCCTTGCTCGGGTGGAGCGAACCGCGGACCGGACGGACATTCGCCTCAACGGCGAGAACCACCGCGGCATCGCCATCACACCGCCACGGCATCGCTTCGCCACCGCTACGACGGGGAGCCCCGCACCCATGCCGACCACCGCCACCGCTCTCACGCCCGACGAACTCGATGTCCAGGCCGCTCGCCTCCACGACACGGAGGCCTGGCAGCAGATCGTCACGGGCTGGGACCTCACCGTCCCCGAATCCCCGGGCACCGTCCCACCCCGTGAGGAGCAGGACCGCCCGGCCCCGTCGGGTGACTGGCGCGATCTCCTGTCCGTGCCGGTGGATCAGCTCATCGCCGACACGGTGCGTGCCCTGCCCGCGGCCCTGCCGCGCGAGCGCCCGCTACCCGGGCGTCTCGGTGCGGTACTGCCCGACCGGCTGCACGCCTGGCGGCGCATCGGACAGCCGGAGGTGCAGCCGTCCGTCCATCTCGCCCACGCCCGCCAGATCCTGACCGAATGGGGCTGGCAGAACACGCCCTACCGGCTCCGCAACGCCCGGGGCGCCCGCTGCGTCTGTGGCGCCATGCTCACGGCGCACCGCCTGGGCTATGGATCGGTGCACACCGTCGACCGTGCCGGCGCCTGGCTGATCTCCGAGCTTCGCTCGCAGGGCTGGACCGGGCTGATCGGTCCGTGGAACCGCTACCCAGGACGCACCGCCGCGGACGCCCTCGCCCTGATCGACGCCACCATCAGCCGTGCGGCCCGCGCCGGGCAGTAACGCCGTGACGGCATGACCGGCCAGTCGGACGGCAACGGCGGCGGGGGCACGGGGGCGGGGCATGGGGGCGGCGGCACGGCCGCGGGCCACCGCTGACGCCGAGAGGCTCGACGAGGCACCGGAGGAGCGACAGGCGACGACAACGCTCAGAAGGGCTCGTCCAGCCCCTCGGTGTCCTCGCCCTCTTCCTCCAGGGCCCGCCGCACCACGCGCAGGGCCATGCCCTCCCCGTACCCCTTGCGGGCGAGCATGCCCGCGAGGCGGCGGAGCCGTTTGTCGCGCTCCAGGCCACGGGTGGATCTGAGCTTGCGCGCGACGAGCTCACGCGCCGTCTCCTCCTCCTGCTCGGAGTCGAGCCGGCCGACGGCCTCGTCGATCACGGCGGAGTCCACTCCCTTGGTCCGCAGCTCACGGACGAGGGCGCGGCGGGCCAGACCGCGGCCGTGATGCCGGGAGTCCACCCAGGCATCGGCGAACGCGGCGTCGTCGATCAGTCCGACGTCCTCGAAGCGCGACAGCACTTCTTCGGCCGCCTCGTCCGGGATCTCCCGCTTACGCAGGGCGTCCGCGAGCTGTTTGCGGGTGCGTGGAGTCCCGGTGAGCAGTCGCAGGCATATGTTGCGCGCCTGCTCGACCGGGTCTCGCGGTTCCCCCTTCTCGGCCCTCGACGAGGAGGGGGAACCGCTGTCCCTGGAACGGGAGCGGGAACGGCGCCCCGCCCCCTCACCGAATCCGGCTGCCGAGCCCCCACCTCTGCCACGGCCGGTCCTGGCGACCGGCTCGTGGGAGAGGTCGGACTCGTTGTCGGATCCGGCCGTGTGTCCGGCGGCGAATTCGGAGCCGGGCCCCGCACCGGGATCGGCGGCGCTGCCCGGCCACTCCGTACGACGCGTCACGGTCTAGCTCTTGGCCGCCGCCGACTTGGCCGGCTTGGCCTTGCCGGCCGGAACGGGCACCGACTTCGCCGCACCGTCGGCCGGAGCCGCCGCCGTGCCTGCCGCGTCCGCGCCGGCTTCGGCGGCGGGTTCGGCATCGGGCCGGACTCCGACGCCCAGCTTCTCCAGGATCTTCCTCTCGATCTCGTTGGCGAGATCGGGGTTGTCCTTGAGGAAGTTGCGGGCGTTCTCCTTGCCCTGGCCGAGCTGGTCCCCCTCGTACGTGTACCAGGCGCCGGCCTTGCGTACGAAGCCGTTGTCCACGCCCATGTCGATCAGACCACCCTCGCGGCTGATCCCGTGGCCGTAGAGGATGTCGAACTCGGCCTGCTTGAAGGGCGGCGCGACCTTGTTCTTGACGACCTTGACGCGGGTGCGGTTACCGACCGCGTCGGTGCCGTCCTTCAGCGTCTCGATACGGCGGATGTCGAGCCGGACCGAGGCGTAGAACTTGAGCGCGCGACCACCGGTGGTGGTCTCCGGCGAGCCGAACATCACACCGATCTTCTCGCGGAGCTGGTTGATGAAGATCGCGGTGGTCTTGGACTGGTTGAGCGCGCTGGTGATCTTCCGGAGCGCCTGGCTCATCAGTCGGGCCTGCAGACCGACGTGCGAGTCGCCCATCTCGCCCTCGATCTCCGCACGAGGCACCAGGGCCGCGACGGAGTCGATGACGATCAGGTCGAGGGCGCCCGAGCGGATCAGCATGTCCACGATCTCGAGGGCCTGCTCACCGTTGTCCGGCTGGGACAGGATGAGGTTGTCGATGTCGACCCCGAGCCGCTTCGCGTACTCCGGGTCGAGGGCGTGCTCCGCGTCGATGAAGGCCACCGTGCCGCCGAGCTTCTGCGCGTTCGCCACCGCGTGCAGCGTCAGCGTCGTCTTGCCGGAGGACTCGGGTCCGTACACCTCCACCACACGGCCTCGCGGCAGGCCGCCGACGCCGAGCGCGACGTCGAGCGCGGTCGAGCCGGTGGGGATCACTTCGATGGGCTCGTTCGGCCGCTCGCCGAGGCGCATCACCGCGCCCTTGCCGAATTGCCGTTCAATCTGTGCGAGTGCGGCGTCCAGCGCCTTCTCGCGGTCGTTGCCTGCCATGGGTTCCACCCGATTTGCTTGAGTCGATCGCTTCACGTCAAAGACGCTAACCCCTGCCACTGACAATGGGCCTCGACGTCCTCCCGGCCTGTGGACAACTCCACGGTCGAGCCCGGGAAAACCCGGCCGGAATCCCATGAGAATGGATGTTCGATTTTGGTGTCAAGCGCACCACGCCACACCGACTCGACCTCAGGATAGCGCCCCGAGATCAGGCATTTAGGGCGCAAGGCCCCCATATATGACGTCAGCGTGACATCGGCAGGGAAAGGGGCGATCCAGGCCGGAGAGGGTCCACGTCTAGGAGCGCGGCCGCGGGCCCCGCGGCTCCCCGTCCTCCCCCTGGGCGCCCTCGGCCTCGGGGGCGCGCCAGAGTCGGGGCAGTCGTACGGAGACCGATTCGCCGCGTCGCCCCTGATGGCGCCCGTGCACCCGCGGGTCGTCCGTGACGTCATAGCGCTTCACATAAGCGCCGAGGAAGGCCTGCAGCGTGGCGACGGCCGGGATGGCGATCAGCGCGCCGACCGCGCCCATCAGCGCGGTACCGGCGATGACCGAGCCGAAGGCGACCGCAGGGTGGATGTCGACGGTCTTCGAGGTCAGCTTCGGCTGCAGCATGTAGTTCTCGAACTGCTGGTACACCACGACGAAACCGAGGACCCACAGCGCGTACCAGGGGTCGACGGTGAACGCGATCAGCATCGGCAGGGCGCCCGCCAGATACGTACCGATCGTGGGGATGAACTGTGAGACGAGTCCCACCCAGACCGCGAGCGCCGGTGCGTACGGCACTCCGAGGGCCAGCAGCAGGATGTAGTGCGCGACGCCGGAGATGAGCGCCATCAGACCGCGCGAGTAGAGGTATCCGCCCGTCTTGTCGACGGCGATCTCCCAGGCCCGCAGCACTTCGGCCTGGCGGCTGGGAGGGAGGACGGAGCACAACCCGCGGCGGAGCCGGGGCCCGTCGGCCGCGAAGTAGAACGAGAACAGGAAGATCGTGAGCAGCCGGAACAGACCGCCGAGGACCGTGGTGGACACGTCGAGCACGCCGGTCGCACTGTTCTGGACGTACTTCTGCAGCCAGTCGGAGTGCAGCAGGCTGTCCTGCACCTCGACGCGGGAAAGCTCTGTGCGGAAGGTCTGGTTGACCCAGTTGATCACCGAGTCGAGGTACTTCGGGAAGTCCTCCACCATGTCGACGATCTGCCCCGCGAGCATCGAACCGAGCAGCGCGACGAACCCGGCGCCAGCGATCAGCACGCCCAGGAAGACCAGGAAGGTGGCGAAGCCCCGGCGCATGCCGCGGGCCGACATCCGGCTCACCGCGGGCTCGATCGCGAGCGCCACGAAGAACGCGATCAGCACATTGATCAGCAGACCGATGAGCTGGTCGAAGGCCCAGCTGCCGAGCCGGAAGCAGGCGTAGAGCGCCAGTGCCAGCACCATGGCACGCGGCAGCCAGCCGGGCATGCGGGCCTGCCCGGTGCCGGACGGCGGGGGCGGTGGCGCGGCCGGCGGGACGGGCGGGTCGAGGGGCGGCTGGGTCTGGGCGGTCTCGTCTGTCGGTGCCACGGGGCAAGTCTCGCCTACTGCTCGGCCAACCGGTCGCGCACCCCGGGGACGTCCCGCCCGCCGCACCGCGTCGAGCTGCGCCTCAGCGCTTGTCCGCAGGGATGCCGACGGCCGTGCAGACCCCGCGCCAGACGTCCTTGGCCTCCCACCCGGCGTCGAGGGCCTGGCAGACGGTGCGCCCGCCGAGTTCCGCCATCACATGGTCGCGCGCGAAGGAATCGGCGTACCCCGCGCCGAAGTGGTCCGCCATCCGTTCCCAGAAAATCGTCAACCGCATGCCACCAGTATCCCGCTCCTGAGAGTGCAGCCTGGCCGCCCGGCCCTGTCGGGAGCGCTTGCCGTCCTACGGTCGGTGCATGGCTGGAACCGGAACAAGTCCCCTCGACCGTGCCGAGCAGTTCATCTGGCTCACCGCCCGCGTCCTCGAACAGCGGCGGTTCGCCCATCACTTCCTGGGAGGAAGCGCGGACGCCGTGGAGACGGCACTCGCCGCCTACCTGAACGACGATGGCGGGTACGGGCACGCGCTCGAACCCGATCTGCGCGGCCCCGTCAGTCAGCCGCTGCACACGGCGCACGCGCTGAGCGTCCTCGACTCCATCGACCGCTGCGGCGGACTCCGCGTGGAGCGGATCTGCCGCTTCCTGACCGACGTCTCCACCAAGGAGGGAGCCTTACCCGCTCTGCTTCCCTCGCAACGCGGCTACCCGGCCGCGCCGTTCATCCCGATCGTCGACGATCCGCCGGCCGAGCTGCTGGTCACCGGGCCCGTCGTCGGGCTGCTCCACCGCAATTCGGTGTGGCACGCCTGGCTGTTCCGGGCCACGGACTTCTGCTGGGCGGCCGTCGACGCCCTGGAGGTGTCGCACCCCTACGAGATCGAGGCCGCGGTCGCCTTCCTCGACGGCGCTCCGGACCGGCCGCGGGCCGAGGCCGCGGCCGACCGGCTCGGACGCCTGGTGCGCGACCAGCGGCTCGCCGTCCTGACCCCGGAACGGCGGGCCGAGTACCCCGTGGCTCCCGGGTACGCGCCGGGCGAGCAGCACTTTCCGTACGACTACGCCCGCGCACCCGAATCACTCGCCCGCCGGTGGTTCACCGACGCGGAGATGGATCGTGCGCTGGACCACCTCTCGGCCGGACAGCAGGCCGACGGCGGCTGGCCGGTGACCTGGCGGCAGTGGGCCCCGGGGACCGCCCTGGAGGGGCGCCCCCTGGTCACGCTCCGCGCCCTCCAGACGCTGCAGGCGTACGGGCGTGCCCTCGGCTGAGCGCTGCCGCGCAGGACCGGCGCGCGCCGGCTAGCCGAGCGCGCGCACTCCGGCGGTGACGGCCACCGCGACCCCCACGACGACGAGGAAGGGTGCGCGCAGGACGAGGGCGACGGCCGCCGCGGCAAGGCCCGCACCCCTGGCGTCGAGCACCAGCTGCTGCCCGTCCCCGAAGGCCTGCTGCGCGGTCAGGGCGGCCAGCAGAGCAACGGGCAGGAGGGCCGCGAGACGCTGCACGAGGGGGCGTTCCAGGACGCCGGCGGGCACCAGGAGGCCGAGGAGCTTGGCGAGGTAGCAGCCCGCGGCGGTCAGCGCGATGGCGATCCAGACGTTCATCGGCCGTCCTCCGGCATGGTGCTGCGGGCTTCCCCGGTGACGGGGGCTTCCCCGGTGACGGGGGCTTCCCCGGTGACGGGGGCTTCCCCGGTGGTGCCGGCTTTCACTTTCCCGGCATCGCGGGCTCCCTTGGGGCTCGGTGCCCTGTCCTTGCCGCGTCCCGTCAGGAAGAGGACGACGGGCGCCGCGAGCGCGGACAGCAGTACGGGCACCCCCGCCGGCAGCACGGGCAGCAGGCCGAGGGCGAGCAGAACGGCGAGCGCGGCGGTGACCCGCTCCGTCGCGCTCTTCAGCATCGGCGCGAGCAGGGCGAGGAAGACGGCTGGGCCCGCCGCGTCCAGCCCCCAGGCGGCGGTGTCGCCGAGGGCCTCGGCACCCAGCGCGCCGACCAGCGTGGTGAGGTTCCACAGCACGTAGAGGGTGAGTCCGGTGACGGTGAAACCGATGCGGGCCGCGCGCCGGGTGGGCTGCGGCAGCGTCACGGCGGTCGTCTCGTCGATGACCCACTGGGCGGCAAGGGGACGCACGGCACGGGGCAGCGCGAGAAGCTGTGACAGCCGCAGGCCGTAGAAGGAGTTGCGTACGCCGAGGAAGAAGGCGCCGGCCGCGGCGGTGTAGGGGTTGCCGCCTGCGGCTAGGGCGCCCACCAGGGCGAACTGGGAGGCTCCGGTGAAGACGAGGAGGCTGAGCGCACAGGTCTGCAGCAGGCTCAGTCCGGAGCCGGCCGAGGTGACACCGAAGGCGAAGCCGGAGAGGCCGACGGCTATGCCGACGCCGAGAGCGTCACGCACGACGGCCGCGTCCGGCTTGGCCCCGGGGACGGGCGCACGGCCGTCGGACGGGCCGGCCGCGCTCTGAGGGGGTGCTGTCTGTTCTGCCACGGCCGGCACGCTACTCGCGCAGGCAGGGGCCGGTCTTGTACGTTCTTGCGCGTTCGCGCTGGTAGGCGCCGGGTGGCACCCCCACGATCCGGGTGAAGTGACGGTTGAGATGCGGCTGGTCGGTGAAGCCGACCGCGGCGGCGGCCGCGGCGGGGGCGGTGCCCGCGTCGAGCATCCGTCGCGCACGACGCACCCGGGCGTCGGTGAGCCAGGTGTGCGGCGGCATCCCGTACTGCTTCTTGAAGGCCCGGAGCAGGGCGAACGGGCTCGTGCCGAGTTCGGTGGCCAGCGCCTCCAGGGTGGGGGGCGCGGTCATCCTGGCCTCCAGCACCGCACGGGCACGCACCGCGTCCCGCGCCCCCGCGGCCCGGGGCGCCGGGGCGGGCAGGGCGCTGCCGTGCCGGGTGAGCAGGCGCGTGACCAGGACCCGCAGCACACTGTCCGCCGCCAGTGCGTTGCCCTCCTCCGCTGCCCGGTGGACCTCGCCGATGAGCCGCGCCGCATACCGGTCGGCCACCTCGGTCTCCGTGAAGCCGACGGTGCCGCGGAGGTTCGTCATCTCCGCCGCGATGTCGTTGATCACCTGAGAGGACGGGTAGAGCGTGGCGTACACCCAGCCCTCGGGGACACCGGCCCTGGCGGTGTGCGGCACCTCCGGATTGATCATGACGACGGAGCCCGGTCCCGCGTGGACGGTGCCGCCGGGCAGCTCGACGTCTTCGACGCCCTGGGTGACAGCGCCGAACACATAGCCCTCGTGGCTGTGGCGCGGGAAGGTGTGGCGGATGTAGCGGGCACGCAGCAGGTCGAGGTCGGGCAGTTCCGCGTACTGCCAGTGCCTCGCCCACTCCGCCGGTCCCGCCGCTCCCGCCATGCTCGAATTCTCGCAGCACGCGGTCCGCGGCCCTTCGGCGCAATGGCCGCGTGGGTCGCGAGCCCGGGTCACGGGCGGCCGCACGAGGCCGGCCGGGGGCGGCTTCGGGGCCGTTGTCAGTGGCGGGGTGCACGATGGGGATATGACCGGCTCCGCACTCGATGCGTTCTCCCCCGCGACCCGCAGTTGGTTCACGGGGGCCTTCAACGCGCCCACGGCCGCGCAGGAAGGTGCCTGGCGGGCGATCGGCGAGGGGTCGGACGTCCTGGTCGTCGCGCCGACCGGCTCGGGCAAGACCCTGGCCGCCTTTCTGGCCGCTCTGGACCAGCTGACGGCCGTCCCGCCGCCCGCCGAGGCGAAGAAGCGCTGCCGGGTGCTGTACGTGTCGCCGCTCAAGGCCCTCGCCGTCGACGTGGAGCGCAATCTCCGCTCACCGCTGACCGGCATCCGCCAGGAGTCGGTGCGGCTGGGGCTCCCCGAGCCCGAGGTGCGGGTGGGAATCCGATCCGGCGACACCCCGCCCGCCGAGCGCCGCTCGATGGCGACGCGTCCGCCGGACATCCTGATCACCACACCCGAGTCCCTCTTCCTGATGCTGACGTCCTCGGCGCGCGACGCGCTGGCCGGAATCGAAACGGTGATTCTCGACGAGGTGCACGCGGTCGCGGGCACCAAGCGCGGCGCCCATCTCGCCGTGTCGCTGGAGCGCCTCGACGCGCTGCTGCCCCGTCCGGCCCGGCGGATCGGCCTGTCGGCCACGGTCCGCCCGGTCGACGAAGTCGCGCGTTTCCTGTCGCCCCAGCGGAAGGTGGAGATCGTCCAGCCGCCGTCCACCAAGCGGTTCGATCTGTCGGTGGTCGTGCCGGTGGAGGATCTGGCTGAGCTCGGCGGCTCCCCCGCCACCGACCCGGACTCCGGGCAGACGGACAAGCCGTCGATCTGGCCCCATGTGGAGGAGCGGATCGTCGATCTCGTCCAGGCCCACCGCTCCACGATCGTCTTCGCCAACTCCCGCCGTCTCGCCGAGCGGCTCTGCAACCGGCTCAACGAGATCGCGTACGAGCGGGCCACCGGCGAGACCATGCCCGAGGCCCACTCCCCCGCCGAGCTCATGGCGGAGTCCGGGGCGGCGAAGGGCGCGCCCCCGCTCCTCGCCCGGGCCCACCACGGATCGGTCTCCAAGGAGCAGCGCGCCCAGGTCGAGGAGGACCTCAAGGCGGGCCGGCTGCCCGCGGTGGTCGCCACGTCCAGCCTGGAGCTGGGCATCGACATGGGAGCCGTCGACCTGGTCATCCAGGTGGAGTCGCCGCCGTCGGTCGCTTCCGGGCTGCAGCGCGTCGGCCGGGCCGGGCACCAGGTGGGCGCGGTGTCCACCGGCGTCGTCTTTCCGAAGTACCGGGGCGATCTGGTGCAGGCGGCCGTGGTCACCGAGCGGATGCGCGAGGGGTCCATCGAGGCCCTGCGGGTCCCGTCCAACCCGCTGGACGTGCTGGCGCAGCAACTGGTCGCGATGGTCGCCCTGGACAGCTGGCAGGTGGACGACCTGCTGGCGGTGACCCGCCGGGCCGCCCCCTTCGCCTCGCTCCCGGAGTCGGCCTTCACCGCCGTGCTCGACATGCTCGCCGGCCGCTATCCGTCCGACGCCTTCGCCGAGCTGCGTCCTCGCGTCGTCTGGGACCGCATCGCCGGGACGGTCACGGGACGGCCCGGCGCCCAGCGGCTCGCGGTCACCTCCGGCGGCACCATCCCCGACCGAGGCCTCTTCGGGGTCTTCCTCGCCGGCTCCGACCCCAAGAAGGGCGGCGGCCGGGTCGGTGAGCTGGACGAGGAGATGGTGTACGAGTCCCGGGTCGGCGACGTCTTCACCCTGGGCACCACGTCCTGGCGGATCGAGGACATCACCCGCGACCGGGTCCTCGTCTCACCGGCGCCCGGCGTCCCGGGACGGCTGCCGTTCTGGAAGGGCGACCAACTGGGCCGCCCGCTGGAGCTGGGGCGGGCGCTGGGCGCCTTCCTGCGCGAGCTCGGCGGGCTGTCCCCCGAGGACGCCCGGAAGCGACTGCTGGCGGCGGGCCTGGACACGTGGGCCGTGGACAACGTGTTGTCGTACATCGACGAGCAGCGCCGGGCGTGCGGCCATGTGCCGGACGACCGGACCATCCTCGTCGAACGGTTCCGGGACGAGCTGGGCGACTGGCGCGTCGTCGTGCACTCCCCGTTCGGCGCCCAGGTGCACGCCCCGTGGGCCCTCGCCCTCAGTGCCCGCCTCGCCGAGCGGTACGGCATGGACGCCCAGGTCATGCATGCCGACGACGGCATCGTGCTGAGGCTCCCGGACGCCGACATGATGGGTCTCGACCTCCTCGACTTCGACCCCGCGCAGGACGCGGCCCAGGACGCCGGCGGCGCGCCGCTCCCTCCGGCCAACATGGCCCTCGACAGTGACCAGCCCCCGGTCGGAGCCGCCGATGTCGCCTTCGACAAGGGCGAGATCGCGCAGATCGTCACCGATCAGGTCGGTGGCTCCGCCCTGTTCGCCTCCCGGTTCCGCGAGTGCGCGGCCCGCGCGCTGCTGCTGCCGCGGCGCAGCCCCGGCAAGCGGACCCCGCTGTGGCAGCAGCGTCAGCGGGCCGCCCAGCTCCTCCAGGTCGCCTCCGAGTTCGGCTCGTTCCCCATCGTGCTCGAAGCGGTCCGCGAATGCCTCCAGGACGTCTTCGACGTCCCCGGCCTCACCGAGGTGATGGGTGACCTGGAAGCCCGCCGAATCCGCCTGGTCGAGGTCACCACACCGGAGCCCTCCCCGTTCGCCCGCTCGCTCCTGTTCGGCTACGTCGCACAGTTCCTGTACGAGGGTGATTCGCCGCTCGCCGAGCGGCGGGCCGCCGCCCTCTCGCTCGACTCCCATCTCCTGGCCGAACTGCTGGGCCGCGCGGAACTGCGCGAACTGCTCGACGCCGAGGTCCTGACCGAGCTGGAGCAGGAGCTCCAGTGGCTGGCCGAGGACCGCCGGATCAAGGACATCGAAGGGGTGGCCGACCTGCTGCGCGTCCTCGGTCCGCTCACCGATCCGGAGCTGGCCGAGCGCGGCGCCGAACCTCAGTGGGCGCAGGAGCTTTCCACGGCCCGCCGGGCCATCCGGGTCCGGATCGGCGGGGGCGACCACTGGGCGGCCATCGAGGACGCGGGCCGGCTGCGCGACGCCCTGGGCACAGCGCTTCCCGTCGGCGTCCCCGAGGCGTTCACCGAACCGGTCAAGGACCCTCTGGGCGACCTCCTCGCCCGCTACGCCCGTACGCACGGCCCGTTCACCTCCACCGCGGCGGCCGCCCGCTTCGGCCTCGGCACCGCCGTCACCGACGGAGCGCTGCAACGGCTCGCGGCCTCCGGCCGGATCGTCCAGGGCGAGTTCCACCCCGCGGGCATCGGCCAGGAGTGGTGCGACGCCACGGTGTTGCGGCGGCTGAGGCGCCGCTCGCTCGCCGCGCTCCGCCATGAGCTGGAGCCGGTGCCTCCCACAGCGCTGGCCGGGTTCCTGCCCCAGTGGCAGCATCTCGGCGACAACAGTCTGCGGGGAGTCGACGGGCTGGCGCGCGCCGTCGAGCAGTTGCAGGGCGCGCCCGTCCCGGCCTCCGCGCTGGAGAAGCTCATCCTTCCCAGCCGTGTGAGCGGCTACTCCCCGGCGCTCCTGGACGAACTCACCACCACCGGCGAGGTCGTGTGGGCCGGTGCGGGCGCCCTGCCCGGCAAGGACGGCTGGCTGTGTCTCTATCCGGCGGACAGCGCGCCCCTGCTCCTGCCTCCTCCGCGCCCGCTCGAACTCAGCGCGCTGCACGAGTCCGTACTGACCGCGCTCAGCGGCGGGTACGGGCTCTTCTTCCGCCAGATCGCCGATCAGGTCCGCGCCACCACACACCCGGACTCCACGGATCCGCACCTCGCGGACGCCCTCTGGGACCTCGCCTGGTCGGGCAGGCTCACCAACGACACTCTCGCCCCGCTGCGGGCGCTCCTCGGCTCCGGGCGCACGGCCGGATCGACCGCGCACCGCGCCAAGCGCAATGTTCCGCGCGGCCGTTACGGCTCGCTCACGGCTTCGGCCCGCCCCGTCTCGCGCACCGGGCCACCCACGGTCTCCGGCCGCTGGTCCCTGTTGCCGCCCGCCGAACCCGAACCCACGCACCGGGCACACGCCCTGGCCCGGACTCTTCTGGACCGGCACGGCGTCGTGACGCGCGGCGCGGTCCAGGCCGAGGGCGTCGAGGGCGGCTTCTCCGCCGCGTACCGCGTGCTGTCCGCCTTCGAGGACAACGGGCAGGCGCGCCGCGGCTACGTCGTGGAGGGGCTGGGTGCGGCGCAGTTCGCCATGGACGGCGCCGTCGACCGGCTCCGCGCGGCCTCCACCGCCCGCGACCGTACGGAACCGGGGGTTGACCCCCGGGCCCTGGTCCTCGCGGCGGCCGACCCCGCCAACGCCTACGGCGCGGCCCTGCCGTGGCCCGAGCCCCCGGCCGGGGCCGGGCATAAACCCGGACGCAAGGCGGGTTCCCTCGTGGTCCTGGTCGACGGCGAACTGACGCTGTACATGGAGCGCGGCGGCAAGACTCTGCTGGCCTGGCCCACCGATCCGGACGACCCGGCGCTCCGCGCCGCAGCGGCGGCCCTGGCGGCCGCGGCCCGCGCCGGAGCCCTCGGCACGGTCACGGTCGAGCGCACCAACGGCGCCTCGTCCCTGACCTCGCCCCTCGGCCGCACCCTGGAGTCGGCCGGCTTCCTCGCCACCCCGAGAGGCCTACGCCTGCGCGCCTGACCGGGGGCACACCGAAGGCTGCGCGCCCGAAGCCACGGCCACACCGAGAGGCCCGCACGCCCGAACCCACGGCCACATCGCACCGCCCTGCACCGCGCCACACCGCAGCACCCCACCTCACCCACAGATCAAAGCTCCCCGACCGCACCATCCATCCATCCACCCATCCATCCGGCCTCCCTTCATCCGGCGCATCATGGACGTATGCCCGAAGGAGACACCGTCCTGCAGACCGCGAAGCGACTGCACAGCGCCCTGGCCGACCAGGTCCTCACCCAGTCCGATCTGCGCGTCCCACGGTTCGCCACCGCCGATCTCACCGGCCGGACCGTTCTCGACGTCTCCGCGCGCGGCAAGCACCTGCTGACGCGTATCGAGGGCGGCCTCACCCTCCACAGCCATCTGCGGATGGACGGCGCCTGGCGCGTCTTCGCCCCCCACGAACGCTGGCGGGGCGGCCCCGCCCACCAGATCCGTGCCGTCCTGGCCAACACCACGCACACCGTGGTCGGCTACCGCCTCCCCGTTCTCGAGCTCCTGCGCACCAAGGACGAGGAGCAGACCGTCGGTCACCTCGGCCCGGACCTGCTGGGCCCGGACTGGAACGCCGACACCGCGCTGCGCAACCTCCTGGCCGATCCCGGCCGCCCCCTCGGCGAAGCCCTTCTGGACCAGCGCAACCTGGCCGGCATCGGCAACGTCTACAACTGCGAGCTGTGCTTCCTGGCCCGCGCCACGCCCTGGCTCCCCATCGGACTGCTGCCTGAATCGACGGCCGTCCTCCTGGTCAGCACGGCCAAGCAGCTCCTGGAAGCCAACCGCGACCGCCCGGTCCGCACCACCACCGTCGGCGCCCGCCCCCGAGCCGGCGCCGCTCCGGCGCCCCGTACCCGTCGCCCGGTCGAGAACCTCTGGGTCTACGGCCGGGCCCACCGTCCCTGTCTGCGCTGCGGGGCCCCGATCCGCAAGGTGGAGCAGGACATCCGCCCCACCTATTGGTGCCCCCACTGCCAAACGGGCCCCACCCCCTGACGGGCACCCCGCCACGGCAGGGACTGTTGACGACCCGTCAGATTCGGCCGTACGGTCCGGTCATGCCTCTCGCCGCGTACGACCTCACCGGCCGCTCCGCGTTCGTCACCGGCGCCGGCGGCGGAATCGGCCGGGCCTCGGCCGCCCTGCTGGCGGAAGCCGGCGCCACCGTCCATTGCGCCGATCTCGACGAGAAGGGTCTCCTGGAGACGCTCGCCCTGATCGCAGCCGCAGGTGGCGAAGCCCACACCCATCCGCTCGATGTCACCGACCGCAACCAGCTCCGGGCCGCCGTCGCGGCAGCCGGAGATCTGGACATCCTGGCGGCCGTCGCCGGAATCATGCACACGAGCAGCGTCCTGGAGACCGAGGACGAGGACCTCGACCGCGTGCTCGCGGTCAACTTCAAGGGGGTTCTGTACGCCTGCCAGGAAGTGGCCCGCACGATGGTCGCGCGCGGCGCCCCCGGCTCACTGATCACGATGGCCTCGGGTGCGGTCGACTCCGCGAGCCCGGGCCTGCTCTGCTACAGCGCGGCGAAGGCCGCCGTCGTCCAGCTGACCAAGACCCTGGCCACCGAGCTGGGCCCCCGGGGCATCCGGGTCAACGCGGTCGCCCCCGGCTGGATCCGTACCCCCATGACCGCCCGCCACGACGCGGAGCAGCAGCAGCGGGCCGAGACCACGATGGTGCGCATCTCGCCCCTGGGCAGGGTCGGCGAGCCCGATGACGTCGCGCACACGGTGCTGCATCTGGCGTCGGACGCGTCCGCCTTCATGACCGGCCAGATCCTCCGCCCGAACGGCGGCGTCGCCATGCCCTGGTAGCGCGCCACGCCCTGCCGACGGTCCAGGGCCGGCGGCCCGTACGCCGGGCGGGGCCCTTCGTCCGCCCGGACGGGTTCCAAGCACGCCAGGAACGGCCCGTCCCGCGCCACGACGGGCCGGAGATCGAGCCAGGCATCGACGGGCCGGGAATCGAGTCGGGCATCGACGGGCCGGAGGTCGAGCCAGGTATGGATGAGCTGGATATCAGCGCCTGCCAGGTCCGGCCCACCTCACGCACGCCCTCGGCACACCGCCGCAGCAGACCCGCCCCCGCGTCGAATATCCCGGTCGGCCGGGCGGTCTCGGCCACGTGCACCGGCAGGAGGCTGAGGCCCCATCCACCCGCCGCGACCACACCCTCGACCGGTCCCGCGTGCGCCGGCTCCAGCACCAGCCGGAGCACGGCCCACCACCACACACCGCCGAGCACGAGCGCGGGCACCCATCTCCGCACCATGGCTGCCTCCTTCGCCGGACCCGGGGCCTGTCGTTCGGAGCGCGCGGGGCTCGCGGGTTCGGTGCCAGGCGTGATCCGAACGGAAGACCCTAGCCCTGCCCGCTCCCTCGGCGGGAGAGCGCACCGGCGCAGTACCGGCGCGCACCACGCGCTCGCACGCCACCTACCCACCTACGCGCCGGGCCGCCAGACCGCCTATCCGCCAGACGCCTTAGCCGCCTGACACCAAGACACCAGACGCCCGCCTACCACCTGCGCCCCGCGGACGGCCGCCCATCGCCACGGCGGCCCTGTTCAGAGGGGAGCCCCCACCGCTTCCGGTGGGGGCTGCTCGACTGCCGTTCAGTCCTTGTCGTCACGGTTCAGGGAGTCCTTGACACCGTCGGCGCGCTCCCGGGCCTCGCCCATGGCGCCCTTGGCCTTGCCCTTCGCCTGGTCCGTCTTGCCCTCGGACTCCATGCGCTTGTTGCCGGTCATCTTGCCCATGGCTTCCTTGGCCTTGCCGGCGACCTTGTCCTTGGCGCTCTCGTCGGTCATCACAGCTCCTCGCGTCTTGCGATCCGGCCTCACCGCTATGGGCAGGCCGGCTGGAATGGGGCCCGGCGGAATCCCGCCGGGAGGTCGGAGAAGCCGGTCAGGCGCTCTCCGCCTGGAACATCCACGCGTGCTTCTCGAGGTCAGCGGTCAGCGCGATGAGGATGTCCTGGCTGACCGGGTCGGGGTCGCCCGTCACCTCGATCCGCTCGCGCATCCGGCCGATCACGATGCCCAGTGCGTCGACCAGGGTCTTCACGGCGTCGACGTCCTTGACCCAGCCCTCGGGCACGGAGTCGATGGCCGTGGTGCTGGCGATCGTCGCCGACCGCCCGTCCGGATTGACGCCCAGCGCGGACGCTCGCTCGGCCACCGTGTCCGAGTGCTGGCGGGCGGTGTCGACGACCTCGTCGAGCTGAAGGTGAACGGACCTGAAACGAGGCCCGACCACGTTCCAGTGGACCTGCTTGGCCACCAGGGAGAGGTCGACAAGGTCCACCAGGGCGCCCTGAAGGGCCTCACCCACGGACTTGAGGTCGGTCTCGGACAGCGGGCTCTTCACCACAGACATGCACGTCTCCGATCTGGTATCCGTTCCGTTCAGCACCAACCACGATGGCACAAACGAAGCAAAACGGTCATCCGGGGAGGTGTTCGAAAAGATTGTTCCCCGGTCTCAGTCATGCGCCTGCCCGCAGGAAGCCCGACAACACCCCCCATTTGCGTCCGCCGAACCACGGGGGGACCGATGGGCCGTCCCGGTCACGCCCCGTTGCCCCGTGAACGCACCGGAGCCCCGGCCCGCCCCCTGAAGGGGAAGGACCGGGGCTCCGGTTTCACACCGAACCGCGCGGGTCAGGCGGCGACGACATCCACCGCTTCCGCGGGCGCCTTGATGGTCACCCGCCCCGTCGGTACACCCGTCACCGACGAAACGGAGACGGAATTGAGCATGGGGCGCACCGGTACAGGTACCGGATCGCCGGCCGCTGCCGACTCGGCCAGCTCTGCCAGGGACAGCTCATCGCTCACTTCACGCATGAGCTGGGACATCCGTACATCAAGCGCGTCGCAAATGGCGGAGAGCAGTTCGGAGGATGCCTCCTTCTGCCCCCGCTCCACCTCGGAGAGATAGCCGAGCGAAACTCGGGCGGACGAGGAGACTTCGCGCAGAGTACGGCCTTGGCGCTGGCGCTGCCGACGCAGCACGTCACCAAGCAGGCGACGGAGCAGAATCATCGGTGGCTCCCTCCTCGGACCGCGTAGCCGCATCCTTCACGCCCCACCGTACCGCCTAGCGCTGCGGCCGTGCGGGGAGCGATGTCGTGTTCACTCAGGGCTGCAAACATCAATTCCCCCCGTAGTGTTCCGTATCCTGTGCGCTCGCGTACCCGCCGAGTTCGCCGGAGAGCAGTTCGAGCACGCTCCGCACGCTCTCTCTACGGATGTCCGACCGTCCACCGTTCAACCGCAACGCGGTCACTTTCACGGTGCCGGAGGGGCCGCAGACTGCGACGAAGACCGTTCCGACCGGTTGGCCGTCCTGCGGTTCGGGGCCGGCGACACCGGTCGTCGCCGCTCCCCAGTCTGCGCCGAGCGCCCGGCGCACGCCTGTCGCCATCTGGTGCGCGACCTCGGCATCCACTGCCCCTCGCGTCGTCAGAAGCTCCGCGTCCACGCCCAGGAGTTCACTCTTGAGGGGGGTCGCATACGCCGTCACCGACCCGCGGAAGGCCTGTGAGGCACCGGGGACGGAAGTCAGCTCAGCGGCGACCAGGCCGCCGGTCAGCGACTCGGCGACGGCGAGGGTCTCTCCCCGCCCGACGAGCAGTCGCAGCACCTCGGCCGCGGCAGTCACCGCTCGGCCTCCGCGGCCCCGCGCTTCCCGGAGACCCGTTCCGCGCCGTCGGCCCCCTCAGGGACCGTCCCGGCGGTTTCGGGGCCTCGGAAGACCCGCGCCTCACCCTCGGCGCTCTCCGGCGCCGCCTCGGCGTTCCCGGCGGCCTCCTGGGCGAGGGCCGCCTTCTCCGCCACCAGCCCCTGGCGCCGCAGCACGACGGCCTGGCGGACATAGTCCAGGCCGGTGACGACCGTCAGCACGACGGCCACCGCCATCACCCAGAAGCGCAGCGTGGCCAGCGGGCCGGTCAGCGCCAGGACGTACATCCCGACAGCCGTCCCCTGGGCCAGCGTCTTCATCTTCCCGCCCCGGCTGGCGGGAATCACACCGTGCCGGATCACCCAGAACCGCATCAGCGTGATGCCGAGTTCGCGGAAGAGGATCACACCGGTGACCCACCAGGGCAGGTCACCGAGGTACGACAGGCAGATCAGCGCCGCGCCCATGATCGCCTTGTCGGCGATCGGGTCGGCGATCTTGCCGAAGTCCGTGACCAGGTCGTACTTGCGCGCCAGATGTCCGTCGAACACGTCGGTGATCATCGCGACGGCGAACGCGGCCCAGGCGATCGAACGCCAGGCCGGGTCGTAACCGCCGTCGTGGAGCAGCAGCACGACGAACCCGGGGACCAGCACCAGCCGCGCCATGGTGAGGAGGTTGGCGATGTTCCACAGGCTGGCCTGATTGACGGCCGCAGCACCCAGTTTTCCGCCGCGGGCCGGCGTCGCGCCGGAACCACCTGCCGCGGATGCCGGGACTCCGGTCATCTGGCTACCTCCACAAGCTCACAGCACTCCGCCACCAGATCCACGCCTTCGGTGCCCACTACCTTCGCCTCGACCATACGGCCCGGGACGAGACCCTCGCGTGCGGTGAAGAGCACCTGCCCATCCGTTTCGGGCGCCTGGTGGGCCGCTCTGCCCACGGCGCGCGACTCGTCCTCCGTCGGCTCGACCGACTCGACCAGCACCTGGAGCGACTCACCCACGCGCTCCTCGGCCCGCTGCGAGGTCAGCTCCTCGGCCAGCTGGGAGATGTGCGCGAGACGCTCGGCGATGGTGTCGGCGTCCAGCTTGTTCTCGTAACCGACCGCCTCGGTGCCGTCCTCGTCGGAGTAGCCGAAGACGCCGATCGCGTCGAGGCGGGCACCGGTGAGGAACCGTTCCAGCTCCGCCAGGTCCGCCTCGGTCTCGCCGGGGAAGCCCACGATGAAGTTGGAGCGCGCACCGGCCTGCGGCGCCTTGCTCCGGATGGTGTGCAGGAGCTCCAGGAAGCTGTCGGTGTCCCCGAAGCGCCGCATCGCGCGCAGCACGCCGGGGGCCGAGTGCTGGAACGACAGGTCGAAGTAGGGCGCGACCTTCGGCGTCGAGGTCAGTACGTCGATCAGACCGGGCCGCATCTCGGCCGGCTGCAGATAGCTGACGCGGATGCGCTCGATGCCCTCGACGTCCGCGAGCTCCGGAAGGAGTGTCTCCAGGAGACGGATGTCGCCGAGGTCCTTGCCGTACGAGGTGTTGTTCTCGGAGACCAGCATGACCTCCTTCACGCCCTGCTCCGCCAGCCAGCGGGTCTCGCCCAGGACGTCCGAGGGGCGCCGGGAGATGAAGGAGCCGCGGAAGGACGGGATGGCGCAGAAGGAGCAGCGCCGGTCACAGCCCGAGGCCAGCTTCACGGAGGCGACGGGGCTGGTGCCCAGCCGGCGGCGCAGGGGGGCCCGCGGACCGGAGACCGGCGCGACACCCTCCGGAAGATCGGCGGGGGCCGGCGCGGCCTCCTGCGCGTGACCGGGCAGGGCCACCGCGGCGTCCTGGCGCTCGGCCGGGCTGATGGGCAGCAGCTTGCGGCGGTCCCGCGGGGTGTGGGAGGCGTGGATGCCACCGTTGAGGATGGTCTGGAGGCGGTCCGAGATGTCTGCGTAGTCGTCGAATCCGAGGACTCCGTCCGCTTCCGGCAGGGCCTCGGCGAGGTCCTTGCCGTAGCGCTCGGCCATGCAGCCGACGGCGACGACGGCCTGGGTCCGGCCGTGGTCCTTCAGATCATTGGCTTCGAGCAGGGCATCGACGGAGTCCTTCTTGGCGGCCTCGACGAATCCACAGGTGTTGACCACGGCGACATCGGCATCGGAGGCATCCTCGACGAGCTCCCAGCCGTCCGCTGCCAAGCGGCCTGCGAGCTCCTCCGAGTCCACCTCGTTACGGGCGCAGCCAAGAGTGACAAGGGCGACGGTACGGCGTTCGGGCATGGGCTCAAGACTACTTTGTCCCGGCACTGGCCCTGCCGTGCAGGGTTCGGGAGTCACAGGGAGTGACGAAGGCGGCGAGCGCCCGGCACGATGGCCGGGCGCTCGCCGCCTCGGAACTGCTGGGTCCTGCGATCAGCCGACCTCGGGGTCGCCCTTGGTGTACGAGAGCCGCTCGACCTGTCCCGGCTGGAACTGGTCCTCGACCTTCTTGCCGTTGACGAAGAGTTCGATCGATCCGGCGTTCCCGAGAACGAGGTCGACGCGCTCCTTGTCCTGGAACGTCTTCGACTCGCCCTGCTGGAGGGTTCCGTCGAAGAGGGACCGGCCGTTGTGGTCCTTGGCGGAGATCCAGCTCTTGCCCTGGCTCGCGCTGAGCCTGACCGTCACCTTGTCCTGGGGCGCTGCCGCGATGGCACTGTCCGAGGGGGCCGGCTTGGGATCGACGGGCTTGCTGGACGCCGGCTTGGGTGTGATCTTGTCGGATGTCGGGCCTTCGGCGACCTGGCCGGCGGTCGAGGGCTCGTCACCGCCCTTGAAGAAGGTGAAACCGACGAATCCGACGACGGCCACGATGGCCGCGACCATGGCCGCGGTCCAGTTGGGCCGACGCGGTTCCGAACGGATCCGCTCAGCTTCGAACAGTGGTGCTGCCGGTGTGGGTGCGGGACGGCCGCCGCGCTCGGCGTCGTACTGCGAAACCAGCGGTTCCGGATCGGTGCCTACGGCACGTGCGAGCGTTCGGATATGGCCGCGGGCGTACACGTCGCCGCCGCAGCGGGAGAAGTCGTCCTCCTCGATCGCGTGCACGATGGGGATGCGCACCCGGGTGGACGTGCTGACCTCTTCGACCGTGAGACCTGCGGCGATGCGAGCCTGCTGAAGCACTCGACCGATCGAAGGGCGGTCGTCTTCGGGGGAGTTGCCGATGGACACGGGGGCGCCTTTCGAGCGTGAGCCACCTGCTGGGTGTTCAGTCTAGGGGGGGTACGAAAGGGTGGGGCAACCGGGAGGGACGACTTTGTACGCCATCAGATTCGAACAGAGTCGGATCAGCCGGACCGCCCCGGGAAGGAACATCCTGCTGTCCCTCCCTTCAACTTGACGTACGGCTCGGCGAAACGGTTGCTCGCAAAAAGCTTACGAACCGGTTTCCCCGCGGATCAGTGCCAACACCCCGTCGAGCTCGTCCGGTTTCACCATGACGTCGCGCGCCTTGGAGCCCTCGCTCGGCCCGACGATGTTCCGCGACTCCATGAGGTCCATCAGCCGGCCGGCCTTCGCGAACCCCACCCGCAGCTTGCGCTGGAGCATGGAGGTGGACCCGAACTGGGTGGAGACGACCAGCTCAGCGGCCTGGCAGAGCAGATCGAGGTCGTCGCCGATGTCCTCGTCGATCTCCTTCTTCTGCTTCGTCCCGACCACCACGTCGTCGCGGAAGACGGGGGCCATCTGGTCCTTGCAGTGCTGGACGACCGCCGCGACCTCGTCCTCGGTGACGAAGGCGCCCTGCATACGGGTGGGCTTGTTCGCCCCCATCGGCAGGAACAGCCCGTCACCCTTTCCGATGAGCTTCTCGGCTCCGGGCTGGTCGAGGATGACGCGGCTGTCGGCCAGCGACGAGGTCGCGAAGGCGAGCCGGGAGGGCACGTTCGCCTTGATCAGACCGGTGACGACGTCCACGGATGGCCGCTGGGTGGCGAGCACCAGGTGGATTCCGGCGGCGCGGGCCAGCTGGGTGATGCGGACGATCGAGTCCTCGACATCACGGGGGGCCACCATCATGAGGTCGGCCAGCTCGTCGACGATCACCAGCAGGTACGGGTACGGCGACAGCTCCCGCTCACTGCCCTCCGGCGTCTTGAGCTTGCCGGTGCGCACGGCGTGGTTGAAGTCGTCGATGTGCCGGTAGCCGAAGGCGGCGAGGTCGTCATAGCGCAGGTCCATCTCGCGCACGACCCACTGAAGGGCCTCGGCGGCCTTCTTGGGGTTGGTGATGATCGGCGTGATCAGGTGGGGGATGCCCTCGTACGCGGTCAGCTCGACGCGCTTGGGGTCGACCAGGACCATCCGGACGTCCTCCGGCGTCGCCCTTATCATCACCGAGGTGATCAGGCAGTTGATGCAGGAGGACTTCCCGGAGCCGGTCGCACCGGCCACCAGGACGTGCGGCATCTTGGCGAGGTTCGCCATCTCGTAGCCGCCCTCGACGTTCTTGCCGAGCGCGACGAGCATCGGGTGGTCGTCCTCAGCCGCGTCCGCGAGCCGCAGCACGTCGCCGAGGTTGACCATCTCCCGGTCGGAGTTGGGGATCTCGATGCCGACGGCGGACTTCCCCGGAATCGGGGAGATGATCCGGACGTCCGGGCTGGCGACGGCGTACGCGATGTTCTTGGCGAGCGCCGTGATCCGCTCCACCTTCACGGCGGGCCCGAGCTCCACCTCGTAGCGCGTCACCGTGGGACCGCGGGTGAAGCCGGTGACCGCGGCGTCGACCTTGAACTCGGTGAACACGTTGGTCAGGGACGCGACGATCGCGTCGTTGGCGGCGCTGCGGGTCTTGCCGGGGCCGCCGCGCTCCAGCAGGTCGAGCGACGGCAGCGAGTAGGTGATGTCGCCGGAGAGCTGGAGCTGCTCGGCCCTGGACGGCAGCGGCTGCGACTGCGACCTCTCGGGGGCCGGCTTGGTCAGGTCGGGCACGCCCCCGGACGGCGAGGCGGCCCTCTCCCCCGGCCTCCGGGCGGGCTCCGCCTCCCGGGCGCCGGGCACCGGAGTGCCTGTGCGCTCCCGGTCCACGGACACGCCCTGGGTGAGATCGGCGACGACCGGCGAGGGCGGCATCCCGTTGAGCACCGCCCCGTCGAGCGCGGCGGCCGCGGCGGCCGCGACGTCCACGGCGTCCATCGTGCGGTTCATCGCCGGCTGCACGGAGGGCCTGCGCGGCCTGCGGCGCTTGGAGAGCGCGTCGCTCTCCGCGCGGTCGGCGTCGTACTCCTCGGGCGCCTCGGAACGGCGCACGGAGGAACGTCGCGAACGGGCGGGCAGCGACTCACGCCACTGTTCGTCGTACCGCTCGTCGTCGTCCTCGTCCAGCGCCTCCGGGTCGTACACCGGGTCGATGATCCCCAGCTTGGAACCGAGGAGCCGCAGCCGCTGCGGAATGGCGTTCACCGGGGTCGCCGTCACGACCAGCAGTCCGAAGACGGTCAGGAGCAGCAGCAGCGGTACGGCGAGCACCTCGCCCATGGTGAAGATCAGCGGCTTGGAAGCGGCCCAGCCGATGAGGCCGCCCGCGTCCTGCATGGCCTCGGTGCCGTCCTCGCGCCCCGGCGATCCGCATGCGATGTGGACCTGCCCGAGCACGCCGACGACCAGCGCGGAGAGCCCGATGACGATCCGGCCGTTGGCCTCCGGCTTCTCCGGATAGAGGATCAGCCGTACGGCGACGGCGCCCAGCAGTATCGGCACCAGGAGGTCGAGCCGGCCGAACGCCCCGGTGACGAGCATCTCGACGAGGTCGCCGACCGGGCCGCGCAGGTTCGACCAGGTGCCCGCGGCGACGATCAGCGCGAGGCCGAGGAGCAGCAGCGCGACGCCGTCCTTGCGGTGGGCGGGGTCGAGGCCCTTGGCGCCGCGTCCTATGCCGCGGAACATCGCGCCGACGGCGTGGGCCGCGCCGAGCCAGACGGCGCGCACCAGGCGGTACACACCGCTGGTGGGCGACGGCGCCGGCCTGGGCGCGGCGGCCTTCTTCGCCACCGCCTTCTTCGCCGGTGCTTTCCTGGCGGGGACTGTCTTCTTCGCCGCGGTCTTCCTGGCGGGCGCGGCTTTCTTCGCCGCACCCGGGCCACCGCCGACGCGCTTCGCGGTGCCCGCCGTGCCCTGGGAACCCTTGCCGGACGTACGTGAGGCCATGGGGCCGAGGTTACCGGTGTCTGCGGCAGTGAACACGTGCGCGTGCCGGTTCACCCGACCGTGTCGCCGTACGGCGGCCGCAAACTGACGCGCCCTCACCGGTGACCTGACGTGGAACGCCGGACGCCCGGAACGGTCCGGGGGGGGCGGAGCCCGGCCACCGACCGGCCGCACTCTCCGGCCAGTTGCCGCCACGCCGCACCGAAGGGCCCCGCGGAAAGGGGCGGTCCGCCCTGCGGCCGCGTTACGAGGAGAGGGTGGCGGGTCCGCCGCCGGTGCCGGGCTCCAGCGCGTCCAGCGCCCGGCGCAGGCCGGTCAGCTTCCGTTCGAGGTGAGCGGCGGTGGCCACGGCCGCGGCGTCCGCAGACTCGTCGTCCAGTTGCTTGGAGAGGGCCTCGGCCTGCTCCTCGACTGCCGCGAGCCGTGCGGAGAGTTCGGCCAGCAGTCCGGCGGGCTCCTTCTCGCGGTGCGCGCCCCCGTGTCCGCTGCCCTCCAGCTGGAGCCGGAGCAGCGCCGCCTGCTCACGCAACTGGCAGTTCTTCATGTACAGCTCGACGAAGACCGAGACCTTGGCGCGCAGCACCCAGGGGTCGAAGGGCTTCGAGATGTAGTCCACCGCACCGGCCGCGTAACCCCGGAAGGTGTGGTGCGGACCGTGATTGATCGCGGTGAGAAAGATGATCGGGATGTCCCTGGTCCGCTCCCGCCGCTTGATGTGCGCCGCGGTTTCGAAACCGTCCATGCCCGGCATCTGGACATCCAGCAGAATGACCGCGAAATCGTCCGTCAGCAGCGCTTTGAGCGCTTCCTCCCCTGACGATGCCCGCACCAGTGTCTGATCGAGCGCAGAGAGGATGGCCTCCAGCGCCAGCAGATTCTCCGGCCGGTCATCGACCAGGAGGATCTTGGCCTTCTGCACCATGGCCCGCCCTCCTCGCCCCGGCATTGCACCGGGCGCCGCCCCAGGGGACGGCTCCCTTGCGCCGTCCGTCCTTGTGCCGGTCATGGTAGCCGCACCCCGCCCGGCACCACACCCTGTCACCGCGATGTCACTGTGCACACAGGGAAAACGCGGCGAGAGACCAGAAGGTTCCCCGGAAACCGCGCTCCCACACTCCTCCCGACGGGGTCAGTCAACAAATCACGATCGATGCCCGCAATTAGCGATCACTCTCCGCGCATCCACTGCTCCATAACCGACAGAAGATGATCGGAATCGACCGGCTTGGTCACGTAATCGGATGCTCCGGACTCGATCGCCTTCTCGCGGTCGCCCTTCATCGCCTTCGCGGTCAGCGCGATGATCGGCAGACCGGCGAACTGCGGCATCCTGCGGATCGCCGTGGTCGTCGCGTAACCGTCCATCTCCGGCATCATGATGTCCATCAGCACGACCGTCACATCGTCGTGCTGCTCCAGGACTTCGATCCCCTCGCGCCCGTTCTCCGCGTACAGCACCGAGAGGCCGTGCTGCTCCAGCACGCTGGTGAGCGCGAAGACGTTACGGATGTCGTCATCGACGATCAGCACCTTCTCACCGCCGAACCGGAACGTCCTGCGGGCCTCGACGGGCTCCTCCTGGCCACCGAGCGTCCACGGCTCCTGCGGGGCTTGCCTGTCCGGCGAGGGGGCTGCCCGGTGCGGCAGCGCGGGCTGCTGCGGCGCACCGCCCAGAGCCTTGCGGCGACGCCTCATCAGCCCTGCCGCGCCACCCGCGTCGTGTGCGCCCCCCTGGTCGTGTGCGCCCCCCGGCATCCCGGAAGCCTCCCCGAACGTCTGGAAGCCCTGCCCGGGGCCCGCCTCCGGCAGCCGGCCGCTCTCGACCGCGGCACCATGGATCTCGATGGGGCCGGGGCCGATCTGCGGGTATCCCTGCGGCGGCAGTTCGCTCGGGTGCAGCGGCAGGTACAGCGTGAACGTCGAGCCGCGGCCGGGCTCGCTCGCCGCATGGATCTCGCCACCCAGCAGCCGCGCGATCTCCCGGCTGATGGAGAGGCCGAGGCCGGTCCCGCCGTACTTGCGGCTGGTCGTCCCGTCCGCCTGCTTGAACGCCTCGAAGATCACCAGCATCTTGCTGGACGCGATCCCGATACCGGTGTCCGTCACCGAGAAGGCGATCAGGTCGGCGTCGGCGTCCCGCAGCGAACCGGCTTCCAGCAGCTGTTCCCGGATGGCGTCGGGCACCTCGGCACCGGCGTGCCGGATCACCAGCTCGACGGCGCCGCTGTCGGTGAACTTGACCGCGTTGGAGAGGAGATTGCGCAGCACCTGAAGCAGTCGCTGTTCGTCGGTGTGCAGCGTGGCCGGCAGTTCCGGTGACACCCGTACGGAGAAATCCAGCCCCTTTTCCGCTGTGAGCGGCCGGAACGTCGCCTCGACGTAGTCGACCAGCTGCACCAGCGCGATCCGGGTCGGGCTGACGTCCATCTTGCCCGCCTCGACCTTCGACAGATCGAGGATGTCGTTGATCAGCTGGAGGAGATCGGAACCGGCTCCGTGGATCGTCTCGGCGAACTCCACCTGCTTCGGGGACAGATTGCCCTCGGCGTTGTCCGCGAGGAGTTTGGCCAGAATGAGCAGTGAGTTGAGCGGTGTCCGCAACTCGTGCGACATGTTCGCCAGGAACTCGGACTTGTAGCGCATGGAGACGGCGAGCTGTTCGGCGCGTTCCTCCAGGACCTGGCGCGCCTCCTCGATCTCGGTGTTCTTGACCTCGATGTCGCGGTTCTGCTGGGCCAGCAGCTCGGCCTTCTCCTCCAGTTCGGCGTTGGACGCCTGGAGGGCCTTCTGCCGGTTCTCCAACTCCTGCGACCGGTCGCGCAATTGCTCGGTGAGCTCCTGCGACTGCTCCAGCAGCTTCTCGGTCGTGGTGTTGACGCTGATCGTGTTGACGCTTGTGGCGATCATCTCGGCGAGCTGGTTGAGGAAGTCCCGCTGGATGTGGGTGAACGGCTGGAACGAGGCCAGTTCGATCACCCCGAGGACCTTTCCCTCGAAGAGCACCGGCAGCACGATCACGTGCGCGGGCGGCGCCTCGCCGAGACCGGAGGAGATCTTCAGGTATCCCGGCGGCACGTTGTCCACCTGGATCGTCCGCTTCTCCTCGGCCGCCGTGCCGATGAGCGTCTCCCCGGGCCGGAAGGACGTCGGCATGGAGCCCGCCGAGTAGCCGTAGCTGCCGCGCATACGGAGCTCGTACGCGCCCTCCCTGTCACCCTCCGCACCCAGCGCGTCGGTGTCCCCGGTCGCCGTGGCGAGGAAGAAGGCGCCGTGCTGCGCGGAGACGACCGGGGTCAGCTCGCTCATGATCAGCGAGGCCACGTCGTCCAGATCGCGCCGCCCCTGCATCAGGCCGGAGATCCGGGCGAGATTGCCCTTCAGCCAGTCCTGCTCCTTGTTGGTGGCGGTGGTGTCGCGCAGGTTGGCGATCATCGTGTTGATGTTGTCCTGGAGGGACTGGATCTCTCCGGCCGCGTCCACATCGATCTTGAGATTGAGATCGCCCCGGGTCACCGCGGTCGCCACGGCCGCGATGGCGCGCACCTGACGCGTCAGGTTCCCGGCCATCTCGTTCACCGACTCGGTGAGGTCGCGCCAGGTGCCGTCCACGTCGCGCACCCGCGCCTGGCCGCCCAGCTGCCCCTCGGTGCCCACCTCGCGGGCCACCCGGGTCACCTGCTCGGCGAACGAGGACAGCCGGTCGACCATCGTGTTGATGGTGTTCTTCAGCTCCTGGATCTCACCACGCGCGTCGATGTCGATCTTCTTGGTGAGATCGCCCTCGGCGATGGCCGTGGTGACCGTGGCGATCTGGCGCACCTGCCCGGTCAGGTTGGACGCCATCGAGTTCACGGACTCGGTGAGGTCCTTCCACGTACCGGAGACACCGGGAACCCTCGCCTGGCCGCCCAGCTCGCCCTCCGTGCCCACCTCGCGGGCGACCCGCGTCACCTCGTCGGCGAACGACGACAGCGTCGTCACCATCGTGTTGACGGTGTCCGCCAGCTCGGCGACTTCGCCGCGCGCCTCGACGGTGACCTTCTTCGTCAGGTCACCATTGGCGACCGCGGACGAGACGCGGGAGATGTTCCGCACCTGACTGGTCAGGTTGTTGGCCATCAGGTTGACGTTCTCGCTCAGGTCCTTCCAGATGCCCGTCGCGCCACGCACCCGGGCCTGGCCGCCGAGGATGCCCTCGGTACCCACCTCCCGGGCGACCCTCGTCACCTCGTCACCGAAGTTCATCAGCTGGTCGACCATCGTGTTCACCGTCGTCACCAGTTCGAGGATCTCGCCCTTGGCGTCGACGGTGATCTTCTTGGAGAGGTCACCGTTGGCGACCGCGGTGGTGACCTCGGCGATGTTGCGGACCTGGAGGGTCAGGTTGTTCGCCATGCCGTTGACGGACTGGGTCAGGTCCTTCCACGTACCGGACACGCCCTGCACCTCGGCCTGACCGCCGAGAATGCCCTCCGTGCCCACCTCACGGGCGACCCGCGTCACCTGCTCCGCGAAGTTCGAGAGCTGGTCGACCATCGTGTTGAGGGTGTTCTTCAGCTCCAGGATCTCGCCGCGCGCGTCCACGTCGATCTTCTGCGACAGATCGCCCCGCGCCACAGCCGTGGCGACCTGGGCGATGTTACGGACCTGCGCGGTGAGGTTCCCGGCCATGCCGTTCACCGAATCGGTCAGATCGCGCCACACGCCGGCCACGCCGGGAACCTGTGCCTGACCGCCGAGGCGCCCGTCCGTGCCCACCTCACGGGCCACCCGGGTCACCTGCTCGGCGAAGGCGGAGAGCTGGTCGACCATCGTGTTGATGGTGTTCTTCAGCTCCAGGATCTCGCCGCGCGCGTCCACGTCGATCTTCTGCGACAGATCACCCCGCGCCACCGCCGTGGTCACCTGCGCGATCTGGCGCACCTGGGAGGTCAGGTTCCCCGCCATGAAGTTGACGGAGTCCGTGAGCTCCTTCCACGTACCGCTGACGCCGTCGACCCGCGCCTGCCCGCCGAGGCGGCCCTCCGTACCCACGTCACGCGCCATCCGCGTCACCTGGTCCGCGAAGGAGGACAGCTGCGCCACCATCGTGTTGACGGTGTTCTTCAGCTCCAGCATCTCGCCGGCCACGTCGACGGTGACCTTCTGCGACAGATCACCGTTGGCGACCGCGGTCGTCACCTGCGCGATGTCGCGCACCTGACCCGTCAGGTTGCGGAAGGCCGTGTTGACGGAGTCCGTGAGGTCCTTCCAGGTGCCCGCCGCGCCCGGCACCTCGGCCTGGCCGCCCAGCCGGCCCTCGACGCCGACCTCCCGGGCCACCCTGGTCACTTCCGAACCGAAGGACTGGAGCTGGTCGACCATCGTGTTGACGGTGTTCTTCAGCTCCAGCATCTCGCCGGCCACGTCGACGGTGACCTTCTGCGACATGTCACCGCTGGCCACCGCCGTCGTCACCTGCGCGATGTCCCGCACCTGGATCGTCAGGTTGCGGAAGACGGTGTTCACCGAGTCGGTGAGGTCCTTCCAGGTGCCCGCGGCGCCCGGCACCTGCGCCTGCCCGCCGAGCACACCCCCGCCACCGACCTCGCTGGCCACGCGGGTGACCTCGTCCGCGAAGGTGCGCAGCGTCTCGGTCATCTGGTTGATCGTCTCGGCGAGCTGGGCGACCTCGCCGCGTGCGCTCACCCGCACCTTCTGCGACAGATCACCGTTGGCGACCGCCGTCGTCACCTCCGCGATGCCACGCACCTGGGAGGTGAGGTTCCCCGCCATCGTGTTGACGGAGTCGGTCAGGTCCTTCCAGACCCCGGCCACACCCGGCACCGTCGCCTGCCCGCCCAGTTCGCCCTCGGTACCCACCTCACGGGCGACGCGGGTCACCTCGGAGGAGAACGAGGACAGCTGGTCGACCATCGTGTTGACGGTGTTCTTCAGCTGCGCCATCTCGCCGGCGACATGGACGGTGACCTTCCGCGACAGGTCGCCCTTGGCCACCGCCGTCGTCACAAGGGCGATGTCGCGCACCTGCGCGGTCAGCCGGTACGCCATGGTGTTCACGGAGTCCGTGAGGTCCTTCCAGGACCCGGACATCCCGCGCACCTGGGCCTGGCCGCCCAGCTTGCCCTCGGTGCCCACCTCGACCGCGACCCGCGTCACCTGCTCGGTGAACGCCGACAGCTGGTCGACGAGGTTGTTGACGGTACGGGCGACCTTCAGGAACTCGCCGCGCAGCGGCCGTACCGTCTCGTCCGCCGTGTGCGAACGCAGCTCCATCCGCTGTTCGAGATCACCGTCGGCCACCGCCGACAGCACCCGTCCGACCTCCGAGACCGGACGCGCGAGATCATCGACCAGCTCGTTCGACGCGTCGATCGCGGCGGCCCAGGAGCCCTCGCAGGCGCCCGTCTCCAGCCGCTCGGTGAGCTTGCCCTCCCGGCCGACCACCCGCCGCACGCGCGCGAGCTCACCCGTGAGGTGGACATTGCGGTCGGCGACCTCGTTGAAGACCGCCGCGAGCTCGGCCATGACACCGTCGCCGGACACGGTCACACGCCTGCGGAAGTTCCCGTCACGCATCGCCACCAGACCGGAGAGCAGTCTGTTGAGTGCGGCGGCGTCGACTTCGACGGTTCCATTGCGCTGCTTCTTCACGGGCTGTCCGCCTTTACTGCGCGTGCCTGTTCCCCGCGCCGCCACGTCAGACTCCACCGTGTCCCTCCCGCAGGGGTTGACCGAATCACTCGGGCCTTGTCCGAGAGCTTGCCCAGATCCTCTGTGGCTCACCGCCACTGCCCACCGTCGACGGGTGACCATGAGGACGTCAAATCGTTGAAACGTACCAGGCCGGAACCTGTGGGGGTGCAACCTCCCATGGTTGTCCCACATCCCTCCGGAGGGAAGCCCACACTTGTCCGGTCACAGGCCTGTTCCTGCCCGTCCTTGCCCGAACCCGGCCCTCGTGTATCCGGCACCTGCACGGAGCGTCTAGCCTGGCAGGCGAATCGAAGCGGCGAGAAACGGGCACAGGACTCGGGGAAGCGACGAGACACCAAATGGGGAGTGCTGTGATCACGGCGCGCGCGGCTGCCACCTTCGACCCGGTGGGGCGCTCCGTCGCGACGGCCCGCGCCTTCGTCCGGGACACCCTCCAGGGGTGGGGGTACACCGATGTCGTCGACGACGCCGTGGTCCTCACCAGCGAGCTCGTCACGAACGCGGTGGTCCATGCGGGCACGGCGGCGGACGTACTCTGCCTGCGCACGGACGAGGGCGTCCGGGTCGAGGTCTCCGACCACTACCCGGAACGGGAGATTCCGCTCCAGTCCACCGCGCTGGACTTCGGCAGCCCCGACCGCGAGGGCGGCCGCGGCCTGCTCCTGTGCGCGGCGCTCGCTTCCCGCTGGGGAGTCGAGTACTCCCCCACGCACAAACATGTCTGGTTCCAGCTCGATCTCCCCGACCGCCCGGTGGGCATCCGCTCCGCGGGCCCCCTGCTTCCGGTGGACCTGCTCCCCGTCACCGACGAACGGGTCAGGGTCGCCGTCGTGCAGATCGACAGTTCGGGCTCCATCGCCGCGTGGAACGACGACGCCTCGTTTCTGTTCGGGCACACCGCGGAGCAGGTCACCGGCAAGCAGTTCACCGACTTCACCGCCTGGCCGCAGACCCCGGGCACCAACACCGGCATCGCCGACGCGCTGCGCCTCTCCCGCTGGGAGGGCAGCTACGGCGTCCGTGCCGCCGACGGCCGCACGATCCAGGTGTACGGATCCCACTTGCGCGTCCGTGACACCGGGGGCGAGCCCTCGACGGTGTGCCTGCTGGTACGCGACTACGAACGCGCCGTGCTCCAGTCACCGGTACGCACTCCGGTCTCCGACGCGACCACCGAGAGCCGCACGACGGACCCGTTCGAGGTCTTCATCGGCTCCCCCGCCCCCGACGACCTCGACGGACTGCTCCAGCGCACCGTCGAACGGGCCCGCGACATGCTCGACGCCGACGCCGCGTTCCTGCTGCTCGCGACGGACGACGAGACCGAACTGGAGGTACGGGCCACGACCGGCCTGCCCTCCGCCCGCCAGCGCTTCGCACGGGTCCCCGTCGAGGCCGGCACCGGACGGTACGGCTCCGCACGCATGCCGGCCGTCCACGAGGACCTCGACGCCGTGCCCGGCGCCGTCCCCCTGCTCGGCGACACGGGCATGCGCTCGGTGGTCACGGTCCCGCTGAAGGTCGAGGGCCGCCTGACGGGCTCCCTGGGCGTCGCGGCCGAAGCCGCCGGCCGGTACTCGAACGAGGAGGCGCTGCGCCTCCAGTTCGCCGCCGACCGCATCGCCCTGGCGGTCGAATCCGCCCGCCTGGGAGAGTTGGAACGGCTGCGCCGCGGCTCGCTCTCGTTCCTCGTCGAGGCGTCCGACCTGCTGGCCGGCACGCTCGACCGGGACCAGACACTCGCCCTCATGGCGCAGATGACCGTTCCCACCCTGGCCACGTGGTGTGCCGTCTACACGATCGCGGACCAGTCCTCGGACCCGTACCTCTCCTACGTGCTGCACGAGGACGAGGAGCTCATCGACGGCCTCAAGGCCCTGCTTTCCAAGATCTCGCCGCCGGACCCGGTGCCGACTCCCGGCGCACGTATCTGGTCCGCGCCCTCCGAGGCCGCCCATGAGGCGGCGCTGCGCACCTCGATGCGCAGCATCGGCCTCGGAGACCCGGGCGGCCTCGGCGCGGGCATCCGCTCGACACTCGCCACCGCGGCCGCGGTGGGCGGGGAGACCGTGGTCCTCCCACTCGTCGCCCGCAACCGGGTCATCGGCATGCTCACGCTCGGCAAGCCGTCCGACGACCACTTCCGCCAGGAGATCCTGGAACTGGCCGAGGACCTGTCCCGCCGAGCCGCCCTGGCCCTGGACAACGCCCGCCTCTACTCGGAGCGCACGGCGATCAGCCAGTCCCTCCAGCGCAGCTTGCTGCCCCCGGGCCTGCCCGACGTCCCCAATGTCGAGATCGAGGTCATCTACCGGGCAGCCGGCGAGGGCAACGAGGTGGGCGGCGACTTCTACGACGTCTTCCCGATCCGTGACGGCGCCTACGGCTTCGCCATCGGCGACGTCTGCGGTACGGGCCCCGAGGCGGCGGCGGTGACGGGCCTGGCCCGGCACGCCCTGCGCCTGCTCGCCCGCGAAGGCTTCGGCGGTCCCGCCGTCCTGGAGCGGCTCAACGCCGCCATCCTCGACGAGGGCGCCCGCAGTCGCTTCCTGACCCTCCTCTACGGGGAGTTGTGGCCGCAGGAGAACGGCAGCGCCCTTCTCAAGGTGGTCTGCGCCGGTCATCCGCTGCCGCTGCGCCTGCGCCAGAACGGCTCGGTCGAAGCGGCGGCGGAACCCCAGCCCCTGCTGGGCGTCATCGAGGACCTGGAGCTGTACGAGCAGACGGTGACTCTGGACCCGGGCGACGTCCTCCTGTGTGTGACCGACGGTGTCACCGAACGCCGGGAGGGCACGCGCATGCTCGGTGACGACGGCCTGGCGGACGTACTGGCCAACTGCACGGGTCTCACCGCGGGTGCGGTGGCGGCACGCATCCTGCGGGCGGTGGAGCGATTCGCCGCCGAGCCGGCCTCGGACGACATGGCCATCCTCGCGATGCGCGTCCCCGAGCCCCCGGTCGCTGTATAACGGGCCGGCGCCGGACGGTCGGGAACACCTCCGGATACGAGAAAGGCCCCCGCCATGTGGCGGGGGCCTTTCTCCTGTACGAGCCCCAATGCGGAATCGAACCGCAGACCTTCTCCTTACCATGGAGACGCTCTACCGACTGAGCTATTGGGGCCTTGCTGCCCTGCGGCAACGAGCTAAAGCATACCCTGAATCGGGGGGTGCGCAAAACCGCCTGTCGCACCGTCACCACCCGGCCCCACCAGCCCTGTTCCCACGCAGGGCCCTCTCCCTGGCGACTCCCCCACCACGTGCGCCGGCGAACTGGTCGGGAACGCAGAAAAGCCCCGTGCCACAAGGGCACGGGGCTTTCTACAATAATTGTTCGGCGGCGTCCTACTCTCCCACAGGGTCCCCCCTGCAGTACC
>NZ_JBIAIU010000024.1:0-68452 GCF_042871565.1 Streptomyces sp. NPDC005775 | reverse complement strand
CCCCGGAGGGGCACCGCCCCCACCCACCGGGCAGCGGCGCACCCCGCGGGGAACCCGCACAAAAGCCCGTCCGGCGATTGAGGACGGAACCCCGCACCCGCTGCCGCCCGCCCAAGGGCCCGGCACCGGCGACCCGGGCGCGCAGAGGACCCGCTGCCGCCCGCCCAAGGGCCCCGCCCCGGACGGGATCAGCAGGCGCCCAGGTCCTGCCAGACCCCCCATTCGCCCGTGGACCCGGGCGTCTCACCCTTCGTCCACCACTTGGCCTTCCACTGGTGCGAGCCATGGCTGACGGTCGCACCGGCTCCGTACGAGGCCGACGCGCTCCAGGCGTCCGCGGCGCAACTGCCACCCGTCGGGTCCGGGCTCGGCCCGCCCGTGCCGGACGGGTCGGGAGACGGCGTGCTGCCGCCCGGCTCGACGACCGTCGTACCGCGCGCCAGATCGGCGGCCAGCGCGTAGGACTTCCCGCCGAAGGTCACCGTCCAGTTCGACGGCGTGGACGTCGGCAGGTAGTAGACGAAGTCGACCTGCACCGACGCGCCGGGCGCCAGCGTCTGCCAGGACGGCAGCTTGAGCGAGACGCGGTTGTAGTCGCCCTTCAGTCCGCCGACGTTGTTCGCGGCGGTGTGGTCGCTGCGCACGATCGTGGTGCCGAAGCCGGACTGGTCCTTGGCGTTGGCGGGTGCCGAGGTCGCGTAGTCGAACTGGAACTCCGTGGCGCCGGGCAGCGTCGCCGTCGTGTTGTTGGTGATCTTCAGCTTGGGGCTGATCGGGTAGTTGGAGTCACCCAGCGGGAACTGGTCGAAGGAGACGTCGATGTCCAGGGCCTGCGTGGGCAGGTCGATGGTGGAGCGCCTGGCCCCGTACGGGGCGGCGGACTTGAAGGTGTCGTACATCGTCGAGGTGAGCGTGGAGCCCGGCTCGTACTGGCCCTTCGCGGCGTTCCAGCCGTAGTCGCCCGCGAGCTCCCAGATCATGGTGCCGCCGATGCCCTTGTCGGCCACGTAGTCCGCCTTGGCCTTCACCGACTGCTCGTCCTCGGTGGAGAGGAAGACCTTCTTCTCGGCGTTCCACAGCCAGGGCGCGACGAGCGTCGAGTCGTAGTTGCGGACGTAGGTGCCGGTCAGCTTCGTGTCCGCGGGGAACCCGTAGTCCGTGACGTAGTCGCCGACGACGCCCTTCTCCAGGTTCTTCGCGTGCCACATCGGGTTGGAGCCGGCCGGTGCCTCCCTGCCGTTGGTGTCCAGGTCGTGCCAGAGGTTGTCGATGCCGACGGCACCGTCTCCGCACTTGGTGAGGCCCGCACCGGCCGGGCAGTCGGTGGAGGCCGCCCTGCCCCAGAGGCCGTTCGTGCCGCCCTGCACGTTCTTGAAGCCGCGGGTGTAGTACGGCAGCCCGATGTTGATCCGGCCGGCCGGCATCGAGCCGCGGAAGTAGTGGTAGGCCCAGTCGGTGTTGAGGTAGCCGGTCCCGCCGTACTGCGAGGTGGAGTAGACGCTCGCCTGGGCGAGTTCGGCGTCCTTGCCGTCGTCGAACAGGGAGGCGTTCGGGCCGACGTACTCGTTCCAGGCGCCGTGCAGGTCGTACGACATGATGTTGACGTAGTCCAGGTACTTCTGGACCTGGAAGGTCTCCATCCCGCGCAGCAGGTAGCCGGACGAGGGCGCGGCGACGCTGAGCAGGTAGTGCTTGCCGTCGGCGGCGGACGCGCGGTCGAGCTTCTCGCGCAGCGTCTTCATCAGCGCGGCGTAGCTCTTGACCAGTCCGGCCCGGCGGGCGTTGGACAGGGTCCAGTCCAGCGGGTTGCCCGCGTCCTTCATCGTGGTCGGGTACTCGTAGTCGATGTCGACGCCGTTGAAGCCGTACTTCTTGATGAAGTCGACCGTCGAGTCGGCGAAGGTGTTGATCCCGCTCTGGTTGACCGAGCCGTCGGCGTTGGTCGCCATCGAGTAGAAGCCGCCGGAGTCGATCCGCTTGCCGCTGTCGTCGAAGTACCCGCCGGTCTCGGCCCAGCCGCCGACCGAGACCATCGTCTTCACGTTCGGGTGCTGCTTCTTGAACTTGTTGAGCAGGTTGAAATGGCCCTTGTAGGGGAGGCCCGGGTCCATTTCGGCGCCGGCGACGCCCGGCCAGGTCATGCCGGTCGAGGCGTTGTCCGGCCCGTCGCCGCCGACCGAGATCCTGTGGGCGCCGTCGACGTGGGCGAAGGCGTAGTTGAGGTGGGTGACCTTGTCCCACGGGATGTCGGAGGCGAGGTAGGCGGGTGTGCCGTCCTTGCCGGTCCGCCAGTTGGTGAAGTAGCCGATGACGCGCCGCGGGTGGCCGGCGCCCATCTTCTCGCGGCCCTCGGAGTCGTACACGGAGCAGTACGGGACGGCGACGCCCGGTGTCTCGTAGAGCCCGTCGGGGCGACAGGACTCCTGGTCGGCGGCTTGCGACGGGGTTGCGGCGAGCGAGCCGACCAGCAGGGCGGCGATGGTGGCGCCGGCTGCGAGCAGGGTGGCTCTCGCGCGGGTGGGGGACAGCACGTTCGGTTCCTCCTGGGGAGGTCGGCAGAACACAACTGACAAGGGGGTGGGTCGTGTTGGGTTCCGGGTGTGCGCACACCGCGGAACCGCTCCTCGGAGGTGACGCAGAGATTAAGAGGACTAGACCAGTGCGTCAATAGGTCTGGACCAATAAAGGCGAGGTGTCCGAAAAGAGCCTTGTCACGGCCTGTCTGTGAGCCACTCCACAGCGTTCGCCCGTATGGGGCACGGCCACTCGTGGCACACTGATCGTGTACCAGCAGCAGCGCACTCCGGGGTCGGTGCAATTCCGAACCGGCGGTTATAGTCCGCGACCCGTCCGCATCCAGCGGCCGGTTGACCAGGTGGGATTCCTGGACCGACGGTTAAAGTCCGGATGGGAGGCAGTGCGCGGCGGGCCGTTTCGCGGGTACGCCGCCGTCGGCGGATGGTTTTCGGGCGACCGATCCATCCGTTTTTCGGGCATTCGGCGTCCTCCTGTGCGACGTACCGCTTCATCTGTCGTCATCGACAGGCCCCGGAGTCCGTGCCCGAAGAGGCAGGAGGACCCGGTGGACACCGCAGCCGACATCACCGCCATGCGCCGAGCCGTCACGCTCGCCGCCCGCGGTCTCGGCTCCACCAGCCCCAATCCGGTCGTCGGATGTGTCGTCGTCGACGCGACGGGACACCCCGTCGGCGAGGGCTTCCACCAGCGTGCCGGCGGGCCGCACGCCGAGATCCACGCCCTGCGCGCGGCCGGTGCGAAGGCCCGTGGCGGGACCGCCTACGTCACCCTCGAACCCTGTAACCACACCGGTCGCACCGGCCCCTGCGCCCAAGCGCTCATCGAAGCCGGGATCACCCGCGTCGTGTACGCGGTCGGCGACCCGAACCCCCAGGCCACCGGCGGTGCGGACACCCTGCGCGCCGCCGGGGTCACGGCCGAGCGTGGCCTGCTCTCCGAGGAGGCCGAAGCGGTCAACGCCGCGTGGCTGACCTCGGTGCGCCTCGGGCGTCCGCACGTGACCTGGAAGTACGCGGCGACCCTCGACGGCCGGATCGCGGCCGCCGACGCCACCAGCCGCTGGATCACCTCGGCCGAGTCCCGCGCCGACGTCCACCGGCTGCGTGCCGAGGCGGACGCCGTCATGGTCGGCTCCGGCACCGCCCGCACCGACGATCCCCAGCTCGGTGTACGGGGCATCGAGGGTGCGGTCCAGCCCCTGCGGGTCGTCGTCGACACCGCCGCCGACGCGGTACGGCCCGGCGCCCGGCTCCTCGACGCCACCGCGCCCACCGTGGTCGCCGTCGCCGAGGACGCCGACGCCCGCCACCTCCCCGACGAGTCCGTCCTGCGGCTGCCACGCGCGGCAGGCGGCCCCGGGCTCGACCTCTCCGCGCTCCTCGCCGCCCTCCACGGACGCGGCGTCCGCTCCGTGCTCCTCGAAGGCGGCCCGACCCTGGCCGGGGCGTTCGTCGCGGCGGGACTGGTCGACAAGGTCGTCGGCTATCTCGCCCCCGTACTCCTCGGCGCCGGCCCCGCCGCCCTCGCCGACGCCGGAATCTCCACCATCGCGCAGGCGTTGCGCCTCGATGTGACCGACACCGTGTCCATCGGCCCCGATCTGCGCATCACCGCCGTCCCCGGACCCGCCCGGAAGGAAATCTGAGTGTTCACCGGAATTGTCGAAGAACTGGGTGAGGTCACCGCCGTCGAGAAGCTCGGCGACGCCTCACGATTCCGCCTGCGCGGGCCCGTCGTCACCGAGGGCGCGAAACACGGCGACTCGATCGCCGTCAACGGCGTCTGCCTGACCGTCGTCGACCTCGGCGAGCACGAGTTCACCGCCGATGTGATGGCCGAGACGCTGAACCGCTCCAGCCTCGGCGCGCTGGCGACCGGCTCCCGGGTCAACCTGGAGCGCCCCATGGCGCTCGGCGGCCGGCTCGGCGGACACATCGTCCAGGGCCACGTCGACGGGACGGGCCGCATCGTCGGACGCGAGGTCTCCGAGAACTGGGAGATCGTGAAGATCTCCCTGCCGGCGGACCTGACCCGCTACGTGGTGGAGAAGGGGTCGATCACCGTCGACGGCGTGAGTCTCACCGTCGTCGACGCCGGCCCCGACTACTTCACCATCAGCCTCATCCCCACCACCCTCGCCCTGACCACGCTCGGCATCAAGGAGCCCGGCGACCCGGTCAACCTGGAGGTGGACGTGATCGCGAAGTACGTCGAGCGGCTGCTCGGCAACTCCGCGCAGGAACCCGGGGAGCCGGCGAAGTGAGCGCCCTGCACTGGCTGAACTCGGAGGCGTTCACCGTCTTCGACCAGCACATCATCTGGTCCGACATGATCGGCAACACGATCGGTCTGATCGCCCTGACCCTGGGCTGGCTCCGCTCGATCTGGACCTGGCCCGCCCAGCTCCTGTCCGGCGCGGTGCTGGTCGCCGCCAACGTCTCCGTCCACCAGGCGGGCAGCGTCGGCAAGCAGCTCATCGTCATCGCGGTGGCCGTCTGGGGCTGGCAGCAGTGGTCCCGTGGCCGGCAGCAGGCCCAGGACGGCTCGATCGCCGTACGGTTCGCCACCTGGCGCGAGCGCGGGTACCTGCTCGGCGGCGCCGCCCTCGGCACCGTCGCCGTCGGCGGCCTGTTCACCGCGTTCCCCTCGCTCTCCTGGAGCCCGTGGGCGGACGCGTACATCTTCGCCGGAACCCTCGTGGCGATGCTCGCCCAGGCCCGCGGCATGGTCGAGTTCTGGTTCGCCTGGCTCCTCGTCGACCTCGTCGGCGTACCGCTCAACTTCCACAGCGGTCTCGCCTTCTCCGGTCTCATCTACGTCGTCTACGGGGCGCTCGTCCTGTGGGGCATGCGCGACTGGTGGCTGCGTACGCGGACACCCGCTCTGAAGGGAGCCACGGCATGACTGCCCAGCCCACCTGGTTGCACCGCGATCACGACGTCCCCGCCGAGGACCTCTCCCTCGACCCCGTCGAGCAGGCCATCCGTGACATCGCCGCAGGCCGGCCCGTCGTGGTCGTCGACGACGAGGACCGGGAGAACGAGGGCGACCTCGTCATCGCGGCCGAGAAGGCCACGCCCGAGATCGTCGCCTTCATGATGAGTGAGTGCCGCGGACTGATCTGCGCGCCCATGGAGAACGACGAGCTGGAACGGCTCGAACTGCCGCAGATGGTCGCGCACAACACCGAGTCGATGAAGACCGCCTTCACCGTCTCCGTCGACGCCTCGGCCGCCCACGGCGTGAGCACCGGCATCTCCGCCGCCGACCGGGCCACCACGCTCCGGCTGCTGGCGGGCGGAGCGGCCGGACCGGGCGACTTCGTGCGCCCCGGTCACATCTTCCCGTTGCGCGCCCGCTCCGGCGGCGTACTCGTGCGCAACGGGCACACCGAGGCCGCCGTCGATCTGGCCCGGCTCGCCGGCCTCCGGCCCGCCGGGGCGATCGTCGAGATCGCGGGGGAGGACGGCATCATGCTGCGTCTTCCCCAGCTGGTCCCGTTCGCCCGCAAGCACGGGCTGACGATCATCTCCATCGAGGGCCTGATCGCCTACCGGCGGACCTCCGAGCCGACCGTGCGCCGCGAGGCCGAGGTGCGGCTGCCGACCGACTTCGGCGCGTTCACCGCGTACGGCTACCGCTCCACCGTGGACGGCGTCGAGCACGTCGCCCTGGTCCACGGCGACATCGGGGACGGCGACGACGTCCTGGTCCGGGTCCACTCCGAGTGCCTGACCGGCGACATCTTCCGGTCCCAGCGCTGCGACTGCGGCCCCCAGCTGCAGGCATCGATGCGGCGCATCACGGAGGAGGGGCGCGGCGTGGTCGTCTATCTGCGCGGCCACGAGGGCCGCGGCATCGGCCTGCTGTCCAAGCTGCGCGCGTACGAACTCCAGGAGCGGGGCGTCGACACCCTCGACGCCAACCTGGAGCTCGGCCTGCCCGCCGACGCCCGGGACTATGCCGCCGGCGCCCAGATCCTCAAGGACCTCGGCGTCCACAGTCTGCGGCTCATGACGAACAACCCCGAGAAGACCGCCGCGGTCCTGCGGCACGGCCTGACCGTCACCGGTCGTGAGCCGATGCCCGTCCAGGCCGGCGAGCACAATCTGCGCTACCTGCGCACCAAGCGCGACCGCATGGGCCACGACCTGCCCTGGCTCGACGCCGCCACCGCGTCGACCTGTGGCAACCAGTAACGCACCAGTACGTATCCGGAACGAAGTAGGAGAGACATGAGCGGCAAGGGCGCACCCGAACTGTCCGTACGCAACTGCGGTGACCTGCGCGTCGCCGTTGTCGCGGCGCAGTGGCACGAGAAGGTCATGGACGGGCTCGTCGACGGCGCACTGCGCGCGCTGCACGAGCTGGGCATCGACGAGCCGACCCTCCTGAGGGTCCCCGGCAGCTTCGAGCTCCCGGTCGTGGCCAAGGTGCTGGCCGGGCGCGGGTACGACGCGGTCGTCGCCCTCGGCGTGATCATCCGCGGCGGCACCCCGCACTTCGAATACGTGTCCCACGGCGTGACCAACGGCCTGACCCAGGTCGCCGTCGACACCGGTGTCCCCGTCGGCTTCGGTGTCCTCACCTGTGACACGGAGGAGCAGGCACTCGACCGGGCCGGTCTGGAGGGGTCCAACGAGGACAAGGGGCACGAAGCGGTCACCGCCGCCGTCGCCACCGCCACCACACTGCGCTCGGTCAGCGAACCCTGGCGCTGAGTGCGGGTCCAGGACCCCTTATTCTTGAGGACATCATGGCGAACAAAACCTTCGAAGAGCTCTTCGCCGAGCTGCAGCTCAAGGCCGCCAACGGCGACCCCTCCACCTCCCGCACCGCCGAGCTGGTGGACAAGGGTGTGCATGCCATCGGCAAGAAGGTCGTCGAGGAGGCCGCCGAAGTCTGGATGGCCGCCGAGCACGAGAGCAAGGACGCCGCCGCCGAGGAGATCTCGCAGCTGCTGTACCACGTCCAGGTGATGATGGTCGCGCGCGGAATCTCCCTCGACGACGTCTACGCCCATCTCTGAGCACGACCTCCGCGTCCGTTCCGCACGTTCCAGCCGCCTCTTTCGCAAAGGAAACCCGACCTCATGCTGCGCATCGCCGTCCCCAACAAGGGTGCTATCTCCGGGCCTGCGATGGCGATGCTCCATGAGGCGGGTTACAAGCAGCGCAAGGAGTCCAAGGAACTCGTCCTCGTCGACCCCGAGAACCAGGTGGAGTTCTTCTACCTGCGCCCGCGCGACATCGCGATCTACGTCAGCTCGGGCCGCCTCGACATCGGCATCACCGGCCGCGACCTGCTGCTGGACAGCGGCGCCGACGCCGAGGAGATCCTCCAGCTCGGCTTCGCCCGCTCCACCTTCCGCTACGCGACCAAGCCCGGCACCGCCGCCGGCCCCCAGGACTTCGACGGCATGACGATCGCCACCTCCTACGAGGGCATCGTCGCCAAGCACCTGGCCGACACCGGCGTCAACGCCTCCGTCGTCCACCTCGACGGTGCGGTGGAGACCGCCATCGAGCTGGGTGTCGCCCAGATCATCGCCGACGTCGTCGAGACCGGCACCAGCATGCGCAACGCCGGACTCGAGGTCATCGGCGAGCCGATCATGAAGTCGGAAGCGGTCGTCATCCGCCGTACCGGCGCCAGTGGCGACGACCCGAAGGTCCAGCAGTTCCTGCGCCGCCTCCAGGGCGTCCTGGTGGCCCGCAGCTACGTGATGATGGACTACGACTGCCGCGTCGAGCACCTGGAGCGCGCGGTCGCCCTCACCCCGGGCCTGGAGTCGCCGACCATCTCCCCGCTGCACCACGAGGGCTGGGTGGCCGTCCGGTCCATGGTCGCCTCCAAGGAGGCCCAGCGGATCATGGACGACCTGTACGACCTCGGCGCCCGCGCCATCCTCACCACGGCCATCCACGCCTGCCGCCTCTGACGGCCGGACGGAAGAAGACCATGTCCGACCCCGCACTCCCCGCCCTGCCGGTCACCTTCCGGCCCACCCTCACCCGGGTGGTCCTGCTGAGCGTCGGAGCGGTGATGTTCGCCGTCATCACCGTCGTCGCCTTCACCCTGGAACAGCTCAGCGGGGGAGAGCGGGTCAGCTTCGTCTTCACCGCGCTGCTCTTCTTCGGTGTCCTGGCACTGCTCAGCCGCCCCAAGATCGTGGCGGACGAGAGCGGGGTGACCGTGGTCAATCTCACCCGTACCCGGCGGCTGTCCTGGGCGGAGATCGTGCGCGTCAACCTGCGCGCCGGCGACCCGTGGGTGTTCCTCGACCTCAGCGACGGGACCAGCCTGCCCGCCCTCGGCATCCAGCCCGGAATCGCCAAGGCACAGGCCATTCGAGACGCCCGGATGCTCCGCGCCCTGGCCGAGAACCGCGGCACCGGCACGGACAACCGCTGAGCCCCCTGCCCCGCAGCGCCTCTCGTTGATTACTCTGGAAGGCGGCGGCGCCCTGTGCGCCCCGCCCCGCACCAGAGGCCCCCGAGGCCCGCGGGGCTTTCCTGCGACCCAAGGAGTGACTCCCTCCAGCAATGGACGGATCTTCCGGTAGTACCTGCGCCGCCCCTTCCGTGGAGGCGGCGGCATGACCACCCCCCTGCTGCTTCTCAGTGCGGCATTCCTTCTCATCCTCGCCAACGGATTCTTCGTGGCGGCCGAATTCGGGCTCGTCACCGTGGAACGGGCGGACGCCGAGCGCGCCGCCGCCGAGGGCGACCGACGGGCCCGAACCGTCGTCGACGCCCTGCGCGAACTCTCCTTCCAGCTCTCCGGCACCCAGCTCGGCATCACCATCACCTCCCTGGTGGTCGGCATGCTCGCCGAGCCGGCCCTCGCCCAGCTGCTGGAAGGTCCCCTGTCCCTGACCGGTCTGCCCGACGGTGCCGTCCCCGGCATCAGCGTGGTCCTCGGCATGCTGCTCGCGGCCGCCGTCCAGATGGTCATCGGCGAACTCGTACCGAAAAACTGGGCGGTCTCCAAGCCGCTCCAGGTCGCGCGGTTCGTCGCCGGTCCGCAGCAGGGCTTCACCCGGGTCTTCCGCCCGGTGATCGGCCTGCTGAACACCGCCGCCAACCGGCTGGTCCGGCTCCTGGGCGTCGAACCGACCGAGGAGCTGGCATCCGCCCGTACGCCGGGGGAGCTCGTCTCCCTCGCGCGGCACTCGGCCGAGGCCGGCACCCTCGAACAGGACACCGCGGACCTCTTCGTACGGACGCTGTCGCTCGCCGGGCTCACCGCCCAGCACGTGATGACGCCGCGCGTGAAGGTCAGCGCCCTCCAGTCCACCGCGACCGCTCAGGACGTCCTCAACCTCACCCGCGCCACCGGCCTCTCCCGCTTCCCCGTCTACCGGGAGCGCATCGACGAGGTCGTCGGCATGATCCACCTCAAGGACGCGCTGGCCGTCCCCGCCCGGGACCGTCTGCGCACCCCGGCCGGCCGGATCGCCGTGCCGCCGCTGCTGGTGCCGGAGACCCTGCCCGTCGAGCAGCTGCTCCAGCGGCTGCGCAACGAGCAGCCGATCGCCGTCGTGGTCGACGAGTACGGCGGCACCGCCGGAGTCGTCACGCTCGAGGACATCATCGAGGAGCTCGTCGGCGAGGTGCGCGACGAGCACGACGCCGAAGGCGCGGACCGCCCCGAGCTGGCCGTCGCCGCCCCCGAGGACGGGCGGCCCGCCTGGGACGCCGAAGGCAGCTGCCGGGTACTGACGCTGCACCGGATAGGCCTAGACGTGCCCGACGGCCCCTACGAGACCGTCGCCGGGCTGGTCGCCGACCTGCTCGGCCGGATCCCCGCCCCCGGTGACCGGGCGGAACTCCCCGGCTGGCGGATCGCCGTCCGGCAGGTCGGCCACTACCGGGCCGAGAAGGTCCGCTTCGTGCGCCTGGCCGACTCGCCCGCACCGGCCACCGCGCCGCGGGCGTCCCGCAAGGTCCTGGAGGCTGCGCGATGAGCCTGGTCCAGTTGCTCTTCGCCGGACTCCTCGTCCTGGCGAACGGCTTCTTCGTCGGGGCGGAGTTCGCTCTCGTCTCGGTACGCCGAAGCCAGATCGAGCCCCATGCGGCAGCCGGTTCGAGCCGGGCCCGCCAGGTGCTGTACGGCCTGGAGAACCTGCCGCAGATGATGGCCGCCGCCCAGTTCGGCATCACCATCTGCTCGTTGACCCTGGGCGCCGTCGCGGAGCCCACCGTCGCCCGTCTGCTGGAGCCGGTCTTCCACGCCGCGCACCTGCCCGAAGGGCTGATCCACCCGCTCGGCTTCGTACTGGCGCTGGTCTTCGTCGTCTTCCTCCACCTCGTCATCGGCGAGATGGTCCCGAAGAACCTGGCGATGGCGGCGCCGGAGAAGACCTCGATGTGGCTCAGCCCCGGCCTCGTCGGATTCGCCCGTCTCTGCCGTCCGGTCACCGCCGCGCTGGGCGCCTGTGCCCGGCTGGTGCTCCGGCTCTTCGGTGTCGAACCGAAGGACGAGGTGGAGGCCGTCTTCACCAGAGCGCAGCTCAACCGGCTCGTCGAGGACTCCGGACAGGCCGGGCTCCTGGAGCCGGGGGCGCAGGAACGGCTGGAGGACGCCCTGGAGCTGGGCAGCAGGCCCGTCACCGACGTACTCCTGCGCCGGGCGGCTCTGGTGACGGTGGACCCCTCCGTCACCCCGCGCCGGATCGAGGAGCTCACCGTGCGGACCGGCTACTCGCGCTTCCCCGTCTGCGCGGAGGGCGGCGGCCCGTTCATGGGCTACCTGCACGTCAAGGACGTCCTCGATCTGGAGGACGGCGAGCGGGCCGTCCCGCAGCACGTGTGGCGTCCGATGGCGACGTTGCGGGCCGAACTGCCGCTGGACGACGCCCTGACCGTGATGCGCCGCGCGGCGACGCATCTGGCCCAGGTCGCCGACGCGTCGGGCCGGGTGCTCGGCCTGGTCGCCATGGAGGACGTACTGGAGATGCTGGTCGGAGAGGTACGGGATCCGGCCCACCGGGTCTCGGAGCCCCGCCGCACCGAGGAGCGGCACACCGGCTCGGACGAACGGTCCGCCCTGGTCGGGTAGGCCCTCCGTCCGGTCCGGCCGGCAGGACCCGTCTCACACCTCGGGCGGTTCCTGCCGGCCCCGGCCCACCGGGCCCCGCCCGGACAGCACCTCGCCGTACGCCTGCATCAGATCCGGCAGCCGCAACGTCGCCAGATCGTCCCGCGTCGGTACCGTCGCGTACCCCGAGAGCCGCAGATCGCGGTAGGCGCAGCTCTTCTCGTACAGGGTGCGCAGGAAGCGGCCGTTGCCCAGCTCGTCGAGCCAGCCCTGGTCGACGACATGACCGCTGATGGAGCGCAGTTCCTCCAGCGACTCCTCGTCCCACGCGTCCCCGTTCTCCGCGGCCAGCACCTCGCCGATGGAAGTGAGTTCCAGCGGCCGGTAGCTGGGGAAGTCCACCCGGGTGGTGAAGCGCGAGGAGAGCCCCGGGTTGGTGGACAGCAGCCGGTCCATACCCTCCGGGTAGCCGGCCAGGATGACGACCAGATGGTCCCGGTTGTCCTCCGCGCGCTTGAGGAGGACCTGCAGGGCCTCGTCTCCGTACGCGTCGCCCTTGCTGTACCCGGTGTTGGCGAGGCTGTACGCCTCGTCGACGAAGAGCACCCCGCCCAGCGCCGAGTCGATCAGCTCATTGGCCTTCACCGCCGTCTGGCCCAGGAACTCGCCGACCAGGTCCGCACGCTGGGCTTCGACCAGATGGTCCCCGCCGAGCAGGCCCAGGGCGTAGAACACCCGGCCCAGGATCCGGGCCACCGTGGTCTTGCCGGTCCCGGACGGGCCCGAGAAGACGAAGTGCCGCTTCGGCGGCTGTACGGGCAGCCCCTGGCCCGCCCGCAGCCGTGCCATGTTCAGCTGCGCCGACAATGCCTTGACCTGCCGCTTCACCGGTTCCAGGCCGACCATCCGCTCCAGCTCCGCCAGCGCCTCGGCCAGCAGTGCCGGATCGCTGGGGCCGGCCGGGAACGGCTGCGGCGCGGACTGACCCGGGACAGCGGTCTTTCGCCGGGCCCCGCCCGGCGGCGGCGACGCCCCGACGCCCGGCAGGTCCTGCGCCTCGACGCCCGGCCGCAGCTCCCTGCCGTCCACCAGATCGGTGCCCAGCAGCGAGTCGCTGTCCGGCTGCGCCTCCGTGAACGTACCGTCGGCGGCCGGGCCGGTCAGCGAGACGGCGGCCAGGCCGGACAGCTCCTCGGAGCCGTCCAGCCCGTCGTAGTCCGTGATCGCGGCCAGCCGCGCCGACGTGTCCATGAACGCCGGGTCGATCCGGTGGACCGCCCGGTACAGGGGCAGGGCGGCGGCGCTGCGTCCTGTGCCCTCGTGCGCGCGGGCCAGCCAGTAGCGCAGCTCCTTGCGCTGCGGCTGCTCGCTGCGGCAGCGCATCAGCGCGGTGGCCAGCAGCGGCTCGGCCTGCCCGTACATCTCCAGCCGTACCCGCGCCATGCCGCCGAAGAGCCCCGCCTCGATGCCCAGCAGCGGATCGTCGGTCAGTTGTTCCGTATGGCGTACGAGTTGCTCCCAGTCCTTGACGAGGTAGGAGCGGCAGGCGTGCAGGAAGCGGACGTGCGCATCGGCGTCCACCGGTGGCAGGCCGGCCAGCGCCCGGTCGAGCTCGGGCACATGCCGGCCGTCGAGCCAGTGCGAGGCGTGCGCGAGCAGCAGGTCGCGCGGGCTCTCCAGCACCGGCTGTACCCACCATCCCAGCCAGTACCAGGAGTTGAGCGTGCGCCGGTAGCGCCCGCGCTGATCGCCGAACCGGTCGCGATGGCGGTACATGTGCAGCAGAGCCGTCGTCGTGTCGACCCGCAGCGCGTGGAGGCCGAGCCAGGCGTCCGCCATACCGGGATCGAGGCGTACCGCGGCTCTGAACTCCTCCTCGGCCTGCGGATAGGCGCCCATCGTGTAGGCGTCCACGCCGCGCAGCCACGCGAGGTCGGCCGGGGCCTGTGCGCCCTGCGTGCCGATGTCCATCAGGTCCCCCACAAACCGTGCCCCCAGGATGTCCCGCCGCACGACGGCCCGCCGAGGCGCGCCGAATCACTGTGCCGTGGACGGGAATTGACCGCACCGAGAGGCATCGTACCTGCGCAGGGAGTGTCCGACTAAGGGCGCCGCAGGTCGAAGACCGACCGTGACCCACGGTGAGCGGAAGCGGGTGCGGCGAGGCCGGAAAGCGGCGTCGAGCACAGAACGAAGCCCCCGATCACGGGGGAACAACCGGGGGCTTCGCGTCTGCGGGGGCTCCGAAAAGCCGCACATTGAGAACGTAAGACCTGTACCGCCCCCGGGTCAAGCGCAGTTGAGGTACTTCCGGTCCGATTTCCGACTGCTCAGTATGGCGGGGTCGGGTGATCACTTTGGGTGACGGAATGGTTCATTCCTGCTGTCGCGGGGGTTCCCTCCAGCCACTCGTACCCCACAGGCAACTGCCGTACCAGTGCGTCGGCCCAGGGGCGCGAGGGATCGGCCGAGAAATGAGCCGACTCGGCGGCCGTCCAGCCGTCCCAGAACGCGCTCAGCGCGGGCCCGTCCCGCCGCCGTCCCCGCGCCCAGGACTCCGTGGCGGGCAGGTCCATCCACAGCAGATGCGCGAGAGCGGGGCGCAGGGCCCGCCGTCCCGCGCCGACGCCCTCGATCAGTACCAGCGGGGCCGGGGGCAGGGTGCGCGGCGGCCCGAAGGCGCGCGCCGTCCAGTCGTACGGCGCGTAGTGGGCGCTCTCCCCTCGCGACAGCGGGCCGGTCACCTGCTCCCGCAGCCTGCCGGTCCATGCGAACAGTTCCTCGTGCGTGGCCAGATCGTCCAGGTGCAGCACGGGGGCGTCATCGAGCGCCGCCGACAGCCGGGCTGCGAAGGTGCTCTTGCCGGACCCCGCGTGGCCGTCGACGGCGATCAGCCGGACCGGCCCGCAGGACGGTGGCAGGGTGCGCAGCCGTGCGGCAAGGCGGGAGAGGTCGTTCATGGCCCCAGCCTACGAGCCGGTGGCCGGCCGGGTGCAGCCGCAGGTCACGCCAGTGGTCCAGACCCATATTGGTCCGTCGACGCGAGCCGAATCGCTGGCCGAACCGGGGGGCGACCCGCAATAGTTGGCGCACTGTCGTGCACCTGCAGCCCCATTCCGCTTACGACCGGGGGTCTCGCCCATGCCCAGTCCGACCTCACGCAGAACCGTGCTCACCGCCGCGATCGCGGCAGCGGCCGGCGCCGGAACGGTGTCGTCCGCCGCTTCCGCCGCCGCGGCTCCATCCCGTACCCGGCCCGACGCACCTTCGGCGGCAGCATCGCTCGTGGACAACCACGCCTGGACCACGTACACCGACTGGCGCTGCGGTTCCGGCGCCGGAACCCGCGCCGTCGCCGGCCGCCGGGCGGGTCTGGTGATCGGCCACCCCCAGGGGCGTACCGACTACACCGACCCGCACACCGGCACCACCGCTGCGTGGGACTACGCCACCTGGACCTCACCGGTCCACCGCTCCACCGTCCCGGCCACCGAGGTCATTGCGTCCTGGAACGCGGACACGCCCGCCGGCACCTGGATCCAGATCGAACTGCGGGGCGACTACTCGGACGGCACCGGGACTCCCTGGTACGTCATGGGCCGCTGGGCCGCGGGCGACGGTGACATCCGCCGTACCTCGGTCGACGACCAGACCGACGGCAAGAGCTCCATCTGGACCGACACCTTCTCGGTGGACGACGCGGCGAGCGGCCTGCGCCTGGTGTCCTACCGGCTGCGGCTGACGCTGTACCGGGCGCCTGGCACCCGGCTGACGCCCACCGTGTGGCGGCTGGGCGCGATGGCCTCGGACATCCCCGACCGCTTCACCGTGCCCGCCTCCGCCCCCGGCCTCGTCCGTGAACTGCCGGTGCCGCGCTACTCGCAGAACGTGCACGTGGGGCAGTACCCCGAGTACGACAACGGCGGCGAGGCGTGGTGCAGCCCCACCTCCTCGCAGATGATCATCGAGTACTGGGGTCGCGGGCCCAGCACCGAGGACCTCTCCTGGGTCAAGCCGGGACTGGAGGACCCGCAGGTCTGCCACGCGGCCCGCTTCACGTACGACAACCAGTACGAGGGCTGCGGGAACTGGCCGTTCAACGCCGCGTACGCGGCGACGTACGAGGACATGAGCGCCGCGGTGACCCGGCTCGGCTCGCTGAAGGACCTGGAGACCCTGGTCAGGGCCGGCATCCCGGTCATAACGTCGCAGTCGTTCCTCAAGACGGAGCTGACCGGTGCGGGCTACGGGACGTCGGGCCACCTGATGACGGTGATCGGCTTCACCGAGGACGGCGACGTGATCGCCAACGACCCGGCATCGCCGAGCGACGAGGCGGTGCGGCGTGTCTACCTGCGGCAGGAGTGGGAGAACATCTGGCTGCGGACGAAGCGCTACGACGCGAACGGCCAGGTCAGGAGTGGTACGGGCGGGGTCTGCTACGTCTACTGGCCCGCTCACCCCACCGGGGACCGGCGCCGTGCTCTGCGGTCGCTCGGTCTTCTGTGACCGGGTAGAAGTCCGCGGGCGCGTCGTCAGCGGCGGCCGCCGTTCCGGCCGTCCTGCGCGAGGCGGCCGGAGCGCGCCGGCTCACAGGCGCCGCGGTGGCGGAGCCGTGCTCGCCCGCACGACGAGGCGTGTGGGGACCAGGGTGGTGCCGTGGTCCGGCCCGCTACGGCGCATCTGGTGCAGGACGCCCTCCACGCAGCGCCGGCCGACCTCGCCGAAGTCCTGGTGGACGGTGGTGAGCGGCGGCTGGAAGGAACCGGCTTCGGCGATGTCGTCGAAGCCGACGACGGACACCTCTTGGGGCACCTTGCGGCCACGCTCGTTCAGGGCGCGCAGCAGGCCGAGTGCCATCTGGTCGTTGGCCACGAACACCGCGGTGCAGTCGGCCTGTCCGGCCAGGTGAAGGCCCGCCCGGTAGCCGGACTCGGCCGACCAGTCGCCCCGGACGATCTCCGGCGTGGCCCGGCCCGCTTTCTGAAGTGCCGTACGCCAGGCGTCCGTCCGGCGTAGCGCCGCGTACGACTCCTCGGGCCCCGCCAGGTGCCAGACCGTTTCGTGGCCGAGGCCGAGAAGGTGACGCACCGCCTCGCGGGTGCCGCCGGCCTGGTCCGTGTCCACCACCGCGTAGCGGTCGCCGGCGTCGGAGTCCGCCACCACGACCTTCACATGGGGCGGGAGCGAAAGGCGGGCCTCGTCGAGGAGGTGGACCTCCATGATGACGATGACCGCGTCCACCGCCAGCTCGCCGAGCCGTGAGAAGGCCCCGCGTACCTCGTCCTGCGTGGGGACGGCGACCGGCAGCAGCGTGACGGCGTATCCCTCGTGAGCGGCCGACGTGGCGATGGCCTCCAGCGTCCGGACGTTGCCGGTCGTGGAGAGGGTGAACGTGATGACGCCGATGGTGCGGAACTCGCCGCGTTTGAGGGCGCGCGCGGCGCTGTTGGGACGGTAGCCGAGGTCCTTCATCGCCGCGAGAACCTGCTGACGGGTCTCCTCGTTGACGCCGGGAAAACCGTTGCTCACGCGCGAGACCGTCTGCGACGAGACCCCGGCGAGGTGCGCGACGTCCGCCATCGACACGGACCTGGGGGCGCGCGAGGCCCGCTTCCCGGGAGCCGGTCCGGCCCGCTCCGGAGGCGGTCCTGGGGTGTGTTCGCCTGCTCCGTCCACCGGTTCCCTCATCAAGTGCCGCCCTTTCAGAGCGACTCTTGACCGCTCATCTGGAGGCAGTGTAGACATGCCGCCACCGAATGTTTACGCAAACATAACGCCTGGGCGGCGGAATGGCCCAGCCGGTGGACCGGCCCGGAACATGTGCGTGGATCTCGTTCTCGGTTGTCGGTTCCGGTGGGGTGAAGCACGAGCGAGGGGCGCGAGATGACGACGCTGCAACCGCCGGCGGCCGCGGTGGCCGACCCGGCCGGACCACCGGTGCGCAGGGCGCGCCGTTCGTGGACGGGGTGGGGGTTCATCGGCCCCTTCGTCCTCGTCTTCGCGCTGGTCTTCCTGGCGCCCCTCGCGTACTCGGTCTACCTGAGCCTGTTCCGGACCCAGCTCATCGGCGGCACCTCCTTCGTGGGCCTGGACAACTACCAGCAGGCGCTCCAGGACGGGCAGTTCTGGGACGGCGTCCTGCGCGTCGGACTGTTCCTGCTGGTCCAGGTCCCGATCATGCTGGGCATCGCCCTGCTCGTCGCGCTCGCGATCGACAGCGGCCGGCTGTTCGGCAAGGACTTCTTCCGGATCGCCGTCTTCCTGCCGTACGCCGTGCCCGCCGTCGTGGCGACCCTCATGTGGGGCTTCATGTACGGGCCCCGCTTCGGTCTCGTCGGTGACATCAACGACGCCCTGGGCGCGCACCTGCCCGACCCGCTGTCATCCGGCCTGGTCCTGGCGTCCATCGGCAACATCGTGACCTGGGAGTTCGTCGGCTACAACATGCTGATCTTCTACTCCGCGCTGCGCGTCGTCCCGCACGCCCTGTACGAGGCCGCGGAGATCGACGGCGCGGGCCAGTGGCGGGTCATCTCGGCGATCAAGCTCCCGGCGATCCGGGGCGCCCTGGTCATCGCCACGATCTTCTCGGTCATCGGCAGTTTCCAGCTCTTCAACGAGCCCGCCATCCTCCAGAAGCTCGCGCCGAACGCGATCACCACCGACTACACCCCGAACTACTACACGTACTCGCTGTCCTTCTCCGGCCAGCAGCACAACTACTCCGCGACGGTCGCCATCGTCATGGGGGTCATCACGATGGTCGTGGCCTATGTCGTCCAGCTGCGCGGCATGCGCAAGGGAGCGTGACCCGATGAGCACCACCACCGCCCCGCGTCCGGTGAAGCCACCGAGGTCCGCCGCCCCGCGCCTGCGTACCCCGCGCCGTGCGCACGCACCGGGCCGGCCGCGCCGCAGCGTCCTGCTGACCGCGCTCACCGGCGTCGTCCTCCTGTACAGCCTGCTGCCGCTGCTGTGGCTCGTCATCAGCGCCACCAAGTCACAAGCCGGACTCGCCCGTTCGTTCGGCCTCTGGTTCGACCGGGACTTCGACCTCTGGGACAACGTCAGCCAGACCTTCACGTACCAGGACGGCGTCTTCGGCCGCTGGCTCCTCAACACCCTGCTGTACGTGGTGGTGGGCGCGGGCGGGGCGACCCTCCTGGCCGTCCTCGGCGGGTACGCGCTCGCCAAGTTCCGGTTCCCCGGCAAGCGCGCCGTGTTCGCGGTCGTCATCGGGGCCGTGGCGGTACCCACCACCGCACTGGCCGTGCCGACCTTCCTGATGTTCAGCAAGATCGGGCTGACCGACACCCCGTGGGCTGTCATCATCCCCTCCCTGATCTCGCCGTTCGGTCTGTACCTGATGTGGGTGTACGCCACCGACGCGATCCCCGCAGAGCTGATGGAGGCGGCCCGCATCGACGGCGCGAGCGAGCTGCGTACGTTCTTCCAGGTCGCCCTGCCCCTGCTCGCACCCGGCACGGTCACCGTCCTGCTCTTCACCACGGTCGCGACCTGGAACAACTACTTCCTGCCGCTGATCATGCTCAAGGACCCCGACTGGTATCCGCTGACCCTCGGCCTCGACGCCTGGAACAAGCAGGCGGCCACGGCCGGTGGTGAGGCCGTCTTCAACCTGGTCGTCACCGGCTCGCTGCTCACCGTCGTGCCGCTCATCGCCGCCTTCCTGCTCCTCCAGCGGTTCTGGCAGTCAGGCCTGTCCGCCGGAAGCGTCAAGGAGTAGCGCAGCCCGGGGCGGCCTCCCCGAGCCGCTTCCCGCATCCGCGGGACCCGAAGGCCACGCATCCGTAAGTCCGCCCGTCCGCGGAGTTCCGCGTCCGTAAGTCCTGTCGAACCACGAGGAAGTGGAAGTACCGCCATGTCCAAGCACTCCCGCCGTCCGCTGCGCGCCCTCGGTCTCGTCTGCGCTCTGGCCCTCGCGGCGACCGCTTGCGGTTCCGACGACGACAGCGGTGGCCACGAGCAGGTGGGCGCCACCGACCTGCAGACCGCGCTGAAGAACGGCGGCACCGTCACGGTGTGGGCCTGGGAGCCCACGCTGAAGCAGGTCGCCGCCGACTTCGAGAAGAAGTACCCGAAGGTCGACATCAAGCTGGTCAACGCGGGCACCAACAACGACCAGTACAAGGCGCTGCAGAACGCCATCTCGGCGAAGAAGGGCGTCCCGGACGTCGCGCAGATCGAGTACTACGCACTCAGCCAGTACGCCCTGACGAAGTCCGTCACCGACCTGAAGCCCTTCGGCGCCGACAAGCTGGCCGGCTCGTACTCGCCGGGTCCGTGGAACTCGGTGCAGGCCGGGGACGGCATATACGGCCTGCCCATGGACTCCGGCCCCATGGCGCTCTTCTACAACAAGAAGGTCTTCGACAAGTACGGCATCGCCGTGCCGACGACCTGGGACGAGTACGTCGACGCCGCCCGCAAGCTGCACAAGGCCGACCCGAAGGCCTACATCACCAGTGACGTCGGCGACGCCGGGCTGACCACCAGCCTCCTGTGGCAGGCGGGTTCGCACCCCTACAAGGTCGACGGGACCGAGGTCGGCATCGACTTCGGCGACGCGGGGGCCAAGAAGTACACCGAGACCTGGCAGAAGCTCATCGACGAGAAGCTCCTCGCGCCCGTCGCCGGCTGGAGCGACGACTGGTACAAGGGCCTCGGTGACGGCACCATCGCCACGCTGCCGACCGGCGCGTGGATGCCCGCGAACTTCGCGTCCGGCGTGAAGGGCGCGGCCGGTGACTGGCGCGCGGCCCCGCTGCCGCAGTGGACGAAGGGGGCCGACGCCGCCGCCGAGAACGGAGGCAGCTCCCTCGCGCTGCCCGAAGCGGGCAAGAACAAGGAGCTCGCCTACGCCTTCGTCGAGTACGCCAACTCCGGTGCGGGTGTGCAGACACGGATCAGGAACGGCGCCTTCCCGGCCACCACGAAGGACCTGAACGACCAGGCCTTCCAGGACACCGCGTTCCCGTACTTCGCTGGACAGAAGGCCAACAAGGTCTTCGCCGACGCGGCGAAGGCCGTGCCCGCCGGCTGGAACTACCTGCCGTACCAGGTGTACGCCAACTCGATCTTCAACGACACCGTGGGCAAGGCCTACGTCTCGGGCACGAAGCTCGGCGACGGGCTCGCGGCGTGGCAGGACGCGTCCGCCAAGTACGGCAAGGAGCAGGGCTTCACCGTCGACAAGTAGCCCACCCCGCGACACGACCACGCAGCACTGGAAGGACCGGCATGACCTCCCCCCTCACCTCTCGCTTCCCGTACGCGAAAGGGCCCGACGGCAGCCGTCGGCTCGGCTACGGCGCCGACTACAACCCCGAGCAGTGGCCGCGGGAGGTGTGGGAGGAGGACGTCCGGCTGATGCGCGAGGCGGGGGTCACCATCGTCTCCCTGGCGATCTTCTCCTGGGCCCGGATCCAGCCCACCTCCGACACCTGGGACTTCGGCTGGCTGGACGAGGTCATGGACCTGCTGCACGCCGGAGGCATCGGTGTCGACCTGGCCACGGCCACGGCCTCACCGCCGCCGTGGCTGACCACCGCGCACCCGGAGATCCTGCCGGTGACCGCGACCGGCGAGACCGTGTGGCCGGGCGCCCGCCAGCACTGGCGGCCCACGTCCCCCGTCTTCCGGGAGCACGCCCTGCGTCTCGTCCGGAAGCTGGCGACGCGCTACGCGGACCACCCCGCGCTCGTCGCCTGGCACGTCAGCAACGAGCTGGGCTGTCACAACGTCTACGACTTCTCCGACGACGCCGCGGACGCCTTCCGCGCCTGGCTGCGCCGCCGGTACACGATGCTGGACGCCCTCAACCACGCCTGGGGCACCGCCTTCTGGTCGCAGCGCTACAGCGACTGGGACCAGATCCTGCCGCCGCGGCTCGCCGCTTCGCATCCCAACCCGACGCAGCAGCTGGACTTCAAGCGCTTCTCCTCCGACGCGCTCAAGGACCACCTGCTGGCCGAACGCGAGCTCCTCCGCGAGCTGACCCCGGGTGTGCCCGTCACCACGAACTTCATGGTGATGAGCGGTATCAAGGGCATGGACTACGCGGACTGGGCCGACGCCGTCGACTTCGTGGCCAACGATCACTACGTGATCCCCGGGCCCCGGGACCGCGACGAGCTGTCGTTCTCCGCCAATCTGACGAGCGGCATCGCGGGGCACCGCCCCTGGTTCCTGATGGAGCACTCCACCAGCGCCGTGAACTGGCAGCCCGTCAACGTGGCCAAGGGCCCGGGTGAGCTGGCCCGCGACTCGCTTCTGCACGTGGCGCACGGCGCCGACGCCGTGTGCTTCTTCCAGTGGCGCCAGTCCGCGGCCGGCGCCGAGAAGTACCACTCCGCGATGGTTCCGCACGCCGGTGCCGACAGCGAGCTCTTCCGTGCGGTGGTGGACCTCGGCGGAACGCTGGACGCCCTCGCTCCGGTCGCGGGTTCCGCGCGTGAACCCGCCCGGGTGGCCGTCCTCTTCGACTGGGACTCGTGGTGGGCCGCGGAGCACGACTCCCACCCCACCTCACGCCTCGACTACCACCGCGAGGCCCTCGACTGGTATTCGGCTCTGCTGCGGTTGGGCATCCGCGCCGACATCGTGCCCGCCCACCGCACCGACCTCTGCGCATACGACGTCGTGATCGCTCCGGTGCTGCACATGGTGTCGCAGACGGCCGCCAAGAACCTCACCCGGTACGCCGAGAACGGCGGCCACCTCATCACCACGTACTTCTCGGGCGTCGTCGACGAGAACGACCACATCTGGCTCGGCGGCCACCCCGGCGCCCTGCGTGAGCTCCTCGGCATCCGGATCGAGGAGTTCGGGCCGCTGCTGGACGGCGAAACCGTCGACCTCGCCCTCGAACTGCCCGACGGCACCGCCACGGGAAGTCTGTGGACCGACCGGATCGACGTCACCGGGCCGGACGTCGCGGTCCTCGCGCGCTACCGCACGGGTGCGTACGCCGGGCGGCCGGCGGTCACGCGCCGCCGCACGGGCGGCGGCTCGGCCTCCTACGTCTCCACGCGCCTCGGCGCCGAGGGTCTCGCAGGGCTGCTGCCCGCTCTGCTCGCGCCGGCGGAGGTCACGAGTGAGCTGCCGGAGGCGGCCCGGGGGGCCGTGGAGCTCACGGTGCGCCGCGACGCGCACAACCGCTACCTGTTCCTGGTCAACCGGGGCGGGACGCCGGTGGACCTGCCGGCGATGGCCGGTGAGGTGCTGGTCGGCCCGGCTGCCGACGGCGGGCTCGTTCTGCCGCCGCGCGAGGTCGTGGTCCTGCGGCAGCGGGTACCGGGCGGCAACGGCGCGGAGCACGGGCGTTCCACGGGGTGACACCCGCCGGGAGGCCTGGGGCGGAGGGGCACACGGGGTGCGCGTCCCGACCTGACGGGGCCGGTGGGCATCCGTACCGGGACGGGCGAGGCCCTGGCGCGGCGGTGTGGTGTCGGGCACAGGTGGCCCTCTCCGCCGGTGCGTTCCGTCGGCCCCGGTGCCGGGTGGTGGCGGGGCGGGCGACCGCTGACGCCGTCGGACCGCCCCGGGGGCCGTGACGCAGATCTCTACCACGCGGGCCCGTCCGGCTGGCACTGTGGTCGGGTCCTCGGGGGACACCGACTGCCGGCCGACCGAACGAGATGCCATGACCGCGACTGCTGCCGCAACCACCACCCCTGCCCGCCGCCGCGCGCGGACCGGCGGGCCCGAGGACGGCTCCAAGCTGCTGGAGAACCTCCTGGGCTGGACGCTCGTCGTCGTCATCGCCATGTTCGTCACACAACTCGGCCTCATGTGAGGGGCGGGGAGCCCGCCCGGCTCCCCGCCCCTCATGCCTGCCGCGCTGACGGCGTCAGTCGATCGCCTTGATCAGCTCGCCGTCGGTGGTGTCACCGCTGAGCTCCCAGAAGAAGGTGCCGCCCAGGCCCTGCTGGTTCTTGTACGCCATCTTGGTGCCGATGGTGGCGGGGGTGTCGTAGCTCCACCAGTCGGTGCCGCAGTGCGCGTACGCGGTGCCGGCGATGGTGCCGGTCGTGGGGCAGCTGTTCTTGAGGACCTTGTAGTCCTCGATGCCCGCCTCGTACGTGCCCGGGGCCGCGCCGGTGGCGGTGCCGCCGGGTGCGTCCTGCGTGACGCCGGTCCAGCCGCGGCCGTAGAAGCCGATGCCGAGCAGCAGCTTCGAGGCCGGTACGCCCTGCGCCTTCAGCTTGTCGATGGCGGCCGCGCTGTTGAAGCCCTCCTTGGGGATGCCCGTGTAGGAGGTGAGCGGGGAGTGCGGGGCCGTCGGGCCCTTCGCGTCCCAGGCGCCGAAGAAGTCGTACGTCATCGGGTTGTACCAGTCGACGTACTTCGACGCGCCGCCGTAGTCGACGGCGTCCAGCTTGCCGCCCTCGGAGCCGTCCGCGCTGATCGCCGAGGTGACCAAATTGTCCGTGCCGAACTTGGAACGCAGCGCCGACAGCAGGTTGCCGTAGGCGTCACGGCCGCTGGTGTCGCAGGTCAGACCGCAGGCGTTGGGGTACTCCCAGTCGATGTCGATGCCGTCGAAGACATCGGCCCAGCGCGGGTCCTCGACCAGGCCGTAGCAGGACTCGGCGAAGGCGGCCGGGTCCTGCGCCGCCTGACCGAAGCCGCCGGACCAGGTCCAGCCGCCGAACGACCAGATGATCTTCAGCCCGGGGTGCAGCTTCTTCAGCTTCCGCAGCTGGTTGAAGTTGCCGCGCAGCTCCTGGTCCCAGGTGTCCGCGACCCCGTCGACCGACTGGCCGGCGGTGTAGGCCTTCTCGTAGTCGGCGTAGGAGTCGCCGACCGTGCACTTGCCGTTCTGGACGTTGCCGAAGGCGTAGTTGATGTGCGTGAGCTTGTCGGCCGAGCCTGAGGTCTCGATGTTCTTGACGTGGTAATCACGCTGGTAGACACCCCAGTTGGTGAAGTATCCGACCACCTTGCTGCCGGCCGCTGTGGGGGCGGCCGGTGCTGCTGCCGGTGCGGCGGCCCGCTGGGCGGCGGGGGCCGCTCCGGCGGATCCGGTGCCCGCGACGCCCAGCAGGGCGGCGCCCAGGGCGGCGGTACAAGCCGCGGCGGCGAGCGCCCGGAGGCGTGCTCCCGGGCGTTGAAGTCCGGTCATGGTTGCTCCTCGTGGGGGAGGGGACGTGCCAGTGGACAGCCGGCTCTCGGCGGACACGCGGACTTGGCATGGACGCGGAAAGTCGGTTTCGCTGGGAACCGTAGATGGACTAGACCAGTTGGGTCAATGGTTCGGACCAATTCCGTGATCGTTCCGGCCGTCACCGGCTCCTTCCGGCCGCGTTCTGTCAACCGGTGACGGATACCGTCCGATCGGGCATACTCAAGCCGCCACAGCCGCCGGCCTGCACCTCTCGTAATCCGGGAGGGCAACATCGGCTGGGCAGCAGTGTTTTCCGGGCATCGTCCGGAGATCCCCCGGCGGCGCCGCTCACACCCCGCGCGCGCGACCGCCGCAACGCCCGACAGGGAGGAGAGCGCCGTCATGTCCGACCGTGCCCCGCAATCGGTGGAACGCCGTCTGCCCACCGAGGAGTCCAGGGAGCTCGTCGCGCTCGTCCGCGACATCGCCCAGCGCGAGATCGCGCCGCGGGCCGCCGAGGAGGAGGACGCCGGCCGATTCCCGCGCGAAGTCTTCACCCTGCTCTCCGAGTCCGGCCTGCTCGGCCTGCCCTACGACTCCGCCCACGGCGGCGGGGACCAGCCGTACGAGGTCTACCTCCAGGTCCTCGAAGAGCTCGCCGCGGCCCGGCTCACCGTCGGACTCGGCGTCAGCGTCCACTCCCTCGCCTGCCACGCGGTCGCCGGCTACGGCACGAAGGACCAGCGGACCGAACACCTGCCGGCGATGCTGGGGGGCGGCCTGCTGGGCGCCTACTGCCTCTCGGAGCCCGCCTCGGGGTCCGACGCCGCCTCGCTGCGCACCAAGGCCGTTCGGGACGGTGAGGACTGGGTCATCACCGGCACCAAGGCGTGGATCACCCACGGTGGCATCGCCGACTTCTACACCGTCCTGGCCCGTACCGGCGTCGAGGGCCCCCGCGGCATCACCGCGTTCCTCGTTCCCGGCGACGCCGCCGGCCTGAGTGCCGCCGTGCCCGAGAAGAAGATGGGGATGAAGGGCTCGCCCACCGCCCAGCTGCACTTCGACGGAGTGCGGGTTCCCGACGCGCGCCGGATCGGCGAGGAGGGACAGGGATTCGCGATCGCCCTGTCCGCGCTCGACTCCGGCCGGCTGGGCATCGCCGCCTGCGCCATCGGCGTGGCCCAGGCGGCGCTGAACGAGGCCGTCGCCTACGCCACCGGGCGCCGCCAGTTCGGCCGCCCCATCGCGGACTTCCAGGGGCTGCGGTTCATGCTCGCCGACATGGCCACCCAGATCGAGGCGGGCCGCGCGCTCTACCTGGAGGCCGCCCGGCTGCGCGACGCGGGAAGTCCCTTCTCGCGGCAGGCGGCGATGGCCAAGCTCTTCTGCACCGACGCCGCGATGCGGGCCACCATCGACGCCGTCCAGGTGCTCGGCGGATACGGCTACACGCTGGACTTCCCCGTCGAGCGGCTGATGCGCGAGGCGAAGGTGCTGCAGATCGTCGAAGGCACCAATCAGATCCAGCGGATGGTCATCGCCCGCCACCTCGCGGGTCCTGAGACGCGCTGACCCGCAACGGCCGGTCCGACCACACGGGCGTCGTCATGATCCGGTTCCACTCCTGGTCATGGCGGCCCGGCAGGGTCCTGCCGGTGCTCTCCCAGTGCCGGAGCAGCGACCGGTAGAGGGGCGGATCGGTCGAGTGGGGCGTCGAGCGCGGTGCCGGGTGAGATGCCGGACGGGGCGCCTCGGACGGCGGGGGTGAGGTGCGGGACCGCGGAACCGATTCTTCGGAGGGCGGAGCGGTGAGACGGCGGCGACCGGGGCCGGCCGTGGAGGGCAGCAGGGTCATACCGGGCCAACGCTGTGGAGCCGGAGCGGGTCACTGTCCGACCGATTCGAGCGCCTGTTCGCCAGGTCCTCGCGGCGCCCCCGTGCCCGCCGAAGCGTCATGGGCCGACCGTCGGCGGCCGGCCCACGACGAAGGCTCAGGCGGCGTCGCGACGCATCTGGTGCGGCACCCGGAGGGGGCGCGAACCGGCACCCCCGGCGTGCGAGAACGGCTGCATCCTCCAGTCGAGCCCCTGAGGGAGCGTCAGCAGCAGGGCCGTCTCCTGCTCCTGGGCGTCGGCCGACTCGTCGGCGGGCAGGGCCTTCGACGCGGTACGGCCGGTACCGGCGCACACCGTCAGGACGAACGGGTTCCACGGAGTGGGGCACAGCGCGTGCTCCGGCAGCACGTCCTCGTCCGCCAGGAGCGCGATGGGCTGCGCGCAGTCCGGGCAGACGACCCGGTACATCTCGAACGTGTCGTACGCGTCGGGAGTGCCGTCCTCGAAAGGATCAACGGGCTCCGGTTCGGTACGTCCGGTGAGCTTCAGGCTCTGCATGGGTAATTCCCCCCTTGGGCTGGGCCTGAGGCGCCGCGGCCTCGACCACAGCAAGCACTTCCCGGCGGGCATCCGGCGTAACCGCGAGCGGGCCGGCTACCGGCGCGTAAACCTGTGGCATTCGTCACATGCTCGCCGCAGGTGCCCTTCACGTGCCCTCCACGGCTGTGCCTGGAGGGCCCGGGGCCATAGATTGATCCATATGGAGGAGCTGGACCGTCACATCGTGGAGTTGCTCGTCAAGGACGGGCGGATGAGCTACACCGACCTGGGCAAGGCCACCGGCCTGTCCACCTCGGCCGTTCATCAGCGCGTCCGCAGGCTGGAGCAGCGTGGGGTGATCCGGGGCTATGCCGCGGTCGTCGACCCCGAGGCCGTCGGCCTGCCGCTGACCGCGTTCATCTCGGTGAAGCCCTTCGACCCGAGTGCGCCGGACGACATCGCGGAGCGCCTTGCCGGTGTCCCGGAGCTGGAGGCCTGCCACAGCGTCGCGGGCGACGAGAACTACATCCTCAAGGTGCGGGTGGCGACCCCGCTGGAGCTGGAGCACCTGCTGACCCGGATCCGCTCGCTCGCCGGTGTCTCCACCCGCACCACCGTCGTCCTCTCCACGCCTTACGAGGCGCGCCCGCCGCAGATCTGAGGGCCTGACCCGCTGCCGTCGGCCGCGACCGAGGCGGTGAGGGGGGTCGCGCACCGCGCGCTCCCGGCAGGCGGGAGACTGGTGCTCATGACCGAGAGCACCGCCCCCCAGAGCGAACACCGCACCGTGCTGCTGCGCGGTGGAGACGTCCACAGCCCCGCCGACCCCTTCGCGACCGCCATGGTGGTCGAACGGGGGCATGTCGCCTGGGTGGGCTCCGAAGGCGCCGCCGACGCCTTCGCGAGCGGCGTCGACGAGGTGATCGACCTCGACGGGGCGCTGGTCACGCCCGCGTTCACCGACGCGCACGTTCACACCACGTCCACCGGTCTGGCCCTCACCGGCCTCGACCTCTCGGGCGCCCGCACCCTCGGCGAGGCGCTCACTCTCCTGCGGACGTACGTGGCGGACCACCCCGCCGACCGGGTGGTCCTCGGTCACGGCTGGGATGCCACGCGCTGGCCGGAGCAGCGCCCGCCCACGCGCGGCGAACTCGATGCGGCGGCGGCCGGGAGGCCGGTCTACCTGCCGCGGATCGACGTCCATTCGGCGGTCGTCACCACCGCGCTGCTCGACCTCGTCCCCAAGATCGCCTCAATGGCCGGCTACCGCCCCGACGCCCCGCTGACGGGCGCCGCCCACCACGCGGTCCGCGCGGCCGCCCACGACGCCGTCTCGCCGCGTCAGCGTGCCGACGCGCAGCGCGCCGCGCTGGCTCACGCGGCGTCCCTCGGGATCGGCACCGTCCACGAGTGCGGTGGGCCCGACATCTCCGACGAGGAGGACTTCACCTCGCTGCTGAAGCTGGCGGCCGGGCAGCCGGGGCCGCGGGTCTTCGGCTACTGGGCCGAGCGGGTGGGCGACGAGAAGGACGCCCGGCGCGTCCGGGAGCTCGGCGCCGTGGGCGCGGCGGGGGACCTGTTCGTCGACGGGTCGCTCGGCTCGCACACCGCCTGCCTCCACGAGCCGTATGCCGACGCACCCGTCTCGGGCTCCGCCCATCTGGACGCCGCGCAGATCGCCGCCCATGTCGCCGCCTGCACCGAGGCCGGGCTCCAGGCGGGCTTCCACGCCATCGGCGACGCGGCGCTCACCGCCGTCGTCGACGGCATCCGCGCGGCGGCCGAGAAGGTCGGTCTCGGCCGGGTCCGTGCCGCCAGGCACCGCGTCGAGCACGCGGAGATGCTCACCCCCGAGACCGTGGCCGCTTTCGCCGAACTCGGCCTCACCGCCTCGGTCCAGCCCGCCTTCGACGCCGCGTGGGGCGGTGAGGAGGGCATGTACGCCCGCCGGCTGGGTGCCGGGAGGGCGAGGACCCTCAACCCGTACGCGGCGCTCCTGCGGGCCGGTGTGCCCCTCGCGTTCGGCTCCGACAGCCCGGTGACCCCGCTGGACCCGTGGGGGACGGTGCGGGCCGCCGCGTTCCACCGGACACCCGAGCACCGGATCTCGGTCCGGGCCGGTTTCACCGCCCACACCAGGGGCGGCTGGCGGGCGGTCGGCCGTGACGACGCGGGCACCCTGGTGCCCGGCGCCCCGGCCGACTACGCGGTCTGGCGCACCGAGGAACTGGTGGTCCAGGCCCCGGACGACCGGGTGGCGCGCTGGTCGACGGACCCCAGGTCGGGGACGCCCGGACTGCCTGATCTCACCCCGGGTGCCGATCTCCCGGTCTGCCTCCGCACCGTGGTCTTCGGACAAACTGTCTACGTACGGCCGAACGAGTGACGTACGGACATTTCGTACCGCCGATCGAAGGCGCCCCCGTTCTGCCACGACCTGGGGATCTTCTGGACTGACCAGGCGCGTTCGGTTAACGATGCAGGTCAGGCAACTATTGACAGAATGCGCCCACCGGCCGGTAGGTTCGGCCGAGTCCACCACAGGACGTCCGACCGGTAAACCTCCACGCAGTCGTCGAACGCCGCTGGGTCATGGGGTGGTGTGCCGCACCGGCGCACCGTCACTGACAGCCAGGTTCAGCGCCCGCGCCTCGGGGGCGAGGGAAGGTTTCAGCCGGGCGGAGGGTGCGACCCGGGTGGGGCCCGGACGTTCAGTAGACAACGGCTCTAGGTCGACCCGCAGCCGGCGGGTCCCAGGTCGGCCCGAAGGGCGCCGGGCCCCGATCCGCAGTTCTGTCCGTACTTCCGCGCTTCTGTCCGCCGCCGCTCACCGCGCCACCCGACCGGGTCGGTCTGTGCACGTGCCGCGCTCGATATGGTGTGCATCTGCGTACGGACTTAAGGGGCAGTAAGTGAACGACGGCGGTCAGAGGCGATACGGCCCGCTCGGCAGAGCATTGGTGATCATTCCGACCTACAACGAGGCCGAGAACATCAAGCCGATCGTCAGCCGGGTGCGCGCCGCCGTGCCTGAGGCCGACATCCTGGTTGCCGACGACAACAGTCCGGACGGCACCGGAAAGCTCGCCGACGAGATCGCCGCGACCGACGACCAGGTCCACGTGCTGCACCGCAAGGGCAAGGAAGGACTCGGCGCGGCCTACCTCGCCGGCTTCCGCTGGGGCATGGACCACGACTACGGCGTCCTCGTCGAGATGGACGCCGACGGCTCCCACCAGCCCGAGGAACTGCCCCGCCTGCTCACCGCGCTCAAGAGCGCGGACCTGGTGCTCGGCTCCCGCTGGGTCCCGGGCGGGCGGGTGGTCAACTGGCCCAAGTCCCGCGAGATGATCTCCCGCGGCGGCAGCACGTACTCCCGGCTGATGCTCGGACTGCAGACGCGCGACGTCACCGGCGGTTACCGGGCCTTCCGCACCGAGACGCTGCAGGGCATCGGCCTGGACGAGGTCGCCTCACAGGGCTACTGCTTCCAGGTCGACCTGGCCCGCCGCGCGATCGAGGCGGGCTTCCACGTCGTCGAGGTCCCGATCACCTTCGTCGACCGGGAGATCGGCGACTCCAAGATGAGCCGCGACATCCTCGTCGAGGCACTGTGGCGCGTGACGGCGTGGGGGGTCACCACGCGTACGAACAGGGTGCTCGGCCGCCGTACGCCCTGATCGCGGAGCGGGTACCGTCTCCGCCGCCCCCTTACCGCGTTCGGACGCCGTTCCAGGCACACTGGGGGCATGACGACCGGCACACCGCCCCCGACCGCCCGCAAGCGCTCGCGCGCCCGGACCTTCGTACCTCTCGCCATCGCCGCCTGGGCGGTGCTGGAGATCTGGCTGCTCACCGTGGTGGCGGACGTGGCGGGCGGGTTCACCGTGCTGCTGCTCCTGGTCGCGGGGGTCGTCCTCGGGGCCGTGGTGATGAAGCGGGCCGGCCGCCGCGCCTTCCGCAATCTCACCGAGACGCTCCAGCAGATGCCGGGACAGCCCGGGGCCGACGGCTCCTCGCCCGCCCCGTCGAGCACCCGGGGCAACGGCTTCCTGATGCTCGCCGGGCTGCTGATCATGATCCCGGGGATGATCTCGGACGTGGCCGGACTGCTGCTCCTCGTACCGCCGGTCCGGTCGGTGCTCAGCAGGTACACGGAGCGTTCATTGGAACGGCGGATGAAGGCGGCGGGGTCCGGCAGCTTCTCGGACGCCTTCCAGCAGGCCCGCATCCATCGCCCGGACGGAAAGGTGGTCCAGGGCGAAGTGATCCGCGACGAACCCACGAGCCCGGACGACACCCCGCGCCCGCCTCTGACGCCGTAAGGCCCCGGGCCGAACCAGCCTGGAGCCGGCCGCATCACCCCCGAGCCCGGCAAAACCGAGCCCGTCCGGCGATTGCGGACGTCTTCGACCGTGGCCGACCGGGGCAGCGGGGAAGACCGGGCCCGCCCGAAGCGCACGCCGCGCAGCCGCCCCCGAAGCCGGCCGCCCAAGGCCCACGCACAGAGCCGCGGGCCACGACACACAAGGTGTCGTGGCCCGCGGCTCTGTCTCGTGCGGTGCTACGCGGTCAAGCAGACTTCCTGCTGTCCCGCGGGTGCACTGCGATATTCATGGCTCCGGAGCGCAGAACCGCCAGCCTCTCGGCCAGCACTTCCTCGAGTTCCTCGCGTGTGCGCCGCTCCATGAGCATGTCCCAGTGCGTACGCGCAGGCTTGCCCTTCTTCTCCTCGGGGCCATCCCCGTCCACCAGGAGTGCCTGGGCGCCACACGCCTTGCACTCCCACTCCGGCGGAATTTCCGCCTCTACCGAGAACGGCATCTCAAATCGATGTCCGTTCTGGCATGCGTACTCCACCGCCTGGCGCGGGGCCAGATCGATGCCGCGGTCCGTCTCGTAGCTGGTAACCACGAGTCGCGTGCCGCGGAGAGCTCGCTCACTCATGAATCGTGCCTCCCGGGCTTGTCGCCCACAGGACAAATGTCGCTGTCGTCGTCATCCGGTCAACGACCGGTCGGCGGCAAAGATTCCCGTTGCCGGTCATGCGTCGCCCGTCGTGCCGCTGCTTTTCAGGTTTGCGAGTGTTGAAGTACCCGCCAATGCCCGGTTTGTCACATCTGGCGGAAGTTATCACCCAACGGTTTGGGTTCTTCCCCTCGCAGTAACGGTCCTCCGGGCAGGCCAAAGGCGTACACTACCGGCCTTTCACTTCAACGTCTAAATCCGTTCCGGAACGGGATTGCCGGCCGCCGCCACCGCCTGCCTCACCGGCACCCTCGCGAGCAGCACGGAACCGATCACGAAGAAGATCACCAGCGAGATGATCGCATCCCGGTAACTGCCGGTCAGCTGGTACGCGAGCCCGAACACCAGGGGCCCCAGCCAGCTCAGTCCGCGGTCGCTCATCTCGTACGCGGAGAAGTACTCGGCCTCCTTGCCGCGCGGCACCAGATGCGAATAGAGCGAACGGGAGAGCGCCTGGCTGCCGCCGAGGACCAGCCCGATCGCGGCAGCCAGCGCGTAGAAGAACACCGGCGAGCCGGCGGGCAGGAAGTAGCCGGCGACGAGGATCAGCGTCCAGACCACGAGCGAGCCGAGGATCGTGTGCTTCGCACCGTGGACCCGGGCCATCCGCCCCATCCCGAGCGCCCCGGCGACCGCCAGCACCTGCACCAGCAGCACCGCGGTGATCAGCGTCGTCTGGTCGAGGCCCAGTTCCTCGGAGCCGTACACGGACGCCTGGGAGATCACGGTCTGCACGCCGTCGTTGTAGATGAGGTACGCCAGCAGAAAGGAGAGGGTGAGCGGGTGGCGGCGCATGTCGCGCAGCGTCGCCCTCAACTGCCGCCACCCGGAGCCGACCGCCTGGCCCCCGCCGGCCCCCGTCTCCTGCTCGGGCGTGTTCCGGTCGCGCAGCCGCCGCAGCGGAATGATGGTGAAGGCGCCCCACCAGACACCGGCCGAGGCGAGACAGATCCGTACGGCGTCCGACTCGGAGAGACCGAAGGAGTCGTGGCCGGTGTAGAGGATCAGGTTGAGGACGAGGACCAGCGCCCCCGACGTGTAGCCGAAGGCCCAGCCGCGGGAGGAGACCGCGTCGCGCTCGTCGGGCTCGGCGATCTGTGGCAGATACGCGTTGTAGAGCACCATCGACACCGAGATCGAGGCGTTCGCCACGATGAGCAGGAACGCCCCGAGCAGATAACGGTGGCCGTCCAGGAAGAACATCGCCGCCGTCGCGGTGGCGCCCGTGTAGGCCGCCGCGGCGAGCAGCGGCTTCTTGCGACCCGTACGGTCCGCCGCGGCGGCCGCCATCGGCATCAGGATCACCGCGAGCACGAGGGAGGCCGAGATCGTGTAGGCGAACAGCGATCCGGCGCGGACCGGGACGCCCAGCGGGTGGACGTAGCCCTCCGCGTCGGCGGCGGCCTTGGCGACCGAGGTCAGATACGGCCCGAGGAAGACCGTGACGACGCTCGTCGAGTAGACGGAGCACGCGAAGTCGTAGAAGTACCAGCCGCGCTGTTCCCGCCGTCTGTCCTCGGGGCCGGCCGTGCCGTCCGCCGGTTCGGTGGTGTCCGCGGTCTCGGCACTCATTGCGCACCCCTCGTCTCTCCCCGTGGAGACGTCACCGGGCCGGCGTCAGGCCCAGGCCCCCCGCTCGCTCAGCACCGTACGCAGCGTCTCGATGTGATCGGTCATGATGCCATCCACCCCGAGGTCCAGGAGCGCGGCCATCCGCTCCGGCTCGTTCACCGTCCAGACGTGCACCTGCAGTCCGCGCGCGTGCGCCTCGCGTACGAAGCGCCGGTCGACGACCCGGACGCCGCCCTGGCTCTCCGGGACCTGGGCGCACACCGCGCCGGCGCGCAGCGCCGCGGGGATGCCGTACGAGCGCAGCCGCAGCCCCACGACGCCGCGGACGCCGTAGGAGGTGGCCAGCCGGGGGCCTGCCAGGCGGTGTGCCCTGGCGACCCGCGCCTCGGAGAAGGAGCCGACGCACACCCGGTCCCAGGCGTCCGTCCGGCGGATCAGCTCCACGAGCGGCGCGAGGGCCGCCCCGGCCTTGATGTCCACGTTCCAGCGGGCCTCGGGAAAGGCCTCCAGCAGTTCCTCGAACAGCGGCAGCGGTTCGCTCCCGGCCACGCGGGCCCGCTGTATCTCGCTCCACGGGAGCTCCGCTATCCGGCCCCGGGCGTCCGTGACCCGGTCCAGGGTGGGGTCGTGGAAGGCGACCAGCCGCCCGTCCGCCGAGGCGTGCACATCGGTCTCGAAGTAGCGGTAGCCGGCGTCGGCGGCGCGGCGGAACGCGGCCGCCGTGTTCTCGATCCCGTCCGCCGCTCCGCCGCGGTGGGCGAACGCGAGGGGGCCGGGGTGGTCCAGATAGGGGTGCTGTACGGAAGTCACTGCGGCAGTATGGCCTGCCCGGATGTCCGGCCCGCGGCCGTGGTGTCACCGCCCTCCGTGACCGCGAAGAGGCGCAGGAAGAACTGGGCGAGCGGGCCGATGGCCAGGGCGTACAGGACCGTGCCCACGCCGAGGGAGCCGCCGAGCAGGAAGCCCGTGACCACGACCGCGACCTCGATCGCCGTGCGGACGAGCCGGATCGACCGGCCGGTGTGCCGGTGCAGCCCGGTCATCAGCCCGTCCCGCGGCCCGGGGCCGAACCGGGCGGCTATGTAGAGCCCCGTCGCCACGCCGTTGAGAACGATCCCCGTCACCATCACCCCGGCCTGTGCGGCGAGCCCGTGCACCTCGGGGACGAGGGCGAGTGTGCCGTCCATCGCGAGACCGACGACGAAGACGTTCGAGACGGTGCCCAGGCCCGGCCGCTGTCGCAGCGGGATCCAGAGCAGCAGCACGATCGCCCCGATGATGATCGAGACGACCCCGATGCTGATCCCGGTGCGCTCGGCGAGTCCTTGGTGCAGGACGCCCCACGGCTCCAGGCCGAGTCCGGCGACGACCAGCAGGGCCGAACTCGCCCCGTACAGCGCCAGGCCCGCGTACAGCTGGCTCAGCCGGCGGGTGACGTGCGCCCCGCGCGGCCCTGCGGTGATGGACAAGTGGTGCCCCCTGATGTGGTGGTCGTGGACTGCTGCGTGTCACTCTGTGGCAGGGGATTGGCCGCCAACTATGGCCAATCCGAGGAAGGTGGACTGATTCTCATGGCGCAGTGGACTTCGGCCGTCGGTGCGGCCCAGCTCGCCCGGCAGCTCCACGCCCAGCAGCCCCGGCCCGCGGGCCCCGGCAGCCGCAGGCCTCCCGCCTATCGTGCGCTCGCCGACGGAATCCGGCTGCTCGTCCTGGAGGGCCGGGTCCCGGTCGCCGCCCGGCTGCCCGCCGAGCGGGAGCTGGCCCTCGCCCTCACCGTGAGCCGTACGACGGTCGCCGCGGCCTATGAGGCGCTGCGGGCCGAGGGCTTCCTGGAGTCCCGGCGCGGGGCCGGCAGCTGGACGGCCGTCCCCGCGGGCAACCCGCTGCCCGCCCGCGGACTGGAACCGCTGCCGCCGGAGGCGCTCGGATCGATGATCGACCTGGGCTGCGCGTCACTGCCCGCGCCCGAGCCGTGGCTCACCCGGGCCGTCCAGGGCGCCCTGGAGGAACTGGCCCCGTACGCCCACACGCATGGCGACTACCCGGCCGGCCTTCCCGCGCTGCGCCAGATGATCGCCGACCGCTACACCGCGAGCGGCATTCCGACGATGCCCGAACAGATCATGGTCACCACCGGGGCGATGGGCGCGATCGACGCGATCTGTCACCTCTTCGCCGGCCGGGGCGAGCGGATCGCCGTGGAGTCCCCGAGCTACGCCAACATCCTCCAGCTGATGCGGGAGGCGGGCGCCCGCCTCGTGCCGGTCGCCATGGAGGAGGGGCTCGGTGGCTGGGACATGAACCGGTGGCGCCAGGTGCTGAGGGACGCGGCCCCCCGGCTCGCGTACGTCGTCGCGGACTTCCACAACCCCACCGGCGCCCTCGCCGACGAGGACCGCCGCCGTGCGCTGGTGGACGCGGCCCGCTCGGCCGGCACGGTGCTGGTGGTCGACGAGACCATGCACGAGCTGTACCTGGACGAAGACGTGGACATGCCGCGCAGGGTCTGCGCCTTCGACCCGGCCGGCAGTACGGTCCTCACCGTCGGATCGGCCAGCAAGGCCTTCTGGGCCGGCATGCGCATCGGCTGGGTCCGTGCCGCACCGGACGTGATCCGCAGTCTGGTGGCGGCCCGCGCCTACGCCGACATGGGGACCCCGGTCCTGGAACAGCTGGCCGTCAACTGGCTGATGCGCACCGGCGGCTGGGAGCAGGCCCTGCAGATCCGCCGGGAGCAGGCGCGGGACAACCGGGACGCGCTCGTCGCGGCGGTCCGCAGGGAGCTGCCGGACTGGGAGTTCGCGGTGCCGCGCGGCGGGCTGACCCTCTGGGTGCGCACCGGCGGGCTCTCCGGGTCGCGGCTCGCGGTGGCCGGGGAACGGGTCGGGGTGCGGGTGCCGTCCGGGCCCCGGTTCGGGGTCGACGGGGCCTTCGAGGGCTACGTACGGCTGCCGTTCACGGTCGGCGGGCCGGTGGCGGAGGAGGCGGCCCAGCGGCTGGCGGCCGCTGCCCGGCTCGTGGGATCGGGGGCGGGCGCGGGGGCGGAGGCGCCCCGCACCTTCGTGGCCTGAGCACCTGCCGCGGACAGCGCAAGGGGCCCGCGGATCCATGGATCCGCGGGCCCCTTGCGCTGTCCGGATCAGTCGCTGAGGGCCAGGCCCTCGACGGCGACGGAAGCGCTCACCGTGTCCGGCATCACCGGATCGGGCACGCTCGCCTCGACCGCCGTCCGCCGCTCGGGCAGCAGGTCGAGCACCGCTTGGCGCTGTGCCTCGCTCGTCGCGTCGTCGTACGGATCGGGCGTGGCGGGCACCTGGATGCGCAGCACCTGGCCGGTGCCGAGCCGCGCGTACCCGCGCCCGGGCGGGACGTCCGGAGTGGGGGTGGTGTGCGGCTCCACTCCGAGGACGGACTCGATCTGGCCGGGCGAGCACGGGCCGAGCACGACCCGGGCCCTGGTGTGGGACCGGACGGTGTCGCTCAGGCCGCCCAGGCTGTCGAGCTGCTCGGTCATCACCACGGTGACGTTGGCGGCCCTGCCGTGCCGCAGGGGCACTTGGAGCAGTTCCTGCGGATCGCGTCCGCCGTCGGTGGTGGCGAGGTGGCCGAGTGCGCTCGGCCGGTCCAGCAGGATCCAGAGCGGGCGCCGGGTGTCCTCGGGGGCGCTCTCGCCCGACTGCCGGGCCCGGTTGGCCTCGATCAGCCTGCGTTCCGTCTCGTCGGCTGCCCATTCGAGGGTGGACAGCGCCCCGTCCAGTGCGCACTCCACGGCCAGGACGCCTTCGCGCCCGGTGAAGCAGGCGTACTCGCCGGTGCCGCCGCCTTCGATGATCAGGAGGTCGCCCTGCTGGAGCGCCTGAAGGGCGATGGAGCGCAGCAGGGTGGTGGTGCCGCTGCCGGGCTGTCCCGCGATCAGCAGATGCGGTTCGGTGGAGCGCGCACCGGTCCGCCAGACGACGCCGGGCGCGTCCCGGGTCTCGTCGCCGTCGCTCACCGGGACCGTGCGCCGGACCGCGTCGTCGTCGGTGAATCCGAGGACGGTCTCGCCGGGGGCGGTGACGAAGCGCTGGGCGGTGAGGGAGGTGGGCAGGGCGTCGAGCACGTTCACGACGAGCTGGTTGCCCTCCTCGTCCCAGGTGAAGTGGTACTCCCGGCCGCGGCCCGACTTGGCGTGGAGCAGCTGTTCGATCCGGGTGCGGGAGGCGGCCTCGCTGTCGGTGAAGTAGGCGGGGTACGTCACCCGGAGACTGCTGACACGGCCGTCACCGTCGAACTCGTACCCGCTGAAGACCTTGTCCCAGTCGCCGCCGTGGGTGAACAGCGGACTGGGGTCGTCGGCCGTCGAGAAGTACGGCACGAGCGCCTCGTACAGAGCCCGCAGGCGCGCGGTCTCCGCCTCGTCGGGGCCGGTCCTGACGGGCGTGCGCTCCCGTCCCTTCCACGCGGCGGCGCCCATCACCATGACGAGGGCCAGCAGTGGCCCGTACGGGATGAGCGCGACCACGAGCACGCAGGCCGCGACGAGGAACAGCGTGGGACCACGCCGGTCCTTGGGCGTCGCGGCCCACTTCTGCCGTCCTGCACCGGCCAGCAGCCGCAGACCACGAGTGATCATGATCAGCGGGTGGAGCACATCGGTGGCGCTGTCGGCGGCCGTGCGTGCGATCTCGCGACTGCGAGTGATCGAAACGCTGCCGCTGCTCAGAATGCGGGGGAGTGGTCGCCGGGCCACGTCTGTCTCCTGAAGGGGGTGGGAGCGGGAGCGGAGGGTCAGAACTTGATCCCGCCCAAGAGGCCGGCGAGGCTCGCTCCGCCCGCGGTGATGCTCGGTGCGATGGCGGTGCCGGCCAGGTAGAAGCCGAACAAGGCGGTGACTAGGGCGTGCGACGCCTTGAGCCCGTCCTTCCTGAAGAACAGGAAGACGATGATGCCGAGGATGACGACGCCTGACATGGAAAGGATCATGAGTGGTTCTCCTGGTTGGGGGGACAGTCACCATGAGTCCTTCCAAGCTCACCGGAAGTATCTATAGGATAAAAGCTGCAATTGGGTGAAAAGTCTGTTTTTTCACTGAGCTGGCGTACGAGGAGACGCCGCCGAGGGGGATTTCCGGAGTGGACCTCTCCTCGTCGTCACTCGACGTGATCATTTGCCGTGGGTGGGCCGGGGCGCGTGCCGTCCCGGGCAGTACTCTGTCGGTTCACCCGTACGGCCCACGCGGGGCACGCCCCGGCAGGCCGGCATCAGCGCGAACGGTTAAAGGAAGGCGGTTCCCCGATGAGCGAAACCCCTGATCCCGAGGTGGTCGAGCTGGCGACCAAGGTCTTCGACCTGGCCCGCCGCGGCGACGCCGACGCCCTCGCGGCCTATGTCGACGCGGGTGTTCCGGTGAACCTCACCAACGACCGCGGCGACTCACTGCTGATGCTCGCGGCCTACCACGGGCACGCCCCCGCCGTGATCGCCCTGGCCGGCCGCGGCGCAGACCCGGACCGGGCCAATGACCGGGGGCAGACGCCGCTCGCCGGAGCCGTCTTCAAGGGTGAGGACGCGGTGATCAAGGCCCTGCTCGACGCGGGAGCCGATCCGGCGGCCGGAACACCCTCCGCGCTGGACACGGCGCGCATGTTCGGCAAGGCCGACCTGCTGGAACTCTTCGGAGCCCGTTGAAGGGGCTTCGCCGTAAATGTGGTCGCGGTGGCGAAATGGCTGGGTCATCATGACGTCGCGGGCCCGATTCGGGCCACCGACGAGAGGCAGGAAGATGGTCTACACCAGGCAGAAGACGGCGGTCGGCCGATCATGTCGCTGCGCGGTCTAGGGCGTGTTTCGAAAGTGGCGCCGTCCGCCCGGAGGGCGGGTCCGGCGGCGTCTGGTGCGTGCGATCGCAAGGCGGAGGGTCGCCCCGATACTGGCTGTATCGGGGCGATCCCGACAACGCGGCGAGCAATGGGGTCTCCCCTGCTCGAGCGAAGCCGAGAGCTCGGGGAAGTGCCAGGCGTCGCCGGACAGGCGGGACTTTCGAAACACGCCCTAGGGGGCGTCTCGTCGATCAGGGCCGGGTACGCGACGCCTGGCACGGGGCTTCGCTGCGTTGCCGAATCGTCCGCATCGCTCCGCGATGAGGACGTTCCGGCGCCTTGCGACGCACCGCACCGGACGCCGCGGCCTGTCCGGCCCTGATCGACGAGACGCCCCCGGTGCCCACCCGGCACGCGGAACTGCACAGTCCCCGGTTGCGTCGACAGCTTGATGTGAGGCTTCTCCCATGTTTGATCCGTTCATAGCGCCGAGCGGCACCCTGCTCGGCCTGCTGCAGAGGGGCCGCGGTGACGGCACGCTCCACGCACTCGCCGCACCACGCCCCGAGGCCCTGGCGGCTCTCAACCACTGCGTCCTGAGCGACCCGCGTCACGACTGGCAGGTCGAGAACCGCTCCCTCTACTACGCACGCCTGTATCTCGATCTCGACGGCGGGATCGAGGAGATCGAGCGGCACCTGTGCGATGCCGACGACCACCTCGACACGGACGACTCACGGACCGGCCTGGCCCTGGCGGTCCTCGGGCACCTCGCCTCGTACGGCCGCGACGACGCCCTGGCCCTGCTGCGGCGCTACGCCGCGACCGGCTCCAACTGGACCTGGGCCCTGGACGAGCTCGCGCTGCGTGACGACGACGCCGGGCTCCGGTCCCTCGCCGTGCCCGTGCTCGCCCGGTTCCCCGAGAACGCCGAGGGACGCGCCGAGCTCGCCGCCACGGTGCGGGACGCGTTCGAGCCCCGCCCCTGGCGGCTCTGGGCCGACGATGCCCGCCCCTCGGTCGGCGCCCGGGTGAGAGCAGCCTCGGAACAGGGCTCGTTCGACCGCTGGCAACGACAGATGCGGCCCGGCGGTCCGCGCCCCGGCTGGAGCGTCCGAGCCGTCTTCGACTGGGCCCAGGAAGGGCTCGACCGCGGCAGCGTCCTGCACGTCCCGGCCGCCCGCTGCCTCTCCGCGGTGGCGGCACCCGAGGACCGGCCCGTGATCGTCGAGGCCGCCCGCAGCGGTCCCGAAGGCGCCCGCTGCGCCGCACTCCACTACCTCGCCGCCGAGGTCCGCGACCCGGCCGTGCTCGACCTGATCGAGGCCGCGACGGCCGACGCCTCGCGGACCGTCGCCGAAGCGGCCGTTGCCGCCTTCGAGCGGATGTGCGGGGAGGCGGCCGTGGAACGTGCGCGCCGCTGGGCACGGCGGCCCGACGCGCTGGGTGCGTCGGCGGCCGGTGTGCTGGCCGGCCGCGGCGGCGCGCAGGACGCCCCGCTGGTGCTCGGCGCCCTGCGTGACGCCGTACGGGGCGAGGGGCCGGACGCACCTCGCCTCTGGTCCCTGGTCGACGGCGCCGGCCGGCTCGGCATCGCCTGCGCCGCACCCGTACTGCGCCACGTCTACCGGGAGACGTCCTCCTCCCACCTGCGGGGCAGGGCGGCCCGGGCCCTCGCCGCGACCGACCCCACCTTCGCCACCGGCTTCGCCGTCGAATGCCTGTGGGACTGCGAGGAGACGACCCGCGAGGTCGCCGCACGACACGCGGAGACCGGAGACATCAGGGTCGCCGAGCGCCTGCGCCGGCTGGCCGCCGATCCGGCGGAGGAGGCCGAGGTGCAGTCGGCCGTACGCAGCAGGATCGGTCCGGACGCACCGGCGGTCTGACGCCGCAGGAGCAACACGTTCCGGCGGCGCGGGGGCCCTGCCCCCACCGGATCTCCTCGTGTTCCGCGCCCCCTCCCGGAGGGCCGCGAGCCATGATGGAGAGGTGACCGGACGCTGGGAGTTCTGGATCGACCGGGGCGGTACGTTCACCGATGTGGTGGGCCGGGACCCCGACGGACGGCTGGTCACCCGCAAGCTCCTCTCACACGACCCGGACCGTTACCGGGACGCCGCCGTGGCCGGCATCCGGCTGCTGCTCGGGCTCGGTCCGGACGAGCCGGTACCCGCCGACCGGGTCTCCGCCGTCAAGATGGGCACCACCGTCGCCACCAACGCCCTGCTGGAACGGCGCGGCGAACCCACCGTCCTCGTCATCACCGAAGGCTTCCGGGACGCCCTGCGCATCGCGTACCAGAACCGGCCCCGGCTCTTCGACCGCCGCATCCTGCTTCCGGAGGCCGTCTACCAGCGGGTCATCGAGGTCCCCGAGCGGGTGGACGCCCGGGGGCGCACCGTCAGGCCCCTGGACCGGGCCGCGGTGGCGGAACGGCTGCGCGCCGCGCGCGCCGACGGACTGAGCAGCGCGGCCGTGGTCCTCATGCACGGCTACCGCCACCCGGACCACGAGAAGGCGGTCGCAGCCGAGGCCCGTGCGGCGGGGTTCACGCAGATCAGCTGTTCCCACGAGGTGAGCCCCCTGATCAAGCTGGTGCCGCGCGGCGACACCACCGTCGTCGACGCCTACCTCTCGCCGATCCTGCGCCGGTACGTCGACACGATCGCCGCAGAGCTCGACGGCATCCGGCTGATGTTCATGCAGTCCAACGGCGGCCTGCGCGAGGCCGCCCGTTTCCGCGGCAAGGACGCGGTGCTCTCCGGACCGGCCGGCGGCGTCGTCGGCATGGCGCGTACGTCCGAGCAGGCCGGATACGACCGGGTGATCGGCTTCGACATGGGCGGCACGTCCACCGACGTCTCGCACTACGCGGGCGCGTTCGAACGCGAACTCGGCACCGAGGTGGCGGGGGTGCGGATGCGCGCCCCCATGATGAACATCCACACCGTCGCGGCCGGCGGCGGCTCGGTCCTGCACTTCGACGGCCGGCGCTACCGGGTCGGCCCCGACTCGGCCGGAGCGGTACCGGGCCCGGCCTGCTACCGCAGGGGCGGACCGCTGACCGTCACCGACGCCCAGGTGATGCTCGGACGGATCCAGCCGGCCCACTTCCCCGCCGTCTTCGGACCGGACGGCGACCTGCCCCTCGACGCGGACATCGTGCGCGCCCTTTTCGAGACGCTCGCCGACGAGGTCGCACGGGCCACCGGGACCAGACGCACAGCGGCCGAGACCGCCGCCGGATTCCTGGAGATCGCCGTGCTCAACATGGCGAACGCGGTCAAGAAGATCTCCGTGCAGCGCGGGCACGACATCACCCGGTACGCCCTCACCGGCTTCGGCGGCGCCGGCGGCCAGCACGTGTGCGCCGTCGCCGACGCCCTCGGCATCGACACGGTCCTCGTCCCCCCGCTCGCCGGTGTGCTGTCCGCCTACGGCATCGGGCTGGCCGACGCGACCGCCATGCGCGAACAGTCCGTCGAGGCGCCGCTCGACGCCTCCACCCGAGGCCGCCTCGGCGAAGTCTGCGACGCGCTGGCCGGCCGCACCCGGGCCGAACTGCGCGCGGACGGGGTCCCCGACCGTGCCATCAGCACCCGGGCGCACGTACTCCTGCGCTACGAGGGCACCGACGCGAGCCTCTCCGTCGACCTGGACACCGCGGCCGCCATGACCGAGGCGTTCACGGGCGAACACCGTGCGCGCTACGGCTTCACGACGGACCGGCCACTCGTCGTCGAGGCGGTTTCCGTCGCGGCGACCGGGACGGCGGGGGAGCAGGGGTCACCGTGGCAGTCCGGGCCGCAGCAGGCAGGGGCGAGCGCGTCGCGACCCGCCGGCACGGCACGGATGTTCGCCGAGGGGCTGTGGCAGGACGCCGCCCTGCACCGCAGAGGAGACCTGCGGCCCGTCGACACCGTGACCGGTCCGGCCGTCATCGCCGAGGACGGGGCGACCACCGTCGTCGACCCCGGCTGGCAGGCCGCCCTCGGGCCCACCGGCCACCTGCTCCTCACGCGGGCCCGCTCCCGTCCCGCGAGACAGGCCGTCGGCACCCGGGTGGACCCGGTCATGCTGGAGGTCTTCAACAACCTCTTCATGTCCATCGCCGAACAGATGGGCGTGCGCCTCCAGAACACCGCCCACTCCGTCAACATCAAGGAGCGGCTCGACTTCTCCTGCGCCCTCTTCGACGCGGACGGCAACCTGATCGCCAACGCACCGCACATTCCGGTGCACCTCGGCTCCATGGGGGAGTCCATCAAGGAAGTGCTGCGCCGCAACGGGGACTCGATGCGGCCCGGCGACGTGTACGCCATCAACGATCCGTACCACGGCGGTACGCATCTGCCCGACGTGACCGTCGTGACACCGGTGTTCGACGAGACCGACGGCGCTCCCGCGGCCCTGAGGTTCCTGGTGGCCTCCCGCGGTCACCACGCCGAGATCGGCGGCATCACACCCGGCTCGATGCCGGCCTTCAGCCGTACCGTCGACGAGGAGGGCGTGCTCTTCGACAACTGGCTCCTGGTGCGGGACGGCACCTTCCGCGAGGCCGCGACCCGCGAACTGCTCGCCTCCGGCGCGTACCCCTCCCGCGACCCGGACACCAACCTCGCCGACCTGCGCGCCCAGATCGCGGCCAACGAGAAGGGCATCGCCGAACTGCGTCGCACGGTCGAGCAGTTCGGAGCCGATGTCGTCGACGCCTACATGGGGCACGTCCAGGACAACGCCGAGGAATCCGTGCGGCGCATCATCGCCGGACTCCACGACGGCCATCGCCGGTACGAGACCGACAACGGCGCCGTCATCGAGGTGACGCTGACCGTGGACCGGGACGCCCGCAGCGCACTCGTCGACTTCACGGGCACCTCACCGCAGCAGCCGGGCAACTTCAACGCGCCGAAGTCGGTCGTCACGGCCGCCGTGCTGTACGTGTTCCGGACCCTGGTGGCCGACGACATCCCGCTCAACAGCGGCTGCCTCACCCCGTTGGAGATCAGGATCCCGGAAGGCTCGATGCTGGCGCCCGCCCACCCCGCGGCCACGGTCGCCGGCAACGTGGAGACGTCACAGGCCGTCACGGGGGCTCTGTACGCCGCCCTGCGCGTCCAGGCCGAGGGCTCGGGCACCATGAACAACCTCACCTTCGGCAACGAACGGGTGCAGTACTACGAGACCGTGGCGAGCGGCTCGGGCGCGGGGGAGGACTTCGACGGCACCGACGCCGTACAGACGCACATGACCAATTCGCGGCTCACCGATCCCGAGGTCCTCGAATGGCGCTACCCGGTCCTGCTGGAGAGTTTCCGGGTCCGCGAGGGGAGCGGGGGAGCGGGCCGTCGGCACGGCGGACACGGGGTGGAACGCCGGATCCGCTTCCTCGAACCCGTCACGGTCGCCCTGCTCACCGGGCACCGCCGCGTCCCGCCGTACGGCATGGCCGGTGGCGGACCGGGCGCCCTGGGCAGCCAGCACATCGAACGCGCCGACGGCGGCCGCACCCCGCTCAAGGGATGCGACACCGCGGATCTGGACGCGGGGGACGTACTGGTCGTCCGCACGCCGGGCGGCGGGGGGTACGGAGCCCCGGGACACGGCTAGGCCCGGGACACGACTGACCGCCGGCTCGGCGGGGGACAACCGGCTCGTCGACGGTCGGCCGGGCTCGTCGGGGGTCGACCGGGCCTGTCGAGGCCCCCATGACGGGGCATGACCGACTCCGGGGCAAGCGGCCGCTTCTGGGCCGTTTCGACCGTTGTCAGTCCGAGGACCTAATCTGTCCAACGTGACTTCGCCTGCCTACACGGAAAACGCTGCGCCCCAGCTCAGCGCGGGGCCGCGGCCCGCACCGGGCCCGGCCGCCGACGAGGGGCTCTCGCGGCGGCTGCGCGCGCTCGCCTGCACGGCGCCGCTGCACGACCTCGACGTGCGCAAGGCGAACCTGGCCGGTGAGTACACGGTGTACGCGATGGCCGAGGTCGCTCTCGCGGCCATCGACCACGTCACCCTCAACATGGACTTCGACACCGGAGCCGACCACGACCAGATAGTGGCCAGACTCCTCCCGCGCGTCGCCGCGCAGGCCCCGCGCCGCCCCGCCGCCGAGCACGAACGGGTCGCCCGCTGGGTGCTGGAGAACCTGATCAACGTCGGCAGCGTGGACCGCGGCTTCCGGGCGGTATACGGAACCTTCGGGGCCGACGGCGTCTACGTCCGCCGGGACTACGACTTCAAACTGATCGAGGAAGTCCCCGGATACGGCGGAACCGTCTACCTGCGGGCCACCGACGAAGCGGTCAACGTCCTGGTCGGCGCGCTCGACACGGACGTGACCAGCGCCCAGATCGCCGCCGAGGTGAAGCTGGAGGTCCTGATCAGCCGGGGCCGCCTCGCCGACGCCCAGCTCGCCGCCGAGCAGGCCCGCTACCGGACCGTGCAGTACGCGGAGACGCTCCGCAAGACCCTCGACGCGACCCGGCGCAACGTCCGCGCGGTCGACTGGCTCAACGCCGTGCCCGACATGATCGCCGAGGCCCTTGACCACGTCGCCGACCGCTACCGCCACGAGAACGCGATCCTCACCAACATCCGCAAGGCGCGCGACGAGGCCGAGGAGCCCGAGCACAAGAGGCGCGCCGCCGAGCTCGTCGACATCGTCAAGGACTGCATCCGCCGCCATACCCAGCTCCAGTCCCGCCTCCTGGAGGCCGGGCCGCTGTTCCGTGCCGAGCAGGACCGCCAGGCCTTCGCCGCACCCGCGGCGCGCACGGGACTCGACCTGTACGGGCAGCTCCTGGCCCCGCTGCTGCCGCTCCCCGTCGAGCAGGGCATCCGGGCCACCGACGCGTTCTTCGCCCGCGGCACGGGACTGCGCACCCCGACCTCGGTCCGGGTGGGCGACCTGGTGGACATGCTGCTCACCCCGCCGCTCGAACGGGACCACCTGGGCGCCGAGATGCCCGAGCCGGACCTGATCGCCACCCCGGACGACAGCCGGTTCAGCGAGGAGCAACTGGCGTCGGCCATGGAACTGCTCGACCTGGAGCACGACGCGCCGCGCCGCCTCTCCGGACTCCTGGCCGATGCCCGGCGGCGCGACACGGAACTGCCCTACCTGGTCGCCCTGCTCGCGGTGCACGCCGCCAGCCCCCCGGTCGGCACCGCCTACCGCCAGGGCGAGCGACGACTGCTGTTCTCCGTCGACGACGGCACCCAGCTCGACGACCCCGAGTTCGGTGGCGCCGATCTGATCGTGGGCATGGCTCTGCTGGACGCCGTCGGCATGGCGGCGGACCGCTCGGAGGCGACATGAGGAAGCCTTGCACCCCGGCCGCTCCCGCGAGAACCGGCGCCACAGGCCTCCGGGCCGGGCGCCCCGTACCCGTACCCGCACCGAAGACCTTCCGCAACGAGGAGCGACCGTCGTGAGCGACCACCGCGCAGAGCACACCGACGCGTGGAGCGACCCGGCCGCCGCGCACCCCGCAGAGCGCCCCGCGGCTCCCGCCGCGGTCACCCCGGCCGACGCGGCGGACGCCTCCCGGCTCGTCGCCTTCGGTCTCCAGCCCAAACTGCTGCCCGCCCGCGACGCCGAGTACGCCGAACTGCTCCGCCGCTACCGGGAGGAGCCGGCCTTCGCCCGGCTCGCCGACGCCGTGGCCACCGGACTCGGCCTCATCGTGCTGGAGGTCTCCACCCGGGCCGGGATGGCCGTCACGGCGGGCGAGGACTCGGTCTTCGCCGTGCGCATGGGCGACTACGCCCGGCGGGCCTCCTCGGACGCCGCCGACCGCTTCCTCCACGGGCTCGCGCACCTGGCCGTCGCCGCCATGGCCTTCCCGCGTCCCGAAGACCTCGCCGACGACGCGTACATCGGCCGGATCACCGTCAACGGCGTCGACGCCTTCGTCCGCCAGGCATGCCACCGGCTGGAGGAGCGGGCGGACGAACAGGGCGACAACACCGACCCGGCCAGTGACGCCCCCGGCCTGGAGGCGGGCTGGCGGATCTACGCCCGCCGCAGCGCCACCGGCGCGACGAAGGACGCCCGCAGGCTGGCCGGATCCACCACCGGCATCGTCGGCAAGGCCGTGGCCTTCCTCACCGACTCCGGCTTCCTCCAGCGCACCGGGGACGACGCCGGAGGCGCCTTCCGCACCACCGCCCGCTACCAGCTCCAGGTCCGCGACATGGCAGGGAACGCCGCCATGGCCGAACTCCTGGAACTGGGCGTGGTGCCGGTCACCGACGGATCCGCCACGCTGCTGCCGCCACCCGACCCGGACGACCTGGAGCTGGCGGCCGACGCCGGCCTGCCGTTCCACGGCTGACCGGCCCACCACCGCCGGCGCCGGCCACCGACCGGCCCCCGCCACCGACGTCTCCCTCCCGCTGCCTGAACGACGAGAGTCCGCCGCCATGTACGAGTTGTCCCGGGTCCGCCTCTACTCCATCGGACCTGCCGGCGCGCGTTACGCCGACACCGTGCTCGACCTGCGCGGCGTCGGTGAGCCCGTGCCCCGACCCGCACCGGCGCAGGCGGAGTTCTTCGAGGAGGAGCCCGTCGGTCCTCCGCGCCGGCCGGCCCCCGCCGGAGTGCTCTTCCTGGAGAACGGCGGCGGCAAGTCCGTCCTGCTGAAGCTGATCTTCTCGGTGATGCTGCCCGGTCACCGCAACACACTGGGCGGCGCCAGCTCCGGCGTCCTGCGCAAGTTCCTGCTCGCGGAGGACTGCGGTCACGTCGCACTGGAGTGGCAGCACACGCTGACCGGTGAGTGCGTGGTCGTCGGCAAGGTCAGCGAGTGGCGCGGACGCCAGGTCTCCAACGACCCCAGGAAGTTCGCCGAGGCCTGGTACTCCTTCCGTCCCGGCCCCGGCCTCAGCCTCGACTCGCTGCCCGTCGCCGAGGCCACGTCGGTCGGCCGACCCGCCGACGGTGTCTCCGGCGCCCGCGGCAGGCGTCGCACCATGAAGGGCTTCCGCGACGCGCTCACCGAGGCGGGCAAGTTCTACCAGCACCTCGACGTGCACTGGGAGGAGATCCACGACCGCTGGAACGAGCACCTCGGTGAGGTGGGCCTGGACCCCGAACTCTTCCGCTACCAGCGCGAGATGAACGCCGACGAGGGCGAGGCGGCCGGACTCTTCGCGGTGAAGAAGGACTCCGACTTCACCGACCTGCTGCTGCGCGCCGTCACCGACACCCGCGACACCGACGGACTCGCCGACCTCGTCAGCGGCTTCGGCAACAAGCTGGGGCGCCGCGCCGAACTCACCGCCGAGCGCGACTTCACGGCGGGCTCCGTCGACCTCCTCGGCCGCATCGTCGAGGCCGCGGAAGCACGCTCCAGGACGCGCGACATCCACGCGGGCGCCGAGCGCCGCACCCGCACCCTGGCCCGCCGGCTCTCCGCCCGCGCCGGCCAGGAGCGCGGCCGGACCGCGGAGCTCGCCCAGCAGGTCACCGGCGCCGCCCACACCGTCACCGGCGCCGAGGAGACCCGCAGCCGCCGCGCCCTCATCGCCGCCGAACTCGCCTACCGGCACGCCTCGCTGGCGCTCACGGCCGCCGAGAAGAGTGCCGCCGCCCAACGACGCGAACTCGGCGACGCCCGCACCCTGCACTCCGCCTGGCAGGCCGCCGAGGCGGTGCTCCGCCACCGCGCCGCCGCCGACCGCTCCGCCCGCGTCGCCGTCGCCATCCGGGAAGCCGAGCGCGACGCCGCCCCGGCCCTGGCCGCACGGGCCACCGCCGCGGCCGACCTCGTACGGGCCCTGCACACCGCCGCCGAAGCGGGCGAGGGCGTGGCCAACGAGGAGGAAGAGCGCTCCGACACCCTCCAGGCCGCGGGCGAGGCCGCCCACCGGGATGCCACCACCGCCGCCACCGAGGCCCAGCGCGCCCGCAGCGAGGCCGGCCACCTGCGCCAGCGCCTCGCCGAGGTGGAGCAGGAGACCGCCGAAGCCGTCCGCGCGGGCTGGCTCGACGACACCGCTCCCCATGCGGACCCGGCCCGCGCCGCGCTCGCCGCGAACGACGCCGAACACTCCGCGGTCGCCGCCTGGGACACCGCCCGCGATGCCGCCGGAAGCGCGGCGGACCGGTCCCGGCAAGCAGCCGCCGCCGAGAGCCGGGCCGAACTCGCCGCCGCACGGGCCGCCGACGGCGCACGCGCCGCGGAAGGGGCCTACGAGGCCGAGCTGAGGGCCGCCGAGTCCATCGCCGCCGAACACCGTCTCGCCGACCTCCTCGGCCTGCCCTCCGCCGGAGGTGTTCCCCGGCCCCGGCAGGGCGCGCCGGGCGCGCCGGGCGCACAGGACGGTGCCCAGGACCGGCAGCAGCACCAGGAGGGCGCCGAGCCCGGCTCCGCCGCGGACGGGACCGCACCCGCCACCGCCGGACAGCCCGGGCCCGCCGAACAGGCCCTCACCGTAGGCGAGTTCGACCGCAATGCCGAGGAGCTGCGGGACCTCCTCGACCAAGGGGTGGCCACAGCCGAGCGACGTCTCTTCGAGCTGCGCACCGCGGCGGCGGACGACTCCCGCATCCTGGGCGCGCTCGGCGACGGCGGACTCCTGCCACCGGGACCCGATGTGCTCGCCACCGTCGAATACCTCGGCGAACACGGCATTCCGGCACTGCCCGGCTGGCGCTACCTCGCCCAGGCCGTCGACCCCGCCGACCACGCCGCCGTGCTGGCGGCCCGCCCCGAACTCGTCGACGGCGTTGTCATCACCGACCCGGACGCACACGCCCGCGCCCGTGAGGTGCTCGGCGCCGCCGCCCTGCTGCCGCGCTCCGCCGTGGCCGTGGGCACCGCGGCCGCCCTGCTCGCCCCCGTACCGGATCACGCCGCCGGGTCCGCCGCGAACACCGACGGGGTGTTCCTCGTCCCGCCGAACCCGGCTATGCACGACGAACACGCCGCCGACGAGGAACGGCAGGCGCTCAGGAGCCGGGCCGCCGCCCGCGACGAGGACATCCGCACGCTGGCGACCCGCCTGACGGGTGACCGCTCGCTCGCCGCCCGCATCGGCTCCTGGCGCGCGGACTGCCCGCCCGGCATGCTCACCGAGCTCGCCGAAGCCGCCCGTACCGCCCGTACGGCCGCCGAGACGGCCGAGGCCGCTCTCACCGAGGCCCGTACCGCGCGCGCCGAAGCCGACGAGGCGGCCGCGGACGCCGCCCGTGTCCGCGACGAACGTCAGGAGGCCGCCCAGCGCGCCCGCCGCGCCGCCGACGCACTGGCCGGACTGGCCTTCCGGCTCCGCGAACGGGCGGGCTGGCAGGCGAAGCTGCGCGAACTGGTCGACGAGGCCGCCGAGTCCGAGGCCCGCGCCACCGTCTGCCTGGAGCGGGCCCGTGCCGCCGACGAGGACCGCAGGGCCGCCCAGCGCGCGGCCGACGACGCCCGTCGCACCGCCCGGGCCCTGCGCGCCGAACGGGCCGAGATCGCCGGCGCCCCGGAACACCTCCCCGAGCCGGAGCCGGGCGCCCCGCGGCACACCCTGCCCGCCCTGCGCGAGGCCTACCGGGCGGCTTCCCAGCTGTACGAGAAGGTCGGCGTCGGCGCCGACCTGCGTGCCGAGCAGGCGCGCGCCGAGAGCGACGAGAGCGCCGCACTGGCCGAACTCGACCGGCTCACCAACAAGGTCCGCACCCGGGCCGCCCAGCTGCTGGAAGGCACGGACGGCGCAGACGGGCCTTCCCGGCAGGCCGCCGCATCCCGCGCCGAGTCCCTGGTCCAGCTCCTGGAGACCCGCGCATCGGCCGCCAGTGAGCAACTGGGCCGGCTGCGCGGCGAGGCCGAGCGGCTGGCCCCGGCCGACGGCGAGAGCCTGCACACCGAACTGCCCGACGAGCAGGTTCCCGCCGACGCCGAACAGGCGCAGACGCTGCTGCGCACCGCGACGGGCGAGCTAGCCACCGCGACCGACGCCCTGGACACCGCCCGCGCAGCCCACGCCGAGCTCCTCCACGCCCACCGCACCGCCGAGGACTCGGCAGGCGGCTTCGACGAGACCGCGGCCCTCCTGCGCGACCTCCTGCGGGACCACGCCGCCGAGGACGATCCCGAGGCCACCGAGACGTACCCCGGCAGTCTGGAGGAAGCCCGGCAGTCCGCGGCCGAGGCCCGCCGTTCACTGCGCGGTTGCGCCGCCGACCTGTCCACCGCGGAAGCGGCCGTACGGGAGGCGAGCGACGTCCTCGTCCGGCACGCCAACTCCACCCGCTACGAACAGGTCCGCACCCCGGCCCGCCAGCAGATCCGCGAACTCCCGGCTGCGGCGCTGCCCGAGCACGCGCAGAAGTGGGCGACGGCGTTCGCGCCCCGACTGCGGGTCCTCACCGACGAACTGGCCCAGCTGGAGCGCAACCGCGACTCCATCGTCGACCGGCTGCGCGGCCTGGTCGATTCCGCACTCACCACGCTCCGCTCCGCCCAACGGCTCTCCCGGCTCCCCGAGGGCCTGGGGGAGTGGTCCGGCCAGGAATTCCTCCGGATCCGCTTCGAGGAACCCGACCAGGCCACGCTCACCGAGCGGCTCGGCGAGGTCATCGACGAGGCGACCAAGGCGGCGCTGAAGAAGAACTCCGACCTGCGCCGCGACGGGATGTCCCTGCTGCTGCGCGGCGTCCAGGCGGCACTGGAGCCCCGCGGTATCGCCGTCGAGATCCTCAAGCCGGACGCGGTGCTGCGCGCCGAGCGGGTGCCGGTCGGGCAGATGGGCGACGTCTTCTCCGGCGGTCAGCTGCTCACCGCCGCCATCGCCCTGTACTGCACGATGGCCGCCCTGCGCAGCAACGACCGCGGCCGCGACCGGCACGAGCACCGCCACGCGGGAACGCTGTTCCTCGACAACCCCATCGGCCGCGCCAACGCCACGTATCTGCTGGAGCTCCAGCGCGCGGTCGCGGATGCACTGGGCGTCCAACTGCTGTACACCACGGGCCTTTTCGACACGACGGCGCTCGCCGAATTCCCGCTCGTGATCAGGTTGCGCAATGACGCGGACCTGAGGGCCGGGCTGAAGTACATCAGCGTCGAGGAGCACCTGCGTCCCGGACTGCCCCAGCAGGACCCGGGCAGCGAGACGGTGCACGGGGAGATCACCGCCACCCGCATGTTCAAACGGTCGGCGCAGACGCCCGACGTCCCCGCGGCCCGGACCGGGGACGGACACCGCGCGGCCCCGTAGAGAACGGAGGTCGCGCGGCCCCTCGGGCGGGCCGGTGGTTCCGAGGGGCCGGGGCCGCAGGTGGTCGGGCGTCAGGCCCGGGAGAGGCGGCGGCCCGCGTCCCGTCGGCGTATCCGCGCCCCGTCCCGCTCGGCGGTCCGCGCCGCCCGTCTGGCCCTGCGACGCTCGCGGCGCAGCCGCCGGGCCGAACTGCTGGGCATCGACACCACACCGTTGCGCTGATTCCACACCTGCCGGGTCACCCACACGTCCAGCACCGACCAGGTCGCGACCACGGTGCTGCCCACACCGCTGAGCACCATCGGGAAGGCCAGCCAGGAACCCGCTAGCGAGGTCAGGAACGCGACCACGGCCTGGATGAGTGTCAGCGACATGATGAGCACGGCCCGCACGGCGGCCGTGCGCACGGGATCCGGCATCCGCCGGCGCGTGGCCGGTTCATCGACCCAGAGCGGCTGCCGCGGGAATTCCGGCCGGTCCCGCGTCGCCGGGGCCGGGGTGTCCGCCTCCTTCGCCGTCCGGGCCGGGGGCACTGCCACCGCACCGTGACGCTCCTGCGTGTCCAACGACTTTCAACTCCCCACCGCTGTCCGACTTCAGGGTTGCTGCCCCGCATGCACCCTTTCTACGCGGACGGGCCGTCCCGTCCTGCGCGGTGCACTCCTCCAGCACTCCTGCCCCCGTACACACAGACGAGTGCCGGACGGCGAAGATTCCCCCGGATCGGTACAGAACGAAGACTTCCAGCCAACCGGGAAGGCGAGGAATATGCCGCTTCGATAGGCGTCTTCTGTCGCATTCGCGAATTTCATCTCCCGGAATACCAGGACAAGTCATGGTCAACTCCCAATAAGGCGGCCGAAAATCGTCCGGACGTGCCTTCGAGTTGTCCATGAGTCGGTAGTAGGCTCGCGCCGTTTGTTGACGGAACACCATCCCCGCCCCGCGGGGCCGAGCTGGGGGAGGCCATGCGCTTTCGCGGAAAGTCCATCCGCCGGAAGATCGTGGCGTTGCTTCTGGTGCCGCTCGTCTCCCTCACCGCGCTCTGGGGCTTCGCCACCTATCTGACCGGACGCGAGGCCGGCCAGCTGCTGAGCGCGAGCACCGTCGTGGAGAAGGTCGGCCACCCCCTGGAGGACACCGTCCGGGCCGTGCAGAACGAGCGCCGCCAGACCCTCGTCTTCCTCGCCGACCCACGGGCCTCCGACGCCCTCCCCGTCCTGCGCACGCAGCGCGCGGTCACCGACCGGGTCGTGGAGCGCGTGACTTCCGGTGCGCAGCAGAAGGACATCCGCGACGCACTGCGCCCCGACGCCGAGACGCAGCTCAGCTCGATCCTGGGGGCGGTCGACGAACTCGAGGCCCTCCGCGACTCCGTCGACCGGCGCACCATCGGCCGGGCCAAGGCGATGGACTACTACAACCGCCTCATCGACCCCTGTTACCGCTTCCTGACCGGCCTCCACACGATGGAGAACGTGTCCATGGACAAGCAGGTCAGGGCGCTGACCGGCGTCTCGCGCGCCCGCGAGATGCTCTCCAGGGAAGACGCCCTGGTGGCCTCCGGGCTCCTGGCCGGGCGCTTCACGGCCCCCGAACTCCGGCAGATCTCCGATCTCGTGGCCAACCGGGAGCTGCTGTACGAGATCAACCTCCAGGTGCTCCCCGCGTCCGAGCGCCGACGTGTGGAGCAGTACTGGTCGGGCCCCGACAGCGAACCGCTGCGCACCGTCGAGGACAAGCTCATCGCCCAGGGGCCCACCCGAGACTCCCGTGTCGTGGACACCGCCCGCTGGCAGGAGGTGGCACCGCCGGTCCTGGACCGGCTGGCCAACGACTCGACCGAGATGAACAACCGTTTCCAGGACCGGGGCAAGCCCGCCGGCTACGGCGTCCTGATCAAGGCCGGTGTCGCCGGCGTACTCGGATTCCTGGCCCTGCTCGTCTCCGTCTTCGTGTCGGTACGCATCGGCCGCGAGCTCGTCCGCGACCTCTCGCGGCTGCGCAAGGACGCCCACGAGGTCTCCGGAGTGCGGCTGCCGAGCGTGATGCGCCGCCTCGCCGCGGGAGAACACGTCGACGTCGAGACCGAGTCCCCGCACCTCAGTTACGAACGGGACGAGATCGGCCAGGTCGGGCAGGCGCTCAACACGCTCCAGCGGGCCGCGGTCGAGGCGGCCGTCAAGCAGGCGGACATGCGACGCGGCGTCTCCGAGGTGTTCGTCAACCTCGCCCGCCGCAACCAGGTGCTGCTCCACCGCCAGTTGACGCTCCTGGACACGATGGAACGCCGCACCGAGAACACCGACGAACTCGCCGACCTGTTCCGCCTCGACCACCTCACGACCCGGATGAGGCGCCACGCCGAGGGACTGGTGATCCTCTCCGGAGCCGCCCCCTCCCGGCAGTGGCGCAAGCCCATCCAGCTCATGGACGTGGTGCGCGCCGCGGTCGCCGAAGTGGAGGACTACGAGCGGATCGAGGTCCGCCGGCTCCCGAGGATCGGCGTGGGCGGCCCCGCCGTAGCCGACCTCACCCACCTCATCGCCGAACTGCTGGAGAACGCCACGGTGTTCTCGCCCCCGCACACAGCCGTCCAGGTGCACGGCGAACAGGTCGCCAACGGTTTCACCCTCGAAATCCACGACCGCGGCCTCGGAATGGCCCCCGACCTACTCCTGGACGCCAACCTACGGCTCGCCGAGACCCCTGAGTTCGAACTGTCCGACACCGACCGCCTCGGCCTCTTCGTCGTCAGCCGGCTCGCCCAGCGGCAGAACGTCCGCGTGTCCCTGCAGACCTCCCCGTACGGAGGCACCACCGCCGTCGTCTTCATCCCGGCGGCGCTGCTCACCGACGCCCCGGAGTCGCACGGCACCGGATTCCGTCTCGACCGCAGGTCCGAGAAGGCGATCGCCAGCAGCAGGCCGGGCGGCGACACGGGTCGGGAACAGGACGCGCCGGACCGCGGCCTCTCGCCCGCCCGCCCGCAGGAGCGGCCGGGCAGCCTCTCGCCCGTCCCCAGCGGACTGGTGGACCCAGCGCTGCTGGACGGCCCGGTCGAGCTCGAAGGTCCGGTCGCGTCCATGGGCTTTGACCGTGACCCGCTCCTCGAAGCGGTCACCGGCCGGGGCCCCGGCCCGGTGCTCGACCCGGTCGCCGACCTGGACGACACCGAGAGCGAACGCGGCGGCATCTTCCGCTCCCGTGAGCTCCGCCGGGACGGTGACCGCGAGCAGCACCAGCAGGCCGCCGACCCCGCGGCGGAGCCGGACGGCGTACGGGCCCTGCGCCCGGACGGCACGCGCCGGCTGCCCCGCCGCAAACCGCCGACCCTGGTCACCGACCGCGGCCGCCGCGTCGACAGCGGCGGCCGTGACCACCCCACGACCGCCGACCCGGAGCCCGCGCGCGCCCCGGCCCGGCCCCTGGCGACCGGCCCCGTCCCGCACGAGGACCGGCGCCGCCCCGCAGAACCCCGGCAGCCCACCGGCTTGCGGACTCCCACCGGGCCCGCCGGGGCGCCGTCGGTGCCGGCGCCCCGGTCGTCGACGTCCGCCGGCCCGCCGCCGTCCGCTCCCGACACCGTGGGCGGGCTGCCCCGCCGGGTCCGACAGGCCAGCCTCGCCCCGCAGCTCCGCGAGGGCTCGGGCACGGCCGGCCCGGACCCGGTGGAGAGCGCCGAGGACATCGAGCGGGACGCCGACGAGGTACGCGACCGCATGGCCTCGCTCCAGCGTGGCTGGCAGCGCGGACGTCTGCAGAACGCCGAGGACGTGACCGGCCCCGGCGACACAGCACAAGGAACCACTCCGGGAGGGGACGGTCCATGACCGCACCGCACGCCTCAGCACTCAACTCCGCACGTCAGGGGTCGGGTGAACTCAACTGGCTCCTCGACGAACTCGTCGCGCGCGTCGCCAGCATCCGCAAGGCGCTGGTCCTCTCCAGCGACGGCCTCCCCACCGGCGCGTCCAAGGATCTGACCAGGGAGGACGGCGAGCACCTGGCGGCCGTGGCCTCGGGATTCCACAGCCTCGCCAAGGGCGTCGGCCGCCATTTCGACGCGGGCCGGGTCCGCCAGACCGTCGTGGAACTCGACGAGGCGTTCCTGTTCGTCACGGCGGCCGGTGACGGCAGCTGCCTCGCCGTGCTGGCCGACTCCGACTCGGACGTCGGGCAGGTGGCGTACGAGATGACGCTGATGGTCAAGCGCGTGGGAGCCCACCTGGCCAACGCTCCCCGGACGACCGGTCCGTCCTCCGGAGGGTGAGTGGATGGAATGAGCGCCGACGCCTCCCGCACCCCGGAGATCCCCGGCGACCCGCAGTCCTCGCGCTGGTACGACGCCGACGCGGGGCCGGTGGTCCGCCCGTACGCGATGACCAGGGGACGCACCAGCAGCGCGTCCCGGCACCGCCTCGACCTGATCGCGATCGTCATGCCCGAACCCGCGGCCGACGACCCAGGCAGGGACCAGATGCTCTCCCCGGAACACGTGGAGATCGTCGAACTGTGCAGTGACATGCCCCAGTCGATCGCCGAGCTCGCGGCCGGTCTGGACCTCCCCGTCGGGGTGGTCCGGGTCCTGGTCGGCGATCTCGTCGAGGACGAGCTGGTGCACGTAACCCGTCCCGTTCCGCCGGCCGAGCTGCCGGATGTGAACATTCTTCGCGAGGTGATCAATGGCCTTCGGGCGCTCTAGCCGCAGCAGGCGGCCCGTGGAGCCCGTTACCCTCAAGATCCTGGTGGCGGGCGGCTTCGGAGTGGGCAAGACGACCCTGGTGGGCGCGGTCAGCGAGATCAGGCCGCTGCGTACGGAGGAGAGGCTGACCGAGGCGGGACGTCCGGTGGACGACCTGGACGGTGTCGAGGCGAAGACCACGACGACCGTGGCGATGGACTTCGGGCGGATCACCCTGCGCGAGGACCTGGTGCTGTACCTCTTCGGAACCCCGGGACAGGACCGCTTCTGGTTCCTCTGGGACGAACTCGCCCAGGGCGCGCTTGGGGCGGTCGTCCTCGCGGACACCCGGCGGCTGGAGGACTGCTTCGCGGCGGTCGACTACTTCGAGCGCCGCGAGATCCCGTTCGCCGTGGCCGTGAACTGCTTCGAGGGCGCCGACCGGTTTCCCACCGGGACGGTGCAGGCGGCACTGGACCTCGACCCGCAGGTACCGGTCCTCATGTGCGACGCGCGCGACCGCTCGTCCGTACGGGACGTCCTGGTGGCCGTGGTCGAACACGCGATGGCCCGAGTGGACCGGCTCCGCGAGCCCGCCACGACGTAGACGGCGCGGCCCGCACCCCCGCCGACAGGGGGTGCGGAGGAGGTCGGTGGCCCCGCGGCGGCGGGGGCGCCTCCTCAGCGCAACGCCACGGCCGCCGAGCCGTTGGCCTTGACCTGCGTGAAGTCTTCCGGAGTGTCCCCGTCCAGCGCCATCCGGCGGCGGGCGTACAGGGCGAAGTACGCGTCAGCCGTTGTCCGCGAGCCACTTGTCAGCGGTCTCCGCGAGCTCCCGGTCGCGGCCGGCCAGCATCATCCCGATCATCTGCGCGTCACCGCGCAGCGACCAGGCAGGATGGCCGAAGGTGGCCGGATTGTTCTTCTCGATCAGGAAATGTGCGGGCCAGGCGGTCCCGTACCCGATCAGTGGCAGTGCCGCCACGTACCGCTTCCGGCCGCGCGCCAGTCCGTAGGCGGTGATCGCGAGACCGGTCAGGGTGCCGGTCAGATGGACCCAACGGGTCGCTGCCCGGGAGTGCATCGCGACGTAGTAGGGCCAGAACTCTTCGAACGAATCGAACCTCTGCTGTGACATACGGGCACCGTAATGGCTGGACCGGCAACCGGATACGGCCGATCCGCGTCCGAGAAGAAGAACGGGCGGCCGGAACCCACGGGGGTGGTCCCAGCCGCCCGCTCGCCTCTCCGGGACGCGCCGCCTCAGTGGCCGGCGACGGACCTGCGGGCTACGGGGAAGTCGAAGTAGGTGTCCGGAAACAGCTCCGGCTTGAAGGTGTAGTGCCACCACTCCTCGGCCAGATTCACGAATCCCGCGTCGGTGAGCGTCTTCTTGAGGAACTGACGGTTGGTGCGCTGCACGCCCTGGATCCGCGGGTCATCGGTGTGCGAGAGCGTGTCGAAGCAGTCGAAGCCGGTCCCCATGTCGACCGAGTTGTCCGGGAAGCGGTCGGCCTGCGGGGCGTAGCACGGAACCAGTTCCTCGCCCGGACGGTACGGCCTGGTCGGCAGGGCCGGCAGCCTCACCAGGGTCAGGTCCACCGTGCTGCCCCGGCTGTGCCCGGACTTCTCGGCGATGTAACCGTCCGCGAACAGGCGGGTCTTGTCGACCTGCGGATAGAACTCGCCCTTCACGGTCGCGTCGTCGAGGTCCTTCGCCCACCGCACGAAGTGGTCGACGGCCCGCTGGGGCCGGTAGCAGTCGTACACCTTCAGCGAGTACCCCTGCGCCAGCAGCCGTACCTGGGCCCGGTGCAGGGCCTCGGCCGCCGGCCGGGTGAGGATGCACAGCGACTGACGGTATCCGTCCACCGGCACGCCCATGAAGTCGTGCCCGGTGGGGTAGCGCATCTCCTGGAGGATCGTGGGATCGACCGTGCGCAGAGCGACGAACTCCCCGGGAGCCTTGGGCTCGGGCTTCGCCTGGGCCACGGGAGCGGCGGCGGTGACGGCGAGCAGAGTGGCGGCAGTCGCTGCCAGGACACGGAAAACGGAACCCATAGCTGTCATGAGCACATCGTCCACTAGTCCGGCCGTCCCGGGCGGGCGATCGGATACAGTCCCCGCGAGTCCGACCGGCCCCCACGGTCTGCGGGCCGGGGACGACGAGGAAACCGGAGAAGCCCGTGAAGGACTCCCACTGCGGCAGTTGCGGGACGCCGTACACCGCGCTGCCCTCGCCCGGCACCTGGCCCCGCACCTGCACCGCCTGCGGCGCCACCGCCTACCGCAACCCCCTGCCGGTCGCCGTCGCCCTGCTCCCCGTCACCGGCGACGACGGCACCGGACTCGTCGTCATCACCCGCACCATCGAACCCCGCCTCGGCGGCACCGCCCTCCCCGGCGGCTTCATCGACCACGACGAGGACTGGAAACAAGCGGTCGTACGCGAACTCCGCGAGGAGACCGGCATCGCCGCGGACCACACCGATGTCCGCCTCGCCGACGCCCTCAGCGACCGCGACGGCCATCTGCTCCTGTTCGGGCTGCTGCCCCCACGTCCGGCCGACGCACTCCCGCCGTCCGTGCCGACCGACGAGACCTCCGGATTCGGAGTACTGCGCTCCCCGGAAGCGCTCGCCTTCCCGCTCCACACCGAGGCGGTCCGCGCCTGGTTCGCCGGCCGTTACACCTGACCGCGCTCAGCCCCGGCGCCGAGCCCCCGGGCTGTCCGCCCTCAGCCCGGCTCGGAGCCCCCGCGCCCGGACTGTCCGCGCTCAGCCGGCTCAGAGCCCCCGCACCCGGACCGGACAGTCCACCAGATCCTCCTCACCGTCCCGCTCCACCACGACCCGCCCGCCCGAGAGACGGGTCGTGTACCGCTCGACCACCACCGGCGCCCAGCCGTCACCCCTGTCACGGACCACCGAGCCGCCCCCGCCGACACCCTCCACCGGAGCCCACACCTCCAGTTCGAGCCCGCCACCGCTGCCCCGCACCGGAATCACCGAACCGGCCCGCGCCAGCACCGGCACCCGCGACAACGGCGCCTCGACCATCACCTGCCCCGGCCCCTCGTACACCGCACCGCTCACCGTGTCGTACCAGCGCCCCTGCGGCAGCCGCACCGACCGCTCCACCACCCCCGGCTCCAGCACCGGCGCCACCAGCAGTGCATCACCCAGCAGGAACGCGTCCTCGCACTCCCGCAGCGCCCGGTCGCCGGGCGCCGCCCACCACAGGGGACGCACATACGGCGCCCCGGTCAGCCGGGCCAGCTGCGCCAACGTCACCCAGTACGGCCGCAGCCGCTCCCGCTCCACCAGCACCTCCCGCGCACCCTCGAGCACCAGCGGGCCGAACTCCCACGGCTCCCGGCGCCCCGCGCCGATCGCCGCATGCGTACGGAACAGCGGAAGGTACGCCCCCAACTGGAACCACCGCAGATACAGCTCCGGCGACGGCGAACCGCCGAACCCACCCACATCCGGCCCCGAATACGGCACCCCGCACAGCCCCAGACCCAGCACCAGCGACAGCGAGGCCCGCAGCCCGGGCCAGCCCGTCGTCACGTCCCCCGACCATGTCCCTCCGTATCTCTGCATCCCCGCCCAGCCCGACCGGGAGAACAGGAAAGGCCGCTCCCGGGGCCGCAACCGGAGCAGCCCCTCGTACCCGGCACGCGCCATCGCGAGGCCGTACACGTTGTGGGCCTCCCGGTGATCACCGCCGCGCCCCTCCAGCGCATGCCGGGACGAACGGGGGAGCGTCGCCTCACCGAACGCCATGAACGACACCGGCTCGTTCATGTCGTGCCAGACCCCCGAGAAGCCCTGCGCCAGCCGCTCCTCGTACAGCCCGCCCCACCACTCGCGCACCCCGGGATCGGTGAAGTCCGGATACACGCACTCACCCGCCCACACCTCCCCGCGCACCGCCCGCCCCCTGGCGTCCCGGACGAACGCGCCCGAAGCACCCACCGCCGCACCGGTGTCGAAGACCGCGTCCCCCGGCACCGCCGCCACCGCCGGGTCCACGATCGACACCAGCCGCACCCCGCCCCCGCGCAACTCCTCCGCCAGCCCCGGGAGGTCGGGAAACCGCTCACGGTCCACCGTGAACACCCGGTGTGCGTCGAAGTGGTCGATGTCCAGGTGCAGCACCGACAGGGGCAGGCCCCGCTCCCGGTACCCCGCGACGACCCGCCGTACCTCCCGCTCGCTCCCGAACCCCCACCGGGCGTGCTGCGGACCCAGCGCCCACGACGGAGGCACCACCGGCGCGCCCGTCAGGGCCGACCACCCCTGAAGAACCCTGGCCGGCGTACCCACGACCACCCAGCAGCGCAGCGGGCCGCCCTCCATCCGCACCTCGGACGTGCCCGGCCGGTCATGGCCGGAGCCCGCCCCCTCCTCCCCCTCGCGCAGCGCCACCCGCCCCGCCCAGGAGTTGTCATGGAACGCCAGATGCGTTCCCGCGTCCGAGACCACCACCTGCGCCGGCATCGTCAGATACAGCGGATCGTCCTCCGGGCCGAACCGGCCGCCCGGATCGGTGTTCCACAGCCCGTACACCCCATCCCTGAGCCGAGGGCCCGCGGCCCGCCCGCCCAGCCCGAAGAACCGCGCGTCCGCCGGGACCTCCGACCGCTGCACCCACCTCGCCGGACCACCCGCCACCGGCTCCCACCACCGCGGCGGCAGTTCCCGCCGGAGCACCACCCCGCCCGGCGTCCGCAACTCCACCGCACCGTGCCGTGACACCGCCACCGTCAGCCGCTCCGACACCACCTGCCATCCGCCGTCCTTGTCCGGCTCCAGCAGGGCCCGAGGATCGGCGTCGGGCGCGGCCCCCGGCAGTGCGTAGGACGGCAACGGCTCCGCGCCGCCCCAGCCCCAGAAGACCGCCCCGCCCACCGCCACACGGATGCGCAGCTCCGAACGGGCGAACCGCACCACACCGCCACCCGGCTCCGGCTCCGCCCCCACCACCGCTCCCGGCACCCGCGCCCGCTCCGGACCCCGCGCAGGCAACGCCCGCGCATCCGCCCGAGCCCGCCGCCACGCCGAGCGCACCGTACGCAGCCCCTGCTTCGAACCGACCGACTTCACCGAGCGCACCAGGTCACGACCGTCCATGCGGCTCACCCTGCCACCCGGTGATCCGGACGCGGGTCCTGTTCAACTTCCGTTCACCCGTGGCCGGCCGCGACGGGGCGTGGCCGGACCACATATCGGGACACGCGACCATGGGCGGGCAACCCTGGTGCGAAAGACGATCACATGGCATCGTCCGTGGAGCCGCCTCACGCGCACACCCCAGCCCGTGCGCGCGACCCACGCACACACCGCGTACCCGTACAGCCAGGGAGCCGCCCCATGACCTCAGCAGCCGACGAAGCCCCCCTGTGGCAGCCCGGCCCGGACCGCATCGCGGCCGCCGCCGTCACCCGCTTCCAGAGCTGGGCGGCCGAGCACCACGGAGCGCCGGCCGAGGGCGGCTACGCGAGCCTGCACCGCTGGTCAGTCGACGAGCTCGACACCTTCTGGAAGGCCGTCGCCGAGTGGTTCGACGTCCGGTTCTCCACCCCGTACGAGACCGTCATCGGCGACCGCACCATGCCGGGCGCGCAGTGGTTCCCCGGAGCGACCCTCAACTACGCCGAGCACGCGCTGCGCACCGCCGAGGACCGCCCGGACGCCCCCGCTCTGCTCCATGTCGACGAGACCCATACCCAGGTCCCCGTCTCCTGGTCCGACCTGCGCCGCCAGGTCGGCTCGCTCGCCGCCGAACTCCGCGCCCTCGGCGTCACCCCGGGCGACCGCGTCAGCGGCTACCTCCCCAACATCCCGCAGGCGGTCGTCGCCTTCCTCGCCACCGCGGCCGTAGGCGGCGTCTGGACCTCCTGCGCCCCCGACTTCGGCGCCCGCAGCGTCCTCGACCGCTTCCAGCAGGTCGAACCCGTCGTCCTCTTCACCGTCGACGGCTACCGCTACGGCGGCAAGGAGCACCACCGCGCGGACACCGTCGCCGAACTGCGCCGCGAACTGCCCACCTTGCGCGCCGTCGTCCACATCCCGCTGCTCGGCACCGACGCACCCGAAGGCGCCCTCGAATGGTCCGCCCTCACCGCCGCGGACACCGAACCCGTCTTCGAGCAGGTTCCCTTCGACCACCCGCTGTGGGTGCTCTACTCCTCCGGCACTACGGGCCTGCCCAAGGCGATCGTCCAGTCCCAGGGCGGCATCCTGCTCGAACACTTCAAGCAGATCGGCCTGCACTGCGACCTCGGCCCCGAGGACCGCTTCTTCTGGTACACCTCCACCGGCTGGATGATGTGGAACTTCCTCGTCTCCGGCCTCCTCACCGGCACCACCCTCGTGCTGTACGACGGAAGCCCCGGCTACCCGGATGTCAGTGCCCAGTGGCGCGTCGCCGAACAGACGGGCGCCACCCTGTTCGGTACCTCCGCCGCCTACGTCATGGCCTGCCGCAAGGCCGGCATCCACCCGGGGCGCGACTTCGACCTCTCCCGCATCCAGTGCGTCGCCACCACGGGCTCCCCGCTCCCGCCCGACGGCTTCCGCTGGCTCCACGACGAAGTGGCCGACGACCTGTGGATCGCCTCCGTCAGCGGCGGCACCGACGTCTGCAGCTGCTTCGCCGGCGCGGTCGCCACCCTCCCGGTCCACATCGGCGAACTCCAGGCCGCGTGCCTCGGCACTGACCTCCAGTCCTGGGATCCCGCGGGCGAACCCCTGACCGGCGAGGTCGGCGAACTCGTCGTCACCCAGCCCATGCCGTCCATGCCGATCCGCTTCTGGAACGACCCCGACGGCACCCGCTACCGCGAGAGCTACTTCGAGACGTACCCGGGTACCTGGCGGCACGGCGACTGGATCACGATCACCGACCGCGGCTCCGTCGTCATCCACGGCCGGTCCGACTCCACCCTCAACCGGCAGGGCGTCCGCATGGGCTCCGCGGACATCTACGAAGCCGTCGAGCGCCTCCCCGAAATCCGGGAGTCCCTCGTCATCGGCCTGGAGGAACCCGACGGAGGCTACTGGATGCCGCTTTTCGTCCACCTCGCCGAAGGCGCGGCACTCGACGACACCCTCCGCGACAGCATCAAGCGCACCATCCGCGACCATCTCTCCCCGCGCCACGTCCCGGACGAGGTCATCGAGGTCCCCGGCATCCCGCACACCCTCACCGGCAAGCGCATCGAGGTTCCGGTCAAGCGCCTGCTCCAGGGAACCGCCCTGGCCAAGGCGGTCAACCCCGGCTCGATCGACAACCTGGAACTCCTCCACTTCTACGAGGAACTGGCCCGCAAGCGCCGCTGACCGAGGCCACTGTCAGTGCCCGTCATTACTCTGAGTGAGCAATGTTCGACAGCGCACTGGGGGAATCATGGCGCAGACCAGGAACAAGCGGGCCACCGTCCGCGGCCGGACCGGCACCACGATGCGACGCACGCTGCGCCGCGAAGCACCGAGCACCATCGGCCTCCTGACCGATGAGCAGGACTTCGCGGCGATGCGGCGCTATCGCACCTTCACCTTCGACGACCACTCCGTCTACCTGCAGCAGGTGGAAGGCCTGCTCAGGGCCCTCGCAGCACAGGGCATGCACACGACGGTCGCCCTCTTCGACCCCGAGGAGTACGCGGAGTTCTGCGCCGAATCGGGAATCGCACCCGACACCCCGGCAGGCCGCAGCCGCTTCACCGCGGAGGTCGCGGCCTGCGGCGCCACCGTCGCCTACACCGGACAACCCCTCGACACCCTGATCCCGCTCCTGGTCTCCCGAGCCGTCCGGCAGGCCACCTGGGAGTACGCCACGATGCTCCTGTCCGGGCTCGGGGACTGCGCGGACTGCGGACAGGACATCGGGCGCGCCGCCTTCGACCGCGCATCCCACCTCCTGCTGCGCACCCTGGAAGCGGCCGGACCCGGCACTCACCATCTGGTGTGCAGCACTCCCACGGAGAACGAGCAACTGCTCGCCGCCCTGCACACCGAGCGCGACACCACCGGCCCCGCCCACCTCGATTCGGCGGAAGGTGCCGAATTCGTGACCGTGCTGGCCGTCGGCATCGCTCTCGAACGCCATGGGGGAGTCGTCCTGCGGACGAGCGCCCCGGGGACAGCCGACCGGGTCCACGGCTGGCGTCTCACCGGCGGCAGCCTCGTCCCGCTCACCGCGGGGGAGGTGTTCAGCGCCTACTGCACCGACGCCGACACCGGTGACCCCGTCTCGCCCGAATCCGGCGTGGAGTACTGCGCGGGATTCGACATCGGTGCCGAAGAACCGGAGGCGCACCGCTGACAGGCGGAAGGGGCTCCCCGCCACCACGGGCGGGAAGCCCCTTCTCACACATCGCGCGACCCTGTGGCCCCGCGAGGCGCCCTACTCGCCCGACAGCACCGCCTGCGCGGCGACGCGTGCCTCCTCGGCCGAGTCCGCCGCGCGCGCGGCGGACGCCGCACGCTCGCACTGGGCCAGCGTGTGCTTCGCCAGCGTGCTGCGTACATAGGGAATGGACGCGGCACCCATCGACAGCGACGTCACACCGAGACCGGTCAGGACGCAGGCGAGCAGCGGATCGGAGGCGGCCTCACCACAGACACCGCAGCTCTTGCCCTCGGCCCTGGCGGCATCGGCGGACATCGCGACCAGATCCAGCAGCGCGGGCTGCCACGGGTCCTGGAGCCGGGACACCGCACCCACCTGACGGTCCGCAGCGAAGGTGTACTGCGCCAGGTCGTTGGTACCCAGCGACAGGAACTCCACCTCCTGCAGCACCGAACGTGCCCGCAGTGCGGCCGACGGGATCTCGACCATCGCGCCGAACTTCGCGTGCAGCCCGGCCGCACGGCACGCATCCGCGAAGGCCTTGGCATCCGCACGGTCCGCGACCATGGGAGCCATGACCTCGAGGTGGACAGGAAGTCCCTCGGCGGCCTTCGACAGGGAGGTCAGCTGAGTCCGCAGCACGTCGGGGTGATCCAGCAGACTCCGCAGACCGCGCACGCCGAGCGCCGGATTCGGCTCGTCCGCCGGAGTCAGGAAGTCCAGGGGCTTGTCCGCGCCGGCGTCCAGCACCCGCACCACGACACGGCCTTCGGGGAAGGCTTCCAGCACCGCGCGGTAGGCGGCGATCTGCTTCTCCTCGGACGGCGCCTGCTTGCTGTCGTCCAGGAAGAGGAACTCGGTACGGAAGAGGCCGACGCCCTCCGCGCCCGCCTCGAGTGCCGCCGGCACATCACCGGGGCCGCCGACATTGGCGAGCAGCGGCACCTTGTGACCGTCGGAGGTCGCGCCGGGTCCGGTCGACGCCGACAGCGCCGCCTTGCGCGCGGCGGCGGAACTCTCCATCTCCGCCCGCTTCTCGGCGCTCGGCTCGACGAAGATCTCGCCGGTGCTGCCGTCCACGGCGATCACCGTGCCCTCGGCCAGCTCCCCTGCGCCGGGGAGCGCCACGACGGCGGGCACACCGAGCGCCCGCGCCAGAATCGCGCTGTGGCTCGTCGGGCCCCCCTCCTCGGTGACGAAGCCGAGCACCAGAGTGGGGTCGAGCAGCGCCGTGTCGGCCGGGGCGAGGTCACGCGCGATCAGTACGTAGGGCTCGTCGCTGTCCGGGACACCCGGCATCGGCACGCCGAGCAGGCGGGCCACGATGCGGTTGCGTACGTCGTCGAGGTCGGCGACGCGGCCGGCGAGGTACTCACCGGCACCGGCGAGCAGCGCGCGGTACGAGGCGAACGCGTCGTACACCCCGCGTTCGGCGGTGCTGCCGACGGCGATGCGCCGGTCCACATCCGCCATGAGTTCGGGATCCTGAGCCATCATGGCCTGGGCCTCCAGCACGTGCTGGGCCTCGCCCCCGGCCAGGTTGCCGCGTGCGACGAGGTCGGCCGCCACGGCTTCGACGGCCTGCCGGGCCCGCCCCTGCTCGCGCTCGGCCTCCTCGGCCGGAATCTGCTTGGCCGGCGGTTCGAGCACCGCTGTGCCCATGTGCCGTACCTCGCCGATCGCCACACCGTGGCTCACGCCTACGCCTCGCAGCGTTGTCTGCATTGCACCCGTCTCCGGTTGTGCGGTGGACGATGCCCCCGCGATGGATATCCAGTCGGCTGTCACTGCGCCGAACGCGTTACTGCCAGCCGAACAGTGCGTCGCCGACCTTCACGTCGCCGTCCTCGATGACGTCGGACAGCGAATCGGGCGTTGCTTCCAGTGCCACGATGGGGCACACCGGCGACTTCCCGGCGGCCTCGACCGCAACCGGGTCCCACCGGACGACGCCCTGCCCGCGCGTGACGGTGTCACCCTTGTTCACGAGCAGTTCGAAGCCCTCGCCGTTGAGCTGCACCGTGTCGATGCCGAGGTGGGTCAGTACTCCGTGGCCCTCGCTGTCCACGACCACGAAGGCGTGCGGGTGGAGGGAGACGACGATTCCGTCGACGGGCGAGACGGCCTCGGACGGCTCGCGCGCGGGGTCGATGGCGGTACCGGGGCCCACCATCGCCCCGGAGAAGACGGGGTCGGGTACCGCAGCGAGCCCGATGGCACGTCCGGCAATAGGGGACGACACAGTGGTCATGGGGAGCCTCCCAGAGTGGAGCTTCAATGGCGCCGTCGCGGCCTGTAGGAGACGGCGTACTTGCTCAGCAGCGTAAGTCATGAGAAGTCCCGGTTCCGCCCGAGTCCTGGTGGTTCGAGGACCTAGGGGTGTACCGGCAACGATTTGCCTCGACTCCCGGCAGCCTGTACTGTCGTACTCCTGCCTGGCCCCAACGCGACTTTGAGTCGGGGGTCGGCGGCGACTACAAGCCCAAACACTAACCCGATATCGGGCACCCGCATGCCTGCGGGGGGCCGGTCAGGGAGAGCGAAAAGGCCTGATAGAGTCTGGCTCGCCGGAAAGGGAAACGCGAAAGCGAATTCCGCAAGGCGATAAATGCGAGGCCCGCTTCGACCGGGAATCGGACACGAAAGAGTCTGATAGAGTCGGAAACGCAAGACCGAAGGGAAGCGCCCGGAGGAAAGCCCC
>NZ_JBIAIU010000023.1:0-72835 GCF_042871565.1 Streptomyces sp. NPDC005775 | reverse complement strand
ACCGTCGACATCCTCACGATCCAACGTCAGGTCATCGGCGAAATGCCGGTCACCGGTCGCGTCGGGCACGTACTTCACACAGACAACGATCCTCAAGCTCACGCCGGCTCTCCTACTGCATCGTCATTTCCGGGCTGCCTTGTTGCACGCAGCATAGGCGCCTGATGGGGCGATTTCCGGTCGGGGCGACCAACGCTCCGACCGTAATATTACTCGCCAGTACACCCAGATGGTGCCCATTGAGCAAGCGCTTTGCACTGTGATCTGAGCTACGCCGAGCACCCCGGCGCCATCAGCGGATCTCAGTCTCGCAGAGCCGTGAACCGGCCCTGGTGATAGACGAGCGGCCGGCCGCCGCCGGCCGGATCACCGACGACCGCCTGCGCGATCACGATCCGGTGGTCCCCCGCCGGAATCCGCGCCACGACCCGGCAGACCAGCCAGGCCAGCACGCCGTCCAGCAGCGGGACACCCTCCGGTCCGCTGCGCCAATCGGTGGACGGACCGAACCGGTCGGCGCCGCTGCGCGCGAAAGTGGCGGCCAGCTCCCGCTGGTGCTCGCCGAGTATGTGGACGCCGATGTGCTCGGCCTCCGCGACGACCGGCCAACTGGACGACGACGTGCCGACGCCGAAGGAGATGAGTGGCGGATCGGCGGCGACGGAGTTGAGGGAGGTGGCGGTGAAGCCGACCGGCCGGTCACCGGCCGCGGTGATCACGGCGACACCGGCGGCGTGCTGCCGGAACACGGAGCGCAGGAGGTCCGGGGAAGCCGTCCGGGAAGTCACGGTCTCGGGGGATGCCGTCATGGAGATGCCCTTCTGCGCGTCGGGGGTGCGGGGCCGTGGATGCTCAGGCATCCGAACAGCGCGTGCTCGCGTTGCGGGCGAGGTCGACGTGGACGCGGCCGTGCAGAAGGGGTTGTGGCGGCATAGCGTCAGACTGACGATGCCCGGCGGGTGCAGTCAAGCGCGTCCCACAAGGTGGGAGAAGCATCACGGTCCGTCATATCGCCTGTCCCAGGGCCGCGACGACGTCGGCGGTGCGTGGCTGTCCGACGGCCCGGCGGACGACCAGTCCGGAGGCGTCGAGGACCAGCACGGTCGGAGTCCGGCTGATGTCGAGTGCTCGCACGAGAGTGAGATGCGCCTCGGCGTCGATCTCCACATGGGCGACGCCCTCGACCATGCCCGCCACTTCCGTGAGGGTGCGACGGGTGGCCCGGCAGGGCTGACAGAACGCGCTGGAGAACTGGACGAGCGTGGCCCTCTCCCCCAGTTCCACGCCGAGTTGAGCGGCATCGAGCCGGTCCGCACACATCCGCACATCCACCTTCGGCCTCCTGTCAGAGCTCTACGCAAAGGCTCAGCGCCCGCAGCCGCCGGGACATTCCCTACCGTTCCACGTGACGAGAATCTCGCGCCCCGCGCCCGCCGAGACTGGCCACCACGACGCGCATGGGGCACGATCGGCCCAATGCCGAAAACCTACGGCTGCGTAACTTCCGCCGGGAGAACCCTCCCCAGGCGCTGAAGAAGGGTCTTCTCCAGATGGCAGAACTCGTCTATCGGCCGGTCATCGGCGCCGCTCGTACGTTTTTCAAGGCGCTCGACCTGAAGATCGACACCCAGGGTTCGGAGCACATCCCGAAGACCGGTGGCGCGGTTCTGGTGAGCAACCACATCAGTTATCTGGACTTCATCTTCACCGGGCTCGCGGCGCTGCCGCAGAAGCGGCTGGTGCGCTTCATGGCCAAGGAGTCGGTGTTCCGGCACAAGATCTCGGGCCCTCTGATGCGCGGCATGAAGCACATCCCCGTCGACCGCAAGCAGGGTGAGGACGCCTACGCGCACGCGCTGGCCTCGCTGCGTTCCGGCGAGATCGTCGGAGTGTTCCCCGAAGCGACCATCTCGGAGTCGTTCACGCTGAAGAGTTTCAAGTCCGGCGCGGCACGCCTGGCCCAGGAGGCGGGTGTGCCACTCATCCCGATGGCACTGTGGGGCACCCAGCGCCTGTGGACCAAGGGCCGTCCGCGCAACTTCCGGCGCAGCCACATCCCGGTGACGATCCGGGTCGGGGAGCCGGTGGAGGCCCCGGCCGACCAGTACGCGGGTGCGATCAGCCGACGGCTGCGGGAGCGCGTACAGGAGCTGCTCGAAGCGGCCCAGCGCGCCTATCCCGTACGCCCCAGGGACGCGAGCGACACCTGGTGGGTGCCCTCGCACCTCGGGGGTACGGCTCCGACGGCCGCGGAGGTCCGCGAGCGGGGCTGACCGTCCCGCGCGGGGCCGCGGCTGAAACGTCACTCCGGGGCGCGGACGGTGGTCCGCGCCCCGGACGGCGTCACAGGGCCGTCGGCAGCGTGCGCCAGAGCTCCCCGCGGTCCGCCGCCGTCCGCAGGGCCCCGAGAACCGCCGGATGCGGTGCGGCGTGGAGTGTCGGGTAGTCCACTTCGCCGAGTTCCGGCCGGACGGGCCAGGCCAGCCGCTCCTCGTCCAGGGAGAACCGCGCGTCCACGCCGGGCCGGTTGCCCCGGGGATCCTGCCGGTCCCAGCGGTCCCGGCCGGGAAGCCGCAGCGCTATCAGCCCGTGGAGCACCCCGGGGTCGCCGGCGTCGTCCGCCAGCCCCTGGTAGCAGAGTGCCGCGGGGATGCCTTCCGCGCGCAGCAGGGCGGCCAGGGCATGCGCCTTCGCGTGGCAGATGCCGTTGCGGGTCGCGAGGACGTCCGAGGCTCGCCAGGTGACGCGCATGTCACCGGAGTCGACGGAGTGCGGGACGGTGTCGCGCACGAAGCAGTAAGCCGCTTCGGCGTATGAGTATGCGTCCGTGGCCTGGGAACGCAGCCGTGCGGCCGTGTCGCGGACCAGCGGGTGCTCATGGTCGATCGCGTCGTCGGCGGCGAGGTACGCGGAAATCTCGGGGACCTGCTGGATCAGTTCCATATCCGCCGAGCGTAGGCATGCGGTCGACCCGGAGTCAATACTTTTCCGGTCGACCGCATACTCATACGATCTCTACTGTGCGGCCATCTCTTCCTTGAGGGCGAGGACGAACGCGTCGACATCGTCCTCCGTGGTGTCGAAGGCGCACATCCAGCGCACGTCGCCGGCCTTCTCGTCCCAGAAGTAGAACCGGAAGCGCTTCTGCAGCCGCTCGCTCACCTCGTGCGGCAGCCGCGCGAAGACCGCGTTGGCCTGGACGGGGTAGAGGATCTCCACCCCGCCCACCGCCCGGACGCCTTCGGCGAGCCGCTGCGCCATGCTGTTGGCGTGCCGGGCGTTGCGCAGCCACAGGTCGCCCGCGAGCAGCGCCTCCAGTTGCACCGAGACGAAGCGCATCTTGGAGGCGAGCTGCATCGACAGCTTGCGCAGGTGCTTCATCGCCCGGACCGCGTCCGGGTTCAGCACCACGACGGCCTCGCCGAAGATGGCCCCGTTCTTCGTCCCGCCGAAGGAGAGCACATCGACGCCGACGGTGTTGGTGAACGTGCGCATGGGGACGTCCAGGGAAGCCGCGGCGTTGGCTATGCGGGCCCCGTCGAGGTGGACCTTCATGCCGTGGCCGTGGGCGTGCTCGCAGATGGCCCTGATCTCGTCGGGTGTGTAGACCGTGCCCAGCTCGGTGTTCTGGGTGATCGAGACGACCTGCGGCATGGCGCGGTGCTCGTCGTCCCAGCCGTACGCCTGCCGGTCGATGAGCTCCGGCGTCAGCTTGCCGTCCTCGGTGGGCACGGTGAGCAGCTTGAGGCCGCCGACCCGTTCCGGTGCGCCGCCCTCGTCCACGTTGATGTGGGCGGACTCGGCGCAGATGACCGCTCCCCAGCGGTCGGTCATCGCCTGGAGCGAGACCACGTTGGCCCCGGTGCCGTTGAAGACCGGGAAGGCCTCGGCGGTCGGACCGAAGTGGCTGTGCATCACGCGCTGGAGATGACCGGTGTAGTCGTCCTCGCCGTAGGCGATCTGATGGCCGCCGTTGGCGAGGGCGAGGGCCGCGAGGATCTCCGGGTGCGTTCCCGCGTAGTTGTCACTGGCGAATCCGCGTACCTGCGGGTCGTGATGACGACGCGCGTCGGTCCTTACGGTTGCGGGGTCAGCCACAGGCGCTTTCCGTTCACTTCGGGGGCGGGCCGGTCCCAGACGCCGGTGATGGCATCGGCCAGCTCCTTGACGTCGGTGAAGCCCGCGAACTTCGCATTCGGGCGCTCGTCGCGCATCGCGTCGTGCACCAGTGCCTTCACGACCAGGATCGCAGCAGCGCTCCGCGGGCCCTCGTCGCCCCCCGCCTTGCGGAAGGCGTCCGCGAGCGCGAGGGTCCAGGCCTCCGCCGCCGCCTTGGACGCCGCGTAGGCGGCGTTGCCCGCGGTGGGGTTGCTCGCACCGGCCGCGCTGATCAGCAGGTAGCGGCCGCGGTCGCTGCGCTGCAGGCCGCCCTGGAAGGCCAGCGAGGTGCTCTGGACCGTGCGGATCAGCAGTTTCTCCAGCAGCGTCCAGTCGGCGAGATCGGTGTCGGCGAACGTCTTGCTGCCGCGCCAGCCGCCCACGAGGTGCACGAGCCCGTCGATCCGGCCGAACTCCTTCTCGGTCTTGTCGGCCCACTCACGGGCGGCGCCGAGATCGAGCAGGTCCACGGTGTCGCCGGTGACGGTGGCGCCGCCGTGGGCGTAGCGTGCCGCGTCCACCGCCTCGGCGAGCCGGGTGGCGTTGGCGTCCGAGGCGACGACGGTCGCGCCTGCCTCGGCGAGCCGCAGCAGGGTAGCCCGGCCGGCCGGGCCGGCCGCCCCCGCGACCGCGACGACAGCGCCTTCGAGCGCACCGCTCCCGCTGCCCTTGCCGTTTCCGTTCATGGCCACCGCCTCCTCATGACGTGCGCTCACGCGGCCGCCTGCCCGGCGTCCGCGGCGGTGATCCCCTTGGTGGAGGCGATCACGTTCTTCAGTTTCTTGGAGAGCGCCTCATAGAACATGCTCAGGGGAAACTCGTCCGGAAGCACGTCGTCGACGAGTTTGCGGGGCGGCAGCGAGAGGTCCAGCGCGTCCGGACCCTTGGCCCAGCGGGATCCGGGGTGCGGCGCGAGATACGTGGCGACCAGGTCGTACGCGGCGAACCAGTGGACGAGCTTGGGGCGGTCGATGCCGTCCCGGTACAGCTTCTCGATCTCGGCGCAGAGCTGGTTGGTGACCTCGGGCGCCCGCTCCCAGTCGATCTTCAGGGTGTTGTCCGTCCAGCGCACGACATCGTGCTTGTGGAGGTACGCGAAGAGCAGCTGGCCGCCGAGTCCGTCGTAGTTGCGGACGCGTTCGCCGGTGACGGGAAAGCGGAACATCCGGTCGAACAGCACGGCGTACTGCACGTCGCGGCCGTGGACGTTGCCTTCGGACTCCAGCTTCACGGCCTCCTTGAAGGCGGTGAGGTCGCAGCGAAGCTCTTCGAGCCCGTACATCCAGAACGGCTGGCGCTGCTTGATCATGAACGGGTCGAACGGCAGGTCGCCGTGGCTGTGGGTGCGGTCGTGGACCATGTCCCAGAGCACGAAAGCCTGCTCACAGCGCCGCTGGTCGCCGACCATCTCACGGATGTCCTCGGGCAGCTCGACGCCCAGGAGCTCGACCGAGGCCTCGGTGACGCGGCGGAAACGGGCGGCCTCGCGGTCGCAGAAGATGCCGCCCCAGCTGAAGCGCTCGGGGGCCTCGCGCACGGCGATGGTCTCCGGGAACAGCACGGCGGAGTTGGTGTCGTACCCCGAGGTGAAGTCCTCGAAGGTGATGCCGCAGAAGAGCGGGTTGTCGTAGCGGGTCGCCTCGAGGTCGGCGAGCCACTCGGGCCACACCATCCGGAGCACGACGGCTTCGAGATTGCGGTCCGGATTGCCGTTCTGCGTGTACATCGCGAAGACGACGAGGTGCTGGAGCCCGTCGACGCGGTCCCTGGCGGGCTGGAACGCCAGCAGCGAGTCGAGGAAGTCGGGGATGCCGAATCCGCCGTCGGCCCAGCGGCGCAGGTCCATGACGAGGGCGCGGTGGTACGCGGCGTCGTGCGGGAGCAGCGGCGAGAGGTCCTCGACCGCGGTGGCCACCCGGTCCAGGGCCGCCCCGGCGTCCGCCGGGGCGGGCGCGCCCTCGGCGTCGAAGTCGATGGAGCCGTCCTTCGACTGCCAGGGGCGGATCTCCTCCACGGCATTCTTGAGCGCGGGCCAGGCCGGGTGCTCGACCACCCGCTGGGCGGAAGCTATGTCGCCGGCGGCGACGTCGTGCACAAGAATTTCCGTCATAACACTTCCTCCACGGGACAACGTCGCGTCAAGCAACCGTATCCGTGTGCGGTTCCTTGAGACAAGTGGGGGCCAGAAAATTATCCTGCGCACACCCATGGTCACCGCGATTTTTCCTGCCATCCATCGATTGGGCGACTTCTTCGGGGGACGAACGCGGACGGACGGCAGAGCGCCGGGCCAGAGCGGGGCCCCTGCGCCGCTCGATCGGCGTCATGCCGCGGCGCGGCGTGGGTAGGCACACAGGGAGTACCTCCGACGGAAGCGAGAGTCCCTTGTCTTTTCTCACCATCGGTCATCGCGGAGCGATGGGCGTCGAGCCGGAGAACACGCTGCGCTCGTTCGTCCACGCCGAGCAGGCCGGGATGGACCTGATCGAGCTGGACCTGCATCTGAGCAAGGACGGCGCTCTCGTTGTCATGCACGACGCCACGGTGGACCGGACGACCGACGGCAAGGGCCCGATCGCCGAGAAGACCCTGGCGGAACTACGGGAACTCGACGCCGGCCGGGGGGAGCGGATTCCGGTCTTCGAGGAGGTCCTCGACGCCGTACGGTCGCCCCTGCAGGCGGAGATCAAGGACGTGGCCGCCGCCCGCACGCTGGCCGAGGTGATGCGGCGACGCGCTCTCACCGACCGCGTCGAGGTGATCTCGTTCCACGACGAGGCGATCGCCGAGATCGCGCAGCTGGTGCCCGGGGTGCGGACGGCCCTCGTGGGGGACCACTGGGGCGCCGACGTGGTGGACCGCGCGAAGGCGGTGGGCGCCACCCGGCTGGTGCTCAACGTCCGGCGCATCACGCTGGAACTGGTCGAGAGGGCCCACGCCGAGGGCCTGACGGTGGTCGGCTGGGTCGTCAACACCCAGGACGACCTGCGGCTGGCCCGCGGACTGGGGCTCGACGGCGCGACCACCGACTTCCCGGAGATCCGCCGCGCGGGCCGTTTCACCGCGTAGCCACCGCGAGGGTCGTCTCGCGGCCGGCCGCCGCGGGGATCGCCGTCAGCCCTCGGGCAGGTTCTTGAGGAGGTCCTTGACCAGCAGCTCGAAGGCGAGGTCGTCGCGCTGCGGGATGCCGAAGCGCTCGTCGCCGTACGGGAACGGGGTCAGCTTTCCCGTACGGCGATAGCCGCGGCGCTCGTACCAGGCGATCAGTTCCTCACGCACCGAGATCACGGTCATGTGCATCTCGCGCGCGCCCCAGCCCTCCCGTACGCTGCGCTCGGCCTCGGCGATGATCACCTTGCCGAGCCCCGCGCCCTGGAGCGACGGGCGGACCGCGAACATTCCGAAGTAGGCGGCCTCACCCCGGTGTTCGAGCTGGCAGCAGGCGACGGGCTCACCGTCGCGTTCCACGACGAGCAGCCGGCTCGCGGGGTCCTCCACCACGTCGCGCACTCCCTGCGGATCGGTGCGCTGCCCCTGCAGGATGTCCGCCTCGGTGGTCCACCCCGCGCGGCTGGAGTCGCCGCGGTACGCGGACTGGATCAGCTCCACGAGCGCGGGGACGTCCGCGTCGGTCGCGTCGCGGAAGGTCAGCTGTCCCGGGTTGCGGGTCGGGGCGGTGTCCATGGTGAGGCTCTCCGTTTCGCTGCTGTGGTTGTGCGGCAGCAGCGTAACTCCCGGGCGGACATCCGGTTCAGGATCGCGCTCCGTGCGCTGATCAGCCCGGATCCCGGTGAGCCCGCACCGCGGTGTCGGCGTTTCACCTCCGTCGCGCGCTCCCCCTTTGCCCCAGTGCGCCGCGTACGGACGCCGGGCCGCGGGCATCGTCTGGACGACGGCGATGTCGTTCGCCCAGGGGGAGGTTCCGCTGTGCACGGACCTGCGATGCCCGGCTGGCTGCTGATGGCATTGTGCGCGATGACCGGCGCGTACTGCCTGCTGCGGGCCCGCGGCAGGACCGGTGAGGAGCGCAGGGCCGCACGCGCTGAGGCGCTGATGGGCTTCGGCATGGCCGCGATGGCGGTGCCGGCGGCTGTCGTCGCACCGCCCGCGTGGGGATGGGTGCTGTACACCGTGCTCTTCGGCGTCGCCGCGTTGCGCGCCCTCTGGTTCTCCCGTGGCAGCGGTCACCATCTGCACCACCTGGTCGGCTCGTCGGCGATGGTCTACATGTCCGTAGTGATGGCGCGGCCCGGCGCAGGGGGACACGGCTCTCACGCGTCCCACGCCATGGCCGCGGCAGGGGGCGTCCCGCTGCTGACCGGGCTGCTCCTCGCCTACTACGCCGCGTACGTGCTGCGCTCCGGTGCCCGGCTGGTACCGGTGAGCGCGGCGACGGCCGGGGGCGGGGCGGTGACGGCCGGGGGCGGGGCGGTGACGGCCGGGGGCGGGGCGGTGACGGCCGGGGGCGGGGCGGTGACGGCCGGCGGGCCCCCGGCAGGCGGCTGGGGGGCACGGCCGGAACTGGCGCTGGCCTGCCGGCTGACCATGGGGATAGCCATGTTCGCGATGCTGCTCACCCTGTGAGACAGGGGCTCCGGCAAACCGTGGCGTACGTCACTTGCCGAGCGCAGCCATACCCGTGCGTGCCGTGCCGCTCATAGGCTGGCGTCATGTTGGTCTCACTCGCGCTGCTGCTGCTCGGTGCACTGGCCGCCGTCGTGACCCCGCGGCTCATGGCGCGGGCCGAGTGGCCGGAGCGCGAGCCCGTGGTGGCGCTGTGGGTGTGGCAGTGCGTGGTGGCCGGGGTGCTGCTGTCGTTCGGGCTGTCCATGACGTTCAGCGCGGCCGCGGCATGGCAGGCGGTGCGCGGGCACGTGTTCGCGCCCGCTCCGCACGCGGTAGTCGAGGCGTACGCGCTCGCCGCCTATGGACCGTGGTCGGCCGTGATGGCCGTGGTGCTGGCCCTCGGTGGGGTGTGGACGGCCGCGATGCTGACCCGCGAGATCCGCCGCGTGCGCCTGGAGCGCGGGCAGCGGCGGGCCGAACTCCTGGTGCGTTCACCACTGCTGCCGGGCGAGGAGCCGGGAAGCGGCCGGCTGGTGGTCCTGGAGGGGGAGCGCCCCGACGCCTGGTGGCTCCCCGGTGCGGCGCCCCGGCTCGTCATCACCACGGCCGCGCTGGGGCGGCTGAAGGGCCGTCAGCTGGACGCGGTGCTCGCGCATGAGCAGGGTCACGCCAACGCGCGGCACGACTGGCTGCTCAACTGCTCGGCGGCCCTGGCGTCCGGGTTCCCCCAGGTCCCGGTGTTCGCGGCGTTCCGCGAGGAGATGCACCGGCTCGTCGAGCTGGCCGCCGACGACACGGCGTCCCGGCGCTTCGGTCGGCTGACGATCGCGCTGGCACTCGTCGAACTCAACGAGGACCGCGGGGTGTTCGGCCCCTGCCCGACGGCGGACGCGCAGATGCCACTGCGGGTGAACCGGCTGCTGGCACCCGCGGGCCGGCTCACCGCGGGCCGCCGGCTGCGGCTGACCGCTGCGGCCACACTCCTGCCGGCGATTCCGCTTCTGGTGGCGTTCGTTCCGGCGCTGAGCGCGCTGGGGTAACCGGGTGGCCGGGGTGACTGGGGTACACCGCCTCGGCTCCCTCGAAGCCCCCGCCCGCCCCCGCCCGGACCGCGGCATCCGTCCAGGGTTCCGCCGCGCCGGGATGGCCGTACGCCCCGCCCGTCGACGAGGATTGGCTCATGCACTCCCCGCCCCTCTCCCCCACGCTCCGCACTCGCACTTCCTCACCGCCGCTGTGGGCGGGAGTCGTCTGCGGGGCCCTCGCCCTGGTGCTGCTGGCCCTGGTCGCCGTGCGGTGGTCCCCGCTGATGGGCCTGGACCGTGACATCGCCGAAGCACTGCACCGGCGGGCGGTGACGGAGCCCGGCCTCGTCCACGTGAACCGCGTACTGACGGACTGGCTGTGGGACCCCTGGACGATGCGCGCGCTGATCGCCGTCGCCGTGATCCTCGTGTGGCGGCGCGGCGCGCGGCTTCTCGCCGTCTGGGTGGCGGTGACGACTCTGGTCTCCAGCCTTCTTCAGCAGGGCGTCAAGGCCGCCGTCGGCCGCGAGCGCCCCCGGTGGCCCGACCCGGTGGACTCGGCCCACTACGCGGCGTTCCCGTCAGGTCACGCGATGACGGCCATGGTGAGCTGCGGCCTGCTGCTGTGGCTGCTTCGACGGTCCGGCGCCCACCGGCGAGTACGGCGAGCGGCCCTGGCCGCCGCGGCGGTCTCGGTGCTCGGCGTCGGTCTCACCCGGCTCTATCTGGGCGTGCACTGGCCGTCCGACGTAGTGGGCGGGTGGCTGCTCGGCGCGGCCCTGACCGTTTTCGCCACGGTGGGGTACGACCGGTTCGCTTCCCGGCACCGGACGGACGGGGGCTGAACAGGCCTCCTTGCCCGCCCGCGCACCCTCGGCGAGCATCGGGCCATGCCGATCAAGGGTGTGCTCTTCGACTTCTCCGGGACGCTGTTCCGGATCGAATCCGTCCGCTCCTGGCTCGCCGCGACCCTCGCGGAGCGTGGGGTGAGCGTGGACGATACCGATTTCGAGCGGTACGTACAGGAACTGGAGGCCTCCGGCGCGCTGCCGGGCGGCCCGCCTCCGCAGCGGGTGCCCGGCGATCTGGCGTCGGCCTGGGCGTCCCGCGACGAGAGCGCGGGGGCCCACCGCGAGGCGTACACGGGCCTGGCTCGCCAGGTGCGGCTGCCGCATCCAGGACTTCACGACGCCCTGTACGGCCGGCATCGGACCCCGGCGGCCTGGCACCCGTATCCGGACGCCGCGGAGGTGCTCGCCTCGCTGCGCGGCCGGGACGTCGCGATCGGCGTGGTCAGCAACATCGGCTGGGACGTGCGACCGGTCTTCCGGGCGCACGGGCTGGACACCTGGGTGCAGGAGTACGTGCTGTCGTTCGAGCACGGCGTCCGGAAGCCGGACGCACGTCTCTTCCACACCGCCTGCACACTTCTGGGACAGCGTCCGACCGATGTGGTGATGGTCGGCGACGACCGGTACGCGGACGCGGGGGCGGCCGCACTGGGCTGTGAGGTGCGGTTCGTGCGGCATCTGCCCGTGCGTGAGCGGCCGGACGGACTGCGGGAGCTCGGACTGGCCGCCGAGGTTGCCTGAGAGACATGTGAGAGATGTCCCTGACGCGCCATGGGTCGGATTGTCACATCAGGGCCTTAGCCTGGTAGGTATGCCCCCGACTCCGTGCCCGTCCGGTTCCGTGCGTTCCGCCGCAGTGGTGAATGAAGACATTCGCGACCTGTGGGAGCGCTCGGGCGGATGCCTGTCTCCGGAGGACGAGGAGGAGTACCAGCGACTGCTGGTCGAGTGGGCCGCGGCCACCGGCGCCGGCGCCAGGTCCGCCGCCTGAACCGCCTGCGACGCGACGGCCTGCACCGCCCGTTCCGGCCTGCCTGATCTGCCGCCGGGCCCGGTTTCCGGTTCGCTGTGCGGCAGGCGTCGGCAGGTCGCACCCTGGAGTCATGGCTTCTCCCCCGATCGTGATCTTCCGGCCGTCCCCCTCCGGCGGGCGGCGCGTCACCGTGCAGCGCGAGGGGCGGGTCCAGATTCTCGGGCTCGCACACTCGGATCACGATGTGATCGTGTTCCTGGAGGGTGCGGGGCTCGACGACCCCGAGCGGATCCTGGACAGCCCCGCGTGGGTCGAGTGGCGGGGTGGTCGGGCGCACCGGTACGAGGCCGCCTGAGACGCCTGATTCCGGCGATCCCCTGCGTCGCCGGAACCAGCCGGTCACCCCGGCCGAAGCGGGCCGGGGACCGCGTGACGGACCGCGTACCTCAGCGGGCCCGTGCGGGGGTCCAGCATGTCCCGGCGCGGCGGATCGGTCAATGAACGGACAGGCCGCGTCAATGAACGGACAGGCCGCCACGGACGCCGGTCCCGCCCGGGAGACCCGGACGGGACCGGCATGTTGGCGAGCTCAGTGGGCTCTTCGCGAACTCAGTGGGCTCCGTGCGGGTTCAGCGGTTCAGCGGTCGAAGTAGTCCGGCTGCGTCTGGACGTTGAGTTCGTCCGTCCGCACCCGCTTCGCCGGGTCCGTCCGCCGGTCGTCGATCTTCAGGACGTCGAAGCCCTTGGCGATGTCGTTGGAGTAGATGTAGCCGTTGTAGTAGTACGCCGACCAGGGGCCGGCCGTGGTGACGGCGTCGGTGGTGACGGGACCGCGCTCGAAGAAGCCGATCTCCTTCGGGTGCGAGGAGTCGGTGAAGTCCCACACCGAGACGCCGCCCTGGTACCAGGCCTGGACCATCAGGTCGCGGCCCTTGACCGGGATGATCGAACCGTTGTGGGCGACGCAGACCTCGGTCTCGGCCTGCGGGCGGTCGATCTTGAAGTAGCTACGGAAGACGAGCTTGCGGTTCTCGCCCCGGCCGACGACGTCGTAGATGCCGTCGGCACCGCGCTTCGGACCGATCTCCTCGTTGCAGGTGGCCGCGCCACCGCCACCGAGCTCGTCGGTGAAGACCACCTTGTCCGCCCGCTGGTTGAACGTGGCGGAGTGCCAGAACGCGAAGTTCACGTTGTCCTGCACCCGGTCGATGATCTTCGGGTTCTCCGGGTCCTTGATGGAGAACAGCAGACCGTCACCCATGCAGGCCCCGGCGGCCAGGTCCTTGGACGGCAGCACGGTGATGTCGTGGCAGCCCGTGGTCTTGGAGACGCCCGGGTTCGTCGGACCGCCCGGGTTTCCGCCGTCCGGGAAGAGGACCGGGAAGTTCACGATGCGGGCCTCTTCGGGCGCCTTGCGCGGCACCTTGATGACGGAGATCCCGTCGTGCGGCGGCTGGCAGTCGGGGAACGCGGTGTTCGGCGAGTACGAGGAGACGTACACGTAGACGTTCTTGCGCTCCGGCACCAGCGTGTGGGTGTGCGATCCGCACGCGGTCTCGACGGCGGCGACGTACTTCGGGTTGCGCTTGTCGCTGATGTCGAAGACCTTCATGCCCTCCCACGAGGACTTCTCCGTGGCGGGCTGGGTGGTGCTGCTGCACGAGTCGTCGCTGCGCGAGGAGTCCGTGGAGAGGAAGAGCAGGTTCCCGGAGACGGAGATGTCGTTCTGCGAGCCGGGACACAGGACCTGGGCGACCGTGCGAGGCACCTTCGGATTGCTGATGTCGAAGATCCGGAAGCCGTCGTAGTTTCCGGCGAAGGCGTACTTCCCCTGGAAGGCCAGGTCCGTGTTCAGCCCCTGGAGCGCGTCCTTGGGGACATTGGCGAGGTGCGTGATGTTGCGGCTGTGGACGATCTCGTCCACGCCGGGTATCTCACCGCTCTTGATCGCGGCGGTCGCCTCCGCCTCCTGGCTCGCGGAGAGATCGGTTCGGCTCGCGGTCGCGTCACCGGGATCGGGTGTCGCGGCCGCGGGCCCGGCCATCAGCAGAGTGGCGAAGAGCCCGGCGGCGGCTGCCGCCACGCCCAGACGTCTGCGCCGCACCGGGGTGGTGTGCAACGAGGTCACTGCGTCCTCCCATAAATCCGTAGGTAGTTGGCCGGTTCACGGACTCCGGCAGTATCGTCCTTGCCATGGGCATCTCAACAGATGGCAACAGAGACGTAATGAAAGTTTTTGATCGAAGCTGTGCGTTGACGTGCTAGGACAGAGCGCAACCAGTCCTGTGTCAACGGAGGTCGGTTTGTTGATTCGTCGTCAGGCCCTGCGATTCCGTGGTCTCGCCCTCGGCGTGGCCGTCGCGGCTGCCGTGCTCACCTCTGCCGGCTGCGACGCGGGCAGCGGTGACAGCGGCTCGAAGTCCCGGACGCAAGCGGCCGGTTCGGTGGTGGCACCCGGAAAGCCCGGCGAACCCGCACGGACGCTCTCCCCCTCGGAGGCCGTCAAGGAGGCCGGGGTGGACACCCCCAACTCGGCGGACGTCCGGTACGTACAGCAGATGATCCAGCACCACGCACAGGCACTGGAGTTGACCGGGCTGGTCCCCGCCCACTCCCGTTCGGCCGCGGTCAGGAGACTCGCCGAACGCATCACCGCCGCCCAGCAGCCCGAGATCGGCGCGATGGAGGGCTGGCTCACCCGGCACGGCCGGTCCGGGCAGACCGGCGAGCACAACCACGGCGCCATGCCCGGCATGGCCACGGCCGGCCAGTTGAAGGAGCTCGGATCCGCGAAGGGGACGGCCTTCGACCGGTTGTTCCTGAAGTTGATGATCACGCACCACCAGGGTGCGATCACCATGGCGACCGAGGTCCTGTCGGAGGGGAACAACGTGCAGGTCGAGGAGATGGCGGGTGACGTCGTCGCCCAGCAGACGACCGAGATCGACCGGATGCGAAGCCTGTCGTCCTGAGGGAGGCTCCTGCGGGACGCGCGTCCAAGAGCATGGGGCGCGCCTCTCCCCCGCCGGGCCCGCCGGTGCGATGCTGGAGGCACCCCTGCGGGAAGAGGTCCGCCGTGCTTCGTGTCGCCGTCGTCGGCTCCGGCCCCAGCGGGGTCTACACCGCCCAGGCCCTCGTGGCCCAGACCCTGGTGCCGGATGTGCGCGTGCACGTCCTGGACCGGCTGCCGTGCCCGTACGGACTGGTGCGGTACGGCGTCGCACCCGACCACGAGAAGATCAAATCGCTGCAGCAGAGCCTGCGGGCCGTCCTGGAGCACGAGCGCGTCACCTTCGTCGGCAATGTCGCCGTCGGCGGGGACGGAGTGCCGCCCGGGCGGCTGGGCGAGCTCTACGACGCGGTCGTCTACTGCGTGGGCGCGGCCACGGACCGTCCCCTGGGCATCCCCGGCGAGGACCTGCCCGGCAGTCACTCGGCGACCGAGTTCGTCTCCTGGTACAGCGCCCACCCGGACGCGGCCGCCGGCCTCTTCGCTCTGCGGGCCCGTTCGGCCGTCGTGATCGGGGTCGGCAACGTGGCGGTCGACGTGGCGCGGATCCTCGCCCGGGGCGCCGATGAGCTGCGGCCCACCGATGTGCCGCAGCCCGCGCTCGGCGTGCTCGCGGGCAGCCGGGTGCGCGAGGTGCACATGGCCGGCCGGCGGGGCCCCTCCCAGGCACGGTTCACCACCAAGGAACTGCGCGAGCTGGGCTCGCTCCCCGGGGCCCGGATGGTCGTGGATCCGGCGGAGCTCGCCCTGGACCCGGCGTACGGCGATGCCGCGCCGGGCTCGCCTCCCCTGCCGGCACTGGTGCGGCGGAACCTCGATGTCCTGCGCGGTTGGGCCACGGAGGTGCCCCGTGCGGGCGACGGCCGCTCCCGGACCATCGGGCTGCGGTTCTTCCTGCGCCCGGTCGAGCTGCTGGAGCGGGACGGCCGGGTGGCGGGTGTCCGGTTCGCCCGTACGGCCCCGGACGGAAACGGCGGGGTGCGTGACACCGGTACGTACGAGGAGATCGGGGCCGAACTCGTGCTGCGGGCGGTCGGCTACCGGGGGATGCCGCTGCCCGGACTTCCGTTCGACGCGGTGCACGGCACGGTGCCCCACCGGGCCGGACGGGTACTGCGGGGCGGGGTGCCGTCACCCGGGGAGTACGTCGCGGGGTGGATCAAACGCGGTCCGACGGGGGTCATCGGGTCGAACCGCTCGTGCGCGAAGGAGACCGTCGCGTCGCTGATCGAGGATGCGCCCCTGCTGGCCGGGCGGCCGTCCTCCCCGGACCCGCTGGCGGTACTCCGGTCCTGGGGACTGCGGCCGGTGGAGTGGGACGGCTGGCTGTCGATCGAACGGGCGGAGGCGGCACTGGGGCGTTCGCTCGGCCGGGGGCCGGTCAAGATCCCCGACTGGCCGGGGCTGATGGGGGCGGCACGCGGTGGCGGCCCGGCGTGACGGACGGTCGCGCGGGGCCGCGGCGGCTCGCGGCGACCACCGGCGGCCCCGGGCAGCCCTGGGCCGCGGGCGGTCAGCCCTCGTCGAGGCGGCCGGCCTGGAGGTCCGCCGCTTCGAGCACGCGGTCGAGCAGTCCGGGGAAGAGCGCCTCCAGGTCCTCGCGCCGGAGCCCGTTCATCTTGGCCGTTCCCCGGTAGATCTGCTGGACGATGCCGCTCTCACGCAGCACCCGGAAGTGGTGCGTACTGGTGGACTTGGTCACCGGAAGGTCGAACCGCGAACAGGTGAGCTCGGCGTCGGCGGCGGCCAGTTCGCGTACCACGCACAGTCGCACCGGGTCCGAGAGCGCGTGCAGGACCGACTCGAGCCTGATCTCCTCACGCGCCGGGTGGGCCAGCGTACGGGCTCCGGCTGCCGTGTCTGTGGCGCTGGCAGGGGTCACTGTCGCTCCGCATCGTCGCATCGTCCGGGGCTCCCCGGGCTCCCCATGATACGAGACCTGTCGTAGTTAGACCCCTACGCTTTAGGACGGAATCCGTCCTGAACAGTGACTACCGTGGCGTCGCAGCCGGGCACGAGGCGCGGCAGCCGCAGGAGGCGCAGGTCGATGACGGACACCCTGGACACCCCGGAGAACGCACTTTCCTTCGCGCGGGTCTCCCAGCTCGAAGCATGGCTGGAGGAGCACCACGCCGACCGGGCCGGGCTCTGGTTGAAGATCGCCAAGCGCGGCTCCGGCGTGGAGTCGGTGAGCGCCGCCGAAGTCATCGACTCCGTGCTCTGCTTCGGCTGGATCGACGGACAGCGCAGGTCCTTCGACGCGATGTACTACCTCCAGCGGATCACGCCCCGCCGGCGCCGGAGCGCGTGGTCGCTGATCAATGTGGAGAAGGTGGCGGCGCTGACCGAAGCCGGCCGGATGCGCGCCGCAGGGCTCGCCGAGGTGGAGGCGGCACGGTCGGACGGGCGGTGGGACGCGGCGTACCCGTCGCAGAGCAGGGCCACCGCCCCGGCCGACCTCGTCGCGGCCCTGGAAGCGGATGAGCCGGCCAAGACGTTCTACGAGCGACTCAGCAGGTCGGACCGCTACCTGGTGCTCCTGCGTCTCATGACGGCCACGACCCCCGAAGTCAGGGCGGCCCGCCTCCAGAAGGCGGTGGCCTCGCTGGCGGCGGGCCGCAAGGTCCGCTGACGGGAGGTCAGCCGCTCAGCAGCTGCGGCTCCTTGGCGAGCGCGGCGAGCCGGCCGGCCGGATCGGCGACCAGCCTGCGCGTCGTCAGGTCGAGGACGCCGGCCACACCGGTGATCTCCGCCGCCACCGTGCCGTCCTCCTTGAGAATCTGCTGGGCGACCGTGAACGTCTTGCCCTGCCCGTACTCGAACCGGCAGGACACCCGCACTCGTTCCCCGCCCCGCAGCTCCTTGCGGAACTTGACCGTGACCTCCAGCGCGACGGGGCCCACCCCGTCGGCCAGCAGCTTCTCCTGGGGAAGTCCGGCGGCCCGCAGCAGCTCCCAGCGCGCGTGCTCGGCGTACTGGAGGTAGACGGCCTGGTTGAGATGTCCCTGCGTATCGAGCTCGTAGCCCCGGACGGTCACGTCCACGAAGAAGGTCATGGACGTCGGAACAGCCCGGCCCATTCCCGCATTCCCGCACCGGCCGCCCCTGGTGGCGCGTCCTTCAGCCCGTTGCCGGGGTGAGGTGCGGAAACCTCAGTTCGGTGCGGCTGGTGAAGACGTCGTGCGGGCGCAGGACGGTGCCGGGGTGGTCGGGGCGGTTGGGCGAGTCGGGCAGGTGCTGGGTCTCCAGGCAGACGGCGCTGTGGCGTTCGTGGCGCCCGCCGTCGGGTGCGGCCAGCGTGCCGTCCAGCTGGTTGGCGGTGTAGACCTGGATGCCCGGTTCGGTGGTCCACACCTCCATGACCCGCTCTGCTCCCGGAGCGGTGAGCCGGGCGGCCCGGCTCAGGCCGCCCGGTGTGCCGGAACCGTTGAGGATCCAGCAGTGGTCGAAGCCGCCGGCGAGGCGCAGTTGCTCGTCCGGGAGCGCGATGCGCTCTGCGATGCGCTGCGGGGCGGTGAGGTCGAACGGCGTGGCGAGCACCGCCGCGGCGGGCCCTTCCGGGATGCCCTCGTCGTCGACGGGGAGGTAGTGGTCCGCGTCCACCTGGAGCGTGTGGCCGCGGATGTCGCCCTGTCCGGTGAGGTCGAAGTAGGCGTGATTGGTGAGGTTGACGACGGTGGGGCGGTCCGTGGTGGCGGTGTAGTCGAGGGCGAGGGTGCCCTCCGTGTCGAGGCTGTACGTCACGGCGACGTCCAGCGCGCCGGGGAAGCCCATGTCGCCGTCGGGGCTGTGCAGGGTGAGCCGCAGCGTGGCGGCCGTGTCGGTGGCCTCGCCCGCCGCCTGCCAGACGCGGGTGTGGAAGCCGTCGGGGCCGCCGTGCAGGGCGTGGCCCCGGTCGGTGGCGGGGACGCGGTACGACACCCCGTCGAGGTCGAAGCGGCCGTGCGCGATGCGGTTGGCGAAGCGGCCGATGAGGGCGCCGAAGAACGGGTTCTTGCCCGTGTAGTCGTCGAGGGAGACCAGCGGCCGCACGACCGACGCGGGCGCTCCGACGGTGTCCGGCACGGTGAGACGGTGCAGGATGCCGCCGTAGGTGAGGATCTCGGCCCGGACTCCGGTACCGGAGTCGAGCGTCCAGACGTCGACGTCCGTGTGCCCGTGGGCGCCGAACGGTTTGCGGTTCACGGTGGGGCGAGGCATCAGAGATCCTTGGGACGAGCGGACGGCCCGGCGGGGCGAGGACGGCGGGCCTGGACACAATCGCCGGACTCCCCCGCCGATGTGGGGGTCCGGTGCCGGGCCTACGGTCCGGCGGGCGGCCGGGGGACGGTGGATTCGCGGACGATGAGGCGGTAGCCGGGCCGGGGCCGCCGGGGTTCGGACACCGGGTCGCCGGAAAGGCGTTCGACGAGGCTGTCGACGGCGAGCCGGGCGATGGCCTCCTTGTCGGGGGCCACCGTGGTGAGGGTGGTGGCCCCGTAGAGGCTCTCCTCGATGTTGTCGAAGCCGACGACGGCGACGTCCTCGGGGATGCGCAGCCCGCGTGCGGAGAGGGTGCGCATGGCCCCGATGGCGATGAGGTCGTTGTACGCGAACACCGCGTCGGGCCGCTCCCCGCGGTCCAGGAGGGCGGCCATGCCCGCGGCCCCGTCCTCGCGGCCGTAGCCGTCGGTGACGACGACGAGCGACTCGTCGGCCTCGATGCCCGCGGCGGCGAGCTCCTCGCGCCAGCCGCGCAGCCGCAGGTGGGCCGGCTGACGTTCGCGTCCGGTGCGCGAGCCGAGGAAGGCGATCTTGCGGTGGCCGTGGTCGATGAGGTGGCGCACGGCCTCGCGGGACGCCGCCACGTTGTCGATGGCGATGTGGTCGTACGGGGCCTCGTACTCGCGCTCGCCGAGCAGCACCAGCGGCGCGGTCTCGGTGCGTGCCATCAGGTCCTCGGTCTCCAGATGGATCGGGCTGAGGATGAGGCCGTCGATCACATGGGACCGGAATCCCTGGCTGACCAGGAGCTCCTTCTCCCGCAGCCCGCCGGTGTGGTCGACGAGCACGGTGTAGTCGTGCCGGGCGGCCGCGTCGACGACCTCTCCGGCCAGCTCCGCGAAGTACGGGTTGCCGAACTCGGGGACGGCGAGGGCGATGATGCCGGTGCGGCCCTTGCGCAGGTGGCGTGCGGTGAGGTTCGGCCGGTAGCCGAGCTCGTCGATGGCCTGCTGCACCTTGGCCCGCATCTTCGGTGTGACGTGCTGATAGTTGTTCACCACGTTCGACACGGTCTTGATGGACACGCCCGCCCGTTGCGCAACGTCCTTGAGGCTGACGCCCACGGCACTCCCTGGATCGACTGGTCGCGCGTTGAGGCGCGGTGGCCCGGCTCCGCCGGCTCGGCTCGAACGGTGCCGGGACTCGGGGCCCCGGCACCGGTTCAGGTGGTTCTGCGGCTGCGCGCCAGATAGCGCTGGGCCACGACGACAACGATAAGGAACCCGCCGCTGACGACCGACTGGTACGAGGAGTTCAGTGAGCCGATCTGGTTGATCAGGTTCTGGATGACGGCCAGCAGCAGTACGCCCCAGAGCGTGCCGCTGACCGATCCGGCGCCGCCGATCAGGAGGGTGCCGCCGATGACCACGGCGGAGATCGCGTCGAGCTCCATGCCCACGCCGACGATGGTGACGCCGGAGGAGAGCCTGGCGGCGCTGAGCGCGCCGGCGAGTCCGGCCAGCAGTCCGCTGAGCGTGTAGACGAGGACCTTCGTGCGGGCGACGGGCAGGCCCATCAGCGTGGCCGCATCACTGCTGCCGCCGACGGCGAAGAGTGTCTGCCCGAACGAGGTGCGCTGCAGGACCAGTCCGCCGATGCCGAACAGCACCAGGGCGATCAGGATCGGATAGCCGAAGCCCCAGACGCTGCCCTGTCCGAGCTCGGCGAAGGCGGAGCCCTTGGGGATCAGGTAGGTGGTGGCGCCCTCGTCGGTGATCGCGAGGAGCAGACCGCGCGCCCCCAGCAAGGTGGCGAGCGTGACGATGAAGGGTGCCATTCCGGCGCGGGCCACGAGGAAGCCGTTGAGCAGTCCGATCGCACCGCACACCACGAGCGGGACGAACAGGGCGGCCAGGAAGCCCCATTGGGAGGCCCAGGCGGCGAGGACCCCGCCCAGGGCGAAGACGGAACCCACGGACAGGTCGATGCCGCCGGTGATGATGACCAGGGTCATACCGAGGGCGACCACGGCGAGGAACGAGGCCTGGATGGTCACGCCGCGGGCGTTGTCGAGCGTGCCGAACGTCGGATAGACGAAGGACGCGACGATGACGACCGTAAGCAGGACCGCGAGCACGCCCTGGCGCTGGAGGAGTTCGGCGATGCGCTGCCCGGGCGCGGGGCGGGGTGCGCCACCGCCGGCCGCTGCGGGGGTCTTGAGCGGTGCCGGGGCCTGGGCAACGGGGGCGGGTGAGGTTTCGTTCATCGGGACCGACGCTCCCGGGCGACGTAGACGGCGGCGATGATGATGGCCGCCTGGGCGATCTGTGCGGTGGAGTCGGGCAGGTCGTGCTTGACGAGGGTGGCGCGCAGCAACTGCATCAGGAGGGCGCCGGCGACCGTGCCGAGGACCCGGATGGAGCCGCCGTTGAGCGGGGTGCCGCCGACGACGACCGCCGTGATGGCGGAGAGTTCCATGAGGGTGCCGAGCGAGGAGGGGTCGCTGGCGGTGAGCCTTGCCGTGGCGAGGATGCCCGCGAGGGCGGCCAGGACGCCGCAGAGCACGTACACGCCGATGAGCACCCGTCGTACGGGAAGTCCGGCGAGGGCGGCCGCGGACCGGTTGCCGCCGATGGCGACGACCTGACGGCCGAAGGTGGTGCGCTGGACCAGGAAGGCGACCGCGACCGCGAGGACGCCGGCGATGAGCACGACCAGCGGGATGCCGAGGAAGGAGCCGGTGCCGAGCGACAGCAGGTCGGGGTTGACGATCTGCTGGAGCTGGCCGTCCGCCATGACCAGGGCGAGGCCCCGCCCGCCGACGAACAGCGCGAGGGTGGCGACGATCGGCTGCAGCCCGACGAGCGAGACCAGTGAGCCGTTGATCGCTCCGACGACGGCGCCGGCCAGCAGCGCCATGACGAGGGCGGGCACCAGCCCGTACCCGAGGTAGAGCGGCAGCAGCGCGGTGGCCAGCGCCATGGTCGACCCGACGGAGAGGTCGACGCCCTCGGTGCCGATGACGAGCGCCATGCCGAGGGCGACGATGACGATGGGGGCGACCTGTACGAGCTGGGTGCGGAGGTTGTCCGCGGTCATGAAGTGCTCGGTGAACAGGGCGTTGAAGAGGAGGACGACCGCGACGGCGAGGTAGACGCCGTACTCCTGGTACCAGGCGGGGTCGCGCAGCCGGGCCAGCGGCCGGGCTGCGGGGGTGGAAAGGGCGGCCTGGGTCATCGGGGGTCCTCCTTGGCGGCCGGGGACTTCCCCGCGGGCGCCGGTGAATGGTCGGCGAGCACTTCGAGCAGATGGCTCTCGGCCACCTCGTCGCCCGACAGTTCGCCCGCGACCGCGCCACCGCGCAGGACGACGATGCGGTCGGCGCCCTCGATGAGTTCCTCGATGTCGGAGGAGATGAGCAGGACGGCGAGACCCTCGCGGGCGAGGTCGTCGATGAGGCTCTGGACCTCGGCCTTGGCGCCGACGTCGATGCCGCGGGTGGGTTCGTCGAGCAGCAGGACCTTGGGCTCCAGGCAGAGCCAGCGGGCCAGCAGGACCTTCTGCTGGTTGCCTCCGGAGAGCTCGCCGACCTTCTGCTCGGGGCTCGCGGCCTTGATCCGCAGCCGCTTCATGAAGATGTCGACGATGCGGTCCTGCTTGGCGCGCGAGACGATGCCGGCGCGGGAGAGGCGGGGCATCGCGGCGAGCACGATGTTCTCGCGGACGGAGAGACCGGGCACGATGCCTTCGGCCTTGCGGTCCTCGGGCAGCAGGCTGATGCCCGCCCGGATGGCGCCGGCGGAGGTGAGGCGGCGCAGGGTGCGGCCCCCGATGTTCAGTTCGCCGGAGTCCAGGGCGAGCGCGCCGGCCAGGGCCTTGGCGGTCTCGCTGCGGCCGGAGCCGAGGAGCCCGCCGAGGCCGAGCACCTCGCCCGCGTACAGCGACAGGGAGATGTCGTGGAGCTGGTGGTCGCGGGAGAGGCCGGTCGCGGTGAGTACGGGGGTGCGTGAGGCGTCGTGGCCCTCGGAGCCGAAGCTGGTGACGCCGTCGCGGCGTACCTCGGCCATGTCGCGGCCGAGCATCATCGAGACGAGCTGCATGCGGTCGAGGTCGGCGAGGTCCCCGGTGTGGATGTGCCGGCCGTCGCGCAGCACGGTGACGCGGTCGCAGATGCGGTAGAGCTCGTCCATGCGGTGGCTGACGTAGAGCACGGCGATGCCGCGGGCGCGCAGGTCCTCGATCACCCGGAAGAGGGTCTCGACCTCGCGCGGCTCCAGCGAGGAGGTGGGCTCGTCCATGATGACGACCTGGGCGTTGACCGACACGGCACGGGCCAGCGCGACCATCTGCTGGGTGCCGATGCCCAGGGTGTGCAGGGGCCTCTTCGGGTCGACACGTACGCCGAAGCCGTCGAGCAGTTCGGTCGTCTCGCGGTGCATCCGGGAGAAGTCGATCAGGCCGAGCCGGTTCTTGGGCTCGCGGCCGAGGAAGATGTTGCGCGCCACGCTCATCAGCGGGACGAGGTTCACCTCCTGGTAGATCGTGGAGATGCCTGCCTGCTGCGCCTCGAACGGCCGGGCGAAGGTGATGCGTTCCCCGGCCAGCCGCAGTTCGCCCTCGTCGGGCCGGTAGACGCCGGTCAGCACCTTGATCAGGGTGGACTTGCCGGCGCCGTTCTCACCGACGAGTGCGTGGGTCTCGCCGGCGCGCAGGGAGAAGGAGACGTCGTCCAGGGCTACGACGCCCGGGAAGCGCTTGCTCACCGAGCGGGCTTCGAGGACGGACGCGGCCGACGCGGAGTCCGGTGACACACCGGCGGCCGGTGCGGGCTTCTCCTTCACGCCGGCGGCCGGCGCGGATGCCTCCTTCACGTCGTCGGCCGGCTGCGGCGGCTGCGGTACTGCTTCGGGTGGTGCCATGGCTGTTCTTGGCCTTCCGCTCTTGCAAGGGTGTGGGCCCGGGGGCCGCCGTGACGGGTGGCGGCGTCACGGCGGCCGGTGGTCCGGCGGGTCCGGTACGGGCCGGGGGCCGCGTACGGATCGGTACGCGGCCGCCCCGGCCGGTCGGCCGCCGCCGGCGCTACGGGCAGGTGGGGCCGGTCGCGGTCAGAACGCGCCGCCGAGCGAGGCCTTGGCGTTGGACTCGTCGTAGGCGCGGTCGGTGATGATGACGTTCTCCGGGATCTCCTCGCCGCCGTAGAACTTCTGGGCGGTCGCGAAGGCCAGCGGGCCGAAGCGCGGGTTCGACTCGATGACGGCGTTGTACTCGCCGTTGACCAGGGCCTGGACGGCGTTGCGGGTGCCGTCCACGGAGACGATCTTGACGTCCTTGCCGGGCTTCTTGCCGGCGGCCTTCAGCGCGGTGACGGCACCGAGGCCCATCTCGTCGTTCTCCGCGTAGACGGCGGTGATGTCGGGCTTGGACTGGATGAGCTGCTCCATGACCTGCTGGCCCTTGTCACGGGCGAACTCGCCGGTCTGCTGGGCGACGATCTCCAGGCCGGGGGCCTCGGCCTTGAGCTGGTCGACGAAGCCCTTGGTGCGGTCGGTGGTGACGTTGTTGCCCGAGGCGCCGAGGAGGATGGCGACCTTGCCCTTGCCACCGGTCGTCTTGATCATCGCGTCCGCGGCGCGCTTGCCCTGCTCGACGAAGTCGGAGCCGAGGAACGCCACGTAGTCCTTGCAGGCGGTGGCGTTGACCTTGCGGTCGATCGTGAGCACCGGGACCTTCTTGGCGGCGGCGGCCTTCAGCGCCGGCTCCAGACCGTCGGAGTTCAGCGGGGCGACGATGAGGAACTGGGCGCCCTGGGACAGCATGTCCTGGATGTCGCTGATCTGCTTGGACAGCTGCGACTGGGCGTTGGTGGTGAGCAGCTTCTTGACGCCGACCTTCTTGGCCTCGTCCTTGATGGACTGGGTCTCGGCGATCCGGAACGGGTTGGCCTCCTTCTCCGACTGGGAGAAGCCGACCACGGCGTTCTTCAGGTCCAGCTTCGGCGCACCGTAGGTCTGCAGCGAGCAGCCCGAACCGGAGGAGGACTCAGGGGTCTTGGCCGCCTGCGCGCCCTGGCTGTTGTCGGTGGTCGCGGTGTCCGAGGTCTCCGACTTGGAGCAGCCGGAGGCGGCCAGCGTGGCGGTGGCGGCGAGGAGGCAGGCCACGGCGAGGGTACGGGTTCGACGCTGGATCATCATGCGCGGGAGCTCCTTGGCGGGATGACGGCACGCCGATGGGCGTGCGGTCGGGCATGGCTGGACGATGCATCGGCTGCCGCTCGGCGGCTGATGCCACTGCATTCCTCACGACCCCGCTACCTGGACGAACTGCGGTCGTGAGAGCTTGTGCGGCCTGTCGGCGGCTCGGTTTACAACGTTATATAGGCGCCGCGGCGCACGCGGCAAGAGCGTTGTCGATGCGTTTCCAAAATGTGTCGGAGTTGCCCGGCACCGGCCGGGGGTTCCCTCCCCACCAGTTGCCGCCGCACCCCTGGACAGCCGCCCGACGCCGTGCTGTCATACCGCCGGTACCCCATTTTCCAACGTTGCAAGCACGTTGCCGCGCCACCCCTCCGGTCGCGACGGCGTGCTGTGCCGTGCGCGCGTCCGGATCCGCCCCGGGCCGGTGGGCGTCATGGCCATCCCGTACGTGTCATGTGCCGTCCCCGCGCCGGAGCCCCGTACGGCCGGCCGAGAGCAGGAGCTCCCGCATGCCCCTGAACCGCAGACAACTCATGGCCGGCGCGCTGGCCACCGTCGCCGCCACCACGGCGGCGTCCGGCCGCTGGGCCACCACGGCGACCGCCGCCGGACACCGGGCGGAACCGGCCCGCGGCGGCCACTACTCCCCCAACGCCGCACCGCTGCGTCCGACCGCTTTCCTCAAGCTCCCGCCCGGCCGGGTCACCGCTCACGGCTGGCTGGCCGGGCAGCTGAAGCTCCAGCTGGACGGGTTGTGCGGCCGCTACGAGGAGTTCTCGCACTTCCTGGACTTCGCCGCCACCGGCTGGGTCCGCCCCGAACTCGGCGGCTGGGAGGAAGTCCCCTACTGGCTGCGCGGATACACCGACCTCGCGATCGTCACGGGCGACACCGAGGCCCTGGCCGCCGTACGCCGCTGGTTCGACGCGATCCTCGCCACGCAGCAGTCCGACGGCTTCTTCGGACCGAGGTCACTGCGCACGTCCCTGAACGGCGGCCCGGACTTCTGGCCCTTCCTGCCGCTGATACAGGCCCTGCGCTCCTGGCAGGAGTACTCCGGTGACACCCGGGTCATCCCCTTCCTCAGCCGGTTCTTCCGGTACATGAACGCGCAGGGGCCCGGGGCCTTCAACACCAGTTGGGTCGCCCTGCGCTGGGGCGACGGCCTGGACAGCGTCTTCTGGCTCTTCAACCGCACCGGCGACACCTTCCTGCTGGATCTCGCCGACAAGATCCACGCGAACGGCGCCGACTGGGGCGACAACCTGGTCAACCTGCACAACGTGAACATCGCGCAGGGCTTCCGCGAGCCGGCCCAGTACGCGCTGCGCAGCGGTTCTGCCGAGGACACCCGGAACACGTACGGGACGTACGGCAAGGCGATGGAGCAGTACGGGCAGTTCCCGGGCGGCGGCTTCGCCGGGGACGAGAACGCGCGGCCCGGGCACGGCGATCCGCGGCAGGGCTTCGAGACGTGCGGAATCGTCGAGTTCATGGCCAGCCATCAGCTGCTCACCCGGATCACCGGCGACCCGCTGTGGGCCGACCGCTGCGAGGAGCTGGCGTTCAACTCGCTGCCCGCCTCGCTCGATCCGTCGGGCAGGGCCGTCCACTACATCACCAGCGCCAACAGCGTCGACCTGGACGACGTCCCGAAGAGCGACCGGCAGTTCCAGAACGGCTTCGCCATGCAGGCGTTCCTGCCCGGCGTCGACCAGTACCGCTGCTGCCCGCACAACTACGGCATGGGCTGGCCCTACTTCGTCGAGGAGCTGTGGCTCGCCACTCCCGACGGCGGTCTCGCCGCCGCGATGTACGCGAGCTGCGAGGTCACCGCGAAGGTGGCGGACGGCACGGAGGTCACGTTCACCGAGGAGACCGGCTACCCGTTCACGGACAGCGTGACGCTGACCCTGAAGGCGCCGAAGCGGATGAGCTTCCCCCTGGTGCTGCGCGTGCCGGCCTGGTGCGACAGCCCGGAGATCAGGGTCAACGGGCGCCCGGTCACCGCGCCGGCCGGACCGGCCTTCACCCGCGTCGACCGCACCTGGGCCGACGGCGACAAGGTGACGCTGCGCTTCCCGCAGAAGACCACGGTCCGCACCTGGGAGCACAACCACGGCGCCGTGAGCGTGGACCGCGGCCCGCTCACGTACTCCTTGCGGATCGGTGAGGAGTACGAGCGCATCGGCGGCAGCGACCAGTTCCCGGAGTACGCGGTGCACGCCACGACCCCGTGGAACTACGGGCTCGTCCTGGACGACCGGAAGCCGTCCGCCTCGCTGCGTCACCACCCTGTCCCGCACGTCAGGGACGCCAACCCGTTCACGCTCGACGGGACCCCGCTGACGATCACCGCGAAGGCCCGCCGGATCCCGGAGTGGACGGCGGACGCCGAGCGTGTCGTCGCCCCGCTCCAGGACGGCCCGGCCGGCACCGCCGAGCCGGTGGAGGAGATCACCCTCGTCCCCATGGGGGCGGCGAGGCTGCGCATCACCTCCTTCCCCACAGCCGATCCGGGCGCGGAGCCCTGGCTCTCGGGCCGCTGGTACCGGATCCGTAACCAGCACTCCGGCAAGGTCCTCGGCGTCGACACCATGTCCACGGCCAACAGCGCGCACGTCGTCCAGTTCGGCGACACCGGCACCGACGACCACGACTGGCAGCTCGTCCCGGAGGGCGACGGCTGGTATCGCGTCCGCAACCGCCACTCCGGAAAGGTCCTCGGCGTGGACAACATGTCCACGGCCGACAGCGCCCACGTCGTCCAGTTCGACGACAACGGAACCGACGACCACCTCTGGCAGCTCGTCCCCGACGGCGACGGCTGGTACCGCGTCCGCAACCGCCACTCCGGAAAGGTCCTCGGCGTGGACAACATGTCCACGGCCGACAGCGCCCACGTCGTGCAGTTCGACGACAACGGAACCGACGACCACCTCTGGCGGCTGGTCTGACTCCCTGACTGTTCCACGCCATCCCGCACCGCTCCCCGCGCCACCCGGCGCGGGGAGTTTCCCCGTACCGGGGCCGAACAGAACGAAGGAGACGACCGATGAGCCGTTTACGTGTGGCAGGCCGAAGGCCGTGGTGGAGACGGGCGATCGCCACGACCGGACTGCTGGCGCTGGTGTCCACCGCGCTGACCGGGATCGGCTCGGCTCCGGCCGGCGCCGCCGCCTGGGCACCCAAGCCCCCTCCCATGACGACACCGTGGACCGACCAGGTCCCGGTCGACAAGCCACTGCCCGAGTACCCCCGCCCCCAGCTGACGCGCCCCGACTGGTCCAACCTGAACGGCCTCTGGGACTTCGCGGTGACCGGCCGGGACGCCGGGCAGCCCGCGTCGTTCCCGGATCAGATCCGGGTGCCCTTCGTCGCGGAGTCGGCGCTCTCGGGCATCCAGCGGAAGATCACCGAGAACGACAAGCTCTGGTACAAGCGCACCTTCACCGTGCCCGCCGACTGGAACGGCCGCCGGGTCGAGCTCAACTTCGGCGCGTCCGACTGGCAGACCACGGTCTGGGTCAACGGCGCCCAGGTCGGTGCCCACAAGGGCGGCTACGACTCGTTCGCGTACGACATCACGCCGCGGCTGGGCGGTGGGACGAACACCGTCGTGGTCTCCGTCTACGACCCGACGCAGACCGGCGGCCAGGCCGTCGGCAAGCAGCGCATCAATGACGTACAGCCCCACAGCGGCGGCGGCATCTTCTACACCGCGGCATCCGGCATCTGGCAGACCGTTTGGCTGGAGCCGGTCGCGGCGGCCCACATCACCCGCCTGGACATGACGCCGAACCTCGGCGACAGCACGCTGCGGGTCAAGGCACAGGCCGCGTCCGCGTCCGGGCGCAGCGCCCGTGTCACCGTCTCCAGCGGCGGCAACGTGGTCGGCACCGCCACCGGGGCCGCGGGGTCCGAAATCTCCGTGCCGGTTCCGAACGCCCGGCTGTGGAGTCCGGACGACCCCTTCCTGTACGACGTGAAGGCGGAGCTGCTCGACGGATCGGCCGTCACCGACACGGTGGGCGGTTACGCCGGCATGCGCTCGATCGCCGTGGCGAAGGTGGACAACGTCCTGCGCCCGGTCCTGAACGGGAAGTTCGTCTTCCAGACGGGCACGCTGGACCAGGGCTACTGGCCCGACGGCATCTACACCGCGCCGACCGACGCGGCCCTCAAGTCGGACCTCCAGGCGCACAAGGACCTCGGCTTCAACATGGTCCGCAAGCACATCAAGGTCGAACCGCAGCGCTGGTTCTACTGGGCGGACAAGCTGGGACTCCTGGTCTGGCAGGACATGCCCGCCATGGACACCGGCAAGAGCCCCGCCACCGCGGCCCGCACCCAATGGGAGGCCGAGTTCCACGCCGTCATCGACCAGCACCGCAGCTCGCCCTCGCTGGTGATGTGGGTGGACCAGAACGAGGGCTGGGGGCAGTACGACCAGGCGAGGATCGCCAATGAGGTGAAGGCGTACGACCCGTCCCGGCTGGTGAACAACATGAGCGGGGTCAACTGCTGCGGGTCGGTGGACGGCGGCAACGGGGACGTGGTCGACAACCACATCTACGTGGGCCCCGGCAACACCGCGCCGACGTCGACCCGCGCGGCCGTGCTCGGCGAGTTCGGCGGCCTCGGCTACAAGGTCCCCGGGCACGAGTGGTTCCCCGGCGGCGGATTCAGTTACGAGGACCAGGCGAGCGTCTCCGCGCTGAACAACCGGTTCGTCGGGCTGCTCGACAGCATCCGCCTCGGCCAGTTGCCCGCAGGGCTCTCCGCCTCCGTGTACACGGAGATCACCGACGTCGAGAACGAGGCCAACGGGCTGCTCACCTACGACCGCCAGGTCATGAAAGTGGACGCGGCCCGGGTGAGAGCGGCCAACCAGGCCCTCATCAACGCCTCGAAGAACCCCGCTCCCCCGGTGACCCTGCCCACCGGCCAGTACAAGTCCCTTCGGGTCACCACTCCCGGGTACACCGACAAGTACCTGCGCCACCAGGACGCGCTCGCCTTCACCGCGGTCGTCGACGGCGCGAGCGGCGCGCTGCTGAAGAACGACGCCACCTGGAAGATCGTCACCGGGCTCGCCAACAGCACCTGCTACTCGCTGGAGTCCCGCAACTATCCCGGCGAGTACCTGCGGCACCAGAACTTCCGCGTGCGGCGGGACGCCAATGACGGCTCGGCCCTGTTCAGGGCCGACGCCACGTGGTGCACCGTCGCCGGTACGGGAGGGGTACGGCTGTCCAGCGCCAATCTGCCGGGCAGCTATCTGCGCCACATCGACTCGGAGGTCTGGCTGGCCACGCCGGGCGGCGGGCACGCCTGGGACAACCCGGCCACGTTCACCGAGGACACCACCTGGGCGGTGGAGGCGCCCTGGGCGCCGTGAGCTGAGACTCCGCCCTGACGGGCCACGGCCCGGACACGACGCGGTCGCGTCGTGTCCGGGCCGTCGGTCGTCTACCGCGTCCCGGCAGCCGGGGCGACGTACGTGTGCAACAGTGCCGTCCGGCCGTCGGCCGTCGTCCAGTCACCGGGGCGGCTGCCGGCATGGCGCCACCCGGCCCGTTCGTAGAGCGCCACGGCGGCTCTGCCGCCGTCCTCCACCTCCAGGACGGCGCGCAGCCCCTCGGCTGCCGCGGCCCTCGTCACGGTCGCGAGCAGGGCACGCGCGACACCGCGCCGTCGAGCCGATGCCGTCGCGTACAGCCGCGCCACCGAAGCCAGTTCCGCCGGCGCACGTCCCACGTCCGCCGCCAGGACGTCGTCCGTACGGGTCAGTGCCACATGGCCCAGGACGCGCTGGTCCTCCACCGCCACCCAGGCGTCGAGCATGCCGTCGGGCGTCAGCCAGCCACCCGGGTCGGCCGGCCACTCGGCCGGGTAGCGGTCGGCCCGGTGCACGGTGGCCAGCGCCTCGACGCACGCCTTCAGGTCGTCGTCGCGACGGTGACGGATCAGCGGCTCTCCCATGCCGCGATCCTCACACAGCCCCCGGGCTCCGGGCCCGCGGGGGCGCATGCCGCTGCCCGCTGCCGCAGAGCGGCAGCAGGCAGCGGTCCAGTGGTGCAGTGGTGCAGTGCTTCGCCGGGAAGCTCTCGGTTACGGCTGCCCGGTCTCGTGCAGAGCGCTCACCTCGTCGGCCGTCAGCGCCTTGTCGTACACCGCGACCTGGTCGACGGAACCGTTCCAGAAGTCGGTGTTGCCGCCCGACCACTTGGCACGGCCCACGGACAGCGGGCCGGTGCTGACATCGGCGGTCCCGGCTGCCGCGGTCGCGGCGAGCTTCCCGTCGACGTACAGCTTGATCTCGTCACCGCTGCGCACGCCGACCACGTGGTACCACCGGCCGAGTTCGGGCGTCATCTCCAGCCGGGCACGGTGTGCGCCCGGGGTGGAGAAGGCGAACGCGCCCTGACCGTACTGGAGGTAGAACGGGTTCTCCTGACGCCGGCCGTCCTGGCTGACGACGGTCGCGTAGTTACCGGGAAGCGCGTCCAGCGACGCCCAGGCCGACACGGTGTAGTCACCGGTGGTGTCGACGACCGGACCGTCGGTCTGCGCGTACTGGCCCTCGCCGTTGAACTTCAGCGCCGAGCCCCGCGCTCCGGGTGTCCAGGACGTTCCCTCGGAGAGGGTGAGGTCCTTGTGGTTCGGACCGCTGTCGGCGGCCCTGGTGCCCGTGTTCTCGTCGAGGGACCAGGCGCCGCCGCCCTTGATCTCGTCCCGCTCACCGGCGGCCGCGCCGGCGGCGATGACCTCCTGGTTGATCTTCCGCACCTGGGCGGCGTCGACCTTGATCTCGCGGCGGTCGTACGTCCAGAGCCCGTTGAGCTCGTTCTCCAGGTCGGTCACCTGGGTGTAGATGGAGCCGGAGAGTTCGGCGCCCGCCGCCTCCAGGTAGTGCGTGCGCGTGTTCTCGACGTACTTGGCGGTCAGGGCGTCCTTGTCGGCGACACCGCTGTAGATCGCGGTGGGCGCGCCCGGCCACATGTGTCCGGGCATCCGCAGGGTGAAGCCGCCGTGCTCGCCGTCCATCGCCGCGCGGTTGGCGTCCGGGAAGGCCGGGTCGGTGTTGTTGTAGTCGTGGTGGTCGATGATGTCGCCCTTGCCCGAATCACCCTTGGAGTTACAGCAGTTGACACCGCTGTGGGCGTTGACGACGCGGGAGGGGTCGGCGGCCTGGACCTGTTCGGTGATCTTGCCGGTCTCGGTGCGGTCCCATTCGCCCCAGCCCTCGTTGAAGACGATCCAGGCACCGATCGACGGGTAGTTGTGCAACTGCTTCATCATCTCGGCCCCCTGGTCGAGGAAGGCCTTGTGGCCCTTCTCGCCGGTGAGGTTGCCGGAGACGAAGTCCTGCCACACCAGCAGACCCAGCTGGTCGGCGTGGTAGTACCAGCGGGCGGGCTCGACCTTGATGTGCTTGCGGACGGAGTTGAAGCCCAGGTCCTTCTGCGCCTTCAGGTCGAAGACGAGGGCGGAGTCGCTGGGCGCCGTGTTCAGGCCGTCGGGGTAGAAGCCCTGGTCGAGCTGGGCGAGGGAGAAGAACGGCTTCCCGTTGAGGACGAGCTTCTGGTAGCCGCCGACCTCGGCGACGCCGAAGGAGCGCATGCCGAAGTAGCTGTCGACGCTGTCCTTGGAGCGGCCGTCCTTGAGGGTGACCTCGAGGTCGTAGAGGTACGGGTCGTCGGGCGTCCACAGGTGCTGCTTCGCAACGGGCAGGCTCAGCTCACGGTTGGCCGGGCCGGTGACCCGGCCGACGACCTTGCCCTTCTTGTCCCGGGCGACGGCGGTGATCCGCGCGGACTTCGAGGCGTCCTCGGAGTTGACCGTCAGGGCGAGCCGGCCCTTGTCGATGTCCGGGGTGGTCGTCAGGGAGTCGACGGCGGCCGGTGCGACGGGCTCCATCCAGACGGTCTGCCAGATGCCGGAGGAGGCGGTGTAGAAGATGCCGCCGGGGTTGGCGGACTGCTTGCCCGTCGGCTGGTCGGGGCCGGTGGTGTCGGTGACCGCGACCACGATCTCCTGCGGGCCGCTGCCCTTGACCGCGTCGGTGATGTCGGCGCTGAAGGCGGTGTAGCCGCCGGTGTGCTCGGCGACCTGCTTGCCGTTGACCCAGACCGTCGCCCGGTAGTCGACGGCGCCGAAGTTGAGCTTCAACCGGTTGCTCTTGCCCTTGCCGTGCTTGTCACCCTTCACGGCCCAGTTCTTCGGAACGGTGACGAGCTTGCGGTAGAACATGTGGTCTTCGTGGCGCTCAAGGCCCGAGAGCTGCGACTCGACGGGGTACGGCACGGTGATGCGCTCACCGAGCTTCTTCCCGAAGACGGGCTGCTCGCCGGCGGCGGCCCCGGCGAACTCCCAGGGGCCGTTGAGGTTCTTCCAGTCGTCGCGCACCTGCTGGGGCCGGGGGTACTCGGGCAGCGGGTGGTCGCGGTCGACCTTGTCGCCCCAGGTGGTGGTGAGCCGGTGCGTGGACAGGTTGCGGGCGCTGCGGCTGATCTGCGGGACGGTCTCGCCGCCCGCCCGCAGACCGGATTCGCCGTCGTACGCGAACCTGACCTGCTGGCCCTTCAGGACGGGCCCGGTGAGGGTGACGGCGAGTGCCTTGGGGTTGCCGGGCACCGGGGCGACGGACTTCACCGGGATCGGTGAGGTGTCGGCCTCGATCGTGAGGTGGTCCTTCAGCGCCGCGTAGTCGCTGACCTTGTCGTCGAAGGTCGCCTGGAGCCGCAGCCCGTCGTCCGCGACGCTCAGGCCGACCGGGTAGACCTCGAAGTCGGCCGGCGGGGTGAAGGCGGACTCGGGCACGAGCTGCCGCGCGAGGGTCGCGCTGGACCAGCGCAGGAACATGTTCGCGCCGCCGATGTCCTGGAACATCTCCAGCTTGAACGTGTGCGGCACGCCGGCCTTGAGCGCGATCGGCCTGCTGGTCTGCTCGTTGTCCCAGTCCGGCTCCCAGTGGTCGATCACCGCCTGACCGTCGATGAAGAGCCGGAAGCCGTTGTCGCCGCTCGCGGCGAAGGTGTAGTCGCCGTCCTCGGGAGCCGTGATGTTGCCGGTCCAGCGCGCCGTGGTGTTCTCGGTGCGACCGGTGGCGGACTCGAACGCGCCGGTGAGGCCGGGGAAGTTGATCTGCGGGTCCAGGGCGACCGCGCCGAGCTTGTCGAAGTCCCGCGCGCCGGGCGCGGACATGCTGAAGTACTCGCCCTTCAGCCCGTGGACGGCGGTGGCCGGATCGCCGGCCGTGAACGTGGTCGCGGAGGCTGCGGCCGGGGTCGCGGCGGCGGCCGGGACCAGGGAGGCACCGACGGGTATCAGAAGGGCGGTGGCGCAGGCCACCGTTCTGATCACGGCACGGGAGCGGGGGATTTGTCGTCTCAAGGCGTCGTCCTGTCGAGAGAGCTCAGGTGCCTGGAAGCTGTGAGGCACGGCACATAATCCAACATTGAGCCACAGCATCAAACGCAAAACAACAGTCGTGCACAGGGAATTTTCAACGATATAAATCAGGCCGGGACGAGCAGGGCGCACCTGTGCCGGATCCCCGCGAACGGGACGCGGGGATCCGGCACGAGGCAGGAGCGCCTACTGCGGCAGCCCCGAAGGGGCGGTGGCCCAGGAGGTGTTGGCCTCCTGGGAAAGCCGGAAGACCAGCTTTCCGCCCCTTTCCAGCAGGCTCGCGTCCGTCCACGACCGGTCGTGGACGCGCCCGTCCACCGTCACCGCGTCGACGTAGGCGTGGGTGGCATCGGCGGCCGGCGCGGTGATCGTGATGTCCCGGCCGTGCGGCCGGCCGATCACCGCCTTCGGGAACAGCGGGGCACCCAGGAGCAGTTCACCACCGCCCGGCGTCTGCGGGTACAGACCCAGCGCGGAGAATACGTACCAGGCCGACATGGTGCCCAGGTCGTCGTTGCCGGGCAGACCGCGCGGGCCCGTCCCGTAGACCGTGTCCAGGATCTCGCGCACCGTCTCCTGGGTCTTCCACGGCTGCCCGAGGGCGTTGTAGAGCCAAGGGGCGTGGATTCCGGGCTCGTTCGTCGGGTCGTAGCGCACGGAGTCGCCGCCCTTCACCGACCAGGAGCCGTCGGCCTTGTGGAAGAAGCCGTCCAGGCGCTGCGCCGCCACGTCCCGGCCGCCCATCGCCTCGGCGAGCCCCTGGACGTCCTGCGGGACCATCCAGGTGTACGTGGCGCTGGTGCCCTGCGCGAAGCCGCGGTCGCTGCCCGGGCTGAACGGCGTGACCCAGGAGCCGTCGAGGTCGCGCGCCTGGATGTAGCCGTTGGTGCCCGCCCCGTCCGTGGCCCCGGGGTTGTACACGTTGCGCCACCAGCCGCCGCGCTCCTTGAACGCCGCGGCCTCCTCGTCGCGCCCGAGCAGTTCGGCCCAGCGGCCGAGCGCGGCGTCGGCGACCGCGTCCTCAAGCGTCTCGGCGGCGCCGCCCCAGCAGTGGCAGACATCCTGGGGCGCGTAGTGCGACTCCAGGTACTGGGCCAGGTTGGGCCGCTGGCCGGTGCACTGTCCCGGGCAGCCGGCGTCCGAGAGCCCGTCGTCCACGGGGACGGTCGCCTGGCGCGCCAGCGACTCGTAAGCGCCTTCGTAGTCGAAGTTCCGCACCCCCATGGCGTAGAACGTGGCGAGGGTGGCCGCACTGGGGTCACCGGTCATGACGTGGGTGGCGCCGTTGATGTGCACCCAGCGGTCCCACACGCCGCCGTTCTGCCGGGCGAAGTTGTACAGCGACTGGGCGAAGTCCCCGGCGATCCGCGGTTTGAGGAGGGCGAGCAGCTGTATCTGGGCGCGGTACTGGTCCCAGCCGGAGAAGTTGCTGTACTGCGCCCCCTGTCCGCGCTCGATCCGGTGCGAGCGCCCGTCCATCCCGGGGTAGCGTCCGTCGGTGTCGCTGATCAGGTTCGGCTGCATCAGGGAGTGGTAGAGCGCCGTGTAGAAGGTGGTCCGCTGCTCCTCGGTCCCGCCGCCCGTGCGTACGGAGTTCAGCTCGCGGTCCCAGGCCCGGCTCGCGGCGGCGGCGACGTCACCGACGCCCGCGTGCGGGGCGATCTCCTTCCTCAGGTTGGTCTCGGCGCCGGCCTGGCTGACGTAGGAGATGCCGATCCGCATGTGGACGTCGTTGTCTGCCGAGGTGTCGAAGCCGACCCAGCCGCCCGATCCGCGGCCCGCCCGGTCCGCGCCCGTGGCGTAGCCCTCGCCGCCGCTGCCCTCGGTCGAGCCGGGGGCGAGCGTGCCGTCCTTCCAGGTGCCGGTGGAGGAGAAGGCGCGGTCGAAGGAGGCACTGAAGTAGAGGCGGTAGTAGCTCTTGCGGTTGTTGGTGCCGCCGTTGGCGCGCCGGCCGCAGAAGGCGCCGGTGAGCACCGAACCCGTCACCTTGCGGTGCGCGGTGTCGATCTTCACCTGGGCTTCCTCACTGCCGTTGAGCGAGTTGGAGACGCGGAAGAGCAGGTTGGCGGGCTTCCCCGCCGGGAAGGCGAAGTCGGCCACGCCGGCACGGCGGCTCACCGCGAGGTCGGCGGTGGCTCCGGAGTCGAGGCCGAGGGTGTAGCGGCCGGGGACGGCTCGCTCGTCGTCGTGCGAGAAGTCCGCCGCGTAGACGGCGTCCTTGGTGTCGGCGGACGGCGACGAGGTGACGTCCCCGACGAACGGCATGATCGGGATGTCCCCGGCCGCGCCGGGGTTGCATCCGGCGCCGTTGACATGGGTGAGGCTCAGTCCGCGCAGCCGGGTGGCGTCGTACTCGTAACCGTTCGCGGCGCCGGTGCTCGTCTGGTCGCCCCGGGTGCTCGTCGGCGACCAGGCGATCATCCCGTACGGGAGGGTGGCACCGGGAAAGGTGTTGCCGCCGTTGGCGCTGCCGATCAGCGGGTCCACGTAGGCGGTGGGGCGGGTGACGGGCGCGGCGGCCTCTGCGGCGGGGGGCAGGACGGCGGCGGCCAGGGTGCCGGTGATGACCACGGCCGCTGTTCGCGCGGCGAGTCGCCGGATCGCGGTCAGCTGTCTGGGGGGCATGTCGCGGTACCTTCCGGGGAGGCTGGACAACGTTGTCAGCAGCCGGGGTACGGCTGTGCGCAACGTTGATCGATTCCCGGCCGAGCGTAGGTCCCCGCGGCGCGGGAGGGAATGCCCCAGCCGTCATCCCGGGTGAATGCGCGGTGAACGGATGCCGCGATCCGGACGGTACGTACGCAACCGCCCTCCTCGCGGGCGCCGGGACGTGCGAGGAGGGCGCAGGAGCGCTTCGGGCGTGCGGTCAGATCGCGTACTCGTACTGCTCGGGGGCGTGCACCCGGCCACTCAGCTCGCGGGCCGCGTACCGCGCCCACGACGGGTTGCGCAGCAGCTCGCGCCCGAGGAGCACGGCGTCCGCACTCCCTTCGGCAAGGATCTTCTCGGCGTGCTGCGGGTCGGTGATCAGGCCGACGGCGGCGACCGGCAGCGAGGTCTCCCGCTTCACACGCTCGGCGAAGGGGACCTGGTATCCGGGTCCGGTCGTGATGCGGGCGCGGGGCGCGTTTCCGCCGGTGGAGACGTCGAGCAGGTCGACGCCGTGGGCCCGCAGCTCCTCGGCCAGCCGTACCGTCTCGTCGGCGGTCCAGCCCTCACGCTCGTCCTCGGCGTTCTCGGTGAGCCAGTCCGTGGCGGAGATCCGGAAGAAGACCGGCAGGTCCTCGGGCCACACCTCCCGGACGGCGTCGACGACCTGGAGGGCGAAGCGGACGCGGTTCTCGTAGCTGCCACCGTACGCGTCGGTGCGGTGGTTGCTGTGCGGCGACAGGAACTGCCCGACCAGATAGCCGTGCGCGCCGTGCACCTCGGCGACCTGGAAGCCCGCCTCGACGGCTCGGCGCGCGGCCTCGCGGAAGTCGGCTACGACGCCCTGGATCTCATCGACGGTCAGCTCATGCGGCACGGGGTAGCCGGTGTCGAACGGCAGCGGGCTGGGAGCGACCGGCGTCCAGCCGTGGGCGTCGGGGCCGACCGGGCCGCCACCGGTCCAGGGTGCGGCCGTGGAGGCCTTGCGGCCGGCGTGGGCCAGCTGGATCCCGATGGCCGAACCCTGCGCCTTCACGAAGTCCGTGATCCGGCGGAACGCCGCGACCTGGGTGTCGTTCCAGATGCCGAGGTCGGCCGGGCTGATGCGTCCCTCGGGGCTGACGGCCGTCGCCTCGGTGAGGATCAGACCGGTGCCGCCGGTGGCCCGGGCGGCGAGGTGGGCGAAGTGCCAGTCGGTGGGAACACCCGTTTCGGGCCCTTCCACTGCGGCGCAGTACTGGCACATGGGTGCCATCCATGCCCGGTTGGGCACGACAAGCGACCTCAGGGTGTAGGGCTCGAAAAGGGCACTCACGACGGACTCCGTTTCGCCGGGTACGGAAGGATCGCTAGTACGATACATCCCGTACTACGACGTCCGTCAAATTACGACGCCTCTCGTACAAGAGGACGTCCCCGTACAGAGGCGGAACGGAGAACCGCTCGATCAGGTCAGCGGGTACGACGTACGGCCGGACGCCTCGTCGATCTCGTCGTGCGCCTTGGTCAGCAGTTTCATCGCGAGTTCGTTGAGTGCGCGGGCCCCCGCGATCTCCTCGCCCACCCGGGGCTGCCCGGAGTCGGAGGGGTGGCGGCTGGCGTAACCGTGGGCGCGGACCTCGCTCCCGTCCGAGAGCCGCACCAGGGCGGCCGCGCGCGTGCGATCGGTGTCTTCCTCGAATTCCAGCTCGATGTGCCATCCGACAGCCTTCTGTGTCATGGCGCTCACCTCCAAGGCCTCCTCTCCAGAGTGCGCCCCGCCCCGCGGCCACGCACGACAGGGCGGACGCGGAGAACGAGAGCTTGCGCGGTGACCGGCGCCTCAGTGGCCGGGGCGCCGGCCGCGGCGGCGCAGCGTGATGCGGGCGTCGGCGTCGTACAGCTGGTTCCAGCTCCGCCCGGCGCTCGACTTCCAGGCGATGTGGGCGGTGGCCCCGTCGATCCGGACGGAGTCCACCGTCATGGTGCGGTCGCCGTCGCGTACGTCCCCGCGGCGCAGTTCGTCCGCCCTGACGGTGACCGGGTCCACCGGCCGCGCGCTCTCGGCCTCGTCCGCCGCGAGGCCGAGAGCGGTGGCCAGTTCCCGGGCCCGGGCCGGGGTGCAGAGGAACGAGAGCTCTCCCGGCGGTGCCGTGACGCTGATCGACACCCCCGCCCCAACGGGGGTGATCTCCAGGTCACCGGCGGGCGCGCCGGTGTTCTCGTGCTCGCTCGTCATCGTTCTGCTCTCCCTGCGTCCGCCCGGCGCGTCACGCGCCGGGCGGGACATGACCCGGACCTCCGGTCTCAGCGCAGCCGGAGGCTCTCCGGCGGGCCCAGGTAGCTGGGCTTGAGGCCGCCGGTGTCGACCACCAGGTTCTGCAGCACCACCGTCGGGTCGACCATCCAGAATTTGAGCACATGCACTCCGGCCGCGGTGACCTGGTGGACCGTACTGGTGATGTTGACGTTGTCGGAGGTGTGCCGGGCCCACTGCGCGTTCATGGTGCCGTCGTCGGCTCCCGTCACCTTCGTGACGTTCACCGGTTGCGGTGGCGCGTCGTCGAGGGAGACCGCGTACGTCAGCCCGTCGGTCGGCAGCGGGTTGTTGCGGGGCGAGAGATACGCGTGGACGGTGACCGGGCCGGTGGTGAACAGGCTGACGCGGTACTCCAGCCGCGGGCTGCCCCCACCGGGGGCCTGCCGGGGCGCGGTGACCGGGAAGGGCTCCATCCCCGCACCGGTCCGGCCGATGTCCGGGATGCGCTGCCAGCTGATGCCGCCGCCGGCGACGGCCCGGCTGTAGTGGTCGGCCTCGATGGAGACGTACCCGTTGGCCTCCACGAAGCCGTCGAGGCGCGAGCGGGACAGCGCGGGGCGGTCGACGACCGCCTTGACGACCACTGCCTGCCCGAGCGGCCCGGTGACGGTGACCGGTACCTCCGTGAGCCCCTTCGGAGCCCTGTCCCAGTCCACGCGCAGGGTGATCCGGTCCTGCTGTTCGACCCGCCCCCGCACACGGTCGGCGGTCAGCCAGGAGGCACCGGTGCGCACACGGTAGTCGAACGGGGCACGGCCCCGGTTGAACACCTCGATGTACTGGGCGGGCTGGCTCTGGTACGGGCTGAAGACCGGGAGCACGGCCGGGCTCCGCTCGTGCGGCCACCATGCCGCCGAACCGTCGACGGCCACACCCATCTCGGCGCCCGCCGGCAGGTCGATGCGCTTGACCGCGGGGAAGAGGACGTCCTTGAGCGCGACGTTGTCGATCTCGGGCTGCTGCCAGGGTGCGTTCGGTCCGTAACGGGCCACGTCGCCGTAGTCGATGTGCGGCTGGGTCTGGAAGCCCTGCCACTTGCCGCCCGCCACCTGGGTGTTGAAGCGCTCGGCCAGGGCCAGGTCGTCGGCGAGCCGGGCCTCGGCGGCGGCCGCCAGGTCGTTGGTGCGGGCCCGGCCCTGGGCCGCGTAGTGCAGGTTGGTGAACTCCGCCTCGCGCAGTGCGTACAGATTGGCGGTGGCCATGACCTCGTAGCCGACCAGTTCGTACCAGGCGTCCTGGGCGGAGGCGGGCAGCCGGCGCCCCACCCGCTCGGCTTCGGCGCCGAGCCGCTGCCACTCCTGCGTGACGCGCTCCAGTTCGCGGTAGTCGACGATGCTGAACGGGGTCGCCTCGTCGTCGTTCACGATCGCCGAGCTGTCCTTGGCGGGGTTCTTGGCGGGGTCGAGGGTGATCTTCCGGTTGAGCAGTTCGGGCTTGCGCCGCGACTGGAGCCGGGCGTACGCGCGCAGGACGGAGGCCACGTCGGCGGCCTGCTTCTCGCCGAAGTTCTGCCGGGCGTACCGCTCCTCCCACTCGGGCAGCCGGTCCAGGGTCCAGCGCTCGGGGTTCCAGGCGTACTCCAGGAAGAACTGGGTGGGCAGTTCGTTGCCCTTGAGGTCGCCGGCATTGGTGACCCACAGGCCGTGGTTGCCGTAGGCGACCGACTGGTGGAGCTGGTCCCACATGTTGGGCAGGGAGGCGGTGTCCACCCACTTGTAGTTGCGGCCGGCCCCGACGTAGTCGAAGTGGTAGTACAGCCCGTACCCGCCCTCGCGGGCGTCGTCGCGGAGGTCGGGCAGCTTGCGGATGTTGGCCCAGTTGTCGTCGGTGAGGACGACCGTGACGTCGTCGGGGACCCGCAGTCCGCGGTCCCAGTAGTGCTGGACCTCCTTGTAGAGCGTCCACACCTGCGGAATGGTGGTGACGTCCCTGCCGGAGACCTCGGCCAGGATCTCGCGCTGGGTGGCGATGATCTCGGTCATCAGCTCGATGCCGTCGCCGTCGGGCAGGCTGACGTCGCCGTTCCCGCGCATGCCGAGGGTGACGACACCCTCGAAGTCCTCGTCCTCCATCCGGCGGATGCCGTCGGCCCAGTAGGCCTTGATCGCCTCCGCGTTGCGGCGGAAGGACCACTCGCCGGTGCCGCCGTAGGGGTCGTGGCCGGGGGTGGTGACGGTGCCGGCACTGTCACGTACCGCCGCGACCGCGTGGCGGTTCCACTCCTCGATGCCGCGCATCATCGGCGCCTCGTGCGAGGTGCCCATGACGACGCCGTACGCCTTGGCGGTGGCGTGGTTGAGCGGGTCGTCCTCGGCGAACGCGCGCCCCCAGACGGCCGGCCAGAGGTAGTTGGCCTTCAGTCGCAGCATCACCTCGAAGATCCTGGCGTAGAAGTCGGCGTTGAATCCGTTCTCGAAGCCGGGGGCCTTGCCCGGGCCGAAGAAGGCCGGGGCCCAGGTGCCGAGTGCCGGGTTCTCGTCGTTGATGAAGAAGCCGCGGTACTTGACGGCCGGGGTGCCCTGGGTGTGCCTGCCGGGCAGTACGTGGATCTCGTTCCGCTGTACGGGGGCGACGTCGTCCCACCAGTACCAGGGTGAGACACCGATCCCGCGCGAGACGTCGTACGTGCCGAAGATCGTGCCGCGCTGGTCGCTGCCCGCGATCACGAACGCCCGGTCGACGCCGGGCAGGGGCTTGTCGACGACGGTCTGGAGGCTGGTCTCCCACGTGCCCCGGATCGTGGAGACGTCGAGCTTGCCGCGGGCGATCAGTCCGTCGATCAGGGAGCTGCGGCCCACCGTGCCGATGATCGTGATCTCACGGCCCTGGGGCCGGGGGCCGTGCGAGAGGGTGGGACGGACGCCGGTGACGCGTTCGATGTCGCTCTGCAGGTCACCGGCCACCCGGACGACGCCGGCCCAGTCCTGGTCGCTGACCAGGATCGGGGCCGCCCGCCCGTTCCTGACCAGGGGGAAGCTGTTGCGCCGGGACGTGAACGAGATGTACGCGCCGGGGTCCGTCGGCCGCACCGATGGGCCGTGACCGCTCGCGGACGCCTCGGCGGACAGACCGAGGAGGGAGCCGAGGGGGGTCGCGGTGAGCGCGGTGAGGCCCAGCCCCAGCCCCAGCACCGCTCTGCGGCCGGCGTGCTGTGGAACGTTGTCGTCGTCCATACTGCTCTCCTATTTGTTCATACCCATGACAAATCGGGTGGATGGCTGCCCGGAACAGACGTCGGACAGGGCGGTGCCGGGTCAGCCGGCGGAGCCGGGCACCACGGGCTGCGGCTGCGCGGCCGTGGCCGGCCCGTCGTCGCCGTCCGGACCCGAGACCGCGGCGACGATCGCGTCGGCCGTCGCGTCGGGCTCGGGGGCGAGCAGCCCCACGACGACGTACACCACCAGCGAGGTCACCAGCGGAGTGACGATGACGAGGGTCTGGTCGGTGCTGTCGAGCACGAACTTCACCAGGACGTAGCCGAGGAGTCCGAGCCCCCAGGAGGACAGCGCGGCCCTCGGACCGCAGCGGCGGAAGAGGGGCAGCAGACCGAGCAGCATCGGGATGGAGATCGGCCCCATCACGGCGGCGACCAGGCCGACGATGATGCCGAGCACCCCGCCGAAGTGATCGGCCTCGATGGCGACGACCATGCTGACGCTGATGAACACGACCGTGCAGACCCGGGCGATGAGCAGCCCGGTCGCCGGGGGCAGGTTCCTGGCGCCGCGGACGAGGGCCGGAATGATGTCGCGGGTCACCACGGCCGAGACCGCGTTGGCGTCGGAGGATGCCATGGCCATCGTGTGGGAGAACATCCCCGCGAGGGTCAGCCCCACCAGGCCCGCCGGCAGATACGACTCCGCCATCAGCGCGTAGACCTTCTGCGGGTCGGAGATGTCCGGCAGCAGCACGGCCGCGGCGAGCGGCGGGAACAGCAGGACCGCGGGCCACACCACGTACAGCACGGCGGAGAGTCCGGCCGACCGGCGGGCGGCCTTCGGGGTGTCGGTGGCCATGTAGCGCTGGGCCAGGTTCCACATGCCGCCGTTGTACTCGAAGAGCTTCACGACGACGTACGCGCCGAGGAAGGTGGCGGTGTACGGACCCACCAGCGGGTGGCCGTGCCCCTCCGGCAGCCGGTGCCAGATCGTGCCGAGGCCCGATACGCCGTCGCCGAGTCTGTCGAGGACGACCCAGACCATGGCCAGGGCCGCGAAGCCCTGGATGACGAACTGGCCGAAGTCGGTGAGCGCGTCGGCCCACAGCCCGCCGACGGTGCAGTACAGCAGGGTGACCACGCCGGTGATCAGGATGCCGGCCGTCATCGACATACCGGTGAACACGTTGAGCAGGATCGCCACCGACGCCCACTTGGCGGCGACGTCGAAGACCTTGAGCAGGGCGCCGCTCCATGCGAGAGCCTGCTGGGTGGGGACGTTGTACCGCTTGGCGAGGTACTCCAGCGGCGAGGCGACGGCGTACCGCTGCCGCAGCCGGTTCCAGCGCGGGGCGAACAGCCAGGCACCGACGCCGGTGCCCAGCGCGAGCGGCAGGAACGCCCAGACGTAGACGGTGATTCCGTAGCTGTAGGCGATGGCCGCGTAGGCGACGAACACGGCGGCGCTGTAGCCGGACATGTGGTGGGAGATGCCGGACAGCCACCAGGGCATCCGGCCGCCCCCGGTGAAGTAGTCGCTGACGTCACCGACGCGCTTGTGCGACCAGAGGCCGATGAGCAGCATCACCAGGAAGTAGCCGCCCAGGGCGGCCCAGTCGAGAGGGGCCATGAGAGATCCTCGATGTCCTGTGGAGGGGTGGGGAGCAGGGGCCGCGGAGCCGGTGGCGGGCTCCGCGGCCGGTCACCAGCGCGGTGACTTCTTCTCGTAGCCCGGGTCGATCCGCCGCATGTAGCCGGTGTCGTCCCGGTTGCGCAGACCGCAGTCGAGGTACTGCTCGTGCAGCCGGGCCAGTGCGTCCCGGTCGAGCTCCACACCCAGCCCCGGCCCCTCGGGGACCCGCACGGACCCGTCGGCGAACTCGAGCACGCCGGGTTCGACGACCTCCTCCGTCTTCCATGGCCAGTGGGTGTCACAGGCGTAGGTGAGATGGGGTGTGGCCGCTGCCAGGTGGGTCATCGCGGCCAGGCTGATCCCGAGATGGGAGTTGGAGTGCATGGACAGCCCCATGCCGAAGGTGTCGCAGATCCCGGAGAGCAGTTTCGAGCGGTGCAGGCCGCCCCAGTAGTGGTGGTCGGAGAGCACCACCTGCACGGCGCCCTGCTCCACGGCGGGCGCCAGGTGGTCGAAGGCGACGACGCACATGTTGGTGGCGAGCGGGACCGGGGTCTGCCGCGCCACCTCCGCCATGCCTCCGAGTCCGGGGGTGGGGTCCTCCAGGTATTCGAGGACGCCCTCCAGCCGGCGGGCCACGGCGACCGAAGTGGGCACGCTCCAGGCCGCGTTGGGGTCGAGCCGGAGCGGGACTCCGGGGAAGGCCTCGCGCAGGGCGAGGACCGCCTCGATCTCCTCCTCGGGCGGCCGGACGCCTCCCTTGAGCTTGATCGCGGTGAACCCGTACTCGGTGATCATGCGCCGTGCCTGGGCGACGACGGCGTCCGGATCCAGCGCCGCGCCCCAGTCGTCGGGGGCGGCGCCCGGGTGCCCCGCCCACTTGTAGAAGAGGTAGGCGCTGAACGGGACGGAGTCGCGCACCGCACCGCCCAGCAGATCACTGACCGGGCGGCCGGCGGCCTTGCCCTGGAGGTCCAGACAGGCGACCTCGAACGGGGAGAAGACCCGGTCGACGGCGCTGCTACTGGTGATCATTCCGGTCAGTCCCGAACCGCCGGTGCCGTCGTCCCCGGCGAGGGCCCCGGCCACCTTGCGGTGCATGGCGCCGAGTGCGTACACGTCCATCCCGGTGAGGGCGTCCGCGGCCGCCCGCAGGCGGCGCAGATGGCCCTCGTCGGCATAGGTCTCGCCGAGCCCGACGAGCCCCTCTCCGGTGTCGACCTCGACGATCGCCCGCAGGGCGTACGGTTCGTGCACGCCCACGGCGTTCAGCAACGCCGGGTCCCGGAAGGCCACCGGGGTGATTCTCACTCCGGTGATCCGGAGTCCGTTCGTCATGCCGATGCCCTTCCGGTAGGCACTCAGTCCCGGCCCGCGGCGAGCTTCAGGTCCTGGGTCAGGGCCTTGTACGCGGGCTTCGCCGCGTAGTTCTCGTCGAAGAGGTTGGCCGCACCCTCGCCCTCGAAGGTGTCGGGCACCCAGGAGTACTTGTCGGTGAAGCCCCACACGGTGAAGTCGGTGCAGCGGCGGGTGAGCAGGCAGCCGCGCAGCAGCACGTCGTACCCCTCGGCCTGGGCCTCCTGCTTGGTGCTGTCGGACGGCATCGGGATGCGGACGTCGGCCTCGGTGATCGCGGTCTCCAACCCGAGGTCGTCGAACCGCTTCATGTTGTCGGCGATGTCGTGCGGGGCGTTGTACTGGACGGAGAGGTGGCCCTGGATGCCGACGCCGTCGATCGGTACGTGCTGCTCGAGCAGCTCCACGACCAGCTTGTGGAGGGCCGTGCTCTTGGCGTTGACGCCTTCGATGTTGTAGTCGTTGATGAACAGCTTGGCCTTGGGGTCGGCCTGGTGGGCCCAGCGGAAGGCGTCCGCGATGTAGCCGGGGCCGAGCTTCCGCAGCCAGATGCTGTCGCGCAGGGTGCCGTCGTCGTTGAAGGCCTCGTTGACGACGTCCCACTGCCAGATCCGGCCCTTGAAGTGGCCGGCCTCGTCGGTGATGTGCCTGCGCAGGATGGCGCGCAGCTCGTCGGCGCTGAAGTCGCCGCCGGTGAGCCAGGCGGGGAGCTGGTTGTGCCAGACCAGGGTGTGGCCGCGCACCAGCTGTCCGTTGGCCCGGGCGAAGTCGACCAGTTCGTCGGCAGCCGCCCAGTCGTACGTGCCCCGCTGCGGCTCGACGACCTCCCACTTCATGACGTTCTCGGGGGTGACGGAGGTGAACTCGCCCGCGGCCTTGGCCCGGTAGGGCGCGTCCGCGGCGAGTGCCGCCATGTCGACCGCGGTGCCGATGCGCAGGTCGGCCCGCTTGCCGAGGCTGCCCAGGGTGTCGGCGGCGGGAGGCTTCGGCTTCCCGTGGGAGCCGGAGTGCTCCGGGGCCGCCGATGCGCTGAGGGTGAAGGAGGAGACGAGCAGGGCCGCTGCGGCGGTGCCGATCATCGCAGCCTGGGTTGTCTTGCGCATGACATATCCCTTTCGGTGGACGCGCCTCCCGGGACCTGGGTGCCGGGATCGACGCGCGTTCGATGAAGATGCTTCGAAAGTTTCGTGAACCTCCCCGCAGCCGACGGGCGGACCGCTCGGTGGCGGGGAGGTTCACGAGAGGGATGGTGCGGCTGTGCGACGGCGCCGGTCAGCGCGCGGCCGGCTCCGGTACGGAGGCGGACTCGACCGAGGTGCCGCAGACGAGCCGTCGCGTGTGGTCGACCACGCGCTCGGGACCGGTGAGGCGCAGCCGCAGCGTCCGGCGGACATCGGACGCGTCGCTGGAGGCGGCGAGCCGCAGTTCGAGCTCACCGGGCTCGACGACACGACGGCCGCCGACGCCGGTGAACGACGCCAGGTCCGCGTGGAAGCGGAACCGGACCCGGGCCGCCGCACCGGCGGCGAGCGGAACCCTGGCGTAGCCGATCAGCCGCACCTGCGGCCGGGTGGTCTGGGCCACCGGGTCGTGGAGGTAGAGCTGCACCACTTCGGCCCCCTCGCGCTCCCCGGTGTTGCGGACCGTGACCTCGATGTCGGCGGAGCCGTCGGTGGGGATATCGGCCGGGGCGGGATCGCCCTGCCCCCAGTCGAAGGTCGTGTACGACAGACCGTGCCCGAAGGCGTACAGCGGTGTCGGGTCCAGGTTGCTGACCCCGCTCACCAGCCCGAGCGGCGGCTGCAGATACGTCCACGGCTGACCGCCCGGACCCTGCGGAACGCTCACCGGCAGCCGGCCGGAGGGGTTGACCCGCCCGGAGAGCACTCCGGCCAGCGCCGGTCCGCCCTCCTCGCCCGGGAAGAAGGCCTGGACGATCGCCGTCGTCCGGTCCGCCCAGCGTCCCAGCGCGTACGGGCGGCCCGTCAGCAGCACCAGGACCACCGGGGTCCCGGTGGCCAGCAGGGCGTCCAGGAGCTCGGCCTGCACACCGGGCAGCGCGAGGTCGGTGGCGTCACAGCCCTCGCCGGACGTGCCGCGGCCGAAGAGACCGGCCCGGTCACCGAGCACGGCGACACAGACGTCGGAGTCCCGGGCCAGCCGGACGGCCTCCGCGATCCCGGACGTGTCCGTGCCGTCCACCTCGCAGCCCGCGGCGAAGCCGACCCCGGAGCCGGGGAACTCCCCGCGCACCGACTCCAGCACCGTCGGCACGTCGATCCCCATGTCGAATTCGGGGTGCGAGACCCCGACGTGGCTGGGGAAGGAGTAGCAGCCGAGCATGGCCAGCGCGTCGTCCGCACGGGGCCCGACCACGGCGATCCGTCCGGCGTCCCGCAGCGGCAACGTGCCGCCGGGGTTGGCGAGCAGTACGCAGGCCTGCTCGGCGAGTTCCCGGGCCAGGGCCCGGTTCTCCGGCGGGTCGAGGTCGACGGTGTCGCGGGCCTCTTCAGGGTCGGCGTCCTTCAGCGCGGCGGGCAGCGGCGACCACTGCGGGTCGAGCAGTCCGAGTTCGCACTTCTGCAGCAGGACACGCCCCAGGGCCCGGTCGACGAGCGCCTCCTCCACCGCACCGTCCCGCACGGCGGTGACGAGGACGTCACCGTAGCTGCGGACGGTGGGCAGCTCCACGTCGACGCCGGCGGTCAGTGCGAGCCGGGCGGCGTCCGCACGGTCGGCGGCGACCTTGTGCAGGGTCTCCAGGAAGCCGATGCCGAAGTAGTCGGCGACGACGGTCCCGGTGAACCCCCAGGTGTCCCGGAGGAGTCCGGTGAGCAGGGCCGGGTCGGCTGCCGCGGGTACGCCGTCGATCTCGGCGTACGAGTGCATCACCGAACGCGCCCCGCCCTCCAGCAGCGCCATCTCGAAGGGCGGCAGGATCACGTCCGCCATCTCACGGGCCCCGGCCCGCACCGGCGAGAGGTTGCGGGCGCCGGCGGAGGCCGAGTATCCGGCGAAGTGCTTGAGGGTGGCGATGATCCCGGCGGACTCCAGTCCGCGGACGTAGGCGGTGCCGATGGTGGCCACCAGATAGGGGTCCTCGCCGATCGTTTCCTCGACCCGGCCCCAGCGCAGGTCGCGCGCCACGTCCAGGACGGGCGCCAGCCCCTGGTGGACCCCGACGGCACGCATGTCGGCGCCGATCCGGTGCGCCATCTCGGCGACCAGGTCCGGGTTCCAGGCCGCGCCCCACGACAGCGGGACGGGGTAGGCGGTGGCGCCCCAGGCGGTGAAGCCGGCCAGGCACTCCTCGTGGGCGAGGGCCGGGATGCCGAAGCGGCCGGCCTCGGCGATCCGGCTCTGGGCGCGGGCCAGGCCGAGGGCCCCGACGCCGGGGTCGACGGGCGCGGTGCCGAAGGGCCGGGTGAGCTGGCCGAGTCCGCGGGTGGTCAGGTCGTCCCAGTCCACCGGGTCGACCATGTCGTTCTGGTGCGGGGCGACCCCGTCGCCGTCGGCGTCGGCACCCACCCAGATTCCGTACAGCTGCGCGGCCTTCTCCTCCAGGGTCATCCGGGGGATCAGGTCGGCCACCCGCTCCTCCGGGGTGAGGGAGGGGTCGCGCCAGGGGCCGTCGGCGGCCGGGGCCGCTTCGGTGCTGCGGGCGTGCGGGACAGCGGGGATTGCCATGGGGGCAGGGGTTCCTCTCATGAGTGCGGTGGTGCGGGGCGGCGTGGGGGCCTGATCCGAAAGACAGGCCCCGGAGCGCTACTTGCCGCCCACCCCCATCAGTCCGTTGACCAGTGCCTTGCGTGCCACGAGGTACACGGCGAAGATCGGCACGACGGAGAGCACGATCGCGGCCAGCACGGCAGGGATGTTCATCCCGAACTGCGACATGAAGTTGAAGAGGCCGAGGGTCAGCACCCGGTTCTCCTCCGACTGGGTCAGGATCAGCGGGAACAGGAAGCCGTTCCACGCCTGGAGGGCCGTGTAGATGGCCACCGTGCTGATGCCGCCCTTGGACATCGGGATCGCCAGCTGCCACAGCATCCGCAGGGGCGACGCGCCGTCGAGCGCCATCGCCTCGTACATCTCCTCGGAGACGTCACGCATGGTGCCGCTGAGGATCAGCACCGCCACGGGCATGGCGAACGCCGCGGTCGGCAGGATGATCGCCGGCAGGCTGTCGTACAGGCCCATCTTGCTGATCAGCAGGTACAGCGGCACGATCACCGCCTGCGCGGGGATCGCGACGCCGAGCAGGAAGGTCCGGAAGGCGAGCGAGGAGAGCCGGCTGCGGGTCCGTACCGCGACATAGGCGACCGGCACCGCGAGCACCAGGACGATGGCCACGGTGGCCACGGCGACCAGCGCCGTGTTGGTGAGCATCGTGGAGAAGCCGCTGTCCAGAACGGTGCGGTAGTTCTCGAGCGTGGGGTGGGTCGGGAGGGCCAGCGGGTCGCCGTTGAGCGCCTCGTCCTGGCGCATGAGCGACGAGGAGATCAGCGTGTAGAGCGGGACGACCACGAGCAGCAGCCACACCAGGGAACCCAGGCCGGCCAGTGGGTTGCCCCACTTCCTGCGCCGCCGGGCGGCGGCCAGCCGGCTCCGGGTCACGGGCGACGCGGAGCGTGCCACGGGGCGGGTGTCGATTGACATCTCGTCACATACCTTCCCGGGTGGACCGCATGTTCCCGAAGCCGCTGAAGCGGACCAGGATCAGCGACAGGGCGGTGGCCACCACGACCAGGGCCGTCGCGATCGCCGCGGCGTAGCCGAGGTCGTAGGTCTGGAAACCGGTCCGGTACATGAGGTACGGAAGCACGGTGGTGTCCGTGCCGGGGCCGCCCCTGGTCATGATCAGTACGGTGTCGAAGTAGGTCAGCGAGCCGACGATCATCAGGACCGAGGAGGTCGTGATGGTGTGGCGCAGCTGCGGCAGCGTGATGTGGAAGAACTGGCGGAACATGCCCGCTCCGTCGATCTCCGCCGCCTGGTACAGGACCTGGGGGATCTGCCGGGTGCCGCCCTGGTAGATCAGCGTGTGGAAGGGCATGAACTGCCAGCCGCCGACGAACGCCACGGTGAGCAGGGCCCCGGTGGAGGAGCCCATGATGTTCGGGTCGATGCCGAACCAGGGACCGATCGTCCTGATCACGCCGAAGTTGGGGTCGAGCAGCGCGTGGAACAGCATCGCGATGGCCGTGGTGGAGAGCAGCAGCGGAATGAAGAAGATCGCCGAGAGTACGGCCCGGCTGCGCTGCCTGCCCGCCGCCCAGACGCCGAGGAGCAGCGCCACGGGGGTCTGGAACACCCAGCTGATCGAGGTGAGGAGCAGGCTGAGCCAGGCGGCCTGACGGAACTCCGGGTCCTTGAACAGCCGGGTCCAGTTGTCCATTCCCACGGGGGACGGGGAGTTCAGCCCGTCCCAGCGGCAGAAGGAGAGGTAGACGGCGATCGCCAGCGGGACGATCGCGAAGAGGGCGAAGAAGACGATGCCGGGCACGGCCCAGGCGACCGAGGGGCGGCCGACGTTGCCGGCGGCCGCCTTCCTTCCTCCGCGCACCTTTTTGTACGAAGAGACGTGGGACATTGTTACTTGACGGCCTTCATCGCGGCGACGAACTGCTCGGGCGTGGACTTGCCGGCGAACAGCTTGCTGATCTCGGTGAGCAGCGGGGTGGCGATACGGGACACCAGCGCCTGGTCCCACGAGAGGGTGAAGCTCGGTGCCTTCTGGACCATGTCGTACTGGTCGCTCGCGAACTGCGGGTTGGGCGATCCGCTCAGCATGGAGGCGGCGTTGGACGTGGTCGGTACGTCACCGTTGTCGACCAGGGCCTGGGCGTAGGACTTGGACGCCATGGTCTTGAGGAAGGCTATGGCGGCGTCCTTGTGCTTGGTGCGGGAGTTGATCGACCAGTAGTTGGTGGGGTTGCCCACCACGTCGGCCGGGTCGCCGACACCGCCGGCCACGGTCGGGAAGTTGGCCCAGCCGAGGTCCTTCTTGGCGAATTCCGGCGCCTTGCCGAGCTGCGTCGAGTACTCCCACGAGCCCATCAGGTGCATGGCCGCCTTGCCCTTGGCAAGCAGGGTGGGGGCGGCGCCGCTGCCGTAGTCGACGGAGTTGAAGTTCTTGCCGAAGGCACCGCCGTCGACCAGTTCCTTCACGGTCTGGGCGGACTTGAGGACCGCGGGGTCGCCCCAGGCCGAGGCGTCGCCGTTCTGGATCTTCTTGAAGACGTCGGGGCCGCCGATCCGGTCGAGCAGGTACTCCATCCACATCAGCTCGGGCCACTTCTCCTGGCCGCCGAGCGCGAAGGGGGTGATGCCCTTGTCCTTGAAGACGGTGATGGCGTGCTGGAGCTCCTCCCAGGTCTTGGGCGCCTCCAGCTTGTTCTCGGCGAAGAGCTTCTTGTTGTAGAAGAGCATCACGGGCTGCATGCCGCGCATCGGCACCCCGTAGATCTTCCCGTCGAGGCTGCCCGCCTCGACGATGGACGGGAGGAAGCCGTCCTTGAGGGTGGCGTCGCTCTTGACGGTCGAGGTCAGGTCGACCAGCTGGCCGGCGTCGAGGTACGGCTTGATGGAGCCGCCGCCCCAGTTGTAGAAGATGTCCGGGGCGCTGGGCGAGCCCATGGCGCTGCGCAGCTTGTTGACGTACTCGGTGCCCGGTACCGGAATCAGCTTGACCTTGACCTTCGAGGTCTTGTTGAACTCCTTGACCGCGGCCTCCTGGACCTTGACCGCGTCGTCGCCGTAGACGTACGCGGTGAGGGTGCCGCCGCCGTCACCGCCGCTGTCACCACCCGACCCGCAGCCCGCCAGCACGCCCGCCATGACCATGGCCGCACCGGCCGCGGTCCATCTCGCCGCACGCGTACTCTGAGTGAAAATTCCCGACCCCATGACCGCACCTCTGTCGAATGTTTCGGCCCTGCTTGCGAATGTTGCCGGAACCGTACGGTCGTGTTTCGGGCCAGTCAAGAGGTCCGGGCGGAGGAATTTTCGTCGGGGGCCCACCCCTCCCTCCTTGCGGCAGGCGGTTACGATTCCCTGTATGAGCCCCGCAAACGTCCAGTCACATCAGGAGAAGGCGCCCGCCGGCGAGTCGTCGGACGGCACCGCCACCCTGGCGGAAATCGCCCGAGCGGCCGGAGTCTCGGCTCCGACAGTTTCGAAAGTGCTGAACGGGCGGGCCGATGTCGCCCCCGGCACGCGCACGAAGGTCGAGGAGCTGCTCCTGCTCCACGGCTACCGGCGCAGACGCGGCTCCACAACCCAGTCGCAGCTCATCGATCTGGTCTTCCACGAGCTGGACAGCGCATGGGCCATGGAGGTCGTGCGCGGCGTGGAGAACGTCGCGCGCGAGGAGGGCCTGAGCCTGGTGCTCTCCGAGAGCGCGGGCCGCCTCACCCCCGGGCAGACCTGGGTGGACGGCGTGCTGGCCCGCAGGCCGGTCGGGGTGATCCTCGTTCTGTCCGACCTCACCGCCGCCCAGCGCGCCCAGCTGACCAGCCGCAACATTCCGTACGCGGTGGTCGACCCGGCCGGCGATCCCGGGGACGACATCCCCTCGGTCGGGACGACGAACTGGCAGGGCGGGCTCGCCGCCACCCGCCACCTGACCGGGCTCGGGCACCGGCGGATCGGCGTCATCAGCGGCCCGTCGCGCATGATGTGCAGCCGCGCCCGGGTGGACGGCTACCGTGCCGCCCTGGAGACCGCGGGCCTGCCGATCGACCCCCATCTGGTCCGCGAGGGCGAGTTCCAGCACGAGGCCGGCTATGCCGCGGGCCTGGAGCTGCTGCGCATGGCGGACCGGCCGACGGCCGTCTTCGCCGGGAACGACCTGCAGGCGCTCGGTGTGTACGAGGCCGCACGCGAACTGGGGCTGCGCATTCCCGAGGACCTCAGCGTGGTCGGCTTCGACGACCTCCCCCTCACCCGGTGGATCGGGCCGCCTCTGACCACGGTGCGCCAGCCGCTCATCGAGATGGCCGAGACCGCCGCCCGGCTGGTCCTCGACCTCGGCCGGGGCAGGCAGCCCGCCACCACCCGTGTCGACCTGGCCACCAACCTGGTGGTGCGCAGCAGTACGGCGGCGCCCGGCCGCTGATCAAGTCCGTTGCGACCGCGGGCGGGCGGTCGGTAGCGTCGCGCGGCATGAAGACTCCCGTCCTGCACACGCGGCGGCTGCTGCTGGAGCCGTACGTGCCCGCCGACGAGGAAGACTTCGTGGCGCTCTTCCAGGACGCCCGGGTGGGGCGCTGGATGGGCGACGGCGTGGACGCGGAGGCCGAGGACCGGGCACTTTTCGGGCGGATCTTCACGAAGGTCTACGCGCAGGACCTGTTCGGCGTGTGGGTGGTGCGGCAGGGCGGGCGTGCGGTCGGCCACGCGGAGATCAAGCCGTCCCGCACCCCCGGTGTGGACGGCCACGAGATCGTCTACGCCGTGACCCCCGCCGCCTGGGGGCAGGGGCTGGGCACCGAGATCGCCGAGGCGCTGGTCGCCCGCGGCTTCGGCGCCCTGGGCCTGACCGAGGTGCTGGCGACCGTGGACGCCGGCAATGAGGCGTCGCTCGCCCTGCTGGGCCGGATCGGCTTCCGCCACGTCCGTGACATCCCCGAGGCCGACGGGGGCACGACCCGCCTCCTGAGCCGCCGGAAGGCAGCCGGCCCGGGGCGCCGCTGACTCTCGTCCGGAACATGCTGGGCTCGCGGGGTTCGGAGCTGTCCTGCGCGCCGCTGTCAGTGGCGGGGTGCAGACTGACGCCTGTCCGGCACAACGGCGTTTCGGGAGGTTCGGTCATGACCGATGTTCTGCTCACCGTCGGCACCCGCAAGGGGCTCTTCATCGGCCGCAGGAGCGGCGGCGCATGGGAGTTCGACGGACCGCATTTCAATGCTCAGGCGATCTACTCGATCGCCATCGACAAGCGTGGGGACGCCCCCCGGCTGCTGGTGGGCGGTGACAGTGCGCACTGGGGCCCGTCCGTCTTCCACTCGGACGACCTGGGCGCGAGCTGGGTCGAGCCGAAGCAACCGGCCGTGAAGTTCCCGGAGTTCACCGGGACCTCGCTGGAGCGGGTCTGGCAGCTGCACCCGGCGGGCCCCGAGGCGCCCGACGTCGTGTACGCGGGCACCGAGCCGGCCGCGCTGTTCCGCTCGCGGGACAGAGGGGAGTCCTTCGAGCTGGTGCGCCCCCTCTGGGAGCATCCGACGCGCTCGAAGTGGGTACCGGGCGGGGGTGGCGAAGGGCTGCACACCGTGCTGACGGACGAGCGGGACCCGCGGTCGGTCACCGTAGCCGTCTCCACAGCCGGGGTGTTCAGGACCGCGGACGGCGGCGAGAGCTGGACCCCGGCCAACCGGGGGGTGTCGGCGGTCTTCCTGCCGGATCCGGACCCGGAGTTCGGCCAGTGCGTCCACAAGGTCAGCCGGGACGCCGCCGACCCCGACCGGCTCTATCTCCAGAACCACTGGGGCGTGTTCCGCAGCGACGACGCCGGGGACAACTGGACGGACATCGGCGCGGGCCTGCCCTCCGACTTCGGCTTCGCGGTCGCGGCGCACCCGCACCGCGCGGACACGGCGTACCTCTTCCCGATCAACGCCGACGCCGACCGGGTGCCGGCCGGGCACCGCTGCCGCGTCTTCAGGACCACCGACGCGGGCAACAGCTGGGAACCCCTGTCGGCGGGGCTGCCCGACGGCGCGCATTACGGCACGGTGCTGCGCGACGCGCTCTGCACCGACGACGCCGATCCGGCCGGGGTGTACTTCGGCAACCGCAACGGGGAGGTGTACGCGAGCGCGGACGACGGGGACAGCTGGCAGCAGCTCGCCTCGCACCTGCCGGACGTCCTGTGCGTGCGGGCTGCCACGATCGACGGCTGACCGGCGCTCGGCTACGGCAGGCGCCAGTCCACGGGCTGCGCCCCCTGGCGGGCCAGGAGTTCGTTGGCCTTGCTGAAGGGGCGCGACCCGAAGAAGCCCCGGTCCGCCGACATCGGGGAAGGATGGGCGGACTCGATCGCCGGGAAGTCCCCCAGCGACGGGCGAAGGTTGCGGGCGTCGCGCCCCCACAGGACGGAGACCAGCGGGGTGCCGCGCGCGACCAGCGCGCGGATGGCCTGCTCGGTGACCTCTTCCCAGCCCTTGCCACGATGGGCGGCGGGCTTGCGGGGTGCGGTTGTCAGCGCCCTGTTCAACAGCAGCACGCCCTGGCGCGTCCACGGGGTCAGGTCGCCGTTCGACGGTCGGGGCAGACCCAGGTCCGTGTGCAGTTCGCGATAGATGTTCTCCAGGCTGCCGGGAAGCTGACGCACCTCGGGTGCGACCGCGAAACTCAGCCCGATGGCCATGCCAGGTGTCGGGTAGGGGTCCTGACCGACGATCAGGACCCGCACCTCGTCGAAGGGCTGCTGGAACGCGCGCAGCACATTGGCTCCCGACGGCAGATACGTACGGCCTGCCGCGACCTCCGCCCGCAGGAAGTCCCCCATCTCGGCGATGCGTCCCGCTGCCGGGGCCAACGCCTGAGCCCATCCGGGCTCCACAACTTCGTTCAACGGTCGCGCTGTCACGGGCTCACCCTACCGGCGTAACGGCAGGTGTCCCGCCCTTCCCCCACCTGCGGTGACGGCGTGGAGCGGAGAGCCCCGCCGCCGACACCACCGGCTCGTCGCGAAGGGGCTGGGGATAGGCTGCCGCCGTCATTCCTCTCAGTCAGCCGTCATTCCTCCGCTCAGCCGCCATTCCTCTGTTCACGGGAGCCGCTCCATGGAGTCACACGGGCATGCGACCGAGGAGTACGTCCTCGGCGTCGACTCGGGCGGTTCCGGCCTGAGGGTGGCGCTGGGCACCGTGAGGGGGGACGCGCCCCTGGCCACGGCGGCGTGCGCCGAACCGGTGCGGACCGGCCCGTCAGGCATCGACGCCGCCCACCTCCTCGATCAGTTGCTCCCCGCGGTCCGGCAGTTGCTGGCGCGGCAGGGCGGCGGAGACCGCATCGCCACCGGCGCGATCGGGGCGGCGGGCATGGCCACACTCGGCGACCAGTTGCGTGCCGAACTGCCCGCGGCCCTGGCGGACGCGCTCGGGCTGCGGCAGCTGGCGCTCGCCGCCGACGCGGTGACCGCTTACGCCGGGGCGGTCGGGCAGCGGGCCGGCGCGGTCGTGGCCGCCGGCACCGGCCTGATCGCGCTCGGAACGGATCTCACGCAGTGGCGAAGGGCCGACGGCTGGGGGCACCTGCTGGGCGACAGCGGGGGCGGTGCCTGGATCGGGCGGGCCGGACTCGACGCGGCGATGCGCGCCCACGACGGGCGGCGCGGCGGCTCCCCGGCGCTGCTGGCCAGGCTGGAGGCGATGTTCGGCCCGGCGACGGAGCTGCCCGGCCGGCTCTATCCACGGACCGACCGGCCCGCGGTCCTCGCCTCCTTCGCCCCCGAGGTGGCCGCGTGCGCGGGTCACGACGCGGTCGCCGAGGCCATCCTCCGCGAAGCCGCCTGTCACATCGCCGAAGCGGCCGCCGCGGTGTGCCCCCCAGCCGGTGCGCATGACGCGGGGTGCGAAGTGGCGCTGACGGGCGGCTTGTTCCGGATGGGCGACCCGCTGCTCGTACCGCTGCGCGAGGAACTGGCGCGACAGCTGCCGCACGCACGGGCAGTCCCCGGTTCGGGTGATCCGCTGCTCGGTTCACTGCGCATCGCGCGGGCGCTCGCCACGGGAGGTCTGCTGCTGCCGCTCCACCCCACACTGCTGCGGGTCGCCGTGTCCCCACCCGAAACAGGCACCACCAGGGGTGCGACAGAGCAGGGCAGTCGGCCGGTAAGCCACTGATCGGATAAATGCGGACAGACAACGCTCGACCGGCCCCTCCCCGAGCAGCGGGGTACCCAAAACCAGTAGCATGCGGCGCCATGAGCACCCCCACTGGGCCCGCTTCCGGCCTGCCTGTACGAATGCCGCGACCTCGCCAGTCCGGACGGCACCGCCGCCCGGAGCCCGTGGTCGCACCTGAGGGCGCTGCCGCGCTCGTTCTCGCCGTTCCCGGTACCCCCTCTTCGGCCAGCCGCAGTCTGGCCGAAGAGGTGATCAGCATCGCCCGCTCCGAGCTGCCCGGCCTGAATGCCCTGATCGGCTATCTCGACGGCGACGACGCCGAGTACCCCGCCCTTGCCTCCGTTCTCGCACACGCCGCCGCCGAGCGCGTCGCGCGCTTCGAGCAGGCGAAGGCCGTCGGCCGTGAGGTCGCCGAGCCCGAGGGCCCGGCCGCCGTCGTCGTGCCGCTGCTCGCGGGGCCCGACAGCACGCTGGTGCAGCGGATACGCCTCGCGATCGATGACAGCCGGGCTCCGGCCGAGCTGACCGACGTCCTCGGCCCGCACCCGCTGCTCGCCGAGGCGCTGCACGTGCGCCTCTCCGAGGCCGGTCTCGCCCGCGCGGACCGCGCCAGGCTGTTCACCGTGGCCACGGCCGCCGACGGCATCGTGCTGGCCACCGTGGGCGGCGAGGAGGCCGTGCAGGCGGCGGGGATCACCGGCATGCTGCTGGCCGCACGGCTCGCGGTGCCGGTCATGGCCGCCGCGCTCGACGTCGAGGGCTCGGTCGCCTCGATCGCCGACCAGCTGAAGGGCTCCGGCTCGCTGCAGCTGGCCGTGGCGCCCTACCTGGTCGGCCCGGAGGTGGCCGACGGCCTGCTGGACGCCGCGGTGAAGGAGGCCGGCTGCGCGAGCGCCGAGCCGCTCGGCGCGTACCCGGCGATCGGCAAGCTGGTGCTCTCGACGTACATGGCCACGCTCGGCATCGCCCCGGCGGTGGTGCAGGGGGCCCAGGCCCACTGACCTGTACGGCAGGCCGGGTGCGTACGACCGTCACGGGAGCGGGACGGACGGCGCGCCCCGCCCGCCCGTGACACACGTACGCCCCGGGGCCCTCTCATGGGCCTCCGGGGCGTACGCCGTTCCTCAGGGCCTCAGGGCCTCAGGGCCTCAGGGCCTCAAGGCCTCAAGGCCTCAAGGCCTCAGGGCCTCAGGCGAAGATCACGCAGGAGGCCGCAGGGACGTCCAGGGACCCCTCCGGAGCCGGAACCCCGGTCTCCGGGTCCACGGTGAACCAGCTGACGTTCCCGGACCGTTCGTTCGCGGCGTACAGCCGCCGGCCGGTGGGGTCGAGGGCGAGGTCGCGCGGCCAGTGTCCGCCACAGCTCACGGTCGTGACCAGGGACGCCTGCTCGCCCGTGGCGTCGAGGGTGAGCACGGAGATGCTGTCGTGCCCGCGATTGGCCACCCACAGGAACCTGCCGTCGTGCGCGACGACGACCTCGGACGGATAGCTGGCCGGGCGGGTGCCGCCGGTCGCCCCGGCGGGCAGGACGGGCGTCTCACCGACCGCCTCCAGCACCCCGGTGCCGGCGTCCCACCGGCACACCGTGACGGTGGGCTCCAGCTCGTTCAGCACATAGGCGTGACCGCCCGCGGGGTGGAACGCGAGGTGGCGCGGCCCGGTGCCGGGCCGCAGCACCGTCTCACCGTGCGGGCGCAGCTCCCCGGTGTCCGGGTCGAGCGCGCCGATCCGTACGGAGTCGGTGCCGAGGTCGACGCTGAGTACCCAGTTCCCCGACGGGTCGGGGAGGATCTGGTGGGCGTGGGGCCCTTCCTGGCGTTCCATGACCGGGCCGCTGCCCTCGTGCGCGAGTACGCAGCCGGCCTCGCCGAGCGAGCCGTCCGCGAGCACGGGCAGGACGGTGACGCTGCCGGAGCCGTAGTTGGCGGTGACCACATGGCCCCCCGCGAGTGCGAGATGGGTGGGGCCGTCGCCGTCGACCGGCCGGGTCTCCCCCAGGAGCCGCGGCACGTCGTGGCTGATGTCGAAGGCGGCTGCCGCGCCCTTCTCGGTCTCGCTCACCGCGTAGAGGACCGCGCCACCGGGGCCGGTGCCCCGGCCGAGCGCGAGATAGGAGGGATCGGGTACGGCGTCGGTCGTCCCGAGGACGGTGAGCGCCCCGGTCTCCTCGTCCACGGCGGCTACGGTGACACCGCGCCCGCCGGCCGAGGTGAACGACCCGATGAATGCCCGTCCGGCACCGTTGCTGCTGTCCACCGCACTGCCTCTCTCCGCCGACTGATCGCGACGGCGGCAGCCGCCGTGATCTTCCGCGGCGACCGTAGCAGTGCCCCCCTAAGGTCTGGACCAGGGGTGCGGGATCGCGCCGGGACGAGAGGCGCGCGGGGCGGGGCGTGCAGGGGCGCGGCCATTTCGGCGAGCGCGCGCTCCAGACCGTGCAGGTGGGCGAGGGCGGGTTCAGTCGCCGCGGGGTACGCCGGGAGGCCGGCGGTCACCGCTGCGACGGCCGGGCGCTCGGGGGCGGTGAGCGCCTCCACGGCGCTCTCGACGCGCCAGCAGGCCGCGGCGAGCCGGTCATCGTGGGAGGCTTCCGGGTCGGCCGCGACGGTGGCCAGTCCGCGCACTTCCCGCGCGCAGTCGTCGAGCAGGGCGAGTACGTGTCCGGCCCGGGCCCTGCGGGCGCGCAGCGGGCTCAGCGGGTGGACCAGCGGGGCCAGCGAGAGCCGGACGCGGCCGAGAAGCGCCTCCAGTTCCGCGACGCGCGGCGCCGGGTCGGCGGTGGCCGAGCCCGAGAGCCGGGCGGCGGCCTCCTCGGTGCAGGCGTGCACGCAGCGCAGGGCACGCTGGATCCAGGCGTCGGTCGTGGCGTGCGTGGTGACGGGCAGCACGCACAGCACCGCGAGCATCGCGCCCAGCGCGCCGACGGCCGTTTCGCTGAGCCGCAGGGCGAGCAGGTCCGGGTCGAGCACGCCGAGGGATCCGTAGAGCGCGCCGGCCATCACCGTCACGGAGAGCATCATCCAGGTGTACGACACGGCGGCGGTGTAGAAGATCCCGAACACCCCGAGGGCGACGACGAGCGCGGTGGGAACCGGCGCCCCGTGCAGCGGGACGACGACGGCGAGGCCGACGGGGATGCCGATCAGCGTGCCCAGCACCCGGCGGAAGCCGCGTACCAGCGTCTCGCCGCGCGAGGCGGTGTTCACGAACACCCACCAGGCGGCGCCGACCGCCCAGTACCAGCGCTGGTCGGAGAGGAACTGCCCGGCCATCAGCGCGACGGCTCCGCCGGCGGCCGCCTGGACCGCCTGCCGCGTGGTGACCCGGGCCAGGCCCGTGCCGCCGGCCGGAGCGGGTACGGCGGGCGGTGTCAGCCGGCGCTCGTAGCACCACAGCCCGAAGCGGACGGCCGAGGAGGAGAGCAGGGAGAGGGCGACGGCGGAGTAGAGCTCGGGCAGCTGCCCGGGCAGCGTGTGGAGGAACTGCGTGGTGAAGAAGGCCATGAAGGCGAAGACGCCGAGGGAATGGCCGCGCGGGCCCCATCGCCGGGCGTACACACCCGCGCCCATGACCGCGAGGAAGGCGGCGTCGCGCGCGACCGGATGGTCGTGGAGGAGCGCGGCGAGGGCGAGCACCGGAAAGCCGACGGCCGGCAGCAGCGCCGTGGTGACGGCCTGCCCGCGGACGCCGGGATCGGTCACCGTGAACAGGGCGAGCAGCGCGGCCAGCCCTCCGGTGATGGCCGCGACGAGCGAGTGCCCGGCCAGACCGCACACCGTCACCGCGAGCCCGATGCCGAGCACGGCCCGCCCGGCGAAGCGCAGCCGCAGCCGTCCCGGGTCCCGGGCCACGAACGCTTTCTTCAGCACTACTGCTCCCCGCCTCCGCTCACCGGTTCCGCGTACCGGCATGAAAAAGGCGCCACGGGATCCGCAGCGCCATCGACAGGTACATCAGAGCACCCGCAGCCCTGTTGGCTCAAATTGACCTCCGAACACTGGGCCAATGGCTCAATCGATCACTGACGCGAGGCACCGGCAGTCGGCCAACGGACCACCGAGCACCCGCCGAGCGGGACTTCCCTCGCCACGGAGAGCGGAGACGACCGTCCGGCACCACCCGCTCCGGACGGTATGGACACGTCGGGTTGACATCACTACGCTCACCCTTGGTCTAGACCGCAGCACTCTCCGGACATCACCCCACATCTCCAGGAGCGACGTATGCGCAGAAAGATCACTTCCTTACTGGCCGGGCTCGGCCTGGCCGGCGTGGCACTGTTCGCCACCTCCAGCAGCGCGCAGGGCCACGGATACACCGACTCCCCCGTCAGCCGCCAGCAGCTCTGCGGCATCGGCACCGTCAAGCACTGCGGCCAGATCCAGTGGGAGCCGCCGAGCGTGGAAGGGCCCAAGGGGTTCCCCACCCGGGGCCCGGCCGACGGCCACATCTGCTCGGGCGGCATCGGCCGCTTCTCCGAGCTCGACGACCCCCGGGGCGGCGCCTGGCCCGCCACCCAGGTCACCGCCGGACAGAACTACACCTTCCGCTGGCGGATCGAGGCCCGGCACGCGACGACCGACTTCCGCTACTACATCACCAAGGACGGCTACGACCCGTCCCGGCCGCTCACCCGGGCCGACCTCGAGCCGCAGCCGTTCCTCACCGTCCCCTTCGGCGGCCGGCAGCCGGGCTCGACCGTGTCCCACTCGGGTGTGCTGCCGCAGAAGTCCGGCAAGCACCTCATCCTCGGTGTCTGGACGATCTCCGACACGGGCAACGCGTTCTACGCCTGCTCCGACGTGCGGTTCTGACGCGCCGGCTCCGTTCCGGGTCCTTCCGCTCGCGTACGGGAAGGGCCCGGGACGGAGCCGGGCCCGGCAGTGCGCCATTGGTACAGTCGCTGCCCCGACCGATGTACCAGGGAAAGGCCGGCGGACCATGGCGGTGGACGCGCTCGACACCCGGATCCTGCGACTGCTCATCGAGCAGCCGCAGACGAGCGTGCGCGAGTACGCACGGATCCTCTCCATCGCCCGGGGCACCCTGCAGGCGCGGATCGACCGCCTCGAACGGGACGGCGTGATCACCGGCAGCGGCCCGTTCCTCTCCCCCGCCGCCCTCGGCCACCCCGTGCTGGCCTTCGTGCACCTGGAGGTGACCCAGGGGCATCTCGACGACGTGGGCGAGGCGCTCGCCGCCGTGCCCGAGATCATCGAGGCCTTCTCCACCACGGGCGGCGGCGATCTGCTGACCCGGGTGGTGGCACGGGACAACGGGCATCTGGAGGACGTGATCCAGCGACTCATCCAGCTCCCCGGCGTCGTCAGGACCCGGACCGAGGTGGCGCTGCGCGAACGGGTACCGCACCGGCTGCTGCCCCTGGTGGAGTCGGTGGGCCGGGTGGCTTCCTCCGGCCGGGGATGACGGTCCCGGCGCATTCCCCAGGGCCTGTGCCACCGCCGACCCGATGAGGCGGGGCGAGCCGGATCCGGATGCGGCGGGGCGGCTCTTCCCCGGCGGGCAGGGCGAGTTCAGCATCCGGACCCACCTGCGCGTGGCTGTCCCGCCCTACGGCTCCGGCGAAGCACGGAACCCGCCCGGCCTTCCGGAAACGGCGGAGGGCCGCCTTCCGGCCAGGTCTGTCGGCCCGTCACCGCCGGTGCGGCCGAAGCGGGGTGACGGCCGGTCGCCCCGGGCCCGCGCGCCGGATATCCTGATCTTGCCGCGTGCCCCACCTCGTTCCCCGTTGCGGGCGAGGTCGCCGCCGCGGCAGCCGAAGCGGTCCTCGGCCCGAGCTGTTCGAGTTACGCGAGCTATTCGAGATAGGTGTGCACAGGTGCTGGTTGCTGGTCGGTACCGATTGATATCCGCCATCGGCCGTGGCGGGATGGGTGAGGTCTGGCGGGCCACGGACGAGGTCCTCGGCAGGGCCGTCGCCGTGAAGCTGCTGCTCGGCGAGCACGCCGACGAGTCGGCGACCGCGCGGTTCCGGCTGGAGGCCCAGACCGCGGCCCGGCTGAGCCACCCGCATCTGGTGGCCGTGTTCGACTTCGGGTCCTGGGAGGACCGGCTCTTCCTGGTGATGGAAATCGTCGAGGGCAGGAGCCTGTCCGACCTGCTCCTGGCGCAGGAGCGGCTGGGACCGGAACAGGTCGCCCGGATCGCCGGCCAGGCAGCCGCCGGACTCGCGGCCGCCCACCGGCAGGGCATCGTCCACCGCGACATCAAGCCGGGAAACCTGATGCTGGACGCCGAAGGCGCCGTCAAGATCGGTGACTTCGGAATCGCCCAGTTCGTCGACGACCCCTCGGCCGCCCTCACCACGACGGGGCACATCGTGGGCACGAGTCTCTACCTCGCTCCGGAACGGGCCCTCGGCCGCACCGCCGGTGCCGCCTCGGACATGTACTCCCTCGGCTGCGTCATCTACCAACTGCTGCTCGGGCAGCCGCCGTTCCGCTCCGACACGCCGACCGCGACCCTGTACCAGCACGTGGACACGCCTCCCGTGCCGCTGCGGCAGCGGGGCGTCGACATGTCCGCCGCCTTCGACTCGTACCTGCTGGGCCTCCTCGCGAAGCAGCCGGAGGACCGGCCCACCGCACAGCAGGTCGCCGACTGGTTCCACAGCGAGGCCTGGCGGGGGCAGGCGGAGCCGCTGCCGCAGCACCGGCCCGCTCCCCCGCGAGCTCCGGCCGCGGCCTACGCGCCCACGCCCGCGCCGCTCTCGCCCGCCGCCCGGCACTCCGGCGCGGACTCCGGCGCGCCGACGACGTACCGGCTGCCCCAGGCGCAGGGCCGGGGGCGGCGGGCGGCGAGCCGGCCCCGCAACACCCGGCGGCGCAGCACCGGCGAGGCGATCAGACGCAGACCGAGAGTGGCCAGCGCCATCGCGGGCGCGGTCGCCTTCCTCGCCGCCGTCTACCTGGGGATGAGCCTGTTCTCGCCCGAATCCAGCTCGGCCACCACTCCGGACGGCGACACCTCGACGAGCGCGCCGCCGTCCCCCGGCCGGTAGCCGGGGTCCGCTACCAGCGGTCGTGGACCGCCGCGCGGATCCTGCGGTCGTAGAGGTCGCGGACCGCGTCGAGCGTGGTCTGCGGCAGCGGGTCCAGTGCCGCCGCGGCCGCGTTGGCCCGGGCCTGCTCCACCGAACGGGCACCCGGGATGACGCTGGTGACGCCGGGCTGCTGGATGATCCAGCGCAGCGCCGTCTGCGCGGGGGTCGCGCCGGCCGGAGCCAGTCCGGCGAACTCCGCCGCCGCGGCCACCCCTGTGCCGTAGTCGACGCCGGAGAAGGTCTCGCCCTGGTCGAACGCCTCCCCGTGCCGGTTGTACGTGCGGTGGTCCTCGGGTGCGAAGACGGTGTCCGCGGTGTACTTCCCCGAGAGCAGGCCGGAGGCGAGCGGCACGCGTGCGACGATGCCGACCCCGGCCGCGCGCGCGGCCGGCAGGACCTCGTCCAACGGCTTGAGGCGGAAGGGGTTGAGGATGATCTGCACGCTCGCGACGCCGGGGCGGGCGATGGCCGTCAGGGCCTCGGCGCACGTTTCGACACTCACCCCGTAGGCGGCGATCCGCTGCTCGGCGACCAGTGTGTCGAGGGCGTCGTAGACCTCGTCCGAGGAGTAGACGGCCGTCGGCGGGCAGTGCAGCTGCACGAGATCGAGGGTGTCGACCCCGAGGTTGGCGCGCGAGCGGTCGTTCCACGTACGGAAGTTGTCCAGGACGTAGTTCTCCGGCACCTGGTCGACGCGCCGGCCCATCTTCGTCGCCACCAGGACGCCCGCGTCGGGGCGCTCCTTCAGGTAGCGGCCGATGAGCTGCTCGCTGCGTCCGTCCCCGTACACGTCCGCGGTGTCGAAGAAGGTGACGCCCGCTCCGACGGCGGCGTCGAGCACGTCGAAGGCATCGGCCTCGCGCACCTCACCCCAGTCCCCGCCGAGCTGCCATGTGCCCTGCCCGACGACCGACACGTTCCGTCCGGTCCTGCCCAGTTCTCGCTGCTCCATGAGGATCATGCTACGTCCGCCGGGCGGTCGGCCGGAGGAGGCCGCAGCCGGCCGGGGCGGGACGCCTCGTCCCCCGCCCCGGCCGGCTGTCAGCCGTCGGCCCGGCCCAGCGCGGTGAGCCGCCGCGTCTCGTCCTCGGTGAGCAGCAGGGCGCCCGCCGCCACGTTGGCCTCCAGGTGGGCGGGGTCGCCCGTGCCCGGGATGGCGAGGACGTGCGGGCCCCGCCCGAGCGTCCAGGCGAGCCGGACCTGGGCCGGAGAGGCGTCGTGGGCCCGGGCGATGTCGAGCAGCGCCTCGTGCTCCGCGGTGTGGTCCGCGCCGGCTTCGCGGCCCCCGGCGGCGATCGCGTAGAACGGCACGAAGGCGATGCCGAGTTCACCGCAGGTGCGCAGGATGTCCTCGGAGTCGGCACGCCGTTCGCCGACGCCGTACCTGTTCTGTACGCAGACGATGGGCGCGATGGCCCGGGCCTCGGCGATCTGGTCGGGCCAGACGTTGGAGAGGCCCAGATGGCGGATGAGCCCCTCCTTCCGCAGCTCGGCCAGCGCGCCGACGTGCTCGCCGATCGGGGCGGGCCCGTTCACCCGCAGGTTCACGACGTCGAGGTGGTCACGGCCGAGCTGGCGGATGTTCTCCTCGACCTGTCCGCGCAGTTGCTCGGGCCTGGCCCACGCGGGCCAGTCGCCGCCCGGCCCGCGGCTGGGGCCGACCTTGGTGGTGATGACCAGGTCGTCCGCGTACGGGGCCAGTGCCCGGTTGATCAGTTCGTTGGCCGAACGCAGGGGTGAGAAGTAGAAGGCGGCGGTGTCGATGTGGTTCACGCCGAGCTCAACGGCCCTGCGCAGCACGGCGATCGCGCGGTCCCGGTCGTGCGGGCCGCGGTCGTCGCCGAACGCGGCGCCGTTCTGGGTCAGGCGCATGGCGCCGAAACCGATCCGGTTGACGGTGAGGTCGCCGAGCTGCCAGGTGCCGGCAGCCGCCGCGTCGGGGGTTTCCGAGGTCACGAGTGAAGCCTTCCGTGAAGCGGTGCGGGGAGATCGGCAACATGACGGTACGCCAGAAGCCTTGTAATTGACGCGAATAAATGGTACGTTGGCGCCAACGCGTCTGTCTCTACTGTCATTTGGTGTGAATGCAGGATAGATCCACTCCACCGCTCTGTCCAGCCGCGTCCCGGCCCCCAGGCCTCAACAGGCCTTTCGGGCCCCTCCCGCCGCACCTTCCTGTGCACCGGCTGTGCGATCGCACCATGCCGACTTGACCAGACTTGCCAAGTCCCTTGCGCCCGGCCGTAGTTCGTTGACGGGTCTATGTCCACGTGTGAGTGTTCGGTCGCCCGATCACGGACACCACCTGGGCGGACGACCGGCACCGGCACCACGGGCGGGTCCGTCCGCCCACGCCGCTGCCCGTGACCGAGGTCCCCACGAAACGAGGAGCCTCGATGAAACGCAGACCGATGACGGCCGGGACAACCCTGGCCGTCCTCGCCGGAATGCTGGTCGCCACCAGTGGCCAGTCGGCTTCCGCAGAACCGTCCCCGCCGGCCCCGACCGCACTCTCGGCCGCCGTGTCGGCCGCCGACCGGGCCGCGGCCGGCGGCCTCGACGCCCTGGCCAAGGGGCCCGAGGAGCGTTACGAGCGACAGATGGTGACCCCCTGGGTCAACGGGCTCTACTCGATCGCGTACGAACGCACCTACCGCGGCCTGCCGGTCGTCGGCGGTGACGCCGTCGTGGTGGCCGACTCCGAGGGACACATCCGCGGATCCCAGTCGGCGGTCTCCCGGCGCATCAACGTGCCGGTCACCGCGACCGTCTCCGCCAAGGCCGCCGAGGCCACCTCGCGCAAGGAGCTCCGCACGGTGGAGCGGATCGACAGCCATCGGCTGGTCGTCCGGGCCACCGGCACGAAGTCCCGGCTCGCATGGGAGACCGTACTCACCGGCCGGACCTCGAAGTCACCGAGCCGGCTGCACGTCTTCGTGGACGCGGGCACCGGCAAGGTGCTCGGCAGCTACGACGACGTCAAGGCCGGCACGGGCAACAGCCAGTGGAACGGGCCGTCTCCGCTGTCCATCAACACCACCTCTTCGGGGGGAAGTTACTCGCTGCGCGATCCTGCCCGGCCCGGGCTCAGCTGCGCCGACTACAGCACCGGGAGCGTCTTCACGAAGTCGGGCGACTCATGGGGCACCGGCAACGCCTCCAGCAAGGAGACCGGTTGCGTCGACGTCATGTGGGCTGCCCAGCACGAATGGGACATGCTGCGTGACTGGCTGGGGCGCAACGGCCACGACGGGAACGGCCGCAGCTGGCCGGTCAAGGTCGGACTGAACGACGTGAACGCCTACTGGGACGGCTCCACCGTCTCCATCGGCCACAACAACGCCAACCAGTGGATCGGCGCCATGGACGTCGTCGGCCATGAGTTCGGCCACGGCATCGACCAGTACACGCCCGGCGGCGCCAACAACGAATCCGGTCTCGGTGAGGCCACCGGCGACATCATGGGCGCGCTGACCGAGGCGTACACCAATGAGCCCGCCCCGTACGACGACCCGGACTACACCGTCGGCGAGAAGATCAACCTGGTCGGCGACGGACCGATCCGGATCATGTACAACCCGGGGCAGATCGGCGACCCGAACTGCTACAGCTCCTCCATACCCAGCACCGAGGAGCACGCGGCGGCCGGCCCCCTCAACCACTGGTTCTACCTGCTGGCCGAGGGGTCGAACCCCGGTGGCGGCAAGCCGTCCAGCCCCACCTGCAACAGCTCCTCGGTGACCGGCGTGGGCATCCAGAGCGCGGGCAAGGTCTTCTACGGCGGGATGCTGCTGAAGACCAGCGGGATGACGTACAAGCGTTACCGCACCGCCACGCTGACCTCGGCCAAGAACCTCGACGCCACCTGTGTGCTGTTCAACCGGACGAAGGCCGCCTGGGACGCGGTGAGCGTCCCCGCCCAGAGCGGCGACCCGGCCTGCGTCCCGAGCGGCAACAACGACTTCTCCCTCGCGCTCGACCCGGCCTCCGGCTCGGTGAAGCAGGGCAGCTCGGTGACGTCCACGGTCAGGACCACCATCTCGTCCGGCAGCGCGCAGACGGTGAACCTGTCGGCGACCGGACAGCCGAGCGGGGTGACGGTCTCCTTCAGCCCGTCCTCGGTGCAGTCCGGCGCGACCTCGGCCATGACCGTGTCGACCACGTCGGCCGCCGCGCCCGGTACGTACACCCTCACCGTCAAGGGTGCGGGCACCCAGGACCACACCGCGCAGTACACCCTGACCATCGGTGACGGCGGGAATCCGGGTGGCACGGCCCCCGACATCAGCGTCGCCAACGTGCAGACGCATCTGGCCCAGCTGGGCACCATCGCCTCGCAGAACGGCGGCAACCGGCGGGCCGGCAGCGGCGGATACACCGCCTCGCTCGCCTACGTGAAGGGCAAGCTGCAGGCGGCCGGTTACACCGTCAGCGAGCAGACCTGCACCACCTGCACCTACCGGGGCAACAACCTGATCGCGGACTGGCCGGGCGGTGCGGCCGACCGGACCGTGATGTTCGGCGCCCACCTGGACGGCGTGTCCGCCGGTCCCGGGATCAACGACAACGGTTCCGGTTCCGCCACACTGCTGGAGAACGCGCTCGCCCTGGCCCAGCAGAACCCGACGATGACCAAGCACGTGCGCTTCGCCTGGTGGAACGGCGAGGAGCAGGGCCTGGAGGGCTCGGAGTACTACGTCGGCCAGCTCTCCGCCGCCCAGCGGTCGGCCATCTCCGCGTACTACAACTTCGACATGGTCGCCTCCACCAACGGCGGCTACTTCATCAACAACCTCAACTCCACGGCCTCGGCCCCGATGAAGGAGTACTGGACGTCGCTCGGCCTCGCACCGGAGGAGAACGTCGAGGGCCAGGGCCGTTCCGACGACTACTCGTTCCAGCAGGGCGGCATCGCCACCTCGGGGTACGCGACCGGGGCGAGTGACACCAAGTCCTCCGCGCAGGCCGCGAAGTGGGGCGGCACCGCGGGTCGTTCGTACGACCCGTGCTACCACCAGTCGTGCGACACCACGGCCAACATCAACGCCACCGCGCTCGACCGCAGCGCGGACGGGGTCGCCTACACCGTGTGGAAGACGGCGGTCGGCACCACCGCGCCCGCCGACGACTTCTCCGTCTCGGTGAACCCGGTCACCGGAAGTGTCCAGCCGGGCGCCTCCGTCACGGCGACCGTGTCCACGGCCACCACCGGCGGTTCCGCCCAGACCGTGCGGCTCACGGCCACGGGTGCGCCGAGCGGGGTCAGCGTCTCCTTCGCCCCGTCCTCGGTACAGTCGGGCTCCTCGTCCACGATGACCGTCACCGCCGGGGCACAGGTCACCGCGGGTACGTACACCCTCACCGTGACCGGGACGGGCACGGCCACCCACACCACCACGTACTCGCTGGTCGTCGGGGGCGGCGGTACCTGCCAGGCACGGCAGGTCGTCGCCAACGGAGGCTTCGAGAACGGCACCACGCCGTGGACCCAGACGAGCGGGGTCATCAACAACCGGACCTCCGAGAAGCCCGCGCACAGCGGTGCGTATCAGGCCTGGTTCGGTGGCTGGGGCAGCACCCACAGCGACACGGCCACGCAGTCACTGACCGTTCCGGCGGGGTGCTCGACCTACCGGCTGTCGTTCTATCTGAGCACCGACACCGACGAGTCGGCGGGTGACGCGAGCGCCTACGACACGTTCACCGTGAAGCTGGGCTCCCGGACGCTGGCGACGTACTCGAATCTCGACGCGGGCAGCGGCTATGTCCAGCAGTCCTTCGATGTCGGCTCCGCCGCGGGGCAGACGGTGACGCTGGGGTTCACCAGTAAGGAGGACGCCTACCTGCAGACCAGCTTCGTCGTGGACGACGTGGCCCTGAATGTGAGCTGATCCACCGCAGGGGGAAGGGAGGCGGGGCGTGATCCACACGCCCCGCCTTCCGCGTGTCAGCGCACCACCGCCGCCAGTCTGCTGACGAAGTCGTCGGAGTCCGGGGTGCCACCGGCCCGGGAGAGCAGTCTGGTGTGGAGTCCGCGCAGTTCCTGTCCGAGCAGCGTCGCCGGAATCACCTCGGTGGTGTCGAGGACCGGTCCTGCCACGGCCTGTGCCGCCTCCGGGTCACCGGCGCAGGCGTGGGCGTCGGCCATCCGGGCCAGGAACAGCATCCGCGCCGAGTGCATGCCCGGCGGCAGCAGACCGACCGCGGTGCGGGCCGCCCCGACGGCGCGGAGCGCGAACCGGCGCTCGCCGGTGGCCGCGGCGAGATCGCGCAGCGCGCCGGCCGCGCCCGACTCCACCCGCAGGCGCACGGAGGCGACGGAGAGCCAGGGCGCCTCCGTCTCGTCGCTCTCGCCGGCCCGGTCCATCTGCGACCAGGCCCGGTCGATGTGTCTCAGGGTCCGGGCGGCGTCGCCGCGGACCGCGTGACCGCGCGCCTGGTACAGATCGCTCATGGCTCCGGCCCAGTGCCGGCCCTCGGCGGCCTGGCCTATCGCTCCGCCGTAGGCCAGCGCCGACGGGCCGTCGCCCTCCAGCCGGGCCAGGGTGCTCATATCGCTGAGGGCGGCGACCTGCGTCCCGACATGACCGGCCATGGCGGCCCACAGCAGCGAGCGGTCGAGCCAGGCCATCGCCGTCCCGTTGCGCCCCCACAGCAGCCGCAGACACCCGGCCGACTGGGCGTACTCGGCGGCCAGAGGCGCCAGTTGGGTCTGGTACGAAGCCGTGGGGAGCGCCATCCAGCGGAGCATGGCGTGCAGCGTGCGCTCGACGACGGCGGTCGCTCCGGGCCAGGCCCGTTCCTCGTCCGCGCGCAGACAGACCGCGAGCAGGGCGGTCAGTGCGTGCACCGTGTCGTGATCCAGGGCCGGGCGTGGCTGTGTGTCGGGGCCCAGCGCGCAGAAGGCCGCGTGCAGGGCGATGACATCCGTGAGTACGGGGACCGAGCAGCCGTCCCGCCCGTGGACCGGGCAGACGAGTCCGTAGGCGGGCAGGCTCGCGGGCAGGACGGTCCCCGGCGGAAGCATCGCGGGGAGGGCGCCGCCCGCGGGCTCCCCGGGCAACGGACCGCTCCGCACGGGGGCGGGCGCGCCCGGCGTGTCCTGTGCCCGTTCCTGCCCCTCGGCCGCCTCGCAGGCGGCCAGCAACTCGCCTGCGGCTCCGAGCAGTTCGTCGAGACGGCGGGCGAGAGGCAGCGGCGTCCTGCGGCTGCCGTGCTCCAGCTTGCTGATGGCGGTGTGGTCGTAGCCGACCCGGGCGCCCACCTGCGCCTGGGTGAGCCCGGCGCGTCTGCGCCACCGGCGCAACCGGGCGCCGAACGAGCGCCATACCTCCGCGGTACGGGCGTCCGCCGGAGCAGGGCCCATCGTCCCGCTCACCCCGACCCCCGTCGCGCCTGGTCAACGGCGCGACCCGTGCCACGCTCACGGCTCATGCCCCGGAGGATAGCGAGCGGCCGGGCCGGCTGTCCCCGGGCGTCGGCAAGTTGTCCGGTAACACCCTGGCGCGCCGGCCGGGCTGCCCGTGGCCCAGTGTCAGCACCTGAATCAACGAACCGTCACGTTCCCTGCGCCGGCGGCCTCAAGCCATAGGCAATGAGGTCAATCGTGAGGTTCCAGTCATCAGTTCTTGTTCTCAACAGCCTGCTTTCAAGCGGGTGTTGCACACCTATTGACGCGTGGGGACGCAAGGGAGAAGTATCCCCATCGGCCGGAGAGAGCGCTCTCCGGCTTCGTGTCGTGCACCCGTACCGCGACTCAGGAGACAATCCCCCATGTACGCACCCCCCTTGTTCCGCAGACCCGCGCCATCGACCGCGAGAAGACGAACCGGCGTGCTGGCCGCCGTCGCCGGCCTCGTCGTCTCGCTGCTGGCCTTCGTGCCGTCCACCTCCGCGAGTGCGGCCCCCTCGCTGCTCTCGCAGGGCAGGACGGTGACCACGTCCAGTCAGGAGAACGGCGGCACCCCCGCCACCTCCGCCGTGGACGGCGACAACGGCACCCGCTGGTCGAGCGCGTTCTCCGATCCCCAATGGATCAAGGTCGACCTGGGCTCCAACGCCTCGGTCAGCCAGATCGCACTGAGGTGGGAGGCCGCCTACGCCAAGAGCTACCGGATCGAGTTCTCCACGGACGACAGCACCTGGAGCACCGCCTACTCGACCACCACGGGCCCCGGCGGCAACGAGACGCTGAACGTCTCCGGGACCGCCCGCTACGTCCGGCTCACCGGCACCGCCCGTGCCACGCAGTACGGTTACTCGCTCTGGGAGTTCCAGGTCTTCGGGACCACCGGTGGCGGGGGCGGCCCGCAGATCCCCGGCGGCGGTGACCTCGGGCCGAACGTGATGGTGTTCGACCCGTCGACGCCCGACATCCAGGCCAAGGTCGACGCGGTGTTCAAGCAGCAGGAGTCGGCCCAGTTCGG
>NZ_JBIAIU010000022.1:0-74200 GCF_042871565.1 Streptomyces sp. NPDC005775 | reverse complement strand
TACATTCCGAACCCGGAAGCTAAGCCTTTCAGCGCCGATGGTACTGCAGGGGGGACCCTGTGGGAGAGTAGGACGCCGCCGAACAATTATTGTTGAAAAGCCCCGTGCCCTTGTGGCGCGGGGCTTTTCTGCGTTTACCGGCCCTCCTGGCACCCCTGTGCAGGTGCCGGCCGTGCCTGAGGGTAGGGTCAGGGGGCATCATTGGCACGTTCCTCACAGGAGGCCCCCGGGTGGAGGTCCAGGAGACCCGCGTTCAGACGGACCGGGTACTCACCATCCCCAACATCCTCAGCATGGCTCGCCTCGTCGGCGTACCCGTCTTCCTGTGGCTGATTCTTCGTCCTGAGTTCGGCGGGCCCCAGAGTGATGGCTGGGCGCTGCTGGTACTGATGTTCAGCGGCGTGAGTGACTACCTCGACGGCAAGCTCGCGCGTCGATGGAACCAGATCAGCAGCCTCGGACGGCTGCTTGACCCGGCTGCCGACCGTCTCTACATTCTGTCCACGCTCGTAGGACTGACCTGGCGGGAGATCCTTCCGCTGTGGCTCACTGCCGCGCTCCTGGCCCGTGAACTGATGCTTCTCGTGATGGTGGGAATCCTGCGCCGTCACGGCTATCCGCCGCCCCAGGTGAACTTCCTGGGTAAGGCGGCCACGTTCAACCTGATGTACGCATTCCCCTTGTTGCTGCTCAGCGACGGAAGTGGTTGGCTGGCATCGCTGGCCACTGTTTTCGGATGGGCGTTCGCAGGATGGGGTACAACGCTCTACTGGTGGGCAGGAATCCTCTATGTGGTTCAGGTCCGCCGGCTGGTCAAGGCGGATGCAGTAGCCGATTGAGCTCGTTGATGCGGTGCCGCGCGACGTGGCCGGCCCGCGGCTGATGACACAGATGCTGCCCCGACGGGCGAAGTCGGCTAGACCGTCGTCTCTTCAAGGAGGACGTTTCCGACATGAAGGCCGTTGTGATGGCAGGTGGTGAAGGCACTCGCCTTCGCCCCATGACCTCAAGCATGCCCAAGCCGCTCCTTCCCGTAGCCAATCGGCCGATCATGGAGCACGTGCTTCGCCTGCTCAAACGGCACGGGCTCAATGAGACGGTCGTGACCGTCCAGTTCCTTGCCTCGCTCGTGAAGAACTACTTCGGGGACGGCGAAGAGCTCGGGATGGAGCTCAGCTATGCGAACGAGGAGAAACCGCTCGGTACCGCAGGCAGTGTGAAGAATGCCGAAGAGGCATTGAAGGACGACACCTTCCTCGTCATTTCGGGTGACGCGCTCACCGACTTCGACCTCACCGATCTCATCGCCTTCCACAAGGAAAAGGGCGGGCTGGTCACGGTCTGTCTCACCCGCGTGCCGAATCCCCTCGAATTCGGAATCACCATCGTGGACGAAGCGGGTCAGGTCGAACGCTTTCTGGAGAAGCCCACCTGGGGCCAGGTCTTCTCGGACACCGTCAACACCGGCATCTACGTCATGGAGCCGGAGGTCTTCAACTACGTCGAGGCCGACGTCTCCGTGGACTGGTCCGGCGATGTCTTCCCGCAGCTCATGAAGGAGGGCAAGCCCATCTACGGCTATGTCGCCGAGGGCTACTGGGAGGACGTCGGCACGCACGAGAGCTATGTGAAGGCTCAGGCGGACGTGCTCGAGCGCAAGGTCGACGTCGAGATCGACGGATTCGAGATCTCCCCCGGTGTATGGGTGGCCGAAGGCGCCGAGGTGCACCCCGACGCGGTGCTTCGAGGGCCGCTGTACATCGGTGACTACGCCAAGGTCGAGGCCGGGGTCGAGATCCGGGAACACACGGTCATCGGGTCGAACGTCGTCGTGAAGAGCGGCGCCTTCCTCCACAAGGCCGTGGTGCACGACAACGTGTACATCGGTGATCACAGCAATCTGCGTGGCTGCGTGATCGGCAAGAACACCGACATCATGCGCGCGGCCCGGATCGAGGACGGGGCGGTCATCGGGGATGAATGCCTCGTCGGCGAGGAATCGATCATTCAGGGCAATGTCCGCGTCTACCCGTTCAAGACCATCGAGGCCGGCGCTTTCGTCAACACCTCGGTGATCTGGGAGTCGCGCGGACAGGCTCACCTCTTCGGCGCCCGAGGGGTGTCCGGAATCCTGAATGTCGAGATCACGCCGGAACTGGCCGTCAGGCTCGCCGGTGCGTACGCGACGACACTCAAGAAGGGCTCGACGGTCACCACCGCGCGTGACCACTCCCGTGGCGCCCGAGCCCTGAAACGCGCGGTCATCTCGGCGCTCCAGGCCAGCGCCATCGACGTCCGTGACCTCGAAAACGTCCCGCTGCCCGTGGCCCGTCAGCAGACCGCACGCGGTAGCGCCGGCGGCATCATGATCCGTACTTCGCCCGGAGTGCCCGACTCCGTCGACATCATGTTCTTCGACGAGCGGGGGGCGGACCTCTCCCAGGCGCAGCAGCGCAAGCTGGACCGCGTCTACGCCAGGCAGGAGTATCGCCGCGCCTTCCCGGGCGAGATCGGTGACCTTCACTTCCCGTCCAGCGTCTTCGATTCGTACACGGGATCACTGCTCCGGAACGTGGACACCGAGGGGATTGCGGACGCGGGGCTCAAGGTGGTCGTCGACGCGTCCAACGGCAGCGCGGGGCTCGTGCTCCCCAGCCTGCTGGGACGGCTCGGTGTCGACGCTCTGACCATCAACCCCGGCCTCGACGAGTCCAGGCCGACGGAGTCGGCCGAGACCCGGCGGTCCGGGCTGGTTCGGCTCGGGGAGATTGTCTCCTCGGCGAGGGCCGCTTTCGGCGTCCGGTTCGACCCGGTCGGCGAACGACTTTCACTGGTTGACGAGCGGGGCCGGATCGTCGAGGACGACCGGGCGCTGCTGGTCATGCTCGATCTCGTCGCCGCGGAACGCCGCAGCGGCCGGGTGGCGTTGCCCGTGACCACCACCCGCGTTGCCGAGCAGGTGGCCGCCTATCACGGCACCCAGGTCGAATGGACGATGACGTCGCCCGACGACCTGACGCGGGTGGGACGCGAGGAAGGCACCATCTTCGGTGGAGACGGGCGAGGCGGGTTCATCGTTCCCGAGTTCAGCAGCGTTTTCGACGGCGCCGCCGCGTTCGTGCGGCTCATCGGACTGGTAGCCAGGACGCAGCTCACGCTCAGCCAGATCGACGCACGCATTCCGCGCGCCCATGTGCTGCGGCGGGATCTGGCGACGCCGTGGGCCGTCAAGGGACTGGTCATGCGCCGTGTGGTCGAGGCCGCGGGGGACCGCGACGTCGACACGACGGACGGCGTACGGGTCGTCGAGGCGGACGGGCGCTGGGTGATGGTCCTTCCGGACCGGGCCGAAGCGGTGACCCATCTGTGGGCGGAGGGGCCGGACGACGCCTCTGCCCAGGCCCTCCTGGACGAATGGTCCGCGATCGTCGACAGCGCAGGTCAGTGAGGTGACCGGGGGCCGGGGCGGTCGAGTGATGCCGCCCCGGCCCCCGGATCGCGCCCGGATCGCGTGGTAGGGCTGAGGGAGCCGCCCGGCTGCCTTCCGCGCCTCGGTGGGGCCATTCGGCGGTAGCCGCTGCGACATGCGACGATGTGCGGCATGTCGCAGCAGCCCCCCGAACGGAGTACCGCCGCACCGCCGCCGCGCCCCGACGCGTCCATGTCGCTGCTGACCAATGTGATGGACCACAGCCTGGACGACGGATACGCCGAAGCGTCGGCGCGTCGCAAGGCCGACGGGCGTACGGGGATGCCCCGGACCCTCAAGGCGAAGCTCGGCTTCGCGGCATGTCTGGTGCTGGCCGCGCTCGTCGTGACGCTCGGTGCCGCGCAGGCGCGGGTCTCCGCGCCGGTCCTGGCCAAGGAGCGCGAGGAGCTCATCGACCGGATCGACGCCGAGACGTCCGCGGCCGACACCCTAGAAGCGCAGGTGGAGGAGATCCGCGACGACGTGGGCCGGCGTCAGCGCAAGGCGCTGGAGGAGCACGGCGGTGACCAGGCCGAGCTGGTGGCCCTGCTCTCCGGGGCGACACCGGTGCACGGCCCCGGGGTGAAGCTCGTCGTCGACGACGCGAAGGACACCGACCAGGGCGGGGGCGGACCGCGCGAGAGCAGCGGATTCTCCGACACGGGCCGGGTTCGCGACCGCGACATGCAACGCGTCGTCAACGGCCTGTGGCAGTCGGGCGCCGAAGCCGTCGCCATCAACGGACAGCGCCTGACCGCCCTGTCGGCGATCCGTGCCGCGGGTGACGCCATACTGGTCGACAACAAGCCGCTCGTGCCGCCGTACACGGTGCTCGCGGTGGGGGACGGGAAGAAGCTCGGCGCCGCCTTCAAGGACAGTGCCGACGGCCAGTACCTGCAGGCGCTGAAGGACACCTTCGACATCAGGACCAGCATCTCCGTCGAGGAGAAGGTGAACCTCCCGGCCGCCCCGAGCCTGATCGTACGGACAGCAGAGCCTTATAAGGCCGCAGACACCGGCAGTGGTGCGGCAGACACAGGGAAGGGCACATCGTGATCGCCGTACTGGGCCTCGTCGTGGGAGTCGTGGTCGGACTGTTGGTCCGGCCCGAAGTGCCGGCGGTGGTCGAGCCCTACCTCCCGATCGCGGTCGTAGCCGCCCTGGACGCCGTCTTCGGCGGTCTGCGTGCCATGCTCGACGGCATCTTCGTCGACAAGGTCTTCGTGGTTTCGTTCCTCTCGAACGTGGTCGTGGCCGCGCTGATCGTCTTCCTGGGCGACAAGCTGGGCGTCGGTGCGCAGCTCTCCACCGGAGTGGTCGTCGTCCTCGGGATCCGGATCTTCTCCAACGCCGCCGCGATCCGCCGGCACGTCTTCCGGGCGTGACGCCGATGAGCAACGACGCATTCGACGGCGACCGCGCCCGGCCCGCGGAGCAGGCCGGGCAGGCTCCTGAGGAGCTGACCGGGCGCCAGCGGCTGATGGCCGGAATCTGGCCGCCCCGGGTCACCCGCGCGCAACTCATCGTCGCGGTACTGCTGTTCGTCCTTGGCCTGGGGCTCGCCATCCAGGTGCGGTCGAACAGCGACAACAGTGCCCTGCGCGGCGCCCGGCAGGAGGACCTGGTCCGCATCCTCGACGAGGTGGACGACCGTACCCAGCGGCTCGAGGACGAGAAGCAGCGCCTCGTCGATCAGCGCACGGAGCTGGAGAACAGTTCCGACCAGGCGGAAGAGGCGCGGAAGCAGACGGTCGAGAAGGAGCGCCAACTCGGCATCCTCGCGGGTACGGTGGCGGTGCACGGCCCCGGCATCACCCTCACGGTCAACGATCCGGGTGACGCGGTGCAGGCGGACATGCTGCTCGACGCCCTTCAGGAGCTCCGGGCGGCCGGTGCCGAGGCGATCGAGGTCAACGGTGTGCGCGTGGTGGCCAACACGTACTTCTCCGGGGACGGAGGCGCCGTCGAGGTCGATGACCGCAAGATCTCCGCTCCGTACGTCTTCAAGGTCATCGGCAAGCCGCAGGACCTGGAACCGGCGCTGAACATCCCCGGCGGTGTGGTGCAGACGCTGGAGAAGGAGCAGGCCACCGTGCACGTGGCGCAGTCCGACGACATCGTCGTCGACGCCTTGCGACCGGCGGAGCGGCCTGACTACTCTCGGTCGTCGGCCCAGTGAACCAGGGTCGTGTGGGCGTCGGGGGACACGGGCGGGAGGTTGCGGGGGGTCGCCGCATCGTATTGGTGGTGCGTGGTGGAAACTGTCGAGTGGATACGGACGTTGTGAAGATGTCCGGGTCGGCAGGTGTGTTCATTCAGGGTTCGTCCTGCCCCACGGGCGGGTCTGTTTCGGTCAAGGGGAATCGCCCGTGAAGTTGTTTGGGAAGTTGTTCGGCAAGAGCGCTCGCGATGAGGCTGCACGCCATCGCGCACCGCGGCATGGCCAGACCGAGGAGCAGGGTGGCGAGCGCCCCCTCTTCCGCGATCAGGTGGGGGGCCCGGGGGGTGACAATTCGGGTGGTTCCGGCGCGTCGTCTGTTGACCCTGCCGGTCCTGGCCGCATAGGTTTCGGAGAACCGTCAACCTCAAGTACGGGTGGAGGGTTCGCCCCGAGGCAGGAGGCTTCGTCCATGCCGGTCTGTACGAGGTGCGGGCACCGCAACGCCGAGGCCAGCCGTTTCTGTTCCAACTGCGGCGCGCCGCTGCGGGGCGGGGTTCCGGAGCGGGCCTCGGAGACGACGTCGACCATCTCCATCTCCGGCCTGGAGGCCTACGAGGCGGAGGCGACCGGACAGACCTCCGTGCCGTCGCTCTCGCCCGAGGCCCAGGCCGCCGTGGACGCCCTGCCTCTCGGTTCGGCGCTCCTGGTGGTGCGTCGGGGGCCCAACTCGGGCAGCCGCTTCCTCCTGGACAGCGAGCTGACCACCGCCGGCCGCCACCCGCAGAGCGACATCTTCCTCGACGACGTGACGGTGTCGCGTCGGCACGTGGAGTTCCGTCGGAGCCCCGACGGCAGCTTCACCGTGGGGGATGTGGGCAGCCTCAACGGCACCTACGTCAATCGTGAGCGCATCGACTCCGTCGCGCTGTCCAACGGCGACGAAGTGCAGATCGGCAAGTACAGGCTGGTCTTCTACGCAAGCCAGCGCGGCATCTGACCCGCCCCCGGACTTTGTCGGGGGGACCCCCAGGAAGGTCCATGCTGAGAACACCGACGGGCGGTGCCGGAAACGGCACCGCCACTGCCGACGACCGCCCGATGAGCATCGGCACGGTGCTCCTGCAGCTGCGGGACGAATTCCCCGAAGTCACCATCTCCAAGATTCGCTTTCTGGAGGCCGAGGGGCTCGTCGAGCCGCAGCGGACCCCTTCCGGGTACCGGAAGTTCCGTCCGGACGATGTCGAGCGGCTGGCGCAGGTGCTGCGGATGCAGCGGGACCACTATCTTCCGCTGAAGGTCATCCGGGAGCACCTGGACGCCCTCGCCCGGGGTGAGCAGGCGCCCCTGCCGCCCCCGGGCGGTGAGGCGGAGCCGGCCGACGGCGCCTGGACCGTGGGGGCCGGGCGGGCGACCGCGGCACGCATCGGCCGTGCCGAGCTCCTTGCCGCGGCCGAGGTGACGGAGAGCGACCTCGATGTATGGGAGTCGTACGGTCTGGTCGCCCCGTCGGCGGGCGGCGGCTACGACGCCGAGACGGTCACCATCGCCAGGCTTGTGGCGGATCTGGGGCGATTCGGTCTGGAACCTCGACATCTGCGGGCGATGCGCGCGGCCGCCGACCGGGAGGCCGGGCTGATCGAGCAGGTCGTCGCACCCTTGCGCCGGCACCGGAATCCGCAGACCAGAGCCCATGCGGAGGCTACCGCGAAGGAGCTCGCCGAGCTGTCCGTGCGGCTCCACTCGGCCCTCGTCCAAGCCGCTCTGCAGATCCGTCTCCACTGATCCCGGTGGGGCCCGACTACCCAAACCTGCCGAGCACGTCCTAGGGTTGCTGTGTGAACGAGCTCGACGTTGTGGGTGTCCGGGTGGAAATGCCCTCCAACCAACCGATCGTGCTCCTGCGTGAAGTGGGAGGCGACCGGTACCTCCCCATTTGGATCGGTCCTGGTGAGGCGACCGCGATCGCCTTCGCCCAGCAGGGCATGGCTCCGGCCAGGCCGCTGACCCATGATCTCTTCAAGGATGTGCTCGAGGCCCTCGGCCAGGAGCTCACGGAGGTCCGGATCACGGATCTGCGCGAAGGGGTCTTTTACGCGGAGCTGGTCTTCGCCAGTGGAGTCGAAGTGAGCGCGCGGCCTTCCGACGCCATAGCGCTCGCGCTGCGCACCGGCACGCCGATCTACGGCAGTGACGGGGTGCTCGACGACGCGGGAATCGCGATTCCCGACGAGCAGGAGGACGAGGTGGAGAAGTTCCGCGAGTTCCTCGACCAGATCTCGCCGGAGGACTTCGGTACGAACAGTCAGTGACGTCCCAAGGGGCCCGTCAGCGCATTCGGCAAGCCTTTCCCGTTCACGAGTCACGGGAAACCACCCTCAGGGTGATTATCACTCGGCGTGCCGAGTGTGGCGATCGTTGACGCACCCCGGGTGACTGCCTACCTTCGAGTGGGCAGGTCAAGGACGGAGGTCGGCGTGAGAAGCAGCGGCGACGGTACGGCAGTGGGTGGGCCGTATCCGCAGCAGGGGAGTACAGCCGGCCACACCATCAGGCAACCGGTTGCGCCGGATGCGGTGACGGGGGACGGCGTGACATCGGCCGACGAGATCGGCTATCGAGGGCCGACAGCATGCGCGGCAGCGGGGATCACCTACCGGCAGCTCGACTACTGGGCCCGCACGGGTCTGGTGGAGCCGAGCGTCCGCCCGGCCCACGGGTCGGGCACACAGCGGCTCTACAGCTTCCGGGACGTGGTGCTTCTGAAGATCGTGAAGCGTTTCCTCGATACCGGGGTTGCCCTCCAGAACATCCGCACCACGGTGCAGCACCTGCGGGCGCGGGGCTTCCAGGATCTCGAGCGCATGACGCTGATGAGTGACGGAGCGACGGTGTACGAGTGCTCCTCGCCCGCGGAGGTCGTGGAGCTGCTCCAAGGGGGGCAGGGGGTCTTCGGCATCGCCGTCGGGGTGGTGTGGCGGGACGTGGACGCCGCGCTGTCGCAGCTGCACGGGGAGCGGGTGGACACCGGCGAGACACTGATCGGCAACAACCCCACCGACGAGCTGGCGCGTCGCCGCAACCGGGCGGGCTGACCGGATGGGAGCGAGGCCGCACCCCAGGAAACCGGGGTCGGCCCGCCGTTGTGACGGGGCGACTGTCAGTGGCGTAGGGCACCATCGATTGATGTGAGAGCCGCGCCCACCATCCTGCATCTGGACATGGATGCCTTCTACGCGTCAGCGGAGCAGGCGGCCAAGCCGAGTCTGCGCGGAAAGCCGGTCGTGGTGGGCGGACTCGGCCCCCGTGGAGTCGTCGCCACCGCCTCGTACGAGGCGCGCCGTTTCGGGGTGCATTCAGCGATGCCGATGGCACAGGCCAGGAGGCTGGCACCGAACGCGGCCTATCTCGTGCCCCGCTTCGCGCTCTACCGGACCGTGAGCGACCAGGTCATGGAGCTGCTGGGCCGGCTCTCGCCCCTGGTGGAGCCGCTCAGCCTCGACGAGGCCTTCGTCGACCTGGAAGCGGGCGGGACGGCGGACGACACGGCCTCGGCGATGGAGATCGGCGAACAGCTGCGCGGGGCGATCGAGGCCGTCACGGGGCTCAGCGGTTCCGTCGGGCTCGCAGGCTCCAAGATGCTGGCGAAGATCGCCTCCGAGGAGGCGAAGCCCAACGGAATCCTGGTGATAGAGCCGGGCACGGAGCGTGCGCTGCTCGCGCCCATGCCGGTGCGCACCCTGCCCGGCGTCGGACCCGCCACCGCGGACCATCTGCGCCGCGCCGGCATGACCACGGTCAACGACCTGGCCGAGGCGGGTGAGGCGGAGCTCGTACGGCTGCTGGGCAAGGCGCACGGCAGCTCCCTGCACCGCATGGCGTCCGGACTCGACGACCGGCCGGTGGTCGCCGAGCGCGACGCCAAATCGGTCTCGGTCGAGGACACCTTCGACACGGATCTCCACGACCGGGCCCGGGTGCGGACCGAGGTGGAGCGACTGGCCGGCCGCTGCGTCCAACGGCTGCGGGCCGCCGGACGGTCGGGACGCACGGTGGTGCTGAAAGTGCGACGCTACGACTTCTCGACCCTCACCCGCTCCGAGACGCTGCGCGGTCCCACCGACGACCCCACGGTCGTCAGAGAGGCCGCCGCACGGCTCCTGGAGGCCGTGGACACGACCGGGGGCGTCCGCCTGCTCGGTGTCGGCGTGACCGGTCTCGCCGACTTCACCCAGGAGGACCTGTTCGCGCAGGCCGCGGGTGAGCGGATGGCGGCCGAGCTGGTGGACACCGCCGAGCCGGGGGCGCCCGCCGTCGCGGACGAGGGAGGGCCGGACGGTGAGGAACCCGTGCCGGAAGGTCCGGAGCAGCTCGCCGCGCGGCGCTGGCCGGCCGGGCACGACGTGCGGCACGACGCCTACGGGCACGGCTGGGTGCAGGGCAGCGGGGTCGGGCGGGTGACCGTGCGGTTCGAGGAGCCGGAATCGCCGCCCGGCCGCGTCCGCACGTTTCGTATCGACGATCCACAACTGCGGCCGGCCGATCCGCTGCCGCTCGTACGCAACCCGGTGGACTACTCGTCCTGGCCGGCCAGCCTGCCGAAATCGCGGTCCGGCGCGGTCTCGGCCGGGGCCGAGTCCAGACCGTAGTGCCGGTAGAGCTGGAGCTCCTGTTCCGGCGAGAGATGGCGGCCGACCCCGAAATCGGGGGCGTCCTTGATCAGTGCGCGGTCGAACGGGACGCGCAGCGTGTCCTCGACGAAGTCGCTGGGCTCCAGCGGGACGAAGGCGTCCCGGCTGAACAGTCCGGTGCGTACGGCCGCCCATTCGGGCACACCGGTCGCGTCGTCGAGGTACACCTCGTCCACGGTTCCGATCTTGGTGCCCTTGCGGTCGAACGCCTTGCGGCCGATCAGGCTGCGCGGATCGATGTCGGTCTGCACGGTCCCTCCCACGGGTCACGGCTACTCCACAGGCACTACAGAAGTGCAGATCCGTGGCGTCGGCCACTCGAGATTTCCCTCGCATACCCCGCTGGTACGCTGGCAATGGCTGCTGACCCCGTGCGGGAGAGTCTTCCGGAGACAATCCGGAAGGCGCCGAAGGAGCAAATCCTCCCCGGAATCTCTCAGGCCCCCGTACCGCACGGACGAGGTCACTCTGGAAAGCAGGGCGGGTTCCGTACGGCCACGGCCGGACCGGAGCCCTTCCTCACCGACGGTGAAAGCCGGTGCGCCCCGCGGGCACCGGTGAAGCTCTCAGGTTGAGATGACAGAGGGGGAGGCCGTTCGGGCACCCCGCGCCGTGGTGCCCCTCGCAGGTCGTGGCAGACCAGGAGGCCTCCATCATGACCCCCCGTCGCACTTCGCTCTCCCAGCTGGAACAGGGAATCCCGTTCGAGCAGCGCCACATCGGTCCCGATGCCGAGGCCCAGGCGAAGATGCTCGCCCAGGTCGGTTACGGATCGCTCGACGAGCTCACCGCCGCCGCGGTGCCGGATGTGATCAGGAGTGCCGAGGCCCTGAACCTGCCGGCCGCCCGGACGGAGGCCGAGGTCCTCGCCGAGCTGCGCCTCCTCGCCGACCGCAACCAGGTCCTGGCCCCGATGATCGGGCTCGGCTACTACGGCACGTTCACCCCGCCGGTGATCCTCCGCAACGTCATGGAGAACCCTGCCTGGTACACGGCCTACACGCCGTACCAGCCCGAGATCTCCCAGGGCCGCCTCGAGGCCCTCCTGAACTTCCAGACGATGGTCGCCGAGCTCACCGGGCTGCCCACCTCCGGTGCCTCGCTGCTCGACGAGGGCACGGCCGCAGCCGAGGCCATGGCACTGGCCCGGCGCGTCGGCAAGGTCAAGCAGGGCGTCTTCCTGGTCGACGCGGAGACCCTGCCGCAGACCGTCGCCGTCATCGAGACCCGTGCCGAGCCGACCGGCGTCGCGGTCGTCGTCGCGGACCTCAGTGACGGCATCCCGGCCGACATCGCCGAGCGCGGTGTCTTCGGCGTGCTGCTGCAGTACCCGGGCGCCTCCGGGGCCGTAAGGGACATCAAGCCCGTCATCGAGCAGGCCCACGAGCTCGGCGCGATCGTCACCGTGGCCGCCGATCTGCTCGCCCTCACCCTGCTCACGTCCCCCGGTGACCTGGGCGCCGACATCGCCGTCGGCACCACGCAGCGCTTCGGTGTGCCCATGGGCTTCGGCGGCCCGCACGCGGGCTTCATGGCCGTGCGCGAGAAGTTCGCCCGCAGCCTCCCGGGCCGCCTCGTAGGCGTCTCCGTGGACGCGGACGGCAACAAGGCGTACCGCCTGGCCCTGCAGACCCGCGAGCAGCACATCCGCCGCGAGAAGGCCACCAGCAACATCTGCACCGCGCAGGTGCTGCTCGCCGTGATGGCCGGGATGTACGCCGTCTACCACGGCCCCGACGGGCTGCGCACGATCGCGCGGCGCACCCACCGCTACGCGGCCATCCTGGCCGAGGGCCTGCGCGCCGCCGGTGTCGACGTGGTCACCGGTACGTACTTCGACACGCTCACCGTCCGGGTCCCCGGCAAGGCCGCCGCGGTCGTCGCCGACGCCCGGGACCGTGGGGTCAACCTGCGGCTCGTCGACGGCGACCTGGTTTCGCTCGCCTGCGACGAGACCACCACCCGCGCCCAGATCGCGGCCGTCTGGGCCGCCTTCGGCGCCGAAGGCGACATCGAGGCGCTGGACGCCACGACCGCCGACGCACTGCCCGAGGCACTGCTGCGCACCGACGCGTACCTGACCCACCCCGTCTTCCACCAGCACCGCTCCGAGACCGCGATGCTGCGCTACCTGCGCAAGCTCGCCGACCGTGACTACGCGCTGGACCGCGGCATGATCCCGCTCGGCTCCTGCACCATGAAGCTGAACGCGACCGCCGAGATGGAGTCGATCACCTGGCCCGAGTTCGGCGCACTGCACCCGTTCGCGCCGGCCGAGCAGGCCGAGGGCTTCCTGACGCTCATCCATGAGCTGGAGGAGCGACTGGCGGAGGTCACCGGCTACGACACGGTCTCCCTCCAGCCGAACGCCGGATCGCAGGGTGAGTTCGCGGGGCTGCTGGCCGTGCGCGCGTACCACCGTGCCAACGGCGACGAGGGCCGGACCGTCTGTCTGATCCCCTCCTCGGCCCATGGCACCAACGCCGCGAGCGCCGTGATGGCCGGTATGAAGGTCGTCGTGGTGAAGACCGCCGACGACGGTGAGGTCGACGTCGAGGACCTCCGCGCCAAGATCGCCCAGTACCGTGACGAACTCGCTGTGCTCATGATCACCTACCCGTCCACCCACGGGGTCTTCGAGGAGCACGTCGCCGACATCTGTGCCGAGGTGCACGACGCCGGCGGTCAGGTGTACGTCGACGGTGCCAACCTCAACGCGCTGGTCGGCCTGGCCAAGCCGGGTCACTTCGGCGGCGACGTCTCGCACCTGAACCTGCACAAGACCTTCTGCATCCCGCACGGCGGCGGCGGCCCCGGCGTCGGCCCGGTCGGTGTGCGCGCGCACCTGGCGCCGTACCTCCCGAACCACCCGCTGCAGCCCGCCGCCGGTCCGGAGACCGGTGTCGGACCGGTCTCGGCCGCTCCGTGGGGTTCGGCCGGCATCCTCCCGATCTCCTGGGCGTACGTACGCCTGATGGGCGGCGAGGGGCTCAAGCGTGCGACGCAGGTCGCCGTGCTCGCGGCGAACTACATCGCCAAGCGGCTGGAGCCGCACTACCCGATCCTGTACAACGGCCCGGCCGGACTGGTCGCGCACGAGTGCATCGTGGATCTGCGGCCCATCTCCAAGGCCACCGGCGTCAGCATCGACGACGTCGCCAAGCGGCTCATCGACTACGGCTTCCACTCGCCGACCATGTCGTTCCCCGTCGCGGGCACGCTCATGATCGAACCGACCGAGAGTGAGGACCTCGCTGAGCTGGACCGGTTCTGCGACACGATGATCGCCATCCGCGGCGAGATCGAGAAGGTGGCCTCGGGCGAGTGGAGCGCGGACGACAACCCGCTGGGCAACGCCCCGCACACCGCGAACGCGCTGGGCGGGGAGTGGGAGCACGGCTACAGCCGCGAGGTGGCCGTCTTCCCCGCCGGAGTCTCGGCCGCCGACAAGTACTGGCCGCCGGTGCGCCGGATCGACGGTGCGTTCGGTGACCGCAATCTCGTCTGCTCGTGCCCGCCGCTGACGGAGTACGACAACTGACGCCCGAACACGAGGCGTGACGCGGATACGCGTGGGGGCCGGTGCGGAGATCTCTCCGGGCCGGCCCCTCTTCCGTACCGGCCGCTCAGGCCGCCTTCACCACCCGGCCCGATCCCAGCGGTCGGTGCGGGGCGATGATCTGCCCGTCCGGAAGCAGCTCACCGGTGTCCTCGAAGAGCAGGACGCCGTTGCACAGCAGGCTCCAGCCCTGTTCCGGATGGTGCGCCACCAGACGGGCGGCTTCCCGGTCGGCTGAGTCGGCTGTCGGGCAGGGTGGCTGGTGCTGACACATGGCTGGGTTCTTTCGCTGCGTTGAGTTGAGTGTCCTGCGGCTTGAAGAGGTGTTCATGGCCGCCCCCCGTATCAATCGGTCCGGTCCCAGTGTTGCCCCACGGACGGCAATCCGCAGGGATTTCGCAGCAGCGCTCCTTCTCCTCCCATGACGCGTCACCCGCCCGGACGGTTCAACGCAACTGCACTGTCACTTCGGGTGGTTCGGGGTGGCCGGATGGGGCTAGTCCGGATGGGCACGAGCGCTCCCGCCCGATGACCGTGCCCCGCCACCGGGGTGAGCGGTGGCGGGGCACGGTGCCGTCGAGCGGGGGAGCCGGGGCTCAGGCGGGAGAGCCGAGCAGGGGGCCGGGGCCGGGTGCGATACGGGTGGTGATCACGGGGAGCAGATCAGCGACCCGGTGCGGACGGTGTGCCGCGATACCCGTCGGGGCGGGAGCCAGTGGTACCAGCAGATCGGCCGGGGCGGGGGACCCGCCGGACGCGTCGGCCTCGGTGTCCCCGTGCAGCCACAGGGCCAGCATGTAGAGCTCGGGGATGGACAGCAGCCTCGGCTGGTAGGGCGTCGCCGCCGCTTCGGCCTGGCGCAGGGCGAGTTCGGTGGAGGCGATGTACGGGCCTTCGAAGAAGTGCGAGAAGGCCCAGCCGTCCGGGGTGAGCATCGTGTCCGCCGCGGCGACGGCCCGGTCCGTGCTGCGGATCAGGAAGCGCCATGCCGCGAGCCGGGTCGTGGGCGCGAGCCCGCCCCGCCCGATTCCGTCCAGCACGTGGACGGGCAGCGGGTGTTCGGGGCTCAGAGGTCCCTGGGCGGACCGCAGGGCGGGGGTGCGGGCCTCGCGGACCGCGGTCGGTGAACCGAGCGCCGCGAGAACGCTGCGCAGAGCGGGCGCGGGAGCAGGGGGTACAAGCAGCGGCATAGTGGGTCGCCTCTCACTTCGGAGACACGGTGGAGCGTGGGCGTGTGCAGACGGCGCTGTCGGCGTGCGGGGCCAGAGGAGGCCGGTGACTGGGCCGGTGCGTCAACTCTCTGCCTCGTCCGCGGAGTTTATACGACACGTGTTCACGCGGTGTTTCCACTAGCCGCCACGGCTATTGCCGGCAAGGCGGTATCCGGACTTAATTATGCGGAGATTATGCAGATTCGGTGTGAGCGGCGCAGCCACCGCCTCGGGTTTTTCCCGCGTCGCGGTAGGCTGAAACGTGCCGACGCTTTCCCCGCGTGCCGAACGCGGAATCTGCGGGGTGCGTCATGCCGAGTGAATGTGCCCCGGGCCTCTGTCATCAGATTAGCGGGTGCACGGCTCCCGCAGGGCGTTATGGATCTCCCCGCCTGGGCATTATCGATCGTGACGCGAGCGGCCTGGGGCCCGGGCTGCCCACTCGAGGAGGGACACTTCGATGGGGGAGAAGGTCGTTGCGGACGCCTTTGACCTGTCCGACCGGCAGAGGTACCGCAGGAAGCTCCACCAGTGCCTGGAGGGACTGGGGAGACTCCTGGCGGAGGGCAGGTTCGACCGGCCGCGCAACCTCATGGGCATGGAGATCGAGCTGAATCTGGCAGGCGCCGACGGTATGCCGAAGATGTTGAATGGGCAGGTCCTGGACCGCATCGCCAGCCGCGATTTCCAGACCGAACTGGGGATGTTCAATCTCGAAGTGAACATAGTTCCACATAATCTTTCAGGCCGAGTTCTCGATCAACTGGCCGAGGAGCTGAGGACCGGTCTCGGATATGCCGACCGGAAGGCCGCCGAGGTCGATGCCGGGATCATGATGATCGGAATACTGCCCACCCTCGGGCGCGAGGACATGGTCCGGGACAACCTCTCCGACGTGGACCGCTACGCGCTGCTGAACGATCAAATGGTGGCGGCGCGCGGCGAGGATTTCTCCCTGGATATCGAAGGTGTGGAGCGGCTCGTCTGCACCTCCGGGTCGATCACGCCGGAAGCGGCCTGCACCTCCGTGCAGCTCCATCTGCAGGTGACTCCGGACCGCTTCGCCGACGTGTGGAACGCGGCGCAGGCGGTGGCGGCGGTCCAGGTGGCGATAGGAGCCAATTCCCCCTTCCTGTTCGGCAGGGAGCTGTGGCGGGAGTCGCGGCCGCCGCTCTTCCAGCAGGCCACGGACACCAGGCCGCCCGAGCTCCAGAACCAGGGGGTGCGGCCGAGGACCTGGTTCGGTGAGCGGTGGATCGACTCCGCCCACGAGCTCTTCGAGGAGAACCTCCGCTACTTTCCGCCGCTGCTGCCCATCTGCGACGAGGAGGATCCGCTGCGGGTCCTGGACGAGGGCGGGGTGCCGGGGCTTCAGGAGCTCGTCCTGCACAACGGAACGGTCTACCGCTGGAACCGCCCGGTGTACGGAATCGCGGACGGCGTGCCACACCTCCGGGTGGAGAACCGGGTGCTCCCCGCCGGACCGACCGTCGCCGACGTGATCGCCAACACCGCCCTCTACTACGGCCTCGTACGGGCTCTCGCGGAGGAGTCCCGGCCCGTGTGGACCAGGATGCCCTTCACCGCCGCGGCCGAGAACTTCGAGACCGCCTGCCGTCGGGGCATCGACGCCGAACTGCTCTGGCCCCGGCCCGGCCGCTCGGGCGGGCTGACCCGGGTGCCGGCCGTCAAGCTCGTGCGGGACGAACTGCTGCCGCTGGCAGCCGCGGGCCTCGACGCCTGGAACATCGAGCCCGCGGACCGGGACCACTACCTCGGGATCATCGAGGAGCGCTGCCGGCGGCGGACGAACGGAGCCTCCTGGCAGGCCGACACCTACCACCGAGCGCGGGAGGCCGGACTGGGGCGGGGCGAGGCGCTCGCCGCCATGACCCGGCGCTACGCCGAACTCATGCAGGCGGGCGAACCCGTGCACACCTGGCCGGTGGACCTCCCGGCACGGTGAGGCGGGCCGGCGGGTGTGGGGCGGGGCCTATTCCCCGGCTGCGCCACCGCTCTGTCCCGCGGTCATGACGGCCTGCAGGATCACTGCCTGGATCTCCGCCGGGTCGCTGACCTGATAGCCGCCGCCGCCGGTCACCTTCGCTATCTCGTTCACCTCGTCGCGGTCGGCCTCGGGACCCACCGCGATGGCGAGCAGCGGAACCGGCCGCTCCGGGTCGGTGATCTTCTTGAGCTCCGCGATCAGGGCGGTGCGCGAGATGGAGCGGTCGTCCTGGTTCGAGCCGTCGGTGAGGATCACGACGGCGTTGAACTTGCCCTTCACATACGTGCGCTGCGCCTCCTTGTAGGCAGCGAGCGCGGTGTCGTACAGACCCGTGGCACCGTCGGGGACGGGCTTCAGCGCGGAGAATGCCGCGGTGAGCTTGTCGCGGTGCGTGCCGCCTCCCTCGGCCGGGTCGCCGAGCCGGGCGGTCGTGACCAGTCTGCGGTAGTCCTTGTCGCCGTCGAGTGTGGTGGCGAACTCCCAGAGGCCGATCTCGTCGTTCGGGGTGAACTGGTTGAGCGCCTGGATCAGGGATGCCTTGGTGACGTCCATCCGGGACTGGTTGCGGCCCGGCACGATCGTGGCCATCGACCCCGACGCGTCGACGACGGTGGTGAGCCGCGCGCTCTGCACGGTGATCGTCCACATGCCCAGCGTCTCCTGCAGCGTCTCGTCCGAGGGGGCGGCCCCGGGCGATGTGGCGTACGGCTGTGGCGACTTGCCGCCGGCCGAGGCGACCAGGGTCTCGTCGGCCGTGCCGTCGACGGTCCGGAACCCGTGCTCCCGCAGGGTGCGCTGGGAGGCGTCCTCGGACAGCAGCGTCATGAACCGCAGTGCGGCCCGGCTCTCGTCCGTCGTCTGTTCCTGCTCGTTGACGAGGGTGAACGGGTAGTTGAGGAGCGGGGCGCCGTCCTCGGGGTAGAAGAGCTGGAGGTTGCCGCCCCCGCTCGATTCGGCGTTGTGGGCGAACGCGGCCTGTTCGGAGAGCAGCACCGCCTGGTTGCGCGCCGGATTTCCCTGCTCCGCGCCGGAGCTGTCCTGTGGCAGCGTCTCGACGACCTGGGCGTCGCCGTCCGACATCCGCTGGGCGAGCAGTTTGGCGGTGGCCGCCGCCCGGGTGTCGCTGTCCCCGCCCAGCTTGTCGGACGAGATTCCGATGCAGGTGAGCGCCAGCAGCCCGGTGGCGCTGCGCGCGGGGTCGGCCGACCCCAGCCGTACCTTGTCGGACTCCATGGCCGCGGCCGTCAGTTCGGCCCAGGAGTACTTCTTCCGGGGCCAGCCGAGGCTCTTGGCGGCGGAGGGCACCATGGCGAGGGTGACGGGTGAGGAGACGACGGAATCGCCCGGGGTGATCGGGATGGCGTCTCCCGTGCCCTTCGCCCTGTTCAGCCAGAGATCGGAGTCGGGGAGCCACATCTGGTAGTCCGGTGCACGGGTGCCGCGGGCGAGCGCGTCCGCGACCTTGTACGAGTCGCGGGCCACGACGTCCACGTCCAGACAGCGGCCGTCGGATCTCAGATTGTCCTCGCGCGCCTTGTCGGCGACGGCACGCACGGCCGGGGCGATATCCGGTGAGGTCATCATGGACAGGTGTACGGCGGTGTCCTCGCAGGACTCCGAGAACGACAGCAGGCCGCCCTGTGCCGCTACCGCCGTTCCCGCGGCCACGGCGAGAACGAGCGTGGTGGCGATGACCACGGTGCGACGGCGGCGCGGTGGACGGTCCCCGCTTCCGTCGGTGGCGTAGTCGTCGGGCAAGCTGTGACGTCCCATGTCGGTGGTGCCCCTCCTTGAGGATGAACAAGGAAATGGGGGACCACACCCTCGGCAATGGTGCTCGCCCCCCGGCCTGTCGCGCATGATCTTCGTACCTGCATTCGAGACCCTAGCGGGGTGGGGAGTGGCATGGGACGTGAATGCACAACTGAGGGCAGGTGTACAGGTGGAGGCGGGGCGCGTGGCTGATTCTTTTCCCCAGGAGGCCGTGTCACGACGGATTCTGCGGTCCGAGACGGTGTTGGTACTGGCTCTCTCGCTGGGGGCCAGCGGGGTTTCTGCCCTGATCAGTTTTGTCGGATCCCTGACGAAACCAGGGGGTTTGAAGGATCAGGCGGCCACCCTCAACAGTTCCTACGCGCCGGGACGTCCATGGCTGGATCTCGCCTGGCAGCTCTTCGGAATCACGACGGCGCTGGTGCCGGTCGCCCTGGTGGCGCACCTGCTGATCAGGGAGGGCGCCGGGCTGCGAGCCATCGGCTTCGACCGGACCAGGCCGTGGTCCGACCTGGGGCGCGGGGTGCTGGTCGCGGCAGGTATCGGCAGTGCGGGCCTGGCGTTCTACCTCGTCGTCCGGGCCGCCGGATTCAACCTCACGGTCGTCCCCGAGTCGCTGCCCGACGTGTGGTGGAAGTTCCCCGTCCTCATCCTGTCGGCGATCCAGAACTCCGTGGTGGAGGAAGTGATCGTCGTCGGATATCTGCTGCGCCGGCTGGGGCAGTTGGGCTGGAGCCCGATGGCCGCGCTGGTGGCGAGTTCGGTGCTGCGGGGCTCGTACCACTTGTACCAGGGCATCGGCGGCTTCATCGGCAACATGGTGATGGGCGTCGTCTTCGTGCTGCTGTACCGCCGCTGGCAGCGGGTGGGGCCGCTGGTCGCCGCGCATGCCCTGCTCGACATCGGCGCGTTCGTCGGGTACGCGCTGCTCGCGGGGAAGGTGGGCTGGCTGCCGACCCCGTGAGGCCGGCGGGAGGGGCGTGACGGGAGGGGGTGTGCGGGAATCGCCGCACGCCCCCTCCTGTCGTCCGCCGTGATCACAGGGTGACGAGCAGCTCGCCGTCCACGACCGTCACCGCGCGGCCTGTCAGCAGGGTGCGGTCGCCGCGCAGCGACGTGCGGACCAGTCCCGACCGGGCGGACGCCTGGAGGCCGGTCAGCTCGTCGCGGCCGAGCCGGGCCGACCAGAACGGGGCGAGGGCGGTGTGGGCGCTGCCGGTCACCGGGTCCTCGTCGATGCCCACGGCGGGGAAGAAGCCGCGGGAGACGAAGTCGTAGCCGCAGTCGGGGGAGGCGGCTGCCGCTGTGGCGATGACGCCACGCCGTGAGTGGGCGGTCAGCGCCGCGAAGTCCGGTGAGAGTCCCCGTACTGCGGCCTCGTCGGCCAGTTCCACGAGCAGATCGCCGATGTGCGGACCTGTGTCGTGTACGGATACGGGCTCCGCGCCGAGGGCGGCGGCCAGCCCCCGCGGGGGTGCTTCGGGGGTCAGGGGCGCGGTCGGGAAGTCGAGTGCGATCGACCCGTCCGGGGCCGCGGTGGAGGTGAGTACTCCGCACCGGGCGGCGAAGCGGACCGTGCCGCTCGCGGTCGAGGTCGTGTGCAGGACGTGGGCGGTGGCGAGGGTGGCGTGGCCGCACATGTCGACCTCGGTGGACGGGGTGAACCAGCGCAGGGCCCAGTCGGCGGCGCCGCCCGGCGGCAGCGGGTGGGCGAACGCGGTCTCGGAGAGGTTCAGCTCCGTGGCGATCTGCTGGAGCCGCCGGTCATCGGGGAAGCCCTCCGGGCCCAGGAGCAGGACCCCTGCGGGATTGCCGGAGAAGGGGCGGTCGGTGAACGCGTCGACGATACGAATCCTCATGGACCGACCGTAGGGGCGGCGCGAAGCCGCAGGCCAAGGCCAATTCCGGGTCGGCGGCTCGGAAAACGGCGCAAGGGGTTTGTCAGGCGATCGATTCCGATATATCGTTGACGCATCGCGACAGTACAGCGATAAATAAACGATCAATGCGAGAAGGAGTACGGTCATGCGTTCACATGGGTATGAGCACGGACATGGACACGGCCCTGGGGGGTCCGGTCAGCGCGAGCGGGGCGACTTCGAGGGGCGTCGGGCGGCCTTCGGGCAGTTCGGTCCGCCGTTCGGTGGCGGCGGCCCCTTCGGCGGAGGGCGCGGCCGCGGCGGCGGCCGGGGGAGGGCGCGCCGCGGTGACGTACGTGCGTCGATCCTCGCGCTGCTGAAGGACCGGCCGATGCACGGTTACGAGATGATCCAGGAGATCGGCGAGCGCAGCGGCGGGGCCTGGCGGCCCAGTCCGGGCTCGGTGTATCCCACCCTTCAGTTGCTGGAGGACGAGGGCCTGATCGTGAGTGCGAGCGAGGGTGGCAAGAAGCTGTTCACCCTCACCGACGCCGGTCGCACCGAGGCGGAGTCGGGGGCGGACGCCCCCTGGGAGGAAGCCGGGCGCGGTGTCGACTGGGAAAGCCTGAACGAGGTCCGGCAGGCCGGATTCGGGATGATGGAGGCGTTCGGGCAGGTCTGGAAGACCGGCTCGCCCGAGCAGCGCGAGAAGGCGCTGGCGGTGATCAACGACGCCCGCAAGAAGCTCTACCTCATCCTCGCCGACGAGCACTGAGCCGGACGGTGGTGGCTGAGGAGGGATGCGCCGAAGGGCCCCGCCGTCGCGGGGCCCTTCGTGTTGCCGGTGCGCGGCGGCTGTCGCCGCAGGGGCGTCAGGCGACGATCAGGCCGTCCAGTTTGCGCAGCGATTCGACGAGGGCCGCGGTGGCCGAGTCCTTCAGCTTGCCGGCCATCAAGGAGACCGCCGCCCCGGTGAACTCGCCGTCGATGCGCATCGTGGTGGCGTCCCCGTCCGGCGTCAGTACGTAGCTCATCCTCAGATTGACGCCCATCGGGCCCTTCCCCGTGGTGGTCAGCAGCCGGCCGTCCTCCAGCTCCGACACCGTCCAGGTCACCTCGGCGGGAAACCCCATGAGCTTCATGTTCTCCTCATAGGTGCCCGCGAGTTCGAGGGTGGCCGGGCCGCCCTTGGGGAAGCTGGTGTGGGTGGCGTTCCACTCCCCGTACGTGCTGAAGTCGGTCAGCTGGGCCCAGACCTTTCCGGCCGGCGCCTCGATGCGCGCCTCTGCACTGACTTCGGCCATGCGACACCCCTTCTCGACGGGTTACGGTGTCGCGGAACGTAGCCGCAGCGGCGAGAACATTCAATACTGATGAGGTGTCAGATCTGCTGGACCGGTTCCGGTCCGCCAGATCAGGGCCGCGTCGAACCGGTCGCAGGCGCGAGGATGCGGTCCGTCGTCATGGCAGTGGAACGCCGCCCAGAAGAGATCCGCGCGCAGCGCGTCGGACGGGGCGTGGACCCGGTAGACGTAGTCGCGCCCGTCGAGTGCCGGCAGTGAGACGAGCCAGCTCACCTCCGGCACCCCTCCCGTCGCCGCAACAGTGCTCCCGGCTGTGAGACGTGTACGGGGAGGCTTCCGGTTGCTCCGGAAGCGCGAAGCAAGGCGGCGCGCGCCGATAGCGTGCATTCGGCCCCGGAACGGCGCGATCTCATCCGTAAGGAGGAGGTCTCGCTCCTCTGTGCCCAACTCGGGTGGGATGCGGCAATGGGACTCCCCGGGGACGCTTCGGCCCATCGGGGCTGATGGGGTGGAAATGTGCAGAACCGGACGCCGCGGATCCCCCAGCAGCCCGCACCGAACCACCGTGCTGAGTTCGACGCCAGACTCACCGAGGAGCTGGCCGCCGTGGTGACGAGCGCACGCAGGCGCGCCCTGCGGGACGGCGACCGGCAGATCGACACGGCCCATCTGCTGCACTCCCTCATCGAGTCGGACCCCGCGGTCCGTACGGCCTTCGACGGCGGTCCACAGCTGGCCAGGGTGCTCGGCTACCTCGTCCAGCGCAGCATCGGGTACGGGCTCCGCTGGCAGGGAGCGGTCGAGGACACGGGTGCGGTCCGGGTCGTGACGGACGCGGACGCCGAGGGCTGGTCACCCTCCGCGGCGTCCGCCATGGCGGGTGCGTCGCGTGGGGCGGGAGACCGCGGACGCGAACGGGCCGAGGGGCTCGACCTGTTCGCCGCGCTGACCGCCGACCGGGATTGCCGGGCCGTCGAGGTGCTGGAGCGGGCGGGTGTCGACGCGGCGCTGCTGGCCGACCGGATCGCGGAGACGTTCGGCCGGGAGTGAGCGCCGGACTCGGCAGGACGGCCGCGCGAGGGCGTGCGTGGCCGGGCGGAGGTGCTGTCGGCGGAGCCGTCCCGGAGAACACGGCGCCCTGTGACCCGCGTCAGGCGTCACGGGGATGACGCTCCTGTCACCAGCTGCCATGATGTGCCGATGCACGCGTCTCAGGGAAGAAGCGCCGGCCTGGGACTCGCCCTCGCCTCGGCTTTCGCATTCGGCGGTTCCGGAGTGGCGGCCAAGCCGCTCATCGAAGCCGGGCTCGACCCGCTCCATGTGGTGTGGCTCCGGGTGACGGGCGCCGCGCTCGTCATGCTGCCCGTGGCCTGGCGCCACCGGGCCCTGGTCCGCAGCCGCCCGGTACTGCTGCTGGGCTTCGGACTCCTTGCCGTCGCGGGCGTCCAGGCCTGCTACTTCGCCGCCATCTCCCGCATCCCGGTGGGCGTCGCGCTGCTCGTCGAGTACCTGGCGCCGGCGCTCGTCCTCGGCTGGGTGCGCTTCGTCCAGCGCCGGCCGGTGACACGGGCCGCCGCAGTCGGCGTCGTTCTTGCGGTGGGAGGCCTGGCCTGCGTGGTCGAGGTGTGGTCCGGGCTGAGCTTCGACGCCGTCGGGCTCCTGCTCGCCCTCGGCGCCGCCTGTTGCCAGGTCGGCTACTTCGTCCTCTCCGACCAGGGGAGCGCGGACTCGGCCGAGGGCGCCGAGCCGCCGCATCCGGTCGGAGTCATCGCCTACGGGCTGCTGATCGGGGCCGCCGTCCTCACCGTCGTGGCACGGCCGTGGGGCATGGACTGGTCCGTGCTCGCCGGCCACACGTCCATGAACGGCTCGGAAGTGCCCGCGTGGCTGCTCCTCGTCTGGATCGTGCTGCTCGCCACCGTCATCGCGTATGTGACCGGCGTGATCTCGGTGCGGCTGCTGTCGCCGGCGGTGGCGGGTGTCGTCGCCTGCCTGGAAGCCGTCATCGCCACCGTGCTGGCGTGGGTGCTGCTCGGCGAGCATCTGGCCGCCCCGCAGCTCATCGGGGGTGCGCTCGTGCTGACCGGCGCCTTCATCGCGCAGTCGTCCACGCCCAAGGCCCGCTCCGGGCCCGTCGCCGAGGGGTCGGGCGCGGAGCGGACGGCGGCCGAGGGGTCGGGCGCGGAGCAGGCAACGGCCGACGGGGAGTTGCCTGCCGGGCGGGCCGCCTCCTAAGGGCTGTCCCGTAATCCCTGGCGGGCGCGCGACGACAGCTACGGCACCTCTCCCCCGTAGCCTCAACGGCACGGGGGAACCCCCTCCGTTGTCGGAACGCCCGAATACATCCAGTATGCGGACGCCCCTCCGCCTTGCGATGCACCGCATCTGACGCCGCGCGCTGATCCACCAGGGATTACGGGACAGCCCTTAGGCGCGTTCGAAAACAGCGCAGTCCGCCGAACGCGGCGGGGCGGGCGGGACTTTCGGCATACGCACTAACGACCTGGTGCACGACAGAGAGCGGATCAGCGAGCGGCGTCCTGCGGCTTCGCATCCAAGGCGGAGGAAGGAAGCGATGCGGAGCATCGTTGACTGACGACAACGCCGGAGGCGGAGTCGCAGGACGCCGGGAGCCCGCTCGCTATCGTGCACCAGGTCGTAAGGTGGCGCTCATGCATTTGACCGTACTTCCGCCGCCTGCCGTCTAGCGCGGGCAGCCACTCCTGACGAAGACCGGGCTCGGGCAGTCCCCGAGCGGTTCGTCGCTGCCCGCGTGCGGAGCCGAGCGACCACCTTCCTGTCTTCCTCTGGAGAAGTCACGTGTCGAACGCTGTTTCCGGCCTGCCCGTCGGGCGGAGCCTGTGCTATCTGATCATCGCCGGTGTGGCCTGGGGCACGGCCGGTGCCGCCGCCTCGCTGCTCTTCGAGGCCAGCGATCTCGGCCCTCTGGCCCTGTCGTTCTGGCGCTGTGCGGGCGGCCTCGTGTTCCTGCTCGCCGCACTCGCGCTGCGGCCGGGCCGGGCTGTGGCCGTCGCCGAGTCCGGGCGCCGGCGGCTGCTGCGCATCGTCGGCACCGGTGCCGGCCTCACTGTGTTCCAGACCGCGTACTTCGCGGCCGTCCAGGCCACCGGCCTCGCGGTCGGCACCGTGGTGACGCTCGGGGCGGGCCCCGTCCTCATCGCCGTCGGCGCACGGCTGACGATGGGGGAGCGGCTCGGTCTCGGCGGACTCGCCGCGGTCGCCGGAGCGCTGGCCGGTCTCGCCGTGCTGGTGCTCGGAGGCGACGCGACTACGGTGCGGCCCGCCGGGATCGCGCTCGCCCTTCTCTCCGCGGCCGGATACGCCGCGATCACCCTGCTCACCCGGTGGCTCGGCCGCGACGGCGGCGGCGCGGACGCCCTCGCCACCAGCGCCTGGGCGTTCGCCATCGCCGCGGTGGCCCTGCTGCCGATGGCGGCCGGTGAGGGACTCGTCCCGCGGACGGAGCACATGGCGCAGGTGGTGACCTTGCTCGTGTACGTCGCGGCGATCCCGACCGCGCTCGCGTACGCGCTCTACTTCGCGGGCGCCGCGGTGGTGCGGGCCGTCACCGTGTCGGTGATCATGCTGCTCGAACCGGTCAGCGCGGCGGCCATCGCCGTCGTCGTGCTCCACGAGCAACTGACGCGGGCCACGGTCGCCGGGACGCTGCTGCTGCTCACCGCGGTGGTGGGGCTGGCCGTCGCCGAGACGCGCGGCGCCGCGAACGCCCGCCGGGAAGCAGCCGTTCCCGCGTGACCGGCACGGGTGGCGGGGCGGTGTGCCGGGTGTACGGCCCCGCTGCCCGGCGCCGGTTCAGAGTGCTTTCAGGTAGTCAGGGACGGCGATCGCGGGGTCGAGGCCGTCCGCCGGGACCGGCTCGGCATATCCGCGTGTGAGGGGGACGACGCCGGCCCAGTGGGGCAGTGCCAGATCCCGTTCGTCGTCGTTCGCGCCACCGGTGCGGATCTTCGCGGAGACCTCGCGCAGGTCCAGCCGGATCACGGCGGTGGCCGCCGACTCCCTCTCGTCGGCCGGCCGGGTGTCCTTGGACCGCCCGGGCACGACCTGCTCCACGATCGCGTCGAGGGCGACGCGCCGCTCCTCGGGGTCGGTCACCGTGTGCGCCACGCCGTGGACGACCACAGAACGGTAGTTGAGCGAGTGATGGAAGGCGGAGCGGGCCAGCACCAGCCCGTCGACGTGCGTCACCGTCAGACAGACGGCCAGACCTTCCTCGCTGCCGCCCGCCGTCCGCAGCGGGCGAGAACCGGTCGAGCCGTGTACGTAGAGCCGCTCGCCGACCCGGCCGAAGAGCGTGGGAAGGACGACGGGGGCGCCGTCCCGGACGAAGCCGAGGTGGCAGACGTACGCCTCATCGAGTATCGAGTGGACCTGTTCACGGTCGTACGAGGCCCGGTCGCGGGAGCGGGTGGGCACCGTGCGCCCGGTCGGGTCGTACGAGGCTGCGGCGTCCGGGTCCGTGGTCTGCTGAAGTTCGGTCTCCGGCATTGCGTACTCCATTGCACTAGTGCATACTTGACTTTGTGCTAGGAGAGTATCGGATCAGTGGGCGGCGTGCATCGGAAATTGCCGCCAGTGTGGAGCGGGCGGTCGGCTCGGGTGAGCTGGCACCCGGCCAAGTGCTGCCTCCCATGCGGGAGTTGGCGAGTCAGTTGGAGGTCAATCCCAATACGGTGGCGGCCGCCTACCGCACCCTGCGGGAGCGGGGCGTGATCGAGACGGCCGGGCGCAGGGGCAGCAGGGTCCGGCCCCGGCCGGCGAGTACCGCACGCGGGTCGTTGCGGGTGGAGGCGCCGCCAGGGGTGCGGGATCTGGGGCAGGGCAATCCCGACCCGGCGCTGCTGCCCGCGCTGGGGGAAGCCTTCGCCGCGGTCACCGAGGCGTACGCGCAGGCGCCGGGCATGTATGCGCAGGCGCCCGTGGACCCGGAGTTCGCCGCGCTGGCGCGCGCGGGGTTCGATGCGGACGGTGTGCCGGTTGGGCCGGTGATCGCGGCCTCGGGCTCGCTGGACGCGATCGAGAGGGTGCTGGTCGCCCATCTCAGACCCGGCGACGCGGTCGCGGTGGAGGACCCCGGCTGGGGCGGTCTGCTGGATCTCGTCCCGGCGCTGGGCATGCGTCCGGTCCCGGTCGCGGTCGACGACGACGGTCCGCTGCCGGACGCCCTCGACGCCGCGCTCAGGGCGGGCGCGCGTGCGGCCGTCATCACGGACCGGGCGCAGAATCCGACCGGGGCGGCGATCGGTGCGGGGCGTGCGACCGAGCTGCGGGCGGTCCTCGCCGGATACCGGGGCGTGCTGCTGATCGAGGACGACCACGGACACGCCATCGTCGATTTGCCGCTGTACCCCCTGGCCGGTGCCACGGACCGCTGGGCGTTCGTCCGGTCCGTCGCCAAGGCGTACGGGCCGGACCTGCGGGTCGCCGCGCTGACCGGGGACGCGGTCACCGCCGACCGGGTCTCGGGCCGGCAGCGGCTGGGGCCCGGATGGGTCAGCCGGCTGCTCCAAAGGGCGGTGGTGCACCTGTGGACGACGGGCGCGGTCGACACCCGCGAGGTTGCCCGGGCGTACGCGCGCCGCCGGGACGCACTCGTCCGGGCGTTGGAGGGCCGGGGCGTCGAGGCGCACGGGCGCAGCGGGATGAATGTGTGGGTGCCCGTCAGTGATGAGACGGGGGCCGTGGCGCGGCTGCTGCACGCGGGCTGGGCGGTGGCACCCGGAGCCCGCTTCCGGATGGCCGCACCGCCGGGCATACGGCTCACCGTGTCGCCCCTCGCCGACGCCGACATCGGGCCGCTCGCGGAGGCGGTGGCGGCAGCGGCGGGGCCCGCGGATCCGCTGAGCTACGGATGAGCCGCGAGGGGCTGCCGGTGGACGGCTGACGGGCTGCCGATGAGCTACGACAGTTTCCGGCGCCGCCGCTTCGGAGCGAGTGTCGGCAGGGCGGCTTCCGGCGGAGCGCCTCCCGGCGGGGCCGGCGCTCCCGCGGCGCGGGGTCTGCTCCGGGTCAGCGCGGCACCGGCCAGGACGACGAGGGCGCCGACCGGGGTGTTCCAGCTCAGCTGCTCGCCGAGGACGGCGACTCCGGCGGCGGTGGCGATCACCGGGATGAAATAGGTGACCATCTGCGCGGTCGTCGGGCCGACCTCGGTCACCAGGCCGTACTGGAGCAGCACGGCGAGCCCCGTTCCCAGGGCCCCCAGGGCGACGACGGCCAGGGTGGGCCACAGCGGGAATCCGTCCGGGGCCGAAGTGAAGAGCGGGGTCACCAGGGCGAGCTGCGCCGTACCGAGGAAGAGTTGGCTGCCAGTGAGGGAGAGGGCCGAGGAACCGCTGCCCGCCAGGGTCCGGCGGACGTAGATCCAGCCGATGGGATAGCTGAGGGAGGCCAGGAGCGCCATCGCCGTACCGCTGACGTCCAGACCGGAGAAGCCCTGCCACGCTCCCAGTACGGTCAGCACCCCGAGGAAGCCGAGCCCGAGACCGGCGACGCGGCGGCGGGTCGGGCGGTCCTCGGAGAGCGCGACGAGGGACAGCGCCATGCCCCACAGGGGGGAGGTCGCGTTGCAGATGCCGGCCAGGGTCGACGGGATGGTCAGTTCCGCATAGGCGAACAGGGAGAACGGCAGTGCGTTGAGGAGGAAGGCGGCGACAGCCAGATGGCCCCAGGTGCGGGCGGTGCGCGGCAGCCGCTCCCGCTTCACCACCATGGCCACGGCCAGGACCGCGGTCCCCGACAGCAGCCTGCCGAGGGTGACCTGGAATGGTGCGTAGCCATGCGTCCCGACCTTGATCAGGAGGAAGCTGAAGCCCCAGATGAGCGAGAGCGCCGCGAAGCGCAGCCGCCAGTCCAGCGTGGGACGGTCGGCAGGATCAGCGGACCCGCCGGACCCGCCGGACCCTGCGGACCCTGCGGACCCTGCGGGATCAATGGACCCGGTGGGATCGGGGGAGGACGCCGGAGGTGTCCGTCCACTGTCCGAGGTCGAGGTGGCCGGGCTTGCCGGTGCGGGCGGTGCGCTCATGAGAGTAACGATGCGCAAAACAATCTCTTAGCACAAGTGAGACTTTGTGTCGGTGTCCACGTAGCATTGCTTACATGTTGAACCTGGAGCGCCTGCGAACCCTGGATGCCCTCGCCCGGCTCGGTTCGGTCAGCGGCGCCGCCGAGGGGCTGCACGTCACCACATCCGCCGTCTCCCAGCAGATGGCGAAGCTGGAGCGGGAAGTGGGCCAGCAACTGCTGGCCAGGAACGGGCGCGGCATCCGGCTCACCGACGCGGGGCAGTTGCTCGCCGACCACGCGGCCCGCATCCTGTCGCAGGTCGAGCTCGCCCAGTCCGACATCGAGGCCCAGCGGGGCGAGGTGGTGGGGGAGATCCGGCTGGGTGCGTTTCCGACCGCCGCGCGGGGACTCTTCCCGGTGGCGCTCCTCGCCCTGCGCGCGGACCACCCCGAACTCCGGGTGCGTACGCAGGAGCTGGAACCGGAGGACGGTATCCGGGCGGTCCTCAGGGGCGACATCGATCTGGCCGTGGTCCTGGACTGGAGCAACAAACGGCTGCCGGTCCCGGGCGGTCTCACCCGCGCGCAACTGCTCGACGACGCACCGGACATCGCCATGCCGGCCGGTCATCCGCTCGCGGAGCGGGACGCGGTCGACCTGGAGGACTTCGCCGACGACGACTGGGTGTCGTGGCCCGAGGGCGAATTCTGTTACGACTGGCTGATGTTCACCCTCCGCTCCAAGGGCATCGAGCCGCGCATCGCCCACCTCGCCGGTGAACACCACACCCAACTCGCCCTGATCGCAGCGGGAATGGGCGTCTGTGTGGCACCCCGGCTGGGCCGGGGTCCGGTACCCGAGGGGGTGCGGCTGGTTCCGGTGCGGCAGAAGATGCGACGGCACGTCCACGCGGTGTGGCGGGCGGACGCGGACCGGCGTCCGTCGATCAGGGCGGCGGTCGCGGCGCTCCGGGTGGCGGGGCGGGAGCTGGACGACCCGTTGGGGCAGGAGTAGCTCCCCGGGTGCTCACGTGCCGGCGGGCCCGGCCATTTTGCCGAAGTCCCAGGAGGCGATGGTGTCGGGGGTGAGCCGCATCCACGCGTGCCGGCCGTCGTGCGGCATCGTCTCCATGCCGAAGTACTTCGCCGCGAACAGCCGCTCGGGAACGGCGAGTTCCGGGCATGGATCGCCGGTGCGCGGGGCCTCGCCGACGAAGACGGCCTCGCCCGCGAGCTCGATGCCGCGCAACTCCCCGTACTCCACCCCGTCGTCGACGATCACGGAGATCCTCGGGTCGTGGCTCAGCTGGGACCAGCGCAGGCTCCGGGTGATGGAGTAGAGCCAGAACGAGGTGCCGTCCCAGCAGAACCAGAGTGCGCCGACGTGCGGCCGCCCGTCCGCGGCGACGGTGGCGACCCGGCACGTGCGCTGTCCGGCGAGGTAGGCGTCCCGCTCCTCGTCCGTCATCATGATCCGGCGGCCCCGCCGCTGACTGACGGCCATGGCAAGCCCCTCTCCCGTTGGCTGACTAGGTGGCAGGAATCATGGGGCCTCTTCCTTCATCACGCAATGGCGGTTAGCCTCGCGCGCCCGGTCCGTCACCGAGAGGGGCAGTCGTGCCGTCCAGGCAACAGCTAGCCGAACAGACCGATCCGGCCACCACCGTGCTCCTGACGGTGGAGTGCCAGCAGGGTGTGGTGGGGCCCAGCAGCGCGCTGCCCGAACTGGCCCAGGAGGCCAGGTCGTCCGGCGCCCTGCACAATGTCGCACGACTGGTGTCGGCCGCCCACGAGGCGGGCGTCCAGGTCCTGCACGCGGTCGCCGAACGCCGCCCGGACGGCCGCGGCGCCAACAACAACGCCCGTCTCTTCCGTGCGGCGGGGCGGCTCCCCGTACAGCAGCATTCCGGCAGCACGGCGGTCAGGATCGCCGATCCCATCGAGGTGGCGGACGAGGACCTCGTCGTGCGCCGGCTGCACGGGCTCTCGCCGATAGCGGGTACGGACGTCGACGCCCTGCTCCGCAATCTCGGCTGTCGCACCCTGGTCATCACCGGTGTATCGGCGAACGTGGCCATTCCCAACGCGGTCTTCGACGCGGTGAACCGGGGGTACACCGCCGTGGTGCCGTCCGACGCCATCGCGGGGGTGCCCGCCGCGTACACCCCCGCGATGATCCGCAACACCCTCGCCCTCGTCGCCACCGTCACCGCGACCGACGACCTGCTCGGCTGCTGGCTGGGCGGACGGGCCACGAGGCGGCAGGACAGCCGGGACGCTACGACGCCAGGCTGATCGAGTCGCCCTCGACCGCGATCGCGGCGGCGGGCAGCGGGGTGGTCGCGGGACCTGCCTTGACCGCACCCGTCGCCACGTCGAACTTGCTGCCGTGACAGGGGCAGTTGATGGCGCCGTCCGAGATGCTGGAGACCGCGCACCCCGCGTGGGTGCACTTCGACGAGAACGCCTTGAACTCACCGGCCGCCGGCTGTGTCACCACGACCCCGTGCTCGGCGAAGACCTTGCCACCACCCTCCGGGATGTCGGCGGTCTTCGCGATGACGGGGCCCCCGCCGCCGTCCCCGCCGTCGTCGGCCTGCTTGACGGCACCGGCACCGGCCGCCTCCTTCGAGCCGCCGCACGCGGTCAGTACGGCGGCCACGGAGACGGCGCCGGCCGCTGTGACGACGGTCCGGCGTCCGATGGCGACCTCGTGGTCCTGCGATGCGCTCATGCTGGTGTTTCCTTCCACGGTGTTCTCGGCTCCGACGCTTCGTCCAGGGGTACGCGCGGCCGGTGATCTGTGTTCAAAGCCCCAGGGACTTCCTCAGGAAGTCCCGCTCCAGCAGCAACAGATTGCTCGCGGTCCGCTCCTGGCCGACCAGGTGGCCGGCGCCCGACAGCGGCAGGACCGTGTGCGGTCTGCCCGCCGCGAGCAGCGCTGCGGAGAGCCGCAGCGTGTGCGCCACGGCCACATTGTCATCGGCAAGTCCGTGCACGAGCATGAGCGGCCGTGTCAGTGCCGCCGCCTCGTCCAGGAGCGAATTGCGGGTGTAGTTCCCCGGCTGCACGTCCGGGTGGCCGAGGAAGCGTTCCTCCCAGTGCGTGTCGTAGAGCCGCCGGTCGGCGGGGGTCGCGCCCGCCACCGCCGCGTGGAAGACCTCCGGATGCCGCAGCACGGCCGCCGCCGCCAGATACCCGCTGAACGACCAGCCGCGCATCGCCACCCGGGTCAGGTCGAGGTCCGGGTGCAGGGCGGCCGCCGCGTGCAACGCGTCGATCTGGTCCTCCAGCACAGCCGTCAACCGGTCGCCGTGCACCGACTTCTCCCACGCCTCCCCGCGCCCCGGTGTGCCCCGTCCGTCGGCCACCAGCACCGCGAACCCCTGCTCGGCGAACCACTGGGCGACCGCGGTCCACCAGGCCCGCACCTCCAGGACGACCTGCATGCCGTGGCCGGCGTAGGGGCTGAGCAGCACCGGCAGGGGCCCGTCGCCCGGCCGGTGCCAGGAGGGCAGGTAGAGCCTGCTGCGCAGCTCCCGCTTGCCCAGGCTCAAGGTCAGCGGCCGCGGGGCGACGAGCGGTTCCTCGGCCAGGACCGCGATGCTGCCCGTCGGCACGCCGGCGCGGAGCACCGTGACCGTGTGGCCGTCCGGCGTCCTGCTGTCGAGGACCACCGTCGCACCGCCGACCGCCGCCGTGTGCACACCGGGCGCGTTGCTGACGCGTGCGAGGCCCCCGTCCGGATCACCGGTGGCGTACGACCAGACGTGGATCTCGGTCGGCTCCTCGCCCGCCGTGAAGAACACCCGCCCGCCCGCCGCGCCGATCACCTCGCGGACCTCCAGGCCCGGAGGTGTCGTGGCGCCGCCGACGCTCAGCCCCTGCGTGTCGCCGCCCGGCCGTGCCGGAACGACGAGCGCTCCGGAGGTGAGGCGCAGCGGTGTGCCCGGACGCAGGGCGACCCAGGCGGCATCGTGGGTCCGGTGCGCGGTGCGGGTCGCGCCCGAGGACTCGTCCACCTCCAGGACGTGGACCGACCGCTGGTCCCGTGTCTGTACGGAGACGAGTGGCCCGTGACCGTCCCAGCCCGCCGCCACGACGTACTCGAACGCCCGGTCCGTCCACACGTCTTCAGGGTGCCCGTCCCCCGCCTCCTCGGGCAGGCGGACATCAATCCGCTCCCCGGAGACCCGCATCAGATGCAGCGACACCTTCGCGTTCGCCGTGCCGGCGGCCGGGTATGCCACCACCCGGGGCGGCCGCTCCGGGTCCGAGGGGTCGGCGATGTACCGCTTCCGGACCTCCGCCGTGTCCACCCGGGCGACCAGGAGCGCGTCGCCGCGGGGCGACCACCAGTAGCCGCGCGAGCGCCCGATCGACTCCTGCGACACGTAGTCGGACAGCCCGTACGTCACGTGCTCGCCGTCGGGTTCGGCGAGCGGCCGGTCGTCGGTCCCGTCCACCCGTACCGTCCGGAGCGCACCCCCGGAGACGTACGCGATCAGGGTGCCGTCGGGGGAGGGGCGCGGATCGACCACCGGGCCGGCCGTGGTGACCCGGTGCGGGGCGCCGTCGCCGGTGCGCACCACCCAGAGGACGCCCCGGAGAGCGAACGCGACCAGCCGGGCGGAGGCGTCGGTGGCGTAGGACACCACCCCCGACGAGGTCACGCGGGCCCGCTCCCGTCGGGCCAGTTCCTCGGGCGGTACCTCGCCCGGGGTGTCGTCCGCGAAGCCCGGCCCGAGGGGATCGGCGAGCAGGCGCTCCGCGCCGTTCTCGTACAGCCAGAGTCTGCTCACCGGGTCGGTGCCCGAGGTGGTCCGGACGAACAGCACCCGTTCGCCGTCGGGGGAGACGGTGAACTGCCGGGGCACACCGAGCGAGAAGCGGCGGGTGCGGGCGAATTGCAGGGGAAAGCGCTCGGCGGCGGTCGCGGAGGCGTCGGCGGGTACGTCGGAGGCGGGAGTCATGGCGACACCATGACAGGTCGAAATCCGCTCGATCCATCCCGGTCCCACCCCATATGATGCAGGGCTCCGCCCGGCGGCACGGAGCCCCGGGGACACCGGCGCAGTCACGACGAAGCCCCGCATCGACACGCGACAGGCGCGTGCCGTGCGGGGCTCCATGATCAGCGATCAGCGATCAGTGCGTCGGTGCGCCGGCGGCCTTCGCCGCCGCGGTCTCCTCCGCGAGCCGCTCCATGCCGCTCTGCGTCCTGAGCGGCTTCTCCTTGATGAACAGCACCGCGATCAGGGCGAGGAACGCGAAGGGGGCGCCGATCAGGAAGACGTCCGCGGTCGCGACGCCGTACGCGTGCTCGACCACCTGCCGGGCCGGTTCGGGAAGCGTGCTGAGGTCGGGAACGCTGTGCCCCGTACCCCCGTTGTCCGCTGCCCCGCCGAAGCCCTTCTCCATCTCCTGGGCCACCCGGTGACCGAGTACCGCGCCCAGGGCGCTCGTGCCGATCGCACCACCGAGGCTGCGGAAGAACGAGAGCACCGAGGTCGCCGCACCGAGTTCCGAGGCGGGTACGTCGTTCTGGGCCGCCAGCACCAGGTTCTGCATCAGCATGCCGACGCCGACGCCGAGCACGACCATGTAGATGCTGAGCACGACGAACGAGGAGTCGGCGCCGATCGTCGACAGCAGGCCCATGCCCGCCGTCATGATGACGCCGCCCGCGATCAGGAAGCCCTTCCACTTGCCCCGGGAGGAGATGATCTGCCCGGCCACGGTCGTGGAGACCATCAGACCGAGGATCATCGGAAGGCTCATCAGGCCCGCGACGGTCGGCGTCTTGCCGAGCGAGATCTGGAAGTACTGCGAGAGGAACACCGTGCCGCCGAACATGGCGACGCCGACCAGGAGGCTCGCGACCGTCGTCAGTGCCACGGTGCGGTTACGGAAGATGGTCAGCGGGATGATCGGCTCCTGGACCCTGGATTCGACCAGGACCGCCGTCGCCAGCAGGACCACGCCGCCGGTGACGAGCGCGGCGGTCTGCCACGACGCCCAGTCGAACTGGTTGCCCGCGAGGGTCACCCACAGCAGCAGGGCGCTGACGCCGCTCATGATGAGGACGGCGCCGAGATAGTCGATCTTGACTTCCCTGCGGATCGTGGGCAGTTTCAGCGTCAGCTGGAGCAGCACGATGGCGAGCAGCGCGAACGGGACACCGATGAAGAAGCACCAGCGCCAGCCCAGCCAGGAGGTGTCCACGAGCACGCCCCCGATGAGGGGGCCCGCGACGGTGCCGACGGCGAACACGGCGCCGAAGATGCCGGAGTAGCGGCCGAGTTCACGCGGCGGGATGATCGCCGCCATGACGACCTGGGCGAGCGCCGTGAGGCCGCCCGCGCCGATGCCCTGCACGACGCGGCTCACGATGAGCAGTCCGACGCTGTGCGAGAAGCCGGCGACGAGTGAGCCGACGACGAACATCGACAGTGAGAGCTGGATGAGCAGCTTCTTGTCGTACAGGTCGGACAGTTTGCCCCAGATCGGGACGGTCGCCGTCATGGCGAGGAGCTCGGCCGTGACGACCCAGGTGTAGGCGGACTGGCTGCCGTTCAGATCGGAGATGATCCTGGGCAGGGCGTTGGAGACCACGGTGGAGGCCAGGATGGCCACGAACATTCCGGCCATCAGGCCGGACATGGCCTGGAGTATCTGACGGCGCGTCATGCCGGACGCGGGCCCCTCGGGCTCGCCGGCGGTACCGGCTTCGGGTGTGACGGCAGCGGTCATCGGCTGACGTTCCTCATTCTCTGGTGACTGGTTCTGTGCTGACTGGTTCTGTGGCGGGTGGTTCTGTGGTGGCTCTTCTGTGCCGAGCGGATCCGTGAAGCGTGGTTCCGCGGTGGCGGGTGAAGTCCCGGTGATGCGGGCCGTCAGGTCTTCAAGCCGCTGGCCAGCGAGGCGAACGCCTCGCGGTAGAGGCTCTGGAACGTACGGGTGCGGCCGGAGGCCGCCCAGACCTCCACCGTGGCGCGCACGGCGGCGATCGCCACGTGTGCGAGCAGCCGGGGCTGTAGATCGGTTTCGGGGTCCTGGCCCAGGCGTTCGGCCAGGACGGCGACCAGGGCGCGCTCGTCGGCGCCCTGGGCGGCCAGGAATCCCGGGAGCAGGGAAGGGCTCGACCTGAGCACCGTCGCCTGGAGCGCCCAGCGTTCGTGGTCCTCCTCGATCTGCGCGAGCTCCTGGGCGAGCGCCTCGCTGAGGGCTTCGAGTGCCGTGAGGTGTTCGGGGGCGTTCAGTACGGCGCGACGGGTCCGTTCGGCGTTCTCGTGACCGGGGCGGGTGATCGCGTCGTCCAGGCACGGGAAGTAGTTGAAGAATGTACGTACAGAGACGCCGACCGCGTCGGTGACCGCTTCCACGGTCACGTTCTCGATCCCGCGGTCCGCGGCCATGCGCAGCGCCATGTCGGCAAGGGCGTCGCGCGTCGCGCGCTTCTTGCGTTCGCGCAGCCCGAGGGGCGGGTCGTCGGCACTCATGAAGGTGCATGCTATGCAATTTTGCTCCCTGGGCAAAATTCTCTTGAAGGTGCTGGTCAGGGGTGGCTCGCGGGCCGTCGGCGCCACGCGCGGGCGAAAGAGGCGGCGCGCATCCCTTCACTGGGCTCGGGGAGCGCTGTTACATTCCGGAAAACAAGAATTCATTTCAGTCTGTGACTGGAGGCACCCATGACGGCTGTCCAAGACGCACCCCAGGTGCATGCCCCGGTTCGTCGCGAGCTGCCACCGTCGATGGTCGAGCGCGTGACGCTGATCATGGACGTCTTCGAGGGGCGGACGGCTCGGCTCTCGCTGGAGGAAGTGGCCCGGTCCACGCAGCTGCCCAGGTCGACGGCGCACCGGATACTCGACCAACTGGTACGGCTGCGCTGGCTCGAACACACCGCCCTCGGTTACGGACTCGGGCGCCGCGCCCTCGGCTTCGGCGGCGGGGACGGCGCGCACGGCAGGATCCGCGAGGCCGCGGCCGCACGGCTGCACCACCTGCAGATCCAGACCGGCCTGGTCGTCCACCTGGCAGTCCTGGACGGGGCGGAGGTGCTCTATCTCGACAAGGTCGGTGGCCGCTTCGCGGCGGCCGTGCCCTCCCGCGTCGGCGGCCGGGCCCCGGCCCACTCCACCGCGCTCGGCAAGGCCATGCTCGCCTGGCTCGAACCGGAGGACGTCGAGGTCAGGGCCGCAGAGTCCATCGGGCGCCTGACACAGCGCACCATCGCCGACCTCGACACCCTGCACCAGGAACTCAACCGCATCCGGCGCCGGCACGGCCTCGCCTTCGAGCGCGGCGAGTGCTTCCCGGACATCGCCTGCGTCGCCGCCGCCGTCCGCGGGCCCGAGGGACCGGTGGCCGCGATTTCCCTGGTGGGGGACGCCTGGTCCCCCTTGGAGAAGGTGGCCCCGCTGGTCGTGGACGCGGCGCGGCAGGTGTCGCGTGAGCTGTTCCCCGAGTCGGAGGGACCGGTCAGGGCGGCGCGCCGGACCGCTGCCGTGCCGGAGGAGACGTGGTCCCCGCAGGCCATGGACCGCCTGCTCGCCGCGGGACAGTACGGCGACTGGCAGTAGGCCGCGGCCGGGAAACCCGTATACGACCGGGGCGGACCGCAGCCGGGGAAGCCCGTACTGCGGCCGGGTGGACCGCACCCGGTGGAATTCGTACGAGGGGCCGGGGTCGCCGCCCCTCACCCCCAGTGGTCGCCCCAGCCCCACGGGCCGGGGGGCGCCGCGGGACTGCCGACACCGAAGCCGCCGCGGAAGAAGATCATCGGCTGCCGGTCGGTCACGGTCTCCAGGGCGAGGACCCGGCCCACCACCACATCGTGGTCGCCCGCGCCGCGCACGTCGTCCACATCGGCGTGCACCCGGGTCAGGACGCCGGGCAGGGACGGCGTCCCCCAGGGGGAGACCTCCCAGTCCAGCCCTTCGAACTTGCGGCCCTTGCTCGAGCCGAACCGGCCGCAGAGATCCGTCTGTTCCTCCGCCAGGATGTTCACGGCGAACCGGCCCGCCTCCCTGATCCTCGGCCACGCCCGCCCCCGGTGGTCCGCGCAGAACAGGACCAGGGCCGGTTCGAGCGACACCGAAGCGAACGACTGGCACGCGAATCCCGCGGGGACGCCGTCCCGGCCGATCCCGGTCACCACCGTGACCCCGGACGCGAAGGTGCCCATGGTGTGCCGCATCCGTGCGGGGCTCGGCTCGGTCTCCTCGCATGCCTCCGGCGCGGACAGGGGCTGTGCGGTCATCGGGTTCACCTCGACGGGGACGGTGCGGTGGTGTGCCCGGGGCCGGGCAGGGGGCCGAAAGTAGGACAGCTTTCCGAAGGGCCGGGCGGCAGTTCCCGATGAGTGGAACGGCTCAGGGCCGCAGGCCGGCGCGGGCCGCCCGCACTCCGGCGACCGTGCGCATCCCGCTGACCGAGACGCCCCCCGCCCGGCCTGCCGGGCCGTGGTTACCGTCCAGGAACCGTTCACACGGCACCCACGCGCCGCCCGGAGGACCACCGCCCGGGCCGGCCCACCGGACACCGAGGTCAACCGAGGCAGGGATGATGACGGCGCTGAGCCATGACTCCACACGGCGCGAACTCGCCACCGATCAGGGTGTGTTGCGTTACCACGAGGCCGGTGACGGCCCGCCCCTGCTGATGTTGCACGGCTCCGGCCCCGGCGTCACCGGCTGGCGCAACTACCGGCACAACCTGGGCACGTTCGCCGAGCACTTCCGCTGCCTGGTCCTGGAGTTCCCCGGGTTCGGGGTCAGCGACCCGGCCGACGGCCACCCCATGGCGACGGCGGCCTCGTCCGTGACCTGCTTCCTGGACGGGCTCGGGATCCAGCAGGCCGACGTCATCGGCAACTCGATGGGCGGCATCATCGGCACGCAGTTCGCGCTCGCCCACCCCGACCGGGTGCGCCGCCTCGTGACGATCGGCGGCATCGGCCGGAACCTGTTCAGCCCGGGGCCCGGTGAAGGCATCAAGCTGCTCTCGGAGTTCACCGACGCACCCTCCCGCGAGGGGCTGATCCGCTGGCTGCACTCCATGGTGTACGACCCCGGCCTGGTGACGGAGGAGCTCATCGAGGAGCGCTGGGCCCAGGCCACCGACCCGGAGACGCTCGCCAGTGCCCGCCGGATGTACGGCAGCAAGGCGTTCGCGGCGCGCTCCGCCGCAGCCGCCGCGTCCGACGAGGCGCCCTACTGGGCCATGCTCCACCGGCTCCGCGCGAAGACCCTGCTCACCTGGGGCCGCGACGACCGGGTCAGCCCTATCGACATGTCGATCCTGCCGATGCGTACCATCCCCGACGCCGAACTGCACGTCTTCCCCGACTGCGGGCACTGGGTGATGATCGAACAGAAGGCCGCCTGGGAGAGTGCGGTCCTCGCCTTCCTCACCCGCAAGGACGCGGCGTGAGCGCCGCGGCCCAGGGAGCCTGGGACGAGGAGTTCGACTTCGTCGTGGTCGGCAGCGGCGGGGGCGGCATGGCCGCGGCCCTGACCGCCACCGACAGCGGTCTGACCACCGTCGTGGTCGAGAAGGGCAAGAAGTACGGCGGCTCGACCGCCGTCTCCGGGGGCGGCATCTGGATCCCCAACAACCCGACCCTGCGGGCCAAGGGCCACGACGACAGCCCGGCCTCCATCCGCCAGTACCTCGACCGGCTCACGGAGAACCGGGTGCCGGGCGCACGCCTCGACGCGTTCGTCGGACAGGGCCCGGCCGCGATGGAGCTCCTCGGCAGGAGCCGCTGGATGCGGTTCTACTGGGTCAAGGGCTACGCCGACTACCACCCCGAGTACGACGGCGGCCGTCCGCTCGGCCGGTCCATCGAGGCGCTGCCCTTCGACACGCGCAAGCTCGGCGAGGACGAGAAGTACCAGCGGCCCAACAGCCTCAAGGGCCCGCTGGGGCTGTGGATCACCTCGAAGGACTACCGGGACCTCGCCATGGTCAAGCGGACCTGGCGCGGACGCCGGGCCTCCCTGACCGCCGCGTGGCGGGTCTCGTCCAACATGATCCGCCGCCGCCACATGGCGACCGGTGGCCGGGCCCTGGTCGCGCGGATGCGCATGGCACTGAAGGACGCAGGCATCCCCCTGTGGCTCAAGAGCCCGATGACCGAGCTCGTCACCGACGCCGGCGGCAAGGTCACCGGCATCGTCGTCGAACGCGACGGCAGGACGGTGCGCGTCGGCGCCCGGCACGGTGTCCTCCTGGCCACCGGGGGGTTCGACCACAACGCGCAGATGCGCAAGGAGTACCTGCCGGAGGGCGGCCGGGACATCCACTCCGCCGGGGTCGTCGAGAACGTCGGTGACGGCATCGTCGCCGGTCAGGCCCTCGGCGCGGCCCTCGACTTCATGGACGACGCCTGGTGGATGCCGTCCGTGCACCATCCGGCCGGCGCGACGATCCCGCTCGTCTCGGAGCGGTGCATCCCCCCGTCGGTGATCGTCTCCGGGAACGGCCGGCGCTTCACCAACGAGTCCTCGCCGTACGTCAACTTCGTCCACGACCAGCTCGACGGCGGGCACACACCCGCCTGGTTCGTGATGGACGCGAAGGCCCGTGCCCGCTACCCCTTCGCGCAGATCCTGCCCGGCCTGCCGTTCCCCAAGGCGTTCTACGAGAACGGCACCGTGCACCGCGCCGACACCCTCACGGAACTCGCCCGGAAGATCGGCGTACCCGAGGACGCGCTCGCCGACACCGTCACACGGTTCAACGGCTTCGCGAGGTCGGGCGTGGACACCGACTTCGGACGCGGCGACAGCGCCTACGACCGGTACTACGGCGACCCGACGCTGAAGAACCCCAACCTCGACGAGCTCGACAAGGCCCCCTACTACGCGATCCGGATCGAGGTGGGCGACCTCGGAACCAAGGGCGGACTCGTCTGCGACGAGCACAGCCAGGTGCTGCGCGAGGACGGCTCCGTCATCTCCGGGCTGTACGCCACCGGCAACACCTCCGCGGCCGTCATGGGCAACGAGTACGCCGGACCGGGCGCCACCATCGGCCCGTCCATCGTGTTCGGCTACATCGCGGCCCGGCACGCGGCCGCCGCCGCCTGCCCGGGGGCCCGGGCCGGCGGAGGCACACCATGAGCCCGGCGCCGCTGACCGTACGCGTGGTCAAGGTGATCCGGGAGACGGCCGACGCGCACTCGCTCGTCCTGGAACCGGCGGACGGGGACCGGGCCGGGTTCACCTACCGGCCCGGTCAGTTCCTCACCGTCCGGGTGCCCTCCGAGCGCCCCGGCGGGGCTGCCCGCTGCTATTCGCTGTGCAGCTCCCCGGTGCGCGACGAGCACCTGAAGGTGACCGTCAAGCGCACAGCCGGCGGGTACGCGTCGCACTGGATCTGCGACCACGTCACCGAGGGCGACACCCTGGAGGTGCTGCGCCCCGCGGGCACCTTCACCCCCGACTCGCTCGACGGCGACTTCCTGCTGCTGGCCGCGGGCAGCGGCATCACCCCGGTGATGTCGATCCTCACCTCCGTCCTGCACGCGGGGACCGGCGCGGTCACCCTCCTCTATGCCAACCGCGACGAGCGGTCCGTCATCTTCCGCGAGGAACTGGCCGACCTGGCACGGGAGTACGGTGACCGGCTCACCGTCCTGCACTGGCTGGAGTCCGTCCAGGGCCGGCCCACCGCGACCGGCCTGCGCGCCCTGGCCCGCCCCTCCGCCGGACGCCCCGCCTTCGTCTGCGGACCGGGGCCCTTCATGGACCTGGCGGCCGGCGTACTCACCGGACTGGGCCTCCCGCCCGACCGGATCACGGTGGAGCGCTTCACCTCACTGACCGGCGACCCGTTCGCCGAACGCGAGCCCGTACCCCGGCCGGACACCGCCGGGCCCGTCAGCACGGCCGAGGTGGAGCTGGACGGCGTGCGCCACACCGTCGACTGGCCCCGGGACACCCCGCTGCTCGACGTGCTGCTCGCCGCCGGAATCGACGCGCCGTACTCCTGCCGGGAGGGCAGTTGCAGCGCCTGCGCCTGCGTCCTCACCGAGGGCGAGGTGGCGATGGGACACAACGACGTCCTCGACGCGACCGACCTCGCCGACGGCCTGATCCTCGCCTGCCAGGCCCGCCCGCTCAGCGACCGGCTGAAAGCCACCTACGACGGCTGAGCCGCCGCCCCCGTACCCGTTCTCCGCTCCCACTCGACCCGGATGAGGTTCGAACCGTGACCAAGGCGACCGCCGCGATCGTCGGATCCGGCAATATCGGCACCGACCTGATGTACAAGCTCCTGCGCTCGCCCGACATCGAGCCGCGCTGGATGATCGGCATCGACGAACAGAGCCCGGGCCTCAAGCGCGCCGCCGATCACGGCCTGCACGCGAGCGCCGAAGGCGTCGACGTGCTGCTGGCCGGCGACGAGCGTCCGGACCTGGTCTTCGAGGCCACGTCCGCGTACGTCCACCGGGCCAACGCACCCAAGTACGCCGAACTCGGCATCCAGGCCATCGACCTGACCCCCGCCGCCATCGGCCCGGCGGTCGTGCCCGCCGTCAACCTCGGCGACCACCTCGACGCGCCGAACGTCTCCCTCATCACCTGCGGCGGCCAGGCCACCATCCCGATCGTGCACGCCGTGTCGCGGGTCACCGAGGTCGCCTACGCGGAGATCGTCGCGAGCGTCGCCTCGCCGTCCGCGGGGCCCGGCACCCGCGCCAACATCGACGAGTTCACGCTCACCACCAGCCGGGGCATCGAGACGATCGGCGGCGCCGCCAAGGGCAAGGCCATCATCATCCTCAACCCGGCCGAGCCGCCGATGCTGATGCAGGACACCGTCTTCTGCGCCGTCCCCGCCGACGTGGACCAGGCCGCCGTCACCGCCTCGATCCAGGAGACCGTCGCCGAGGTCGCCGCGTACGTTCCCGGCTACCGGCTGCGCGCCGAGCCGCAGTTCGACGGGCCGACCGCGGTCAGCGGCGGGCTCGCCCGGGTCGCGGTCTTCGTCGAGGTGGAGGGCGCGGGCGACTTCCTGCCGCCGTACTCCGGAAACCTCGACATCATGACCGCCGCCGCCACCCGGGTCGGCGAGGGCTTCGCCCAGCGGATCACCGCCCGCCGCGCCGGCGCCTGACCGCCGCTCACCGAGGAGTACACGAGCCATGCCCTACAGCTCCGACCTGGACATCCGCGTCACCGACTCGTCCCTGCGCGACGGATCGCACGCGAAGCAGCACCAGTTCACCGTCGACCACGTCACGTCCATCGTCGGCGCACTCGACGACGCGGGTGTGCCCGTCATCGAGGTCACGCACGGCGACGGCCTCGGCGGATCGTCCTTCAACTACGGCTTCAGTCACACACCCGAGCAGGAGCTCATCAAGGCCGCGGTGAAGACCGCCCGCCGGGCGAAGATCGCGTTCCTGATGCTGCCCGGGCTCGGCCTCCAGGACGACATCCGCGAGGCCGCCGACAACGGCGCCGCGATCTGCCGGATCGCCACCCACTGCACCGAGGCGGACATCTCCGTCCAGCACTTCGGGCTGGCCCGCGAACTCGGCCTGGAGACCGTCGGCTTCCTGATGATGTCGCACAGCCAACCGCCCGAGGTGCTGGCCCGGCAGGCCCGCATCATGGCCGACGCGGGCTGTCAGTGCGTGTACGTGGTCGACTCCGCGGGCGCCCTCATCATGGAGCAGACCGGCGACCGTATCGCCGCCCTGGTCGCCGAACTCGGCGACGACGCGCAGGTCGGCTTCCACGGGCACGAGAACCTCGGCCTCGGTGTCGCGAACTCGGTCCTCGCGGTACGCGCCGGAGCCACCCAGATCGACGGATCGACCCGCCGCTTCGGCGCGGGCGCGGGCAACACCCCCGTCGAGGGATTCGCCGCCGTGGCCGAGAAGCTGGGCATCCGTACCGGCATCGACGTCTTGAAGATCATCGACGCTGCCGAGGACGTCGTGCGGCCCGTCATGGACGGCGAATGCCTGCTCGACCGGCTCTCCCTGACGATGGGATACGCCGGGGTCTACTCCAGCTTCCTGAAGCACGCCGCCCGGCAGGCCGCCACCTACCAGGTCTCCGGCGCCGAGATCCTCATGGAGGCCGGCCGCCGCAAGCTCGTCGGCGGCCAGGAGGACCAGCTCATCGAGATCGCGGTCGCCCTCGCGGCGAAGAAGCGGTCCGGGGCCACCCAGAACTCCTCGGGGAAGTGAGAACAGCCATGACCAATCCCGTACTCGAAGCCGTCGAGGCCCGCGCCGACGAGATCCGCGCGCTCGGCCCCGCCAACGAGGCGCTCGGCCGGCTCGACGACCAGGCCGCGAAGATCCTCCGCGACGTCGGGGCGATGCGCATGCTCCAGCCGAAGACGCACGGCGGTCTCGAACTGCATCCGCGCGAGTTCGCCGAGACCGTCATGAGGATCGCCGCCCTGGACGGGGCCACCGGCTGGGTCACCGGCGTCGTCGGAGTCCACCCGTGGGAGATGGCGATGGCCGATCCCCGCGTCCAGGAGGAGATCTGGGGCGAGGACCCGGACACCTGGATCGCCTCCCCGTACGCGCCGATGGGCCTGCTGCGGCCCGTCGACGGCGGCTACGTCTTCAACGGCCGCTGGCAGTTCTCCTCCGGTACCGACCACTGCCGCTGGATCTTCCTCGGCGGCTTCCTCGCCGACGCCGACGGCAAGCGCCTGAACCCCCCGCGGTCCGTGCACGTCATCCTGCCGCGCGCCGACTACGAGATCGTCGAGGACTCCTGGGACGTGGTCGGACTGCGCGGCACCGGCAGCAAGGACGTCATCGTCAAGGACGCCTTCGTACCCGACTACCGCGTCATCGAGTTCAACAAGGTGGTGGACGGCTCGCTGGCCGTCGAGGCGGGGCTGACCAACCCCGCCTACCGGCTGCCCTTCTCGGCCGCGTTCCCGCTCGGCATCACCGCCGCGGTGATCGGCATCTGTGAGGGCGCGCTCGCCCACCACCTCGACTACCAGCGCACCCGGGTGCAGATCACCGGCCAGGCCGTGAAGGACGACCCGTACGTCCTCTACGCCATCAGCGAGGCCGCGGCCGAGATCGCGGCCTCCCGTTCGGCGCTGCTCGACAACATCAGCCAGATCTACGACGCGGTCGCCGTCGGCCAGGAGATCAGCTTCGAGCGCCGTGCCGTCGGCCGGCGCACCCAGGCAGCCGCCGCGTGGCGGGCGGTCCGCGCGGTCGACGAGGCAGTCGCGCGCTCCGGCGGCAACGCGATGCGGCTGGACAACCCGATCCAGCGGTTCTGGCGCGACGCGCACGTGGGCCTCACGCATGCCATCCACGTGCCGGGATCCGTCTTCCACGCCTCGGCCCTCACCGAGATCGGCATCGAGCCGCCGCAGGGCCCGATGCGTTCGATGATCTGACGATTTCGTCCGGAAGCAGAGCGGTTCAGAGAGGAACTTCATGACACAGATCCGCGGACTCGGCTACCTCCGGGTCCAGACCCGTGACATCGCACGCTGGCGCGAACTCGCCGTGGACGCCCTCGGCTTCGCCGAAGGCTCCGGTCCGGACCCGGACGGTCTGTACCTGCGCATGGACGAGCGCCGTACCCGCCTCGTCGTCCTGCCCGGCGACAGCGACCGGGTGCTGTCGGTCGGCTGGGAGGTGCGGGACCAGTTCGCGCTCGCCACCGTCGGCCGCGCCGTCGAGGCGTCCGGTACGGCGGTGAAGCCGCTCGGACGGGAGGAGGCCGACGACCGGGGCGTCGAGGAGGCCCTCACGTTCGAGGACCCGGCGGGAGTGCCCGTCGAGGTGTTCTACGCCCCGATCCTCGACCACAGCCCCGTAGTGACCAAGCTCGGCCAGCGGTTCGTCACCGGCGGCCAGGGGATGGGACACATCGTCCTGCCCACCACCCGCCCCGACGAGACGATCGCCTTCTACACCGAAGTGCTCGGATTCCTGCCCCGCGGTGCCATGCGGGTCGGTGACCGGTCGCCGGACGCCCCACCGCGCCGGGTGCGCTTCATGGGCGTCAACGAACGCCACCACAGCCTCGCGGTCTGCGGCGCCCCGCACGGCGAGGCACCCGGCCTGGTGCACCTGATGGTCGAGGTGGACAGCCTCGACGCCGTCGGCCGCGCCCTCGACAATGTCGGCAAGCTCGGCTTCTCGCTCTCCTCCACCCTGGGCCGGCACACCAACGACAAGATGGTGTCGTTCTACGTGCGCGCGCCCGGTGGCTGGGACCTGGAGTACGGCTACGACGGGATGCGCGTCGACGAGACGCACTACACCGCCGAGGAGATCACCGCCGACAGCTACTGGGGCCACGACTGGTCCGGCTCCGAACCGCTCGCGGCCTTCACCCCGCCCGGGTCGGCCTCATGAGCACCACCCGGCCGGTGACACCCGTCCCCGCCGGGACCGTCGAGCACTACGACGGCGAGACCGACGTGCTGGTCGTCGGCTTCGGATGCGCGGGAGCCGCCGCCGCGTACGAGGCGGCGTCGGCGGGCGCCGGCGTCCTCGTACTGGAACGGGCCGGTGGTCCCGGCGGGTCCTCCGCCCTGTCCGGCGGCGAGCTGTATCTCGGCGGCGGGACCCCGGTGCAGCGGGCGTGCGGTTTCGAGGACAGCGCGGACGACATGTTCGCCTATCTCCGTGCCGCGCTCGGGCCGCACGCCGACGAGGAGAAGCTGCGCCTGTACTGCGACGGCAGTGCCGACCACTTCCAGTGGTTCGTGGACCGGGGGCTGACCTTCCGGCCGACCCTGTGGGACGCGCCGACCTGGATGCCGACCACCGAGGACGGGCTGTTGTGGCTGGGCGAGAACGCCTGGCCGTACAACGAGATCGCCCGTCCGGCGCCGCGCGGCCACCGCTGTGAGACCGAGGCGTTCGGCGGCTGGCTGGTGATGGAGAAACTGGTCGCCGCCGCCGAGGGGGCCGGGGCCGCCGTACACGCCGACACCCTGGTCACCGCGCTGATCACCGACGACGACGGACGGGTCGTCGGCGTCACCGCGCGCCGGCACGGCCAGGATCTGGCGTACCGCGCCCGCAAGGGGGTCGTCCTGACCACGGGCGGGTTCGCCGACAACGAGGAGATGCTCGCCGACCACGCCCCGCACCTCATCGGCCACGACAAGGTCAGCGACGGGCTGGACGACGGCAGCGGCATCCGGATGGCCGCCGCGCTGGGCGCCGCCACCCGGAGGATGGGCGTGGTCGAACTGGCACTGACCGCGCTTCCCGCGATGGTCACCCGGGGCATGCTGGTCAACGCCCACGGACAGCGCTTCATCAACGAGGACGTGTACCCCGGCCTGTTCAGCGTGGCCGCCGTGCTGACCCAGCCCGCCCCCTACTGGGTGATCATCGACGAGGAGGGGTACGAGTCGATTCCGGAGGCGGAGCGCGCCGGTGTGGTTCCCCGGTTCGTCACGGAGACCCTGGCGGAGCTGGAGACCGAACTCGGGATGCCGCCGGGCGCCCTGGAGTCCACGGTCGGCACGTACAACACGCACGCGGCGAGCGGCCGGGACCCGTACTTCCACAAGGACCCGCGCTGGCTGCGGCCGTTGAGCGGGCCGTTCGCGGCGGTCGATCCGCGGGCAGGTCTGGGCGGCCGCCCCCCTGCGGGTGCCGGAACGGGCGTTGCCGGGTTCACCCTGGGCGGGCTGCACACCACGGTGGACGGTGTGGTGCTCGACCTGTCCGGTGGCCCCGTCCCCGGGCTCTACGCCGCGGGGCGGGCCGCCTCCGGCATCCACGGCGAGGGATACATCAGCGGCACCTCGCTCGGTGACGGGACGTTCTTCGGGCGGCGCGCGGGGGCCGCCGCGGCGGCCGGCAACTGAGTTCGCGCGAGTGAAGGAGGCCGGGTACGCGTACCCGGCCTCCTTCGCCGTGCCTTCAGGGGTCAGCTGCCGGACGCAGGCCCGCCCCCGTCGTCGTCCACGAGCTCGATCGTGCCCCGCAGCACGGCCTCGCGGATCGTGTCACGCATCGAGCCGCAGCCGTCGAAGGCCGCCCCGGCGCCCTCGCGCTCCGCGCAGCGGGCCACCGCCCGGCCGTCCCACTGGACACTCGTCTGCTGCAGGCTGCTCTTGCGTACGAGTACCCGCGCCGCGCACCGGTCGCACGTCAGGGGCCGCATCGGCGCGCTGTCGGTGAGCCGGTTGTCGACCCGCATCAGACCGGCCGGCCCTCGGCGGCGGCAGCCTTGCGGGCGAGGTTCGCGTCGACTTCCTTCTGCCATGCCTCGACGGGCCGCGTGGTGTCCAGCTCGAACTCGAAGCGGTCGGTCATCTCCGGCTTCACATCGGCCACGTCCACGTAGAACTGCTCGTACCAGCGCCGCAGTTGGTAGACCGGGCCGTCCTCCTCGCAGAGCAGGGGATTGTCGATCCTGGCCTTGTTCTGCCAGATCTCGACGTCCTGCTCGAAGCCGAGCCTGATGAACTGGGCCATGCCCGCCGCGAGGTCGTCGGCCTGGCTTCCCTCCATCGACGCCGAGCGTTTCACGATGATGCCGTACTGCAGCACGAACCGGTCTGCGTCGACCGGATAGTGACAGTTGATCAGGACCACCTGCTGGTCGCCGGTGTCGAACTGGTACGTCAGGTCGTCGATCATGAACGACGGGCCGTGGTACGAGGCGATCGAGTCGCTGCCCGTGGTCCTGGGCTTGTCGCCCTGCTCCTGGGGACGGGCGTCGGGGCGGCCGGTCGCCTGCATGTGCTGGGTGGCGGTGTGGCCCTCGAAGACGTTCTTGAAGAACGTCGGGAACGAGTAGTGGACGTAGAAGAAGTGGGCCATGTCCACCACGTTGTCCACGACTTCGCGGCAGTTGGCGTCGATGGTGGTCTCGTACCAGAGCCAGTCGGTCCACTCGTCACTCGTCGCGCCCTCGATCCGGGGGATGGCCACGTCCGCGGGCGGCGGATTGCCCTCCGGGTCGTTCCAGACGAAGAGCATGCCGTCCTGGTCCAGCGTCGTCCAGGACGACGTCCGGGCCCGCAGCGGAACCCTCTTGGAGTACGGGATCCGCTTGCAGCGGCCGTCACCGCCCCAGCGCCAGTCGTGGAACGGGCAGGCGACCTCGTCACCCTTGACGCTGCCCTGGGAGAGGTCCCCGCCCATGTGGCGGCAGTAGGCGTCCAGCACGCTGAGCGTGCCGTCCCCGGCCTGGAAGACCACGAGCTTCTGGCCGAACGCCCGCACCGAATGGGGCTTGCCGTCCTTGAACTTCTCCGCGAGGCCCAGGCAGTGCCAGCCGCGCGCGAAACGCGTGGGTGCCGCTGTGGCTTCGATGGCCCTGACGTCGTCGGGAGCTGACTCGACTGCGCTCACGTTCTCTCATCCCCTTAAGGACGCATGGTTTCCAGGTTCCCGGACCGTAGGCCCGTGCATTGGCGCCCGGCCGGGGGAGTCCCACTGACCGGAACCGGCCCCCGGGGGCCCGTCGAGGGCCGGTCCCGGCCGGTGGGACCGGGGTTTCGTGGTGCCGTCGGCCGTGCGTACGGTCCGCCGGTTCGTCCACCGCAGGACACGGCGACGGAGCCCCTGATGAACCGATTCGACGGCATGACAGTCCTGCTCACCGGGGCGGATCGTGACCCGCCTCGCCGACGGCGCCGACGAGGACGCGGTGATCGAGAGCGTGCGGGCGGCGGCCGACGCGCTCGGCGGGGCGGAACTCCGGGCCGACGGCGGATCGCACCTCTGACGGCGCCGCCCGCTCTTCCGTGGGCGGGCCGGGCCACTGAGCGGGACTGACCCTTGCTTGTTTCAAGAACGAATTCTAGTTTTGGGCTCTCAGTGTTCCGGGCCCACGGGCCCCCACACCTTTTGGAGAGCCATGACCGAGGCCGTCATCGTCGAAGCCGCGAGGACACCGGTCGGCCGGCGCCGCGGCGTCCTGTCCGGACTCCACCCGGCCGAACTCCTCGGGCTCGCCCAGAAGGGCCTGCTGGCGCGCGCCGGTCTCGCCCCCGACACCGTGGAGCAGGTCATCGGGGGCTGCGTCACCCAGGCCGGTGAGCAGTCCAACAACGTCACGCGCAACGCCTGGCTGCATGCCGGACTGCCGTACACCACCGCCTGCACCTCGATCGACTGCGCCTGCGGCTCGTCGCAGCAGGCCGTGCACCTGGTCGCGGCCCTGATCGCCTCCGGTGCCATCGAGACCGGCATCGGCTGCGGCGTCGAATCCATGAGCCGCGTCTTCCTCGGCGCCGCGCTCACCCCCGGCAGCGGCTCCCCGGCACCGGAGGACTGGGGCCTGGACATGCCCGACCAGTTCACCGCCGCCGAACGCATCGCCCGCAACCGCGGCATCACCCGGGCCGACGCGGACGCCCTCGGCCTCGTCTCCCAGCAGAAGGCCGGCCGGGCCTGGGCCGAGGACCGCTTCGCCGGGCAGATCATCGAGATCCAGGCCCCCGTACCGGGCCCCGAGGGGCCCACCGGCGAAACCGCCCTCGTCAGCCGGGACCAGGGCCTGCGCGACACCACCCCCGAGGCGCTGGCCGCCCTGCGGCCCGTACTCCCCGACGGCATCCACACCGCGGGGAACTCCTCCCAGATCAGCGACGGCGCCGCCGCCGTCCTGCTCATGAGCCGGGAGCGCGCCGCGCGCGAAGGGCTGCGCCCCCGTGCCCGGATCGTGGCCTCCACCATGGTCGGCTCCGACCCGTACTACCACCTCGACGGGCCCATCGCCGCGACCGAACGGGTGCTGGGCAACGCCGGGATGACGCTCGCCGACATCGACCTCGTCGAGATCAACGAGGCCTTCGCCTCCGTCGTCCTGTCCTGGGCGCAGGTCCACAAGGCGGACATGGACAAGGTCAACGTCAACGGCGGCGCCATCGCGCTCGGTCACGCCGTCGGCTCCACCGGCGCCCGGCTCCTCACCCAGGCCCTGTACGAGCTGGAGCGCACGGGCAAGTCCACCGCGCTGATCACCATGTGCGCCGGCGGCGCGCACTCGACCGCCACGATCATCGAACGCATCTGAGGGGCGCGCCATGACCATCGGACTCACCCAGGAGCACCTGGACCTGCGCGACGCCGTACGCGCCTTCGCCAATCGGCACATCACCGAGGACACCCTCCGCGCGGCGGCCGACGCCGACAAGGAGACCCTCCCCGCCCACTGGAGCGGCCTCGCCGGACAGGGTCTGCTCGGGCTGCACCTGCCAGAGGAGGACGGCGGCGCCGGGTACGGACTCGTCGAACTCGCCGTCGTCACCGAGGAACTGGGCCGCGCCACGGCCCCCGGGCCCTTCCTGCCGACAACCCTCGCCTCGGCCGTCCTGCACGCCGCCGGACACCGGACCTACCTCGCCGCGCTCGCCGCCGGCACCACCCTCGGCGCGGTCGGGCTCGGCGCCGGAACCCTCGCCCTGGCCCGCGCCGCCGACGGCACGGTCACGGTCTCCGGCACCTCGGAGCTGGTCATCGGCGGACACCTCGCCGACGTGTTCGTGCTGCCCGCGTCCGACGGCGGCCGGACCACCTGGCTGGTGCTGCCCCGCGCCGCCGTCGACACCACCGACGTCCGCAGCCACGACCTGACCCGCCGCTCCTCCCGGGTGACCGTACGGTCGGTGCCGGTCCCCGCCACCGATCTGCTGGACCTCGACCCGCGCACGCCCCCGGACCTCGCCGCGACGCTGTTCGCCGCCGAAGCCGCCGGACTCGCCGACCGCTGCGTGAGCACCGCCGCGCAGTACGCCCGGGTGCGCGAGCAGTTCGGGCGCCGCATCGGCCAGTTCCAGGGCGTCAAGCACCGCTGCGCCCGCATGCTCGCCCAGGCCGAACAGGCCCGCGCCTGCGCCTGGGACGCCGCCCGCGCACACGACGTGGTGGACCGGGCGGAGGCATCCCTGGCCGCCGCTGTCGCCGCGGCGGTCGCCGTCGACGCCGCGTTCTCCGCCGCCAAGGACTGCATCCAGGTGCTCGGCGGCATCGGCTTCACCTGGGAGCACGACGCCCACCTCGCGCTGCGCCGCGCCCAGACCCTCCGGATCGCCCTGGGTCCGGCCGCCGCCTGGCGCCGACGCGTCGCCCGCCTCACCCTGGACGGCACCCGCCGCACCCTGAGCGTGGAACTGCCGGCCGAGGCCGAAGCCGTACGCGAGGACATCCGCGCCGAACTGCGGGCAGCCGCGGCCCTGGACGGGAAGGACCGGCTCACCCACCTCGCCGACCACGGCTACACCGCGCCGCACCTGCCGGCCCCCTGGGGCAAGGGCGCCGGCCCGGTGGACCAGCTCGTCATCGCCCAGGAGCTCCAGGCCGCGGACCTCACGCCCGTCGACATGATCATCGGCGGCTGGGTCGTCCCCACGCTCATCGCCCACGGCGACCCCGCCCAGCAGGAGCGCTTCCTCGCCCCCAGCCTGCGCGGCGACATCCGCTGGTGCCAGCTGTTCAGCGAACCGGGCGCGGGGTCCGACCTCGCCGGGCTCACCACCCGCGCCGAGAAGGCCGACGGCGGCTGGCGGATCACCGGGCAGAAGGTGTGGACCTCCATGGCCCGCGACGCGCACTGGGGCGTCCTCCTGGCCCGCACGGATGCCGACGTGCCGAAGCACAAGGGGATCTCCTACTTCCTCCTCGACATGACGAGCCCCGGGATCGACATCCGGCCGCTGCGGCAGATCACCGGGGAGGCCGAGTTCAACGAGGTCTTCCTCGACGAGGTGTTCATCGCCGACGACCTGCTCGTGGGGGCGCCGGGCGCCGGCTGGAAGCTCGCCCGGACCACGCTCGCCAACGAGCGCGTCGCCCTCTCCCACGACTCGGTCGGCTCGGGCGCCGAGGCCCTGCTGGAGATCGCCGCCGCATCGGACGGCCTCGACGACGAGCAGCTCACCACGCTCGGCAGCCACCTCTGCGACGCCCAGACCGGCGCCGTCCTCGCGCTGCGCACCACCCTGCGCACCGTCTCCGGGCAGCAGCCCGGCGCCGAGGCGTCCGTCTCCAAACTGCTCGGCGTCGAACACCAGCAGCGGGTCTGGGAGACCTGCATGGAATGGCAGGGCTCCGCCGCGCTCACCGGCGAGGGCGAACGCTTCGACGCCACCTGGCAGTTCCTCATGGCCCGGAGCCTGTCCATCGCGGGCGGTACGACGGAGGTCCAGCTGAACATCATCGGCGAGCGCATGCTCGGCCTGCCCCGTGACCCCGAGCCCACCCGGAAAGGCTGACCATGCCGATCGACCGTGACAAGGCGCTGACGGCGGACCCGTCCGTCCACGAGATCCACTGGACCACCCGCGATGTGCTCCTGTACCACCTGAGCCTGGGTGCGGGTGCCGACGCGGCCACCGGCCCGGAGCTGCACCTGACGTACGAGAAGGGCCTCGGCGTGCTGCCGACCTTCGCCATGGTGGCCGGGTCCGGGATCTCGGCGGGCGAGGCCCACCCGCCGGGCTTCCACCTGCCCGGCATCGACATCGACCTGCGACGCGTCCTCCACGCCGGCCAGGGGCTCCAGGTCCACCGGCCCCTGCCGGCCTCGGGCACCGCCACGCTCTCCTCGCGCGTCGCCGAGCTCCGGGACAAGGGCAAGGCCGCGCTCATCGTGCTGGAGTCCATGGCCACGGACGCCGATGGCGCACCGATGTGGACCTCCACCACCCGCATCTGGGCCCGCGGCGAGGGGGGCTTCGGCGGAGAGCCGGGCCCGGCGGAGGACTGGACGGCACCCGACCGTCCCGCGGACACGGTGCTCACGTCCGCCACCAGCCCCCAGCAGGCCCTGTGGTACCGGCTCAACGGTGACCTCAACCCGCTCCACGCCGACCCGGAATTCGCCCGGCAGGCCGGGTTCGACCGTCCGATCCTGCACGGGCTCGCCTCGTACGGCCTCCTCTGCAAGGCCCTCGTCGACGGCGTTCTCGACGGCGACGTCAGCCGCCTCACCGGCCTCACCGTGCGCTTCGCCGGCCCGCTCGTCCCCGGCGAGACCCTCGCCACCTCCGTATGGCGCCAGGAACCGGCCGACGACGGCACGCGGCAGCTCGCGCTGCACGTCGCCTGCCCCGAGCGGGGCGACGCGCCCGTGCTCACCCACGCGACGGCGACGGTGACGGCATGAGTGCCCCTTGCGACGAGAGCACCGCACCGGTCACCGGCCCCCGCCTCAGCGCGGAACCGCACAAGGACGGGGTCGACGCGGCCGTCGCCGCCGCCCGCCGGGTGGTCACGGCCCTGCTGCGCGCGGGCGACGGAACCGGCGCCGACATGGACGGGATCGCCGCCCGGCTCGACGCGGTCGCGGACGGGCTGGCGGAGAAGGCGCTCCCCACGCGCCGGCGCCTGGTCGAGATGTGGCAGGGCGAGGGCGTCACCCGGTACGACCCCGTCACCGGTCCGCAGAACGCCCTGGCACCGCCGCTGCACCTGCACGGCAAGGACGACGGTTCCATCGAAGGCGTCGTCACGCTCGACCTCGCGTACCAGGGACCGCCCGGTCATGTGCACGGTGGTGTCTCGGCGCTGCTCCTCGACCACACGCTGGGTGTGGCCAACCACTGGGGCGGCCCCTCCGGCATGACCGCGGAACTGACGCTGCGCTATCTGCGGCCCACACCGCTGTTCGAGCCGCTGACGGTCACCGGACGCCAGGTCTCGGTAGACGGTTCGCGGATCCGTACGGTCGGCGAGATCCGGGCCGGCGGGGAGGTCTGCGTCACCGCGGACGGCCTTTTCATCAACAAGCAGCTTCCCAGGCCGAGTTGAGGGAGGGCGGAGCGATGGGAACCCTCGAAGGCAAGGTCGCGGTCATCACCGGAGCCGGACAGGGCGTCGGCCAGGGCATCGCTCTGGCCCTCGCCTCCGAGGGGGCCTCCGTGGCCGTCCTCGGACGGACGGCCGCGAAGCTGGAAGCGACCTGTGAGCTGCTGCGCGCGCGAGGGGCGAGGGCCGAGCCGTTCGTCCTCGACGTCCTCGACACGGACCGGATCCCCTCCGTCGTGGCGGAGGCCGCCGAGCACTTCGGCTCCCTCGACATCCTGGTCAACAACGCCTACACCGGATGCTACGGACCGCTCCTGTCGCTCAGCGACGAGCAGTTCCAAAGGGGCTTCGACAGCGGGCCGTTCGCGGCCTTCGCCTTCATGAAGGCCGCGCATCCGTACCTGAAGCGCGACGGCGGCGGCTCCATCATCAACCTGGTCACGTCCGCCATGGTCCGCTGGGACCTGAGTACGTACGGGGCCTACGCGGCGGCCAAGTCCGCCCTGCGCTCGCTCACCAGGGCCGCGGCCAACGAATGGGGTCGCGACGGCATCCGGGTCAACGCCGTCGCCCCGCACGCCACGTCGCCCGCCTACGCCGGCTGGCAGGCCGCCCACCCCGAGGAGGCTGCCGCGTTCTGCGCGTCCATCCCGCTCGGGTACGTCGGCGACTGCGAGCAGGACATAGGCCGGGCCGTGGTGATGCTGTGCGGCCCGGACGCCCGCTACCTGACGGGCGCCACCGTGCCCCTCGACGGCGGCCAGGCCAACTTCGGCTGACAGGGCCTGTCAGCTCCTCCCGGTCAGCGGGACGGTCCGGTCCGGGCCGTCCCGCTCGCGGTTAGCGTCGCCACGCCGGGCATCACGATCACCACGAGACGTGCCCCGGCATCACGGGACGTGCCCCGGCATCACGAGACGCGCCGCGATCACGACGAAACGCGCACCGCCATCAAGGGACGCGCCACCACCGCGGGACGCGCCGCGCGACCCGCCCCCGTACCGACACCGGCAGACCCGGCCACCGGGTGAGAGGGACCGACGTTGCCACACGAGACGATTGCCGACCAGCTGCTCGCCCGGGCCGGGGACGACCACCCCGGCCTGCTGACCCGTGACAGGTCCTGGACCTGGGGAGAGGTGGTCGAGGAGAGCGCGGCCCGCGCCGCCCGGGCCCGGGAACTGCGCACCGCCGGGCCCTTCCACATCGGCGTGCTCCTCGACAACGAACCCGAGTACGTCTTCTGGCTGGGCGCCGCGGCCCTCGCGGGCGCGACCGTCGTGGGCATCAACCCCACCCGCCGGGGCGCCGAACTGGAGCGGGAGGTCCGGCACACCGACTGCCAGATGATCGTCACCGACCGGGCGGGCGCCGCCCTGCTCGACGGACTGGACATCGGTGTGGAAGCGGACCGCTTCCTCGTCGTGGACGCACCGGGCTACGCGGACCGGCTCGCCCGGCACGACCGCGAGCCCGTGCCGGACCCGGACGTCACCGCCACCACCCGGATGCTGCTGCTCCTGACCTCGGGCACCACCGGCGCGTCGAAGGCGGCGATCTGCTCGCAGGGCCGGCTCGCCGCGCTCGGTGCCACCAACAGCGCCAAGTACGACATCTCCCGGGACGACATCTGCTACTGCCCGATGCCGCTGTTCCACGGCAACGCGCTGATGGCCCTGTGGGCGCCCGCGCTCTCCGCGGGCGCCACGATCGCCCTCACCCGCAAGTTCTCCGCCTCCGGATTCCTGCCCGACGTCACCTACTTCGGCGCCACCTACTTCACGTACGTCGGCAAGGCGATCGGCTACATCCTGGCCCGCCCCGAGGCCCCCGGCGACGCCGACAACCGGCTCACCCACGGCTTCGGGACCGAGGCGTCGCCCGAGGACGCCGCCCGCTTCCTGGACCGCTTCGGCTGCCGCCTCGTCGAGGGCTACGGCTCCAGCGAGGGCGCGGGCATGCTCAAGCGGGTGCCCGACGCACCCACGGGCGCGCTCGGCAGGCCGGCCCGGGACGGCGTCCGCATCGTGCACCCCGTGAACCGGACCACCTGTCCGCCCGCCGTCCTCGACTCCTACGGCCGGGTGCGCAACCCGGAGGAGGCCATCGGCGAGATCGTCGACACCGAGGGCGCCGCCCGCTTCGAGGGCTACTACAACAACGAGGCGGCGAACGCCGAACGCGTCCGGCACGGCTGGTACTGGACGGGCGACCTCGGGTACGTGGACGAGGCGGGCTACTTCTACTTCGCCGGCCGCTCCGGCGACTGGATCCGCGTCGACGGCGAGAACATCTCCGCCCTGCTCACCGAACGCGTCCTGCGCAGGCACCCCGGCGTCATCGCCGCCGGAGTCTTCGGCGTACCCGATCCGCGCTCCGGCGACCAGGTCATGGCCGCCGTCGAGATAGCCGACGGCACCCGCTTCGAGGACCTGGACCTGCCCGGCTTCCTGAGCCGTCAGGAGGACCTGGGCACCAAGGGGGCACCCCGCTTCGTCCGGGTCTCGCACGCGCTGCCGACCACCGCGTCCGGCAAGTTGCGCAAGAAGGAGATGCAGCTGGACGGCTGGCGCACCGGCGACCCGGTCCACCGCTGGACCGGCCGGGGCGGCCCCGCCTACAGGCCGATGACCGACGAGGAAAAGGCCGCGCTGCGCGGCGAGTTCCAGGCCAACGGGCGAGCACGTTTCCTTCCCTGAGGCGGCGGCAGGACCGGATGGCACCGAGCGAGGAGAACCACACATGCAATTGCGCGAGAGTGCCGCGCACCAGGAGCTGCGGCGGGAACTGCGGGCCTACTTCGCGGGACTGATGCCCGAGGACGAGCGCCGTCGCGTCGGCGAGGAGGGGGTGGGCGGCGACCGCTTCCGTGAGGTCGTCAAGAGGCTGGGCTCCGACGGCTGGCTGGGCATCGGCTGGCCCACCGAGTACGGCGGTCAGGGCCGGTCGGTCGAGGACCAGTACGTCTTCTTCGACGAGGTGCAACGCGCGGGCCTGCCCTTCCCGTTCGTCACGGTCAACACCGTCGGGCCGACCCTCATGGCGTACGGCTCCGAGGAACACCGCAAGCGGTTCCTGCCCGGCATCCTCTCCGGCGACATCGTCTTCGCGATCGGCTACACCGAGCCCGGGGCCGGCACCGACCTCGCCTCGCTGACCACCCGCGCGGTCCGGGACGGCGACAGCTACGTCGTCGACGGCAGCAAGATCTTCACCAGTGGGGCCAACACCGCCGACTACGTGTGGCTCGCCGCCCGCACCGATCCGGAGGTGCCCAAGCACAAGGGAATCTCCATCCTGATCGTGCCCACCGCCGACGACGGCTTCTCCTGGAGCCCCATCCGTACCGTCGGCGGCATGATCGTCACCGCCACGTACTACAGCGGGGTACGCGTCCCGGCCGCCGACGTGATCGGCGCCGTGGACGGCGGCTGGCGGCTGATCACGGCCCAGCTGAACCACGAACGCATCGGCCTCGCGGCCCTCGGCGGCCGCATGATCCAGCTGTGGGAAGGGGTGCTGGACTGGGCCCGGGAGAACGGCACGGCCGACATCCCGTGGGTGCGGCAGGAGTTCGCGCGGACGTACGCCCGGTTGGAGGCGATGCGGCTGATGAACTGGAAGATGACCTCCGCCGTCGCCGGCTCCACACTGACCGGTGCCGACGCGGGCGCCGCCAAGGCGTACGGCACCGAGACGCACATCGCGCTCCAGCGCGGGCTGAGCCAGATCCTCGGTGCCGCGGGCCGCATCCGGCCCGAGTCTCCGTGTGCCGCCCTCGCCGGGCAGATCGAACAGCTCTCCCGGCAGGGCATCGTGAACACCTTCGGCGGCGGAGTCAACGAGATCCTGCGCGACATGGTCGCGACCCAGGGACTCGGGCTGCCGCGCAAGGGGCGTGGCGCATGACCGTGACGTCCGGACAGCAACCGGGTTACGAGGAAAGGCTCCAGGCCTTCACCGGGCGCGAACTGCGGGCGCCCACACCGGCGCAGGACCCCGTCAACCAGCCGATGATCCGGCACTGGGCCGAGGCGATGGGGGACACCAACCCCGTGTACACCGATGCCGAGGCGGCCCGTGCCACCGGCCGCGAGTCGGTGGTGGCCCCCGCGTCGATGGTCCAGGCGTGGACGATGCGCGGATACGCGGCCACGGTCGCCCCGCCGGAGGGCGGCGCGAGCGGCTTCGACGAGCTCGTCGCCCTGCTCGACGAGGGCGGATACAGCTCCGTGGTGGCGACCGACTCGGAGTTCACCTTCCTGCGGGAGCTGGCCCCCGGCGACCACATCGCCGTCCGCGAGACCGTCGAGTCGGTCTCGGCGGAGAAGCGGACAGGACTCGGCACCGGACGGTTCGTCACCACCCTCAAGACCTACACCGACGGGCAGGGCGAGACGGTCGCCACCCAGCGGTGGCGCACCCTGAGGTTCCGGCCCGCGCCCGAAAAGGCACCGGCAGCGGCGGCCGCCCCGCGTCCGCGCCCGGCCGTCAACCGTGACAACGCCTTCTTCTTCGAGGGGGCGGCGCAGCACCGGCTGCTCATCCAGCGCTGCGCCTCCTGCTCCCTGCTGCGGCACCCCTCGGGGCCGTGCTGCCCCTCATGCGGCTCACTGGAGTGGGACACCGTAGAGGCCGCCGGCCACGGCCACGTGTACAGCTTCGTCGTGAACCACCACCCCCGGCACCCGGCCTTCGAATCCCCCTACCTCGTCGCCGTCGTCGAACTCACCGAAGGCACCCGGCTCATCACCAACCTGACCGGTGTCGCCCCCGGTGACGTCACCATCGGCATGGCCGTGGTCCTCGACTGGCTCGACGCCGACCCCGATCTGACCCTGCCGGTGTTCCGGCCCGCCCCGACGGAGGCGCCCTGATGGATTTCTCCCTGGGAGAAGAGCTCGAAGCGGTCCGCGACCTCGCCCGCGAGATCCTCACCGACCGTGTCACGCCCGAGCGGCTGCGGGAGGTCGAGGTCTCGGGCGGCCGCGTCGACGAACAGCTGTGGGCGGACCTCGCGACGGCCGGCCTGCTCGCGGCCGTCCTGCCCGAACCGGACGGCGGGGCGGGGCTCGGCATGGCCGGGCTCTGCGTCCTCCTGGAGGAACAGGGCCGACGCGTGGCGCCGGTGCCGCTCTGGCCCGCGCTGACGGGCGCCCTCACCGTGGCGGCGTACGGCACCGAGGCGCAGCGCTCCCGGCTGCTGCCGGGGCTCATGGACGGTACGAGCCGGCTGACCGTCGCCCTGGAGGAGTTCGGCCCCGCCGAGCCCCTGACGCCCCGCACGGCCGCGGTCGCCGACGGGGCGGGGTGGCGGATCAGCGGGGTCAAGGCCGTGGTGCCCGCGCCCGCAGGCGCCCGCCACGTCCTGGTGACCGCCGCGACCGAGTCCGGCCCCGGCCTCTTCCTCGTCGCCTCGGACGCCACGGGCGTGAGCTGGGAGTCCGCGGAGACCACCAGCCACGACATGAGTGCCCACCTCACCCTGCGGGACGCCCCGGCCGAGCGCGTCGGCACGCCGGGCGACGAGGCCGCCGCGCACCTCGTGCGGAACGCCTTCGTCGCCCTGGCCGCCGTCCAGACCGGCGTGGCCGCCGGCGCGCTGGCCCACGCGGCGGGGCACCTTCGCGAGCGGGAGCAGTTCGGCCGCCCGCTCGCCACCTTCCAGGCCGTCCAGCACCAGCTCGCCGACTGCTACATCGACATCGAGGCGATGCGGGTCACTCTCTGGCAGGCCGTGGACGCACTGGCGGAGCCCTTCGACGCGGGGAGCGCCGACCGGGCCGCGACGGTCGCCAAGTGGTGGGCCACCGAAGGGGGCCTGAACACCGTGCACCGCGTGCAGCACGTGCACGGTGGCATCGGCGTCGACACCGACTACCCGGTGCACCGCCACTTCCTGTGGGGCAAACAGATCTCCACCACCCTGGGCGGCGCGGGCGCCGACCTCGAACGCCTCGGAGCCCTGCTGACCGGCACGGCGGTGGCCTCATGAACCCGGACCCGGGCACCCTCCCGCCGTCCCGCACCTACGAATCGGTGGCCGTCGGCGACGTACTTCCCGAGCTGCCGATCCCGGTCACGCGCACCCTGATCGTCGCCACCGCACTCGCGAGCCGCGACTACCAGGACGTGCACCACGACCCCGAACTGGCACGGGAACGCGGCTCCAAGGACATCTTCATGAACATTCTGACCAGCAACGGCCTCGTCGACCGGTACGTCACCGGCTGGGCCGGACCCGCGTCCGTCGTCAAGGCCATCCGGATCAGGCTCGGCGCCCCCAACCACCCCGGCGACACGATGGTGCTCACCGGCACGGTCACCGCGAAGTCGGACGCGGACCGCCGCGTCGAGATCGCGGTCACGGGTGCCAACAGCCTCGGCTCCCATGTCACCGGGAGCGTCTCGGTGCAGCTGGCGGGGGAGGGCCGATGAGCGCCGTCGCGCTGTCCGGGGCCGCGGCCGTGGCCGGTATCGGCGCCACCGAGTTCTCCAAGAACTCCGGGCGCAGCGAACTGCAGCTCGCCTGCGAGGCCGTACTCGCCGCCGTCGCGGACGCGGGCCTGACGCCCTCCGACGTGGACGGGCTGGTCACCTTCACCGCGGAGACCAACGCCGAGAACCATGTCGCCCGCAACACCGGAATGGGAGACCTCACGTTCTTCTCCCGCATCGGGTACGGCGGCGGGGCCGGCTGCGCCACCGTGCAGCAGGCCGCCATGGCCGTGGCGACCGGGGTCGCCGACGTGGTCGTCTGCTACCGGGCGTTCAACGAGCGCTCCGGCGAGCGCTACGGGCTCGGGCAGGCCGCCCGCCCCATGGACACCACCGCCGACCGGGCGGCGTACGCCTGGATGACGCCGTTCGGGCTGAGCACCCCCGCGCAGTGGGTGGCCATGTTCGCCCGCCGCTACATGCACGAATACGGCGCCACCACCGACGACTTCGGCCGGGTCGCCGTGGTGGACCGCAAGCACGCCGCGAACAACCCGGCCGCCTGGTTCCACGGCCGGCCCATCACCCTGCAGGACCACCGGGACTCCCGCTGGATCGCCGAACCGCTGCGGCTGCTCGACTGCTGCCAGGAGACCGACGGCGGCCAGGCCCTGGTGATCGTCTCCGCCGAACGCGCCCGGGACCTGCCGCACCCGCCGGCGGTGATCCGCTCGGCGGCCCAGGGGCTCGCGGCCGACCAGCACATGATGACCAGCTACTACCGGCCCACGATCACCGGCATCCCCGAGATGGGGCTTGTGGGAAGGCAGTTGTACGCACAGAGCGGCCTCGGCCCCGAGGACATCGACGCGGCCGTGCTCTACGACCACTTCACCCCGCTGGTCCTTCCGCAACTGGAGGAACTGGGCTTCTGCGAGCCCGGCGAGGCCAAGGACTTCATCGCCGACGGCCATCTGGAGCTCGGTGGCCGACTGCCCTTCAACACCCATGGCGGGCAGCTCGGCGAGGCGTACCTGCACGGTATGAACGGCATCGCCGAGGGCGTCAGGCTGGTGCGCGGCTCCTCGGTGAACCAGCCGGGCAGGGCCGACCACGTCATGGTCACGGCCGGCACCGGCGTGCCCACCAGCGGTCTGATCCTGGGAGCCGACCGATGAACGCATCCCCATGGGAGGGCCGCGCACTCGGCACCCGTACCGTCTCCTGGACCGAACGGGACGCCATCCTGTACGCGCTCGCGGTCGGCGCCCCCGCCGACCGGCTCGACCTCGTGTACGAGGAGCGGTTGCGGGTCCTGCCCACGTTCGCGCTGACGCTGGCCCAGTGGGCGCCGGACGCGCTCGGGGAACTCGGCGCCTTCAACGTGACCACGGCCGTGCACGGCAGCCAACGCCTGCTCGTGCACCGTCCGTTGGAGCCGTCGGGTGAACTGACCACCACGGCACGGGTCTCCGCCGTACGGGACAAGGGGGCCGCCGCGGTCTTCGACGTCGAGGTGTCCTGTGATCGTTTCACCGCCACCTGGTCGATCTTCGCGCCGGGCTGCGGAGGCTTCGGCGGTGAACGCGGGCCCTCCGTCCCGCGCCGCCCCGACCGCCCTGCCGATCACACCCTGTCCGTGGTCACGCACGCCCGGCAGGCGGCCTTCTACCGGCTGCTCGGCGACCGGCACGCCATGCACATCGACCCGGATGCGGCGACGGCGGCCGGGATGGACCGGCCGTTCCTGCACGGACTGTGCACGCTCGCCGCGAGCCTGTTTCCGCTGGCCGACGCCCTCGGCGTGCACCCGGCCGAACTGGCGGAACTGGAGGCGCGGTTCGCCGCGCCGGCGTTCCCCGGCGACCGGCTCGGACTGAGCGGCTGGGCCGGCGCGCCGGGCGACGACAGCCCGGGCCGAGACATGCCGGGCGACGACAGCGCGGGCGACCGGGCCGTGCGCTTCGAGGCGATGGCCGAGGACGGCCGCGCGGTGCTCACCGGCGGGCGCGCACGCTTCCGCACCACCATCCCCGACCCGACGGAGAACCCCGATGCTTGATCCCGCGCAGCGCGCCGCGGCCGCCGCGGTGCTGTGGGCCGCACAGCAGGGCCGCGGCCCCGTGGAGCCGCTCACCACCACCTTCCCGGCCATCGACGCGGCCGACGCCTACGAGATCCAGCTGATCAACATCCGCCGGCAGCTGGCCGAGGGCCGTACCGTGCGCGGGCACAAGGTCGGTCTGTCCTCGAAGGTCATGCAGCGGATGATGGGTGTGGACGAGCCGGACTACGGCCATCTGCTCTCCGACATGGTGCTGTCCCAGGAGACCCCGGTCGAGGCCGATCGCTACTGCTACCCGCGGATCGAGCTCGAGATCGGCTACGTACTCGGCCGCGGCCTGCCGGGGGAGGACTGCACCACCGAGGACGTCCTCGCGGCCACCGAGTACATCGTCCCGAGCCTCGAACTCATCGACAGCCGGATCAAGGACTGGCGGATCGGGCTCGCCGACACCATCGCCGACAACGCCTCGTCCGCCGGGGTGATCCTCGGCTCCGCCCGGGTGCGGCCGGGCGACCTGGACCCGGCCGACATCGAGGCGGTCCTGTACCGGGAGGGCGAGGAGATCGCCCGGGGCAACACCAGTGCGGTACTCGGTGACCCCACCGAGGCCGTCGCCTGGCTGGCCCGCAAGGTCGCGTCCTTCGGGGTGCGGCTGGAGGCGGGCCACGTGATCCTCCCGGGGTCGTGCACCAAGGCGGTCGACGTCAAGCCGGGGGAGAGCTACCGGGCCGACTTCGAGGGTCTCGGGTCCGTCTCCGTCGGCTTCGTCCACTCAACGGGACACCGCCCGGCCGAGAACTGAAATCAATACTAGTTTCGTGTGTGTGGCGCACCCCGGCGGCAGACGCCCGGGGTGCGCCCGCGTATCCAGCGGATCGACGGAACACGGAATGAGGCAGCATGAGCGCGACGCACACCCCCTCGGTGAAGACCCTGGAGGGGCGCACCGCCGTCGTCACCGGTGCGGGGGCGGGGCTCGGCCGCGCCGAGGCACTGGCACTCGCGGCGCTCGGCGCCAACGTGGTGGTGAACGACATCGGCCCGGCGGCCGACGACGTCGTCGCGGAGGTCAAAACCCTGGGCGCGGGGGCCGTGGCGGTGACCGGCGACGTCGGCGACTGGTCCATGGGCGACCGGCTGGTGCAGGCAGCCGTGGAGAGCTTCGGCAGCCTGGACATCATCGTCAACAACGCGGGCGTCCTCCGCGACAAGATGCTGTTCAACCTCACCGAATCGGACTGGGACGACGTCCTGCGGGTCCACCTCAAGGGGCACGCCGCGGTCTCCCGCGCCGCGGCCGTCCACTGGCGCGCGGCGAGCAAGGCGTCCGGCGCCCCGGTCTACGGCCGCGTGATCAACACCTCGTCCGAGGCCTTCCTGTTCGGCGCCCCCGGCCAGCCGAACTACTCCGCCGCGAAGGCCGGCATCACCGCGCTGACCCTGGCCACCTCGCAGGGCCTGGCCCGCTACGGCGTGCGCGCCAACGCGATCTGCCCCCGGGCGCGCACCGCCATGACCGCCGAGGCCTTCGGCGAGGGAGCGACCACGCCGGGCGGCCTCGACATCATGGCCCCCGAGCGCGTCGCCACCCTCGTCGGGCACCTGGCGTCACCGGCCGCCGACGAGATCAACGGGCAGGTCTTCGTCGTCTACGGCGACATGGTCGCCCTGCTCGCCCCGCCCACCGTGGAGCAGAAGTTCACCGCCGCGGACGGCACTTTCAGCCCCGAGGAGCTCGACGCCCAGCTGACGCCGTACTTCAAGGGCCGCGACCCGCACCGGACCTACGCCGCCTACAGCGTCGCAGGCCTCGACACGACGGGTACGCAGCAGGCGCGGTGAACGACGCGCTGTCCCCGGCCGGGCCCGCCGGCCGGGTCAGCCGGCATCCGGCTCGGGTGCGAGCAGCAGGTGGCACGCCATCCGCAGATCGGCATCGGCCTCCTGCGGGGTGAGCCGCTCGTTGAGCCGCGACTGCAGCACCCCGTACCAGAGCAGGATCAGCAAACGCAGACGGGTGATGTGGTGGTCCGTGGGCTCCTCCACACCCCAGGCCCGCACCAGCAGATCGATGAACCCCGAATCGATCCGCGCCAGGTCCGGGACGGTCGAGGCGCGGGCCGCGTTCGCCGACTGGATCATCGCGGTGGCGAGGGCCGGCCTGCGCAGCAGAGTGCGCGTGGCGCTGCCCAGCGTCTCGAACACGGCGTCCTCGGGACGGGTGCCCGCTGGGCGCTCCGGCACCCGGGCCGCGAACCCCTCGATCTGGTCGGCCATCAACGCGGTGAACAGATGGGTCTTCGACGGGAAGTACCGGTACAGGGTGGCGATGGCGACCCCCGCCGACTTGGCGACCTCCTGCATCTGCACCCGCTCGAGACCCGTCGAGGCGGCGATGTCCGCCGCCACCTTCAGGATGCTCTGACGGCGTGCGCGCTGCCGGGGCGAACTGGGCTCGGCCCCGGCCCTGGCCTCGGCGATTCTGGGCACGCGCTCTCTCCCCGGGCTCGGTGGTGTCTACAGCTGCACCGACCATACGCCGGGCCCGGCCACGCGTCGGGCGCGACGGCCCCGGCGTACCGGTCAGCGGGACCGGCCCCGCCCGGGCCGGCCGCGAAAGGGTCTGCTGAGGCGGCACACCACCGAGCGGCAGAAGGGGCACCACATGCGGGACGGCCAGGACTGGGACGCCACCCACGACGTGATCGTCGTCGGATCCGGGGCGGGAGCGATGACCGGGGCCCTGATGGCCGCGGGCGACGGACTCGACACCGTCGTACTGGAACGGACGGCGCTGCTCGGCGGCACCTCCGCCTACTCCGGAGCCGCCTGCTGGCTGCCCGGCACCCAGGTGCAGGAACGCGCCGGGATCGGCGACTCCACCGAAGCGGCCGACGCCTACCTGCGGGCCCTCACCGACGACGCCGAAGCGCCCCGCAGGGACGCCTTCCTGCGGCACGCCCCCGACTTGGTGGCCCGGCTCGAACGCGACCCGGCGATCGAGTTCGAGTGGCGCGCCTTCCCCGACTATGTCGCCGCGCCCGGCCGGATGGACGCCGGCCGCTCCATCGTCCCGCTCGACCTGGAGCCGGAACTGCTCGGCGATCTCCTCCCCCTGATACGCCCCGCGGTCGACCGGGACCGTGCGGGCAAGGGCCACCCCGCCGGCGCACCGCTGTCCGCCGGCCGCGCCCTGATCGGCCGCCTCCTCCTCGCGGCCACCCGCACCGGCAACGCGCGGGTCCGCACCGAGCACCACGTCACCGGTCTCGTCACCGAGGACGGCCGGATCACCGGCGTCGAGGCGCGGACGCCGCAGGGGACGGTCCGGGTGCGGGCCCGGCGCGGTGTGCTGCTGGCAGCGGGCGGCTTCGAGGGCGACGGCCCCCTGCGCGCCGAGCACGGGGTGCCGGGCAGGGCCACGTGGAGCATGGCGCCCCGGGGAGCCACCACCGGAGAGCTGCTGCGCGCCGCCGTCGCGGCCGGCGCCGCCACCGGCCTCATGGGCGAGGCCTGGTGGTGCCCGGGGACCGAACTCCCGGACGGATCCGCCGCGTTCACCCTCGGGCTGCGCGGCGGACTGATGGTGGACGGCTCGGGGCGGCGGTTCGCCAACGAGTCGCTGCCGTACGACCGCATGGGCCGCGCCATCGCCGCCGCGGGCGGCGCCGACGCGCCCACCTACCTGATCTTCGACTCCCGGGAGGGCGGCGCCCTGCCCGCCATCACGGTGCCGCCCAGCGACCCCGCCGAGCACCTCGCCGCCGGCACCTGGGCGCGCGCGGACTCGCTGCCGGAGCTGGCTGAGCTCATCGGCGTGCCGGCCGCCGCCCTGATGGAGACCGTCGGCCGCTTCAACGGCTTCGCGGCCGCCGGCGCCGACGAGGACCACCACCGCGGCGAGGACCCGTACGACCTGTTCTTCGCGAGCAGGAAGGCGCCCGGGCCCAACCCGTGCCTGGTCCCGCTCGACCGGGCGCCGTACTACGCGGCCCGGATGGTCCTCTCCGACCTCGGCACCAAGGGCGGTCTGCGCACGGACCCCGAGGCCCGCGTCCTGGACACCGAGGGCCGCCCGCTCACCGGCCTGTACGCCGCCGGGAACACCGGCGCGTCCTTCACCGGCGGTGTCTACCCCGGCCCCGGCGTCCCCATCGGCACCGCCATGGTCTTCGCCTCACTGGCCGTCCGGCACATGGCCGGGCAGCCCGCCGGCGCCACCTGACCGGTCCGGTCCGGGCATCCCGGCCAGTGGGATGCCCGGGGCGGGGACCCGGAACAGCGCTCTACCGTCGCGGCACCGCGGCGGCCAGGACAAGAGAGGTACTCGATGATCGACAAGAACCTGTACGGGCCCTGGGCGGTCGTCGCCGGAGGCTCCGAGGGAGTCGGCGCCTCGTTCGCCGACCAGCTGGCCGACGCCGGCATCAACCTGGTCCTCATCGCCCGCAAGCCGGGCCCCCTGAACGAGACCGCCGAGAAGGTGCGCGCCAAAGGCGTCGAGGTCCGCACCCTCGAACTCGACCTGCTCGACCCCGGGGCCCTGGACGCCGTCCGCGCGGTCACCGACGGCCTCGAGGTCGGCCTGCTGATCTTCAACGCGGGAGCCAACAGCTACGGCCACGAGTTCGTGACCGGAGACCTGACGCGGGTCCAGGGCGTCCTGGACCTCAACATCACCGCGCAGCTCGCCCTCACCCACCACTTCGGCGCCCGGATGAAGGAACGGGGCCGGGGCGGCATCATGCTGGTCGGCTCGCTCTCCGGATACCTCGGACAGGCACAGATCAGCGTCTACTCGGCGGCCAAGGCCTTCAGCCGGGTCTTCGCCGAAGGCCTGTGGCTCGAACTGCGGCCGTACGGAGTGCACGTCCTGGAGCTCGTCCTCGGCGTGACCCGGACCCCCGCCATGGAGCGTGCCGGACTGCGGATGGACCTGCCCGGACTGCGCGTCGCGGAGCCCGACGACGTCGCCCGGGAAGGGCTGGAACACCTGGCCGACGGCCCCGTCCTGGTGGCCGGCGGCAATGCCGGGGCGGCGCAAAAGCGCAGTGGTTTCCCCCGCGCCGAACTGGTCCTCGGTGCTCACGAGGCGTCCAAGAAGATGCTGCCGCCGTCCTCCTGATGCCGATCGGCAGCCCGCATCGGTAGCCGTCCACCGTGCGCGTGTTGAGCGCGGCCCGCACCCTCCCGGAGAGCAGATGAGCGAGACAGAGCACCCCCTCACGATCCCCGGAGCCCTCGGTCTCGCCGCCGGCCGGCATCCCGGCCGGGAGGCGGTCGTGGACGGTCACGTACGGCTGACCTGGGGGCAACTGCGCGCCCGGGTCCAGTCGGCTGTGAAGTCGCTGATCGCCCTCGGTACGCGGCCCGGCGACCGGATCGCCCTGTGGGCGCCCAACAGTCACCACTGGGTGGTCGCCGCGCTCGCCGCCACCTCGGCCGGGGCGGTGCTCGTTCCCGTCAACACCCGCTACAAGGGCGCCGAAGCGCGCCGGCTCCTGGAACGCAGCGGCGCACGGCTGCTGTTCGTCGAGAACGGCTTCCTCGGCAAGGACTACCTGGCCATGCTGGCCACCGGGGACGAAGGAGGGGCGGCGCTCCCCCCGGCCACTCTGGAACGGGTGGTGACCTTCGACGCCACCGCGTCCTCCGGGAGTCTGCCCTGGGAGGAATTCCTCCAGCACGGTTCCCGCGTGTCCGACGCGGAAGCCAACGCCCGCGCTGCCGCCGTGCGCCCCGACGACCCCTCGGACCTGCTCTTCACCTCGGGCACCACCGGCCGCGCCAAGGGCGCCCTGAGCACGCACCGGCAAAACCTCACCACCTACCGGGCCTGGAGCAGCCGGACCGGTGTGACCGGCGACGACCGCTATCTGATCATCAATCCGCTGTTCCACTGCTTCGGCTACAAGGCGGGGGTACTCGCCTGCCTGTTGCGGGGCGCGACCATGGTCCTGCACCCGGTCTTCGACGTACAGCGGGCGCTTCACACCGTCGAGGCCGAGCGCATCACCGTCCTGCCCGGCCCGCCCACGATCTACACCGAACTGCTGGACGCGCCCGGCCGGGACCTCTTCGACCTGTCGTCCCTGCGGCTCGCGGTCACCGGATCGGCGGTCGTACCGGTCGCCCTCGTCCGACGGCTGCGCGCCGAGCTCTTCCCCGAGGTACTCACCGCCTACGGACTGACCGAGAGCTGCGGCACCGTGTCCGCGTGCTCCACCGACGACGACGACGAGACCGTCGCCCTGACCGCGGGCCGCCCCATCGACGGTGTCGAGGTACGGGTGGCAGGGCCCGGCGGTGCCGTGCTGCCGGCCGGCCAGGACGGCGAGATCCTGGTGCGCGGCTACAACGTGATGCTCGGCTACATGGACGACCCGGCTGCGAACTCCGAGGCCGTAGACGCGGACGGGTGGCTGGCCACCGGGGACGTCGGGCACCTCGACGCCCGCGGCAACCTGGTCATCACCGGCCGGCTCAAGGACATGTTCGTCGTCGGCGGATTCAACGTCTACCCGGCCGAGGTCGAGCAGGTGCTCGCCGGACACGAAGCCGTCGCCGAGTCCGTCGTGGTGGGAGTCCCCGACGCACGGCTCGGAGAGGTCGGACGCGCCTATGTCACCCCGCGTCCGGGCGCCGAGCCCGACCCCGACGTCCTGATCGGCCACTGTCGTGAGCGGCTGGCCAACTTCAAGGTCCCGCGTGAGGTCGTCGTCCTCGGGGCCCTGCCGCGCAACCCCACCGGCAAGGTGGACAAGTCAGCCCTGCGAACGATCTGAGCCCGACCGGGGCATGGAGGTACGGACAGATGGACAACGAGGTTCTGGAGTCGGTGCGCGGTCTGCTGCCGGCCATCGGGAAGCGGGCGGCCGCCACCGACGAGGCGCGGCGCATCCCGGATGCGACGGTGCGCGAGCTGGCGGGGGCCGGTGTCTTCCGCATGCTCCAACCGGCCCGGTTCGGAGGCCTGGAGGGTGACCCGGTCGACTTCTACACGGTCGTGCGGGAGATCTCCGCGGTGTGCTGCTCCACGGGCTGGGTGGCGTCCGTGCTGGGCGTCCACCCCTGGCAGTTGGGCCTGTTCCCCGAACAGGCCCAACAGGACGTGTGGGGCGAGGACCCGGACACACGCGTCTCCTCGTCGTACGCCCCGGTGGGCCGGCTCGCCCCCGTCGACGGAGGCTACGAGCTCACCGGCCGGTGGAGCTTCTCGTCGGGCTGCGAGCACGCGTCATGGGCACTGCTCGGTGCGCTCGTCGTCGGGGCGCAGGGACGGCCGGTGGACTTCCTCACCGTCCTGGTGCCCCGGACCGACTACCGCATCGAGGACATGTGGGACGTGGTCGGGCTGCGCGGAACGGCCAGCAACGACATCGTCATCGAGTCGGCGTTCGTGCCGGCCCACCGGGTGCTCCGCAACTACGAGCAGGCGCAGCTGAAGGTGCCGGGACAGCAGATCAACCCGGGGCCGTTGTACCGGCTGCCGTTCGGCGCGATCTTCACCAGCGCCGTCACCGCACCGGTGCTCGGGGCCGTCTCCGGCGGCTACGCGTCGTACGTGTCGCGGATGAAGGAGCGGGTGCGGCTCAGTCTGGGCGGCGGCAGCTTCGCCGAGGACCCGTTCGCCCAGGTCGCCATCGCGCGCGCCGCCTCCGACATCGACGCGACCGTGCTCCAGATGGACCGCAACATGCGCGAACTGTCCGGACTCGCGGCCGCCGGCAGGGAGATCCCCATGGAGTTGCGGCTGCGCACCCGTCGCGACCAGGTCCGGGGGACCGAACGGGCCGTCGCAGCGATCGACCTCCTCTTCAAGACCGCCGGCGGCAACGCGCTGCGGCGCGGCAACCCCGTCGAGCGCGCCTGGCGCGACGCCCACGCGGGGAGCGTCCACGTCGCCAACGACGTGGAGCGCGCCCTCGCCATGTACGGGCGCGGAGCCTTCGGCCTGACGGTCGAGGACAACCTGGTCTGAGGCGACCCGGCGGAGAACCCGATGTCGTGAGGGCGGCGAGACAGCTGACGGCCCACTCGTACCTGAAGGGCGTGATGCTCGTCGCGTCGACGCTGCTCACCGTGCCGTGGCAGGTGGGCCTCCTGAGGTGCGCGACCGGTTGCGCGGTCGGGTTCCTCCACTCCTCCGATTCCAAGCCACACCGGTCACGGCCATCGGGAGGTACGGGCCGGGCCCGCAGCCACCGTGACAGCTTCCCCGCACCGCACGCCCCCGTCAGCCCTGCCCTTCGCGGAGCGCCGCACGTGCCGGCAGGGTGACGGCGAGCAGGGAGAGACCGACCGCGGCTGCGGCGAAGGACGCGTACGCGAGCGGGGGCACGTAGGGCGCCTCGCCGGTCAGCCCGCGCATCATCGGGACCAGGGTGGCCGCGGCGATGGCCGTGCCCAGGACGATGCCGGCCACGGCCACCAGCATGCCCTCCCACCGCAGCATGTCCCTCACCTGGCGCCTGGTGGCGCCGACCAGACGGAGCATGCCGAGTTCGCGGCGGCGGTCGAGAACGGTCATGACGAGGGTGTTGGCGGCGGCGAGGGCGGCGAACCCGCCCAGGACCCCGGCCATCATGTAGTTGGCCCAGGCGTTGAGTTCGCGGTCGGTGGTCTCCTCGACCGCGTAGCCGGAAGCCTCGGTGACCGTGCCCAGCGTGGCGAGATCCTTGGCCTCCCCGCCGCGTACCAGCAGTGTCGTGTCGAAGCCCGAGGTCACATGGCCGGCCAGCGACGAGCGGTCCATGGTCACGGCCGCCAGGCCGAGCCCTCGCCCGTACACGGCGACGACTTCGGGGCTGGTCCTGGTGCCGTCCGGGAGGTACATCGGCAGCTTGTCGCCGACCTCGGCCTTCGCCGACGTGGCGAGCGTCCGGTCGATGGCGATCCGGCCCTCGCCGACCCGGTCCAGGCTGCCGCTGCGCACATCGAGGTCCTGCACCTGTCCGAGTCGCGCGCCGGTACCCGACACGCCCTGGGCCGACGAGCTCTGCAGCCACCGGTCGCCGCCCGACCCGACGGGCACGAGTACCTGCGTGTCGAGCAGGCCCACGGCCGCGTCGACGCCGGGGGCGCGGGAGGCCCGGCCCACGGCTTCGGCGGACAGCCCGGCGGGGTGCGTGACGACATGGTCCGCGATGACGCCGGCGCGCAACTGCTTCGCCGCCACATGGCTCTCGCTCGTGTGCATGAAGGCGAGCGTGGACGCGAAGGCCATGGCCAGCACGATCGGGGTGATGGCGGAGGCCAGCCGACGGGCGTTGGTACGGGAGTTGGCGGCGGCGAGCCCGGCCGCGGCGCCGCTGCCGCGCAGCGCCAGACCGAACAGCTCCGCGCACAGCCGCGCCACCAGAGGACCGAGCAGGGCGACGGCGAGCATGAAGAGCATGACGACGCCGAGGGCGGCATTGGCCGCGTCGTCCCCGGCCGAGTGGGCGGCGAAGACCGTGAAGAATCCGCCGCCGACGAGGGCGCCCACGCCCAGCACGGTACGGACCACGCCGGGCCGCAGCCGCTCCGCCGACGCCTCGGCCAGCGCCTGCCCCGGCTTGATCCTGGCCGGCCGGCGTCCGGCCGCCCAGCCTGCGGTGAGCGCGGTCAGCAGCACCGTTCCCACGGCGACGACGAGCGGGATCCAGGAGACGTGCAGGTCCACCGGGCCCGGGACGGCCCCGCGGTCCTTCAGCTGGGCGAACCACCAGCGCGCGAGCCCGATCCCCGGCAGGCAGCCGATCAGTCCGGCCAGTGGCGCGACGAGCAGTGCTTCGGAGGCGACCGCGCGGCGGATCTGCCGCGGGGTGGCGCCGACCGCGCGCAGCAGCGCGAACTCCCGTGCGCGCTGGGCGACGGACAACGCGACCGTGCCGGATGCCGTGAAGACGGCGACCAGGGCGGCGATCCCGCCGAAGGAGCCGCCCAGCCCGGTGAGTGTTTCCTTGGCGTACGCGAGGCCGTGGTCCTCGACGGCGCCGCGACCGTCGCCGGTGTGCACCTCGGCACCGGTGCCGGCGAGCGCCTTCCGCACGCCGGCGGCGAGGGCCGCGTCGTCCGCGGGGGCCGCCCCCTCCTTCGCCAGGACGGCGATGGCGTCGGCCCTGCCGGGATGCCCGGCGAGCACGGGCGACTGGGCGTCGGTGAACCAGCCCGTGGCGCCTTCGGCCGCGCCGTCGCCTGCTCCGGGCCGCGCCAGCCCGGAGACGCGGAAGCCGGCTCGTCCGGAGGCGGTTTCGAGCGTGACGGTGTCGCCGACGCCGGCCTTCGCCGCCCGTGCGGCGGCGGCGTCGAGCACGACCTCGCCGGTCCCGGGCGCCGTTCCGGAAGTGAGCGCGGCGCCGGTGAAGGCGTGCGCACCCCAGCCGTGGCCCGTCAGCGCGTCCTCGCCCAGGCGCACCGGGAAGGTGAAGTCGGGCACCGCCGTCTCCGCGCCCGGTACGCGGGCCGCCCTGCCGGTCAGCGGTCAGCGCGATGTCCACGCGTGCGGTGTCCGGCAGCGGGTTCGCCGACTCGGAGCGGCTGTCGCCGCTGCCCGTGACGAGGCGGGCGTACTGGTCGGCCGCCGCGACGACCGGCACCTTCGCGTAGCGCTCGGGCGGCACCGATGCGCGGGCGCCCGTCTCCAGGAGGATGCCGCAGGCGGAGACGATCAGCGCCGCCATCATCAGGGCGACGAAGGTGCCGGCGAACGACGCGGGTCTGAAGCGGACGGCCGCACGGGCCAGGCCGTTGGGGGCAAGGCGACTCACGCAGCGACCCCTGCCAGCGCGTGGGTACGGGAGGTGAGGGTGGTCATGTGGGCCGCGATCTGTTCGGCCGTGCCGTGTTCGAGGGAGCCGGCGAAGGTGCCGTCGGTGAGGAAGAGCA
>NZ_JBIAIU010000021.1:0-99532 GCF_042871565.1 Streptomyces sp. NPDC005775 | reverse complement strand
TCACACTAGGAATCCTCACCGAAACTGAGCCCGGCACCTTCAGTAAGCAGCACTAGCCAAACCAGGAACGGACATCAACTCACGAACCGCACACTCAACAGTCTGTCGGGCTCACCAGCACGCCGCCGGAGCCAGGAAAAAGGGGATCCCGATCGGGCCGAACCCGACGATCATGCACTCGGACGCTCACGTGGTGGCTTGAGCACGAAAGTTCACCTTGCCAGTGACGGCCAGGCGCGACCGTTGGGCTTCCATGTCACCGCGGGCCAGGCCGGAGACGCACCGGCCTTCGAGGCGGTCATGGCGAGGATCCGGGTGCCCCGGAGCACAGTCGGCAGACCGAGGACTCGGCCAGAGACCGTTCTCGCGGATCGCGCGTACTCTTCCCGCGCGATCCGCAGGCACCTTCGTCGTCGCGGCATCCGTGCCGTCATTCCTCAGCCCACCGACCAGGTAAGGAACCGCCTACGGCGAGGCAGCGCAGGAGGACGCCCGCCTGGTTTCGATGCTGAGACGTACAAGCAGCGCAATGCTGTCGAGCGGTGCATCGATCGGTTGAAACAGTGACGCGGCCTGGCGATGCGAACGGACAAGCTCGCCATTGCCTATCAGGCCGCACTCCACTTTGCCGCCATCCTCATCTGGATCCGGCAGTAGCTGGCTCGGTCAACGGTCGACCGCCCAGCGCGCGTCCGCGGGCCAAGTCCCCCTGCTGACGATGTGGTCGACGATCCTGAACGCTTCCTCAAGCGGCACGGTGTCCACGTCCGGGTATTCGTCGTACTGCCCATTGGACAGAACGAAACCGCCACTCGATCCCTCAGCTCCAGGGTCGACGGCATGCTCGCCAGCATCATCCTCACCATCCATCAACACCACCAGCGCGCGCTCGGCGTTGGTCACGAAGGCCAACTTGCGGCCGGACGAACTGACCAGCCATGTCTCAAGCTGCCCCTCGCCGATTTTCGCCCGGAGGGCGTCTCCAGCACCACCTGCACAGCACTGCCGTCATCGACAACCCACGACTCGATCATGAGCACGACGATCCCACAGACGGACCTGAGAGACAGTCCCTAGCCGCAGTCGCCGTGAGCTACGTGCTGTGGGCCCAGAAGGGGATGGGATAGGTGTGGGCGTCGCCGGGTGCGAGGCGGAGTGGTCCGAGGGGGCGGTGGGCGAGGTTGGGGGAGAGGTCATTGATTGCGAGGGCCGCGGCGGCGAAGCACACGGCTCTTGTTCGTCCGAGAAGCCCTGTATGCGTTTGCTGCGGGAGAGGGTACCGGCGGTCGGGTCCTATCCGTGCTTGGAAGTGCGCGTGATGAACGTTTGGTAGTGCGTTGGAAGTCTGTTGATGGTTTGTTTCGGTGTATTGTTTAGGTGTGATCGGGGAGGCTTGTGATGTCTGAGCTGTTCGATGCGGTTGATGCCCTCATTGCGGGCCATGCGCCCTTGCCACAACCGGGAGAGCGGGAACGGCTGCGTAAGGCGCACGGTCTGACGCAGGAGCAGGTTGCCTCCGCGCTGGGTGTGCGCCGGGCGACCGTGGTGTCATGGGAGAGCGGCAAGACCGAGCCACGCCCTCCGCAACGCGAGGCGTATGCGCGGCTGTTGGACGGGCTCGCCGAGCTGTACCCCGCCCCGCCGGTCTCGCGGACGGCACCAGCGGCCGGCGAGGCCGCTGCGGCGTCACCGACCGCCGCGTCTACCCAGGCCGTGCCCGCGCCCGTGCCCGGCCGGGAGCCCACCGCAGCAGCCGGCGCCGCCGGGCCCGAACCTGCTCCTACGGCCGCGAGGCCACCACGCACGATGGTTCGCCGCCCGGCACCCGCGGAGGCCACCACCGCACCGGCGGTGAACGATCCGCGGTTCGCGAACGGCCCGCTGGCCGTCGTCGACATCGAGGACGGGCACCCGGTTGCGTACTGCGTCGGCGGCCTCGTCCTGGACGTGCCCGCCAAGTCCGTCCCCGCTCTGGTCGACTGGACGCTGAACGAGGCGAAGCTGGGCGCATCCCGCCTCAACGGGGCCGGTAAGGACGCCGACCCGCTGATCGTGCTGACCCCCGCCGCGTGTGAACGCTACGGTCTGCCTGTGCGGCTCAGCGACGAGGAACGCACCTCGGGGCGGCTCCCGGAAGGCCATAAAGTCAGCAAGCAGCTCGCCCGGGCAGACTGGCAGCTCACCCGCCGGGGCTTCGGCCCCTGGGCCCGCATCTACCGCCCCGCCCAGGGCGGAAAGCGGGCCTGCGTGCAGCTGTGCATCCCCTCCTGGGACGCGCTCGACACCCGCAGCTGGGGGGACGCCGGACAGCTCCCGGCCCCCGAACTCGCCCGCGTGCTGGGCACCTACGCCACTCGCGTGATCACCCCGCGCGGATCCACGGCCGTCACCGGCCTGGAGCTGATGACGGCGCTGCACCCGCCCACCCGGGCGAGCGAACCCGATGGCGCCGGCAAGCGGCACAGCCAGCACAACCCCGGCTCCCTGGGCAAGGAACCCGTGAGCTGCGCACCGTGCGAGGCGCCCGACGGGCACCCGCTCCTGGCTGATCTGCCGCGCTTCCATCAGCGCACCCCGGCCGAGATGCTGATGGAAGAGGCCTACGACTGGACCCGCCCGCTCACCGACGAGGAATGCACCAAGCGGTATGTGGTGGGCATCGACGTCAACATGGCCTTCGCCGCAGCCGCGAACGGCACCACCGTCGGCCTGGGCGCACCCACCCAGCTGCGCAACCCCGCCTTCGACCCGAAGCTGCCCGGCTCCTGGCTCGTGGATCTCTCGCACATCGAGCTCGGCGACCGGCTCCCCTCACCGTTCACCCCCCGGGGGGAGCGCCCCACCGGGCCCGCGTGGTACGCGACACCGAGCGTCGCTTACGCCGTCGAGCTCGGCTACCAGGTCACCCCCGTCGAGGCCTGGGTGCGCTACGACAGCGGCCGCTACCTCGACGGCTGGTACAACCGCCTGCGCGACGCCTACATGACGACGATGGCCGACCTGGGCGTCACCACCGACCTGACCCCGGCCGGATTCCTGGCGGCCATGGACGGCCACCGCCTTCGCGACCCGCAGATGGCAACCGTCCTGTCCGCGGTCAAGGCCACCGTCAAGGGCGGCCTCGGCAAGCTCCGCGAACGCCCCCGCGGCGAGAGCTGGAAACCGGGGGAGCCCTGGCGGGCCCTGTCCCGCCCTACCTGGCGCCCCGACATCCGTGCCGCCGTCATCTCCAAGGCCCGTACAAACATGCACCGCAAGATGCTCAAGCTCGCCGACGCCACCGGCCAGTACCCGCTCGCTGTCCTCTCCGACTGCGCCGTCTACGCCAGCGACGGCCCCAGCCCGCTCGACTTCCTCCCCTACAAGGACGGCAAGCCACTGCCGGGCGGCTTCCGCCTCGGCGTCAGCCCCGGCATGGTCAAGCACGAAGGCACCCAGAGCACTCTGTGGGCCGAGAGCGTCCATGAACAGCACGGCCGGGACGAGAACATTGCCCGGTACATCAAGGACGGCCACGTCACCCGAACAGACAACGGGGAGTAGGAAGTAACCGATGGGACAGCTCGCCGACGGGCTCGACAAAGCCGTCCACAAAGCCTTCACCCGACCCATCCCCACTTCGGCCGGCGCCCGCATGCGCTACCTCGTCCGGCAGCTGAAATCCACCAGAGCCGCAGCCCAGCGGCTCGGCATCAGCCAGCGCACCGTCGAACGCTACGTCAAGAACCAGATCAAAACACCCCGCAAGGACCTCGCCATCCGCCTGGAGAGCGAGGTCAACAAGCGCTGGCAGCCACAGATCCGCGCCCAGGCCAAACAGAAGGCCGCCACCACCCACGGCATCATCATCGACACCCGCGCCCGCTTCGGCTACACCGCAGCCCCCGGCAGCACCGACGACGCCCGCCTGCGCCACCTCACCATCGCTCTCCCGCCCCCCTACGCCGCACGCCTCTTCGAAGCCCGCGACCAAGGCGCCAGCGACCAACAGCTCCAGAACATCGCCGCCGAAGGGCTCCAGGAGACCTACTTCAGGGACGGCGGCCGCCGAGCGGGCGGGCTCCTCGTGGAGTTCACCGACGTCGAGCACATCGAATTCGACCTATAGCCCTCGTAACAGGATCATGCGGCACAGTCCCAGTAGTCCCGTCGTGGTGGATCGTGGCCGACGGCTTGTGTGGGGAAGAGGGGCTGGATGAGCGTGATGTGGGCGGCGACATCCCCGGAATCCGGACTGTTCCATCCGGTTGAGAGATGTTCAGAGGTGAAGGATCTGTCAGATCGCTTCAACCAACCTGCGTTCCCGTGGCCAGGGGTATCTCGAGGTACGGTCGCCGAACAGGGAGTTCCCGGTGCTGATCCTGGCCTTCCAAGAAGATCACGCGGTCGTCCACCTGATGAGTGACACCAAGCGGATGTCTTTGCTCGTCGGAGACGGCACTGTGCCCTCGGGTGCCGAGGTCGAGGTATTTCGCCGTCGTCCTTGTGAACATGATGTTCCCTGCGTGGAAGGAACTGGACACCTGCAAGCTCAAGAAGGGCATCGCGGAAGCAGACGCGTAAGAGGGTGGTATGACGATGTATAGGCGTTAAATGACAACGAGTTCGAGCGCCCCGCGCACCGCCACCATCTCGCCCGACACGGCGGCAGATTGGTCGGGCTGCGGTCACCTGTGCCGATGGCTCCGCGCCCGCAAGGGCGTCGAGTCCTCACAGCGGATGGGCCGTCATCGCTGGGTGGTCGAGAGAGTTGTGTCCTGGCTGGCTGCCGAAGACTCCACCGCCGCTACGAACGCAAAGCTGGGCACTTCCTCGCATTCGTTGGCGTAACCGCGGCTCTTATCGGTTACTGCCGGTTGATCCAGTGACGGTGATCCGGGAGCGACCGTCGGCGACGCCTGTGGTGTCAGTGACAGCTCGTAGGGTGCGCTGGTATTCGACGAGGAGGTTCCATGGGCTTTTCCGGTCATCTGGTCTTTGCGCGCTACGAGCGCCCCTGGCTGGAAGCACCCCTGTTCGACGGTGCTGATCCAGGGCTGAAGGACGACGTGCATGAGTGGCAGCCGCGACCGGGCGGGTGGCAGACCCTGCAATTGGAACAAGGCATCTGGGAGGACGAGTACCTGTCCATCTTGGTCGAATGGTCCGGCGCACCGGCCTGCGTCGCCGATGTCTCCGACAGCAGCATCGCCCTCGTGACAGGCCTGGACACCAACGGGAACCGCTGGCAGGCATGGCTCAACCTGGACCACGCCGCTGCCCTCCTCGTCAAGGAACCCGAGGACGTGGACGACATGAGCGTGTGGATAGCCACCCCCGAGTTCGAAGAAGCCATCGGACACAAGCGCGCAGAGCTCGATGCAGAGGTGCCGGCCGACGCCAAAGGCGCTCTAATATGGGCTTCAGCAGCCGGTCTCCAGGCCGCAGCACAGCAGCCCCGGATCGAGGAACTGCTGCGCGCACGGGAGACCTTCGTGGAAGAACTGTTCGACGTGCTCCTGGATGAACTGGGCTTCCCTGAAGCCGCCCACTCCGCACCTCAGCCATAAGAAACGACCCCTAGAGCCGATGAGTGGTCAATTCGCCCTTCGGCAGGTCGAAGGCCAGATCGTGTTAGCTAAGGCGAGCCTGGATGTTGCGGCAGAGGAGCTGTACCTCTGCGTCGTTGTCGATGCTCCGGAATCGTCCCCCGCGTTGGGGCAGCGCGAGCTCGGCGTGGATGCGGGGGAGTGCTGGTGCTGCGGCGGGGCCCATTCGGTCGAGGCAGGCCAGGACGTGGTTGCCTGTCGCGTCGTTCTGCTCCCAGGCGGCCAGCAGGGTCTGCACGACGATGTCGGCTTCGGTCTCGCCTCCGATGTCCCAGATGGCGGCTGCGGCGTGGACGCGGGTCCACTCGTATCCAGCGTCAAGTAGTTCGCGCAGGCGTGGCAGTGCGGTCTGGGCGGGTGGGCCGATGCGGCCGAGGGTGTCGGCGGCGTCGCGGTTGCAGTGGCTGTCGAGCAGGGCCTCCAGTCTTGGCACGGACTCGGCGGCGTTGCGCCCGAGTTCCCACACGGCGGTTGCGGCGGCCGCGCGGAGATTCACGTCCTTGGCGTCGGTCAGCGGGCGGATGACCGTGAGGGCAGGTGCGGCTCCGGGGCCGAAGGATGCGAGGGCGGTCACGGCGGAGGTGGCGGTGGACCAGTGTTCATGCCGGGCCGCAGCGCTGACGGCATGGGTGAGTGCGGGTAGGCCCGCGGGGTGACGCAGTGTGGCTAGGGCGGATATGAGGGCGCCGGTGTTCGTTGCGGGCCACTGCTTTGAGAGGTCGGCCTCGGCAAGGAGCCGGGCCAGTCTCGGCACGAGTTCCTCGGCGGCCGGGCTCAGGTGCCCGGCGACCTGAATGGCACGCCATGCGTCGCAACCGGTGTCCAGCGCGGTCAGCAGGCAGGGCAGGGCGCGTACGTCGCCGAGGCGTGCGAGCGCCATGACGGCTTCCTGATGTGCACGGCGCCGCAGCGGGTGGGGAGTCGCCCACACGTCCATTCCGTGCGCAGCGCGGTGGGCGTCGACATAGGCGGCGAGGGCTTCACGGGCCGGTGCGCAGACAAAAGGCAGGGATCCAAGAGTTTCGGCGGCCGCGGCGGCGGTGTACGGATCCTCGGGTATCAGGCATTCCGTGAGGAGCATGACGAGGGCGGTGTGCTCGCCCCTCCAGGAGCTGATCAGGTCCTTGGCCATACGGATCGCGTCGTACCGGGTGGCGCGGTCCGGGCTGCGGAGCTGTTCCGTGAGCAGCGCGGTGCGCTCGGGCAGGCGTGCGTCGAGCACCGCGTGGAAGCGGCGCAGGAGATCGGTGGTGGGTGCGTGTACACGGTTGTGCTGCTCAAGGTCGGCGAACGCGGCAGCTATCTGCGGCGGCACATCCTGCGCCGTTGTGGTTGCCGGCCCGGCAGCGCGCGCGTAGGCGTCGGCGTCGGGCTCGCACTCTTTACCTCGTGGTCCGGGCTGGGGTGCGGGCGTGAGCTGTCGGAGCAGCCTGATCGCTGTGGGGACGGTGTCGGTGTCGATGCTCGCGGGGGAGCAGCGCGCCTTGTGGACGAGGGCGGCCAGGCAGATGTCGGGATCTGCGGTGGCTTCGCCGGCCAGGGTGTCGAGCCATGCCGTGACGGAGGAGCGGGCTGCCGGCAGCCGCAGCGCCAGGTCTGCCATCGTACGGACAACCAGTAGCCGCTCGACCGTCCCGCGTTCTGCGGACAGCCTGTCACGCAGGAGCGCAACGGCGTGGTCGGCGTCTTCGAGGAAGTGGCCGAGGCCCTCTATCGCCGGCTGGCGTACGGAGGCGTCGGGGTGGGAGGAGTGGGAGATGAAGATGTCGGCGCGCTCGCGTATGAGGGCCAGGCTGTCTGCGCCTGCTGTGGACTCGGTGCCCTCCGGTGAAAAGTAGAGGCCATCGCTCCGGTCGGCGGATTCGCGGCCGATGCTGAGCAGCAGCTGCACGATGGAAGCCCGGTCGGGGGTCGCTGCGTCGTCGGCCATGGTGAAGAGGAACGGCAGGCTGGCCGCCGTACAGGGATACACGTCACCCTGGTGGTGGGCCGCGTTGTAGAAGTCGTCGAATGCCCTGTCCCTGACTGCTGGGTCAGGGGAGGCCATCGCCCCCAGCCACACGGGGACTTCGACGGCGGGGCCATAGGCGTGGCTCATCGACGACCAGTCGATGAGGTCCAGTTCGTTGATCATGGGCGGCACTCTGCCGGAGGGCACTGACAATGACTCCCGGCACTTGGGCGGGTGGGTGCCTGTCGCTTGCAGCCTGAGCAGCGCGTACGGCGTGGCCGCAGAAACAAGCGGGCCCCAAGGCGCCCGGATCGTCCGCCGCCGGCCGTGCCCCCACGGCGCCAGAATCGCCTCACACTCCGGGCAAGTCAGCAGACCCTGCCGAAGCTGATGCTCCACCAACAGCCCGTCGGAACCAGCACCGACACCTCCGCCTGACCTGCACTGATCAGCCGGCGCCTCGAGAAGCAGGCGGGTGATCATGCCCGGATCACCCGGTCAGCGGCCTCGTGCGAATCGGCCTCGCCCTGCGGTGCTGTCCTTGCTGGGCAGCAGGGATGATGCCTCCGTGGCAACCCACCTTGAGCTCTTCGCGGACTACTTCCAGATTCACATCCTGGATGAGGGATCCGGAGGTGATTTCAGCGGCGTGCGGACCGAACAGACCGTCGTTGACGGGCTAGGCGTTATTGATGATGCCCTGGCCATCGGCACGGCTGTCAACGACACCGTGACGGTCAGTGTCCATGTCCTCGCAGATCAGCCGTACGACGCCAGCGACGGCTTCGACCACGTCGTCGAGGCGAGCCTCCACGCGCCCTCGGGACGGCTCATCGTGATGGGGTGCGACTGGCCGGCACCCGACCACCCTCTGGGACATGCTGAGGTCAAGGCAGTTAATGAGCTTCTCTGGGAACGCAGAAGTCAGGGACTTCCTGACGTTGCGGCCGCACTTCGGGAGTTGCGCGCCTCAGTAGAGTTCCCCTGGACCGTTAGCCTGCCTTGAGGGGCCCTGAGCTCGAACAGCGTCTCGTGCCGAGTCCGCTCACCATGGTGACTCCTCGAACCCAGCGCGTCGTCCCGTGCCCCAAGTAGGGAGGGGTGGGCTCCGCAACCGGAGCCCACCCCTCCCTCGCCTATGCCCCGGGACGGGCTGATCGTCGTTGTGTTCCGGCACTACGAGTCGCGGGCTGCCGAGTCGAAGCCAGTGCTCCACGATCACGCGGTCGTCTCGATCCGCGCGTTAAAGGGGGCTCCAAGACGGGACGAAGCCCTGCTGACCGTGGCAGGGCGGGTAGCAAGCATCATCTGATCACCGATGCCACCGGCATCCCGCTCGCCGCCACCCTGACCGGCGGCAACCGCAACGATGTCACCAGCTGATCCCACTTCTCCAGGCTGTGCCGTCCCTGTGGGGCAGGCGTGGCCAGCCCCGGTGCCGCCCGAATGTGGTGCTGGGCGACCGCGGCTACGACCACGGTGCCGACGCGCCGGGTATCGGCGTACACGCGGGCCCTGACCCCCAGCACACCGGCAAATCCGCCGGATCGCTCCAAACCGTCCGGGGCGGAAGGACCTTCCGGAGCAGAGGACGGTCGAGGAGATGACGTACTGAAAGAAGTTTCGAAGGTGGGCGTGAACACCGCGTCGCCGGGCACAAGGCCTATCGCACCGAGGTCTTGGCATTTGGAGCTGGTCGGGATCTCACCAAGGGCCGAGCTCGGGGCCATTGTGAAACTCATACGCACACGCGCCTGAGTCGGAATTGACGATAGGGTTTAAAATGATCATTCTTGGGCTTATTCTGCTGATCATCGGCCTGCTTGTCGGTATGGGTCTGCTGACGACGATCGGTGGCATCCTCATTCTGGTTGGCGCCATCCTGTGGATCCTGGGTGCGACCGGTCGTGCGGTCGGTGGACGCAAACACTTCTTCTAAAGTCAGGTCGTCTCACCAACTCTCTGTGACGAGTGACGTGTCCATGAGCCTTTTCCAACCTCACGCTTCGGCGTGAGGTTGGAAAAGGCTCATGGGACTGACCTCCCCGGGGTGACCTGTGATCGATCGCTGACCTGGCTCATGGTCGGGGCGAGTCAATTTGCGAGGAGTAACGTTGAGCGACGGCCCAGGCCGCGACCAACCGGTCCGAGACCTCAGCACCGGGAAAATCGGTCGCCTCGAAGCGTTCGGGACCGCCGCCTCGCCTACCGGTGGGAGTCCGCAGGATCTCGACTGATTGTCGGGGGAGAGGACGAGACCGCCGTGGCCACATCCGCGGCGCGGCTGGCCCGCGAGGTGGTGTGCGGGCAGCTGTTGGCCGAGGGCTGGCAGATCCTCCACGCCTCCGCCGTCATCAACCCCGGGGGTGCGACGGTGCTTGCCCTCGGCGACAAGGGCGCGGGCAAGACGACGTGCGGTTTCCTGCTGGTCCGTGCCGGGTGGCGGCTGTTGGCCAACGACCGCGTGTTCGTCCGCGTCGAGGGGGATCCGGTGCGGGTTCTGCCGTGGCCGTCCGCTGCCGCGATCGGGTTCGGCCTGCTGGACGAGCCCGTACGGCGCAGGCTGCTTGCCGGCGAGATGATGCACCCCACGCAGCACCAGCGGGTCACCGAGGCCCTGATTGCCGAGCGCCAGCCCCTGTGGAAGACGTCCGGCAAGGAGCTGAAGCCGCAGTTCTACCCGGACCAGCTCACCACGTGGCTCGGGATGTACCTCTCCGTCGAAGGCCACGCGGCAGCGCTGCTGTTCCCACAGATCAAGGCCCGGGCCGAACTCTCGCTCAGTGACGAAAAGCGCGGGGTGCAGGACGGTGACTTCTTCAACGCGAGCACCGAGGACCGCTACCCGGACGTCTTCGGACTGCTGTCCGTAACCAGTCCTCGGCCGCCCTGTCCGAAGGGCTCGCTTCCCTGCCACACCAGTCGTTCGTCCTGGGACGTTTACGGCCGGGAATAGACGTAGATGCACAGGTGCCCGATCTTCATGGGGCAGAAAGACCCGACCGGCTGGGGGTGTCAAGAGCGCCGGTCTCGGCCCGCGCGCCTTGCTGACCGTCTGGCCCGACCTGACCCCCGACGTCGGCGCCGCCCTCGCCGCATTGCCCCAAGGGCTCTGCGCTACGAGGGATGGTCAACTGTCCTGCGGTAGCACGACGCGGATCCGGTTGCTGTCAGCGGGGGAGCTGGGCGTGGATGGTTTTGCCGTAACCGGGGCCGGGGGTGATGGTCAGGTGGTGGGTGAGGCGGCGGATCATGTGCCAGCCGAAGCCGCCGCTGCCGCCGCCCAGATCGGGGTTGCGCTCGCGCGGGTGTGCCGGGTTGGGGTCGCTGACCGCGGCGGTGACCGTGTCGGGGCCGGCGGTCAGTTCCAGGGTGTAGTGGCCGCCACCGTGGCGCAGGGCGTTGGTGACGAGCTCGGAGACCACCAGGACGAGAGTGTCAGCCATGTCCGGGCCGGGCGCGGGGGTGAGGCGATCGGTGAAGGCGCGGGCAGCCCGGCGGGCCTGGCTGATGCCGACTGCGTTGTCGCCCTGGACCACGGTCGGTACGGGGGGTGTCGAGGTAATGCTGATCATGGTGCTGTTCATGCGCGTACACCCCACGTGTGATCGGTTGTACCGCTTGTGACGTCTTACCCCACCTGCCCGATCCGGCGGTCTCCACACCTCGGGAGGGTGCGGGCCGGGGCAGTTTCCAAGCGGCGCGGACCACAGCTCTGCACTGTCAGCCCTCACAGAAAACCTGTCCTAGCGGGAGTAGACATCCGCGCTTCGCTGTGGTTATTGTTTTCCCCGTAGCCAAGAGGTCGAGCAGGCCCGGCAGAGATGAACTGCCGGGAAGCAGTACACGTAAGTGCAGGTCGGTGCGGTGGTGGAGTTCCGAAGCCAGGGTTTCGCAAGATGGTGACGGGGCTGACGACCGGACCGGGCGGCCCGCAGTGATCAGGGGCCGCCGCGAGCAGTACCCGAGTGCAGTCGGCAGTACCAGTGGTCCCTCGGTAAATGGCGTCAGGCTGCGGCGCGCGTACCGGGAAGTTCGGCAGTGGGGTTCTAAGCCAGAGTGGTTGCAGGACGGGCGACGGGGCTGGCTGTCGGAGAGTGGTGCTTACTCAGGTCACCAGCAGGTCGGTGCGGTGGTGGAGTTTCGAAGCCAGGGTGGTTGCAGGACGGCGACGGGACTGACGACCGGACCGGGCGGCCCGCAGTTTTCAGGGGCCGCCGCGAGCAGTACCGCAGTGGCATTACCCGTAAGTGCAGTTCGTAGTGCTCAGCAGTGAAGTGAAGTGAGTAGTACCTCGGTGAAGGCGTCGACTGCGGGCGCGCGTACCGGGAGGTTCGGCAGTGGGGTTCTAAGCCAGAGCAGACGAAGGACGGGCGACGGGGCTGGCTGCCGAAGAGTGGAATCAGTAGTTCGCAGTACCAGTACAGAGTTGATTCAGAGGGAAGAACGGAGGAGTTGAGGCGCCATCAGGATCGCCCGGGGCGGATGTCTCGAGCCCGGGTACCGCAGGACATCGATAGGCAGGTGGTCTCCGGTCACGCAATTTGCGATCCCCGCATCCCGCCCGCTTTTTGGGCGGCCACGCGGACACAGTAGGCCGGCGCAGTTCCAGGGCCGGCAGATGGTGTAGCAGTTCCTTCGGGGCCCTGGTGCGATAGGCACCAGGGCCCCTCCACGTGTTCCACAGAGAGGTGCAAGTGACAGCAGACGATTCGTTCGGCCGTCTCGATGACGATGATTACCCCGCCTACACGATGGGCCGGGCCGCCGAACTCCTCGGCACCACCCAGAGCTTCCTGCGCGCGATCGGCGAGCACCGCCTGATCACCCCGCTGCGCTCCGCGGGCGGCCACCGCCGCTACTCCCGCTACCAGCTGCGTATCGCCGCGCGTGCCCGGGAACTCGTCGATCAGGGCACCCCCATCGAAGCGGCCTGCCGCATCGTCATCCTCGAAGACCAGCTCGAGGAAGCCCAGCGGATCAACGCCGAACACCACCGCGGCGCCGACCCAGTGAACCGGGAAACTGCGGCCTGAGCTGGGGCGTGCCTGCCGGCCCTCGGCGGTTTGCGCGCACCCGGGGCAGGGCATGTCGTGTGCTCGTTTCTCCCGGTGACAGCCGGTTGTCGGCGTTTCGGGGTGCCTGGGCTGGTGGCGGGGCGGCAGCCTGAGGTGTAGATCGTCTGGCAGGGTTGGTTTGTGGATTCTCGTCCGTCGGGATCGGCGCCGTTCGTACGTGTGTAGAGCCTCTGGGGCGGGCACTAGCCGAGGTGGGTGACGGTCGGCTGCGGCTGCGGTGGGTTCCCCGTGGCACGATGGTCTGTCCGGGGCGCAACTGGCACGGACAACCCATGCCTGAGGGTGTTGCCTTGGGTTCTGTCGAGCAGTGAGGTGCCGTAGTGACCGTGAGCGAGCCGGACGCCGGCAACGGGAAGGTTTCCCGCCATGACGGGGGTGCGGGTCGTGGAGGCGCTGGGACGACGCTGGCGGAGATGTTGCAGGCGGCGGAGACCGCGCCTCCGACGGAGTCCCTGGATGTGGTCGCCCGGATTCTCAAGGACCGGCTCGGGGCGGTGGCTGTGTCGTTCCTGATCACCGACTTCACGGGCAGCTCGGTGGTGCGCCTCGGCGCTGCGGGCAGTGTCGAGACCGGGGAGCAGGCCCGGCGTATCCCGTTGGCGGGCACCGTCTACGACGATGTGATCCGCACCCAGCGTCCGGCGGTGGAGGATGCTGGCCCAGGAGCGTTGGTTCAGGTTGTGGCTCCGGTGACCAACCGTGGCGACGCCATCGGGCTCCTGGAGCTGTTCCTGCCCGTCGCGCCGGACACATCGGTACTGCGGGAGGTCGGTGAGGCGGCGCACGCTCTCGCGTATGTCGTCATCGCCAACCGGTCCTTCACCGACCTGTATCAATGGGGGCGGCGCACCCTGCCGCTGAGTCTGGCCGCGGAGATCCAGCACCGGCTGCTCCCGATGTCGCTGACGTGCGAGGCGGCGCAGTTCGCGGTGGCGGGGGCACTGGAGCCGGCCGATCACGTGGGGGGCGACACCTTCGACTACGTCCTGGACCGCGACAGTGTGCAGCTGTCGATCACCGATGCCATGGGTCATGACGTGCGGGCCGCGCTGCTGGCCACGCTGGCGGTGGGCGCCCTGCGCCGGGCACGGCGGGCGGGCGCCGATTTGGTGGAACAGGCACGCCAGGCCGACCGGGCGTTGCGGGGGCACTACCAACCGGGATATGTGACCGGTCAGCTTCTGCGGATCAGCCTGCGCGACGGCACAACCGAGTTCGTCAACGCCGGGCATCCGTGGCCGCTGAGGCTGCGCGACGGCCAGGTGCAGGAGATTGCCCCTGAGGTCGATCTGCCCTTCGGTGTCCAGGCCCCGCACGACTACCGGGTGCAGGCGCTGGATCTGAGGCCCGGGGATCGGCTGGTGATGCTCAGCGACGGCATGCTGGAGCGCAACGTCAAGGCCCTGGACCTGCCGGACATTATTGTCCGCACCGGCGCCCTGCACCCCCGCGAAGCTGCCCGTTCCCTGATCGGCGCGGTCGTCGACGCCGGTGAGGGCCATCTGCAGGACGACGCGACCATCATCTGTCTGGACTGGCACGGCATCAGCCATTCCCAGCGTGACGCCGACACCGGTGCCAGCCTCACCGACGCGTCCGCGCTGTCACCGACGCGGCCTGCCCTGGATGGTCACTGACCGCGAAGGCACATGCGGGCCGGGTCCAGCCGACCTCCCGAGCGGTCCCGGGGCAGGCGGAGAGAGCCCGAGGGTTGCCGCGGCGTCTTCGAACGCGGGATCGCCCAAAGTTACGGCAGCATATTCCGGTGAAAGCATGACCCGATGAGGAGAGCTGGTTCCATGACACCTGCCAACCGTCCGGCGAGCCGCTCGGTGCTGACCGTCACTGCCCATGACACCGACGACGGCGTGCGCGTCCTGAGCGTGACCGGAGAGCTCGACCTCCATCAGCTCGATCCCCTCAAACAGTCCCTGGCCAGTGCGTGGCGTATGGATCCACCCCTGCGCCTGCTGGTTATCGATCTGGCCGCCGTCGGCTTCTGCGACTCCAGCGGCCTCAACGTGTTCTTGCAGGCCCGGCAGGAGACTCACGAGCGCGGCATCGAGCTACGGCTCGTGAACCCCAGCCTTCCCCTTCGACGGGTCCTGCAGATCACCGGGGCAGCCGAGCTTTTCTCCCTGTACGACGATCTCACCCAAGCTCTGGCCTGAAGGCCACTTCGCAGGCCGCGCTTTTGTACGCCTTCCTTCCGGGTCCTCGGCCGCCGCCGGCCGAGTCGAACCACTGTGCCGCCCGCCTCCGTGCCAGCGCCGTCGTCTGTGGGCCGCCTCGATGCCGACGGCGCACGGTCCGGCCAACCTCGGGTAGGAGGAAGGATCTGCCGAGATCCATCGCTTGCGAGGCTCCATTGCATCGTCGGTCTGCCGTCAGCCCGCTCCCAGGTCCGCGTAGCTCGCGGCCGAAGTAGTTCTTGTCCCCGATGATCGTCTGCCCGGGGTGAACGGCGAGGACGTCTGGCGCGGTATCGAGCATGTCGCGCAGCGTTTCGCGCTCGTCCGCCTTGGCCCCGGTGAGTGCGAACAGGACCGGCAGTCCGCCGAGTGTGCACACCAGGTGCAGTCGCAGCCCCCAGAAGTATCGCGAGTGTGATGCGCAGTAGCCGTACTGGGCCCAGCCTGCCAGGTCCGAGCGTTTGGCCGTCTCACGGAAGCAACCGCAACCGACCGGTGTGGAGTTGACCATCCACACATCGTCGCTCGACAGTGAGGTATCGCGGGCCACGATCCGGATCATGCTGGTGAGCAGTGAGAACGCGGCGCGCAGCCGCTTGTTGTAGCCGGACTACTGGGGCACGTAGGGAAACAGGTGGCCGAAGTCCCGCCCGACGCGGCGAAGCCAGCGCCGCTCAGAGGTGTATCCGAGCAGCGCCGACATGACCGCGAGCGTGATCAGCTCGGCGTCACTGAGCGTGGGCGTGATTCCGACGGCACGCCGCCACGGCGTCAGCCACGGAGAAGCCTTCAACTCGTCGTCAATCCGGGCATAGAGTGCCGTTGCGAGGGTGTCCAGGTCGATAGTCACACATCGACGTTGGACACCCTTGTCTCATGTCCGCAGGCGATCCCCTGGACTCATTCAGGGATCCGGGGCGTGCCCACTGCGGTGACTATGCGTCACGGTCATTTCGCAGGGCCTGGATGAGCCAGGGGTACACCGGGATCAGGTTCAGTACTACCTGCCAGCCGTTGACGATCCACACCAGCCGCCAGTATCGGCCTACCCGGGGATCGTGCGCCTCTTCGAACTGCTGGGCCATCCAGTCCCGGAATTCCGTGTCAGGAGTGCGCGCGAGCACCTCGGCGAAGCGGTGCACGAGGTCGTCGATGACGGGTGCGCCCCTGTCGCCGAGCGGGTCGATGCCCGACGCCATGGCCTCGGCCACCTTCTGACGGGTGAATTCCATCAGTTCCTCGCCGGCATCGCATTCGATGTCGAGCGGGCGCCCGGCGGCCTGACGTACGGCCGTCCGGCGCATCCGGGCACGGAAATCCTCGTCGCCGACCAGCTCGGCGAGCTCCACCCACGCGGCGATCTGCTCGCTGGTCGGATTATCGGGGAGGTCGGGAGTGGCAGCGCGAACCATGGCCACCGCGGTCGGGTCGGCATCCACTGTGCCGAAGGTGCCATCCACGAAATCGTCGATCAAACGTTGGCGTTCCTCGCCGGACAACTGTGTGAGCCTGTGCATGAGTGCGGTCTCCTCGGGACTGGACCCGCGTCTGGCCACGACTCGCAGAACGCTCCGACGCAGTTGCAGCACCCGGATTTGGACGTCCATGGCGTCGGCGTGCGCCGCGGCGACTTCCGCCACCGAGAGCTCGCGGTCCAGTACCCGTTGAATCGTGGCCAGGTCCATGCCCAGCTCGCGCAGTGTGCGGAGGAGTTCCAGACGAAACAGTGCGTCGAGGTCGTAGAGCCGATAGCCGGCGGGACTACGGGTGGTCGGCGCTACCACCCCCGAATCGGAGTAGAACCGGATGGTCCTCACAGACAAGCCGGTCCGCCGGGAAAGCTCCCCGATCGAGTAGAGGGTCGTAACGTTCATGTCCCCCACTCTGCTGTCTCCAGTCACTGGAGACTCAAGGCCATTCCCAAGCAAGGCCCCGACCACGAGACCTCCTCCGAGTTGCCGAAGCATGCGTCACGTTCTCTCCGCTGACCGCCAGGATGAAACGGGCACGCCTTGCACGTGCTGGGCGAGCGATGGCAGCGACATGCGACACCGCTCGCTGGCGGCCTACGGCTACGAACCCTTGGACTCAATCATCTAGGGCCTGTTTCATAAGTGGATCAAGACCTGCCATGATCCACCTGTGGGGCGTGGAGATCTGACGAGCGAGCAATGGGCCAGGCTGGAGTCGTTGTTGCCGGTGGGCAAGAAGCCGGGGCGGCCTCCGGTCTGGTCCAAGCAGCAGCTGATCAACGGCATACGTTGGCGGACGCGGACAGGTGTGCCCTGGCGCGACGTTCCCACCCGCTACGGCGCGCGGGAGACCGTCTACGGCCTCTTCCGGCGCTGGCAGCGCGACGGCACCTGGAGCCGGATCCTCACCCAGTTGCAGGCCGAAGCCGACGCGAGAGGCCTGATCACCTGGGACGTGAGCGTGGACTCGACGGTCGCGCGGGCGCATCAGCATGCGGCCGACGCCCGCAAAAGGGGGACCTGCAGCGGGACAAACCTGGCGGAGTCGCAGTCGAGCCCGCCGACCACGGGCTCGGACGCTCGCGCGGTGGTCTGACCACGAAGGTGCACTTGGCAGTCGAGCACGGACAGAAGCCGTTGTCGTTCCTGATCACGGCTGGCCAGCGGCACGACAGCCCCGAGTTCCAACCGGTCCTGGAGTGCATCCGGGTGCCGCGCGTGGGCGTCGGCAGGCCGCGTCGGCGTCCTGAACGGGTGAGGGCTGACAAGGCCTACGGGTCCCGAGCCAACCGCGACTACCTGCGCAGACGTGGGATCCGCTGCACGATCCCGGAGAAGTCCGACCAGATCCGCAACCGCAAGAAGCTGGGCGCCCACGGTGGGCGTCCGCCGAAGTTCGACAAGATCGACTACCGAGAGCGCCACGCGGTCGAGTGCGGGATCAACCGCCTCAAGCGCCATCGCGCGGTGGCCACCAGGTACGACAAGCTCGCCGTTCGCTACGAGGCCACCGTCACCATCGCCATCATCAACGAATGACTCTGATCTCCCTGGTCGGCCCCGGCCATCGGAAACGCGGTATCGCTGCAGGTGACCGGGGTTCTAGCCTGTGGTCCATGCACCAGCCCAGACGGCGCGACCGGCGCCTTGCTCGCCGCGAGTCATCGGAGCGAGCCCGACGCCAGTCTTCGCAGTTCACGGCCGCCGGAGCTGACGTGGTGCTGGTTGGGTACTTCTCAGCGAAGCAGAAGAACTTCGAAGGCCTCATGGCCTCTGCAGCCCAAGAGCTGGCAGCACGGGGCGCCTGGGTGGCCATGCAGCTCGTGCAGCGGCGAGGCGTCTCGGACGGCGGGGTTCAGAAGATGAGCCTGCCATATTCCTCGCGGACCCTGCTGAGCTACGGAAAGGTCCGCGAGGTGGCTCAGGCGTGCAGCCAGGCCAATGCCGACGCGGTGATCTTCGTAGCCTCTTTGACCGAACGCCAGCAGCGTGTGCTTACAGCAACGCTCGGCCGCCCTGCCGTCAGCCTTTCCGACATCCTTGCCGCTGACTGACCGCTTCTCGAGGCGGGCTTATGAAACAGACCCTAGTTCGGGGGAGGCCGGCGCCGGGCGGGATGCTGGCCGCGGTAGGTAGCTGGCGAAGTGTGACGTGGCATTCGGCATGAGGTAAGCGTAGTAGTGAAATTCTCGGATCCCCCTGCAGCTCACCCGTACATACCTCTGCACCAGAGTCCACACACCGGTGTCCATTGCTGGGCGCCTACTCCCTTCTGCGCAGCGCCGCGGGGCGTCGACCGGATCGTCGAGGTCGCGCTGTCCGACAACGCCGGTCTCGGCAACGCCGTCATCGTCGCCTACGCCACCCGCACGGACCGCACGGAGATCCCCTCCTGGCCGCTGCTGTTCAACAACGTCACCCTGCGGCTGCTCGGCTCGACGACTTCCCCGCCGAGGCCAAGCGCCAGGCCCGCCCGCGACCTCACCTCCGCAGCCGCCATCGGCGCCCTCACCGTCGCCGTCGGCGACCGACACCCGCTGGACGACATCGCCAAGGCACACGACCACGTCGACGCCCGCGGTGGCCACGGCAGCACCCTGGTCATCATCCCCCAATAGCGCAGACTCGGAACGCTGCCTGCTCAACTGCTCCGCCCTGCGGGGCGGCCCGTCGCGCTGCCAAGTCCGCACCCGGGCGTGGTGGTCGTCGGCCCGGTTCACGTACAGGCCGAGGGGAGGGCTCGCGTGTTCACCGAGTCGATCGCGCACCGCGACCAGTCCAGCTCCCCTTGGGAGCCGAGTTTGTCCAGGACCAGGCGGTGCAGCTTGGCCCAGACCCTGGCCTTCGTCCGCTCGGTGAACCGGCGATGGGCCGTGGCACCGGACGGTCCGAATGATGTTGCGGGCAGCTGCTGCCACGTGCAGCCCGACACCGCGACGAACACGATCGCGGCCAAGACCTCGCGGTCGCCGTGCCGACGCCGGCCTCCGCCCTGCGGCCGAGTCGGCACCTCCGGTACTACCCGCTGGAACAACTCCACAACTGATCCGGCATTAACCGCTCAACAATCCCCGCCACGGCCCCCAGTTTACCCAGCCAATTGAGATGACTTCCAAGCGCGAGAGCTCGCTTTCAGACGTTGGACCAAGCCTTGAGGAAAGCGCTCCGCCCGACAGGATCGTCCGACCTGCGGTCGGCGTGCAGGACGTGCCAGGCGGTGAGTTCGAGATCGCGGAGCCATAGTTCGCCGACGACCTGTGTCTTGAGGTCGGGGAGGTGGTCGGACTCGATGAGGGCTTGGCCGATGACCTCTCCGGCTGCGTTGCGTTGGGGCGGGGTCATCTCGTCGACGGCTGAGAGAATCTGTCGGGCCAGGGTGGTTCCCTCGCCTGAAAGCGACTCGAGTACGCCGGCTTTGATGGTGGCGGGCAGTAGGTAGGCGGTGCCGGAGGACCTCCACAGGTCCGACCAGAAGCGTTCCCCTGCCTCGGTGGGGGCGGGGAGTGCGGCCAGTAGTCCGAGGAGATGGCCAATTGCCGCGTAGCCACCGGAGTGGGCAGCTGCGACGACTGCGATGCCTGCGATGCGTTCCACGTCAAGCTGGATGGTTTCCGAAGCGGGGCCCAGCTGATGTTCCAACTGATCGGTCAGAGGGGTGGACAGGTGGGGACGAACTTCAGGAAGCATGGGCGCTCCTTGCGGGTAGGCGAGCGGAGATGCCGGTTCGGAAGCCCTGAGCGTTCCCCACGGCCGATCGGTCTACTCGGCTCCGGAAGGCCCAACCGACATCGGGTCGCGGGGGTTCGTCTGACGGCTTCGGTCCCGCCTCGGCGACACGCCCCCTTTCGCCCGGACCTCTTGAAGGGTTTCGCGTGGGTTTTCGTAGCATGAGCGCATGATTGCCAGTGACGCCCATGAGTCCGGTGGAGGTCGGGCAGCTATGCCCCGCGATGCAGCTGAAGCCGGAACTGTCCACGTCGGCTCAGGGCGTGGAGAGCGCGGCGAAGCCGCTCTGCCCCGCAAAGCACCGGGTGACGATGGAGCGAATAGTGGTCATCTGGTCGCTGCTCTGGTGGAGCAGGCTGTCGACCTGGTGGAGCCGGTCAAGCCGAGGCTGCGTGGCTGGCTGCATGCGGGGATGGTCCCCGCCTCATTGATTGCGGGCATCGCGCTCATCTGGCTGGCTCGCACGCCGCAGGCGGTCTGGGCCTGCGCCGTGTACGCGGTCACTGCCTGGCTGCTGTTCTCGACGAGTGCCGTCTACCACCGCGGTACCTGGGGGCCGCTGGGCGAGGCTCTCCTGCGACGTCTCGACCACGCCAACATCTTCCTGATCATCGCCGGCACCTGCACCCCCCTGGCCGTGCTGCTTCTACCGCCCAACGACAGGTCCGTGCTGCTGTGGACCGTGTGGGTCGGCGCATTGGCCGGCATCGCGTTCCGGGTCCTCTGGGTCGGAGCGCCACGCTGGCTGTACACCCCGTGCTACCTGGTTTTGGGGTGGGCGCCGGTGTGGTACCTGGCCGACTTCCTGCACACCGGAGGAGCGGCCGTACTCACACTGATCGTGGCCGGCGGGCTCCTCTACAGCGCGGGCGCGGTCGTCTACGCACTCCAGCGCCCCGACCCCTCACCTCGCTGGTTCGGCTTCCATGAGGTCTTCCACGCGCTCACTGTGGCAGCCTTCGCCGCGCACTACATCGCCATCCTCCTGGCCGCATCCTGACCTGCCGCCCCTCTCGGCGACGGCCCAGGGCGCAACCAACCGTGATGACTTCAAGCAGCGGGCTCAGGCGCCGTCGTACCGGGCGGGAAGGTGCTGACGGGCTTTCAGCCGAGGGGTCCGCATGCGTGGGGCCCGCGGGCTGTTGTCGTGGGCGGCCACCGAGCTGCTGTCCTGGCAGGCGACCAGGCACAGGTGCCGCCGCCGCGACGCAACGCCTTGATGACGAGCTCCGAGACGACTGGGATCACCGTGCCGACGGCTCCCGTTGGGATCGTTGGGATGAGCGCTTCGATGAACTCCCGTCCGGACGGGAGAGACGTCGCGCTCTTCGAGCCCACCAGCAAACCTGTCCTGAGTGCCGTGGCCTGTCTGCCGCAGTGCTGTGCCCCGGTCTGCCGCGCTCCACCTGGATGCGCCCTGACTGTGGAGCGTGTCCATCGGATCGACGGCACGGTCGGAGAGGCTGACTGCTTGGTTAGCGGTCCTGGTCAGGGTGCAATGGGCTCGGCCGGGATGGCCAGCTCGTGCTCCGGCGGCGGCTGGACCGGATAGTCTCCACGACCGACGCCTGGAAATCTGTTCCGGCTGATGTAGACATTGGCGTGCGGGGTGGTTATGGTTTCTCTCGTAGCCAAGAAGGACAATAGAGTTTGGCAGAGTTGAACTGCCAGACAGCAGTACTCAGCAGTTGCAGGTCGGTGCGGTGGCGGAGTTCCGAAGCCAGGGTTGTTGCACGATGGTGACGGGGCTGGCGACCGGACCGGGTGGCCCACGGTTTTCAGGGGCCGCCGTGAGCAGGACCGCAGTACGCAAGTGCAGTCGGCAGTACCAGTGGTTCCTCGGTAAATGGCGTCAGGCTGCGGCGCGCGTGCCGGGAGGTTCGGCAGTGGGGTTCTAAGCCAGAGCAGATGCAGGACGGGCGACGGGGCTGGCTGTCGAAGTGGCGCTCCGAAAGGCCACCAGGAGTACAAAAGTTGATTGTCCAGAGGGAAGGAACGGAGGAGCCAGAGCGCCATCAGGATCGCCCGGGCGAACGATGTGGGCCCGGGTACCGCAGGACATCGTGAGTGAGGTGGTCTCCGGTCAAGCAACCGCGATCCCCGCAGCCCCGGGACCTCTTCCCGGCAGGTATGCGGAAACACAGAGCCGGCGTAGCCGATCAAGGCCGGCTGATGGTGTAGCAGTTCCTTCGGGGCCCTGGTGCCAATGACACCAGGGCCCCTCCCACGCGTGTGCCACAGGAAGGTACAGATGACAGCAGACGACTCGTTCGGCCGCCTCGACGACGACGACTACCCCGCCTACACCATGGGCCGGGCAGCCGAGATGCTCAACACCACACAGGGATTCCTCCGCGCCATCGGCGAGGCGCACCTCATCACACCCCTGCGCTCCGCGGGCGGGCACCGCCGCTACTCCCGCTACCAGCTCCGCATCGCCGCCCGCGCCCGCGAACTCGTCGACGCCGGCACCCCGATCGAGGCCGCCTGCCGCATCGTCATCCTTGAGGACCAACTCGAAGAAGCCCAGCGCATCAACGCCGAACACCACCGAGACACCAAGCCGCCCAGCACGCCACCCGCAGCCTGAAGCCCTGTGTGCCCGGTGGAAGACCGCCAGATGCCCCACCCACCTGCCGGGAGTTCGCTCAAGGGCTGTCTCCCGCTGCGGTTGTCATGCTCGAAAGTGCGCCCTCGCCTTGGGCGTGGGCGCTCTGTCGTGCCGCGGCTTCTGCGCGCAGGATGTCCATCGGCTGGTCGGGACGGCCTCTGCGAGGCGGCTTCATCACAGTGAAGGCCTCCGGCTGCAGCACCAATGTTGCCCCGAGGCGTACTGCTCAGCTCGTGATAGCCCTACCAGGTGTGCCTTCCCTGACCCTTCGTCCGGCGGGCGACGCGCTACCCACTTCGAGTGGCCGACATCCTCGCGCTATGAAAAGGAAGCGTCCTTCCTGCAACGCTGTGCTCAGGGTGGGCCAATATCTATGGCCACGGCATGAGGGTTCAACGCGCTGTGCCAGGAGTGTTATTACGGCGGCAAACAGAGTGGAGTTATTCACCGTACGCGGATCATTACGGCATGCTACTGTCGATCTCAGTTGCAGTTGTGGTTCCCAAAACTTCAAGCCTCTGCCTGGGCATTTTCGATCAGCGGACGCTTCACTGTATTTCCGGTTTCCTCCGGTCGGGGCATCATCGCGGCGACGCGGGATCCGCACATCACGGGTCTCGGCGTACCTGCCCCCCCGAAGGAGATGTGACATGGCATCAGGCACTGTGAAGTGGTTCAACGCGGCGAAGGGTTTCGGCTTCATCGAGCAGGACGGTGGCGGCGCTGACGTGTTCGCCCACTTCTCGAACATAGCCGCCCAGGGCTTCCGCGAGCTGCTCGAAGGCCAGAAGGTCACCTTCGACATCGCACCGAGCCAGAAGGGCCCGACGGCCGAGAACATCGTTCCCGCCTGACGTGACGCGCACTTCGTAGCTGGGTCCCGCATCCTTCCGGGTCCGGGACCCAGCTACGGGCACCCTCCCGGATCGGGGCCACCTGCGGCAGGGCCTTCGACCGCAGAGTCGCTGCCCACTCCTGCGGAGTCCCACTCGCCAGCGGGCTGGCTTTCTCGTCCCTATGGTGTCACTCATTCCATGACCTGTATCCCACTCCGGGATAAACCGCAGGTCTCATTTGATTTTACATTTCGCTCGGCCCGTTCTTGTGATTCCTTGCGCTGTTCTTCCGCTGCGGGAATTCCTTGATACGTGCCGTATCAAGGAAGGTTCTGAATGAACCCCACACGTACGAACAACCGCTCTGCGCGCGCACACAGTCGTACCGCCGACTCCGGTCGAGGCGGCAGCCGCTTCAACTCGACCGCCCCGACCCGTTCGACTGCCCCGGCCCGTTCCGGCGGTTCGGGCCGCTCGGGTGGCCAGGGGCGGAGGCCCACCGCGGCACAGGGCGAGTTCGCTCTGCCGGTCACGGTCACTCCCGCGCTGCCCGCGGTCGAGGCGTTCGCCGATCTCGACATGCCGGGGCAGCTGTTGGCGGCGCTGACCGCGCAGGGGGTGAGCGTTCCGTTCCCGATCCAGGGGGCGACCCTGCCCAACACCCTCGCCGGCCGCGATGCCCTGGGCCGTGGGCGCACCGGGTCCGGCAAGACTCTCGCGTTCGGCCTGGCCCTGCTGGCCCGCACCGCGGGTCAGCGTGCGGAGCCCCGCCAGCCGCTGGCCCTGGTCCTCGTGCCGACGCGTGAGCTGGCCCAGCAGGTGACCGACGCGCTCACCCCGTACGCCCGCTCGGTCAAGCTGCGCCTGGCCACCGTCGTCGGCGGAATGTCGATCGGCAGGCAGGCCAACGCGCTGCGCATGGGCGCCGAGGTCGTCGTGGCGACGCCGGGCCGGCTCAAGGACCTCATCGACCGCGGTGACTGCCGACTCGACCAGGTCGCGATCACCGTCCTGGACGAGGCCGACCAGATGGCTGACATGGGCTTCATGCCCCAGGTCACCGAGCTGCTGGACCAGGTCCGCCCCGAGGGCCAGCGGATGCTGTTCTCCGCCACCCTGGACCGCAATGTCGACCGCTTGGTCCGCCGCTATCTCAGCGACCCGGTCGTCCACTCCGTCGACCCCTCCGCCGGCGCGGTCACGACGATGGAGCACCACGTGCTCCACGTGCATGGCGCGGACAAGAACCGTACGACCACCGAGATCGCGGCCCGAGACGGCCGGGTGATCATGTTCCTAGACACCAAGCGGGCCGTGGACAAGCTCACCGACCACCTGCTGGCCAGCGGAGTGCGGGCGGCGGCTCTGCACGGCGGAAAGGCGCAGTCGCAGCGCACCCGGACCCTGACCCAGTTCAAGACCGGGCACGTCACCGTGCTCGTGGCCACGAACGTCGCCGCCCGCGGCATCCACGTCGACAACCTCGACCTCGTCGTCAACGTCGACCCGCCGACCGACCACAAGGACTACCTCCACCGCGGCGGCCGTACCGCGCGGGCAGGGGAGTCCGGCAGCGTCGTCACCCTGGTCACCCCCAACCAGCGCCGCGACATGACCCGCCTCATGACCGCCGCCGGCATCGTGCCCCAGACCACCCAGGTCCGCTCCGGCGAAGAGGCACTCGGCCGCATCACCGGCGCCCAGACCCCCTCAGGCATTCCCGTGACGATCACCGCGCCAGTGGCCGCGCGGCGCGAGCGCAGCCGCAGCGCATCCTCTCGCGGCCGGCGCAGCCCCGCCTCGGCAGCCCGGCGCGTGACCACACATCAGTCCTCCTTCGACGCGGCGGCCTGAGAACTCCGTGATCCGGAAACTCACCCACCACTGCAGGAGGTACCTTTTGACGCTCGTCCAGATGCAGCCCGGCACGACGCATGCCACTGCCGTCGGCAGGACGGTGGCCGACGCCATGGACACCGCCGGGCCGCAGGTCAGTGACGACATGACCGTCGAGGTGGCCCTGTCCGTCATGGCCAGTGCTCGTACCGGGCATCTGCTGGTCTGCGACGACACAGGCCGGTGTACCGGACTGGTCACCCACGCCCAGCTTGCAGCAGATCGTGACGGCTCCGCGTACTCGGACAGGGTCCGGCTGCGGGACATTCTCGGCGACCGAGGGCCGTTCACCTCGCCCGTGACCACCATGGTCGAAGCCGGCCACATGATGCGCTACAGCGACGTCGATGCCCTGCCTGTAGTCGACGAACACGGCAGTGCCCTGGGCGTATTCGCCCTTGCCCGCTGAGCCGTGCCCACCGCAGCAGGACCTCTCCCTCTTCGCTTCTCTCCCTGTGAGGCAACATGCGCTGTGTCATCGCCCGATTCCCGTTCGACCTGACCAGGAGCGGCGTCCTGGAATCGATGAAGGGCATCAAGCCCGAGCACGCCTCCGGCGACTCGGTGATCATCGGCCGACGCACCTACCCCGTCAAGCAGGTCGGACAGGTCATCACACGCCAGGACCGCCGCGACTTCAGCGCCGGAGAAGTCCTGCGGGCCATGACCCAACTCGGCTTCACCTGCCGCGAACTTCCCCAGGCCCCCGCACCCACCCGGGCTCTCAACCCGATGCAGCAGGCATCCGCGATGCTCGGCGCCCCTGTGGCCGCCTGACGGACGGGCAGGCGCGAGCCGGTCGGCAAGCATGGGTGAGGGTCCGGCCGGACCCTCACCGCGTATCGAGGTGACCCGGCGAGGCAGCGGGTCAGTGGTCGGAATAGCTGAAGTCGCCCATCGTCCAGGCGCTGACGTCCTCGATCGCGACCCGGTACATCCCGCCCGTCTCCGGGATCCCCACCGCGCCTTGCAAAATCCGCGCCACGTGAAAGTGCAGATGCGTGGGCGGCCCTTCCTCGGGTGCAGCGCTGGTGAACGTGGCGGAAAAGCCGCTCAGGCGGGCCGAGTCCGCAAGGACCTCCGACACCCGCTGCCGCCAGACGGCTTCGGGAGCCAGCCGGCCCGTGACCACACTCCACCGGCGACCACGGTCAGAGGCATCTGATTGCTGCGCCCGGACTCCACCAGGGCGACAACGTCAAAAAGCAGCGCGTCAGGCTTCGACATGAGGCCGATTATATTCGTCGAACATTGGCAGGCCTTCCCGCGCTGCCGCTCCGGGCAGGACAGCGCTGAAGCCCTGTTGCCGGAGGCGCTGAACCGCCTGTGAGCGGCACCGCAGCCAACACTCCTCCTGCCTCCGGACGCCTGCTCCGAGAGGGAGACGAGTCGGCTCACCTCCGTATCGAGTCGGTCCTTGCGCTCGGCACATGCTCCGTTACGGGGATGCGTCCGGCCGGGCACCTTCAGCTCCAGGCCCTGCGGGTGGTGGGGGAGAGATGTGCTGTCCTACCGTCGGGGAAGCTTCGGAGACGTCGGCTCCGTGGTCCGCGTCGCGGCGGGTGGAGCCGGCTCCGAACCAGTCCAGACACATCACGGTGGCGGCAAGCGCGCAGGCGTGGGGCCTCGGGGGTCCGCGGACGGGCGAGTAAGGGGAGCGATCGCTTCGTCAGAGGCCTGCCCTCGGGCGTGGGCCGGGCTGCTGGAATGTCTGCCGCGCGCTTGTTCCGGAAGGCGAGGGCCAGTTCTGCGCTTGCCGCTGCCGGTCGGTGCGCCGTGGTCCGATTCGGCCCCAAGATCATTCGTCACATGTGCCAGAACGATTGCTCCACGTCTCCGGACACTGCTGCCGTACTTCTTCGGGCCGCCCCTGGCCCGCCTTGCGCACAACGGCCGCCTCTGCCGCAGGGCCTCAGCGGTCGCGGGCGCCACCACCCAACCCGCACCGCCGGCAGCCGACTTGACTTGCCTACGCACCGACCATCGCATCGAAAGCCTGATTGCTCGGCGCGTGGCAGGGAAAGGAGAGACCGTAGTAGGAGACCAGGCCACCGTCCGCGGTTGGCCGGGACGAAGGGCTAGGTCTGTGAGCAGCATGTGGGTGTACGCGCAGGACAGCGGTCATACGTACGGTCAGTCGCTGGTGGGCTTCACCGTGGAGGCCGCGGACGGGAGCATCGGCCATGTAGACCGGCAGCAGGACCAGCCCGGCATGCAGCACCTGGTCGTCGACACCGGTGTGTGGAAGTTCGGCAGAAGCGTCCTGATCCCGGCCGGTGCCGTCATTGCCATCGACACCAGGGCGCAGACGGTAAAGGTCGTACCGTCCCGGGAGGAGATCAAAGCCGCTCCCCGATTCACCACCGACAGCGAGACAGGTGATCCCGACTACCTGTCGGCAGTCGGTGACTACTACTTTTCTCTCCGCTCCGCGCCCCTTCGCTGAACCTGGGCGCAGTCGGCGGGCCCACCTACCAGGGGCGCTGGTCCTCCGCCGCGCAGAGAACGGCCCTGGTACGCCTACCTCGGCAGCTGCGGTTTCGGTGTGCCGACGGACAGCCGTTCCGCCCCTGTTCGGGGCGGAGCGGCAGCGAGGGCGTCGGTCGTGTGTTGCAGTGTGATCAGATGATCTGAGCCGCGTCGAGGGTCGGGTAGATGTCCAGGACTGCGTCGATGCCGCGGATGCTGAACAGGCGTGTGAGCTTGGGAGAAGGGCTGACAATGCGCAGGTCGGCCTGCTGATGGGTGGTGAGGATCAGCACGAGGAACATCGAATCGGCGAACGTGATGCCGCTGGCATCCAGAATCACTCCCCCGCTGGCCGCTACAGCAGATTCGATCTGCGCTTGCAGAGACGGCAGGGACTCGAAGTCGAATTCTCCGCGAGGGGCGATCACCTGCAGTGGCCCGAAACCAGGACCCCGGGGGGCGGAAGACGCCATAAAGAGAGTATCGCTCGCCGTCGACCCTCGCGTCATTGATCAGAGTGCCAAGTGGTCTGCGGGCGACCGCCTTTGAGCCGGCCGCGGGTGGCCAGCATCGCCTTGGCGCCGCGAATTCTCCTCGTGCACCCCGGAAAGGCATCAGGCGCTTCCATGAACAGCCCTTCGGGCTTTCGGCGGAAGCGGCGTACCCGGGTGCTGGCGCTGCCGGAGGCCCGGTGGGCGCTGGCTGCGCTGGTGCTGTTCGTGGTCGCTCTCCTGCTGGATCTCTTCGGCGCCCCGGTGTGGCTGTGGGCGCCGCTGTATGCCGCCGTCTACATCACGGGCGGCTGGGAGCCGGGGTGGGAGGGTCTGAAGGCCAGCTCGCCGATCGAGTAGAAGGTGTGGCCGCTCATGACCTCTTTCTCAGGTCTCCCCCTGCTGGAGACTCAAGCCCGTGCACCCGCTGCACGTCGGCCTTCCGTACCAATCAGGCACCCACTGAGGGGGTGAGTCACGACGGGAGGAAGGACGGCCACCAGGGTGGGATGTTGTCCGGGCACAGCGGGGCGGGGTAGGAGTCCGGCATGCCGGGCCATGTGACAAGGAACCAGGACAGCCACAGGGTGAGGACGAAACCCGCAGTCAGGGCTGCCGTGTGATGACGTCTCCCGACGGTGCCGTGCAGGACCACCCACGGAACCGCGACGGCAACCCATATGAGAGGCATGAGGAACAGCAGAGCCATGCCGTTGGCAGCCGCGCTGCCGCCGACGTCGCAAGCAGCCCACGCCCTGCCGATCACAGTGGTAGTTACCACCGCGGTCACACCACCCGCAAGAGCGCCCCGACCGGCTCCGCTCCACCAGCGACTCGGCGGAATCGACGGCTCTACTCCCATGGTCCACTCCCCTCGCTCCCGTAGGCACGGACAGTACCCACTCGATCCGGGCCCGCCCGCTGCCGGGCACCGCCAGCCGGCACCCCCGCCCAGGACCCGCCCAGGACGCGGGGGCCTCGCGGTCAAATGCCCTGGCGTCCCCGAAGTTCCTCCACCGCGGCCCGGGCCGCAGCACCGATCACTGCGTCGGCGCGGGGCAGCTTGTGGTCGGAGCGGGCGGCCTGGGTGAAGACCACAGCGCTGTAGGTACTGCCGTCGGCGAGTTCGACGACGCCCGCCTCGTGGCGCAGCGCGCCGAAGGTGCCGGTCTTGCCGTAGACGGTGACGTCGTCGTAGGGGAATCCGGCCCCGAGTCGGTGGGTCCACGGCTGCCTCCGCATCACCTCGCGGATGAAGGCGCAGCGGTTCTCGGAGGCGGCCTGGCCGGTCCAGATCGCCCGCAGGAGCCGTGCCATGTCCGAGGGTGTGGTGGACGCCTTGAACGCCGGGTCGTACACGCCCGGCGGGACGACGGTGTCGTTGTCCGCCACGTGCGCCAGGGCCGCCTCCAGTGAGTGAGCGCCCGTCTCTGCGATGAGCCGGTCGAACGTACTGACGACGCCCCCATGGATACGGGTGTGGGGCATGCCCAGCTCACGGCACACGGCATCGACCACCTCCGCACCGACCACCCGGAGCACGGCGTCGGCCGAGGTGTTGTCCGAGATGGTCATCATCAGCACCACCATGTCCCGCAGCGACAGGGTGACCGCGTCCTGCAGCAGGGAGATCCCGGTCGGGCCGGGAACGCGCTCCCCGGGCTCCAGCGTCAGCCGGTGGCAGGGATCGATCAGCCCCGCGTCCGCGAGTCGGCAGAAGGCGACCGTCAGAGGCACCTTGTAGACCGAGCCCATGGGCAGTTGCTCGTCGGAATCTATGGTCACCCGGTCCGACGGACGCTGAAGGTCCGCCACGTGCAGCCAGCCCCGGACGCCCGCGTCGTCGAACATGCCGCGGATGGCCTGCTCCACACCGCCACCTCGCCGTGTTCCGCTCATGGCGCCACCTTCCGGTTCAGGGCTTCCTCGAGCAGTCGCGCCGTCCCGGCGAGCTCCTCCGCGTCCGGGCGGCGGGGGTCCCAGGTCACCCGCAGCCGCAGCGGAAGCGGTGGATCCACCGCCGCTCGCCGCTCGACCCCGGAGGCCCCCAATGCGCCGTCCGCCGTGACCAGCACCGCCTGCCCGGCGGCTACGAGGGCGAGGCCCGCGCGTTCGTCGGAGACCACCACGGTCTCCACCCGGCGGCCGCGACTGGCCAGGACATCGACGAACAGGTCGTGCGCCGCCGGGGCTTCGGCACGCGGACGCACGGCAACGGGCAGCCGGGACACCGATCGGCCCTCCCCATCCCCCCGCCCGGAGGGGGCGAGGACCCAGGTCGGCAGAAGGATCACCCGGCCGGCCGCCAGGCCGTGCAGCACCGAGGGGTGACGGACCACGGCGACGTCGAGCCGCCCGGCCGCCACGTCGCCGAGCAACCCGGCGGTCGGTGCCGTCACCATGCCGATACGCACCCGACCACCCGCCCGGACCGGCGCGGCCGCCACCTCGGCCGCCAGGGAGGTCGGCACCTCGGGAGCCAGCCCCAACCGCAGCCGCCGGCCGTCGGCATGCTCCCGGGCCCCGATCTCGTGCAGCTCCCCGAGCGAGGCCAGGGCCCGACGAGCGTGCGGGAGCAGCGCCATCCCCTCCTCCGTGAGGGACACCCCTCTCCCACGGTCGAACAGGCGGACACCCAACAGGGCTTCCAACCGTCGCAGCCCCTGGGACAGAGGCGGCTGGGTGATGCCCACCCGCTGCGCTGCGGCCCCGAAATGCTCCTCCTCCGCCAGCGCGACGAAAATTTCCAGATGCCGTTCGGTCAGCACTCCGAGCCCCCCTGGCGTGCGGCGATATGTCTTGTGAATCGCCGAGGTGCCGAGAGCGTATTCGACATGCCGCTCCGGGGCGGGCTTGACTCCGAACCGGGGCCACCCGCACCGGCACCGGCAGAACCGTCACCAGGCTGCCGACGAAGCATGGACGCCGGCCTCGCAAGCGCCGGGGGCCACTCCGCGGCTCGACCCAGACCGGACCTGGAACGGAGAGCACCATGGCAGGTACCCACAACCGGACCATTCCCGCCCCACGGAAGTGGCCACGGCGACTGCTCGGCATCGTCGTACCCCTCCTCCTGCTGACGGGAGGCGGGTACGCCGTCCTGAACCTCCGGGACGACGATCTCCGGGAGGACGACGCACAGGTGACAGCCGCCCGCGGACCCCTGACCGCGTTCCTGACAGCCTGGGCCGGCAACAACACGACGAAAGCGGCCGGAAACACCGACACCCCTGACGCCGCCGCCTCACTCCTCACGTCAGTGATGACGAACCTCAAGCCCTCCAGGACCACCACCGCCATCGACGGAGAAGGACGGAAGAACGGCGAGCGAGAAGTGGGCTTCCCCTTCACCGTGACCATGGCGGTGCCCGGAGCGGGCGACATCACCTGGCGCTCCCAGGCGCGGGTGGTCGACACATCGGGAACGTGGAAGATTAAGTTCACCTCGCCGACGATCCACCCGGACCTCGAACCCGGGCAGACCCTCGCCCTGAAGAGCGGCGACCACCGAGCGAAGGTACTCGACGCCAAGGGCGACCCGCTCCACGCCGGCAGCCTCGTCGGAACCGTCGACCCCGTCAGCGGCAAAGGCGTGTCCGGTCTTCAGTCCCGCTACGACGACATCCTCTCCGGAGGCGGCGGGAAGCCGAACAGATCCCTGGTGATCGCAGACCGCGAGAGCGGTCGCGCCGTGAAAGACCTCAGCGAGGCCCCGTCCGCCGAGGGCCGCCCGGTGCGCACCACTATCGACCCTCGCGTCCAGGAGGCGGCAGCCGACGCACTGACCGGTGTCGAGGTCAACGCGGCCATCGTCGCCATAGACCCGCGCAACGGCCACATCCTCGCCGCCGCCAACCGGCCCGGCGGTTTCAATCGCGCCCTCGAAGGGCGCTATCCGCCCGGTTCCGTCTTCAAGGTCGTCACCGCAGCAGCCCTTCTGGGAAGCGGCGCGAAAACCGAAGACCCGGCGCCTTGCCCGAAGTTCGCGCACGTCGACGGACAGCGCTTCGAGAACCAGAAGCAGTTCGACCTCCCGGCCGGATCGACCTTCGCGGACGCCTTCACCCAGTCCTGCAACACCTACTTCGTCGACGCCCGCAGCCGGCTCTCCGACACCGATCTGCGCGACACGGCCCAGAAATTCGGCATCGGTGGCAGTTGGGACGTGGGCACGACCACCTTCGACGGCAGCGTTCCCGTCACCACCAGCGACAACGACAAGGCCGCCGCCACCATCGGACAAGCACGTCTCCAGGCGTCACCGCTAGTGATGGCATCCGTCGCGGCCACCGTGAAGAGCGGGACGTTCGACCAGCCGGTGCTGGTGCCGAGCGCGGTGAAGAACAAGCACCGTGCCCCGGCCGAACTGGACGCCGAGGTCACCGGCCGGCTTCGCGAGCTGATGCGTGCCACCGTTACCTCCGGTTCCGCCCACGCGCTGAAGGACCTGCCCGGCCGGCCCCACGCGAAAACCGGAACCGCAGAGTTCGGCAGCGACGATCCGCCCCGCACCCACGCCTGGATGATCGGCTACCAGGGCGACTCCGACCTGGCATGGGCGGTGCTCCTCGAAGGCGGCGGCTCCGGCGGCGCCGACGCGGGCCCGGTCGCCGCACGGTTTCTTCGCGGCCTGGCCCGCTGAAGCACAGAACGGCCGGACCGGAACAACGCGCTCGGAAGTCGTCAGAAGGGAACTGGTACCTCATGCACACCCCGACCCCCGTCGCCCGTCGTGCCGCACTCGCCACGCTGGGCGGAATCATGGCCCTCCCTCTCTCCGGCTGCACTGCCACCTCCTCCCCGCCCATCTCCACCGGTCCGACTCGCTCCGCTGCCAAGACCTCCCCACCGGCGTCCACCGACCCCCGCATAGAACGCGCGTTCACCGATCTTGAACGCAGGTTCGATGCCCGGCTGGGGCTCTACGCGCTCGACACCGGCAGTGGCCGCACCCTGACCCACCGGCCCGACGAACGCTTCGCCTACGCCTCTACCTGCAAGGCACTGCTCGCCGCCGCCGTGCTGGACAAGAACTCCCTCCGGCAGATGGACCGGCTCGTGAACTACGGACGTGACGCCCTCCTCAGCAACTCACCGATCACCGAGCGGCACGTCACCACCGGAATGACCTTGCGCGAACTGTGTGACGCCGCCGTCCGCTACAGCGACAACGCCGCCGCCAACCTTCTCTTCCGCGAACTCGGCGGCCCTCGGGGCCTGCAGACAGCCCTTCGCGCTCTCGGCGACGACGTCACCCGCTGCGACCGCTATGAAGTCGCGCTCAGTGACGCGGTCCCCAGGGACCTCCGCGACACCAGTACGCCCCGCGCCCTCGCAGGTGACCTGCGTGCGTACGTCCTCGGTGCCACGCTCCCCACGGACAAGCGCGCCGTGCTGACCGACTGGCTCACACGCAACACGACCGGCGACCACACCATCCGCGCCAGCACACCTGACGGCTGGCAGGTTGGAGACAAGACCGGCACCGGCGGCTACGGCACCCGCAATGACATCGCCATCCTCTGGCCCCCGGCCGCCGCTCCCATCACCCTGGCCATCCTCACCCGCCGCGACACCAAGAACGCCGAACACGATGACGTCCTCATCGCCCACGCCACCGAAGTCACCCTCGGCACCTTCGCCCACGACGCAGGACGCTTCTGAAGCCGCCGACTGTCACAGCCCGCAGACGGACCCCCACAGACCCCGAGGTGGCGTCAGGCGAGGAAGCTGGTCAGGGTTGTAGTGAACCAGTCGGGGTCTTCTTCGGCGACGAAGTGTCCGGTGGGTGCGCCGGCGCCTCGCACATCATCCGCGTGGAGGGCGAGGGCCGCCTCGGCAGTGCTGCCCTCGTCCAGCGCCCAAGGGGCCCGCGTAGCGCTCGCGGTACGCCTGCAGCACGCGCGCAAGGACGCCGGCCTCACCGGGAAGGACATCTCCGCCCGGTGCGGCTGGCACCCCGCGAAGACCACCCGCCTTCAGAAGGGCGACGCTGCGCCCTCGGACACCGACATCCGGACCTGGTGTTCGGCGTGCGGCGCTGACGACCAGGCGGAGGACCTCATCGCCACCGCCCGCGCGGTCGACTCGATGTACCTGGAGTGGCGCCGCCTGCACCGCAACGGCATGCGCAAGGTCCAGCAGGACTGGAACACCCTGCACGAGCGGACCCGCGTCTGCCGGGTCTACGCCTCCAACGTCCCGCCGGGCTTCTTCCAGACGCCCGGCTTCGCCACCACCCTCATGAAGCAAATCACCGCCTTCCAAGGCACCCCCAACGACGTCGCCGAAGCGGTCGCCGCCCGCATCGCCCGCTCCCGGTTCCTCTACGAAGGCGGCCACCGCTACGTCGTCCTCCTCGAGGAATCCGTCCTGCGCTTCCGCACCGCCCACCCCGAGGCAATGCGCGGACAGTTGCGCCACCTCCTGGCCGTGATGCCGCTCGCCTCCGTCTCGCTGGGGATCATCCCGTTCACCGCGCAGCGCACCGTGTGGCCGCTGGAGGCGTTCTACGTCCACGACGACACCATGGCCGTGGTGGAGACTCTGACGGCTGAGACCAAGGTGACGCAGCCGCGCGAGCTCGCCGACTACGCGAAGGCGTGCGCCGGCCTCGCGGAGATGGCCGTCTACGGCGACGCCGCCCGCGCCCTCATCCGGGCCGCGATCGACGCCCTGGAGTGAACCTCCGCAATTCTCCGCAACTTCGTTGAGAGCGCGGACCGCAGGTGCGTAGCGTCGAAGGCACCGACGGACCACCAGCCGGAAAGGCGGGGCCTCATGCGCGCACCCACCGACTCCACCGCCCAGGCCCCGGAGCGCCGCGGCCCAGCCGCCCGCCTACGGCGTCCCCTCCCCGGCCCTACTGGCCCGCGCCGACCGAGGCTTCGCCCGGTTCCTCGGCCAGCACGACGAGGACCAGGACGACCAAGCCGGCGGCAGCGAGGACCCCCAGCGGTGACCGCCAGCCACCCGCACACGACACTCCCGGCAACGAGGCCCGCCATGCACACCAGCTCCCACACGGTCCTGTACGACCCCGACGGGCTGATCGAGGCGGAGCTTCCGCTCGACCGCGAGCCGTACGAGTGCCTCGTCAAGGCCGTCCTGGCGTGGACCGGGCAGGACACGCTCACCACCCGCGACCTGGAGCAGATCGCCCTCCAGCTCACCGGCTACGCCCGCGCGGTCGCCGCCAACGTCCGCCGCCGCGCCGACCAGTTGCCGAAGGACAGCGGGCCGAAGGCACTCGCCGACGTCGTCCTACGTGAGGCAGAAGGCCGACTGGCCACGATGATCGAGGGCACCGTCCGCTGTGCCCAGAACCGTGCCCGGCTTGTTCGTGCCCTCTACGCCCGCCTGGACCGCCTGGAGACCGCAAACGGCCCGTCTGCCGCGCCCACAGCCGATCAGGGGTGACCGCCGCGAGCACGTCGCGTGGCCGGCCGAACGGTTCCGGCGAGTAGTCGTCGGTAAGCTCGTGCATCGAGGTGACGTCGTCGGGCAGGCGGAGGAGGAGCACGTCCCAGCTCATGGTGGCCTTTCAGGTAGGACTCGAGTAGCGGTCGCGGTCGGTCAGATCAGGCTGACCTGCTCTCCAGGAGGATGTGGCAGGAGCACGTTCTGCAACCAGCGGACGTTCGCACGCCAGGAGTCGCCACCCGCATCGGCCCACAGCTCCATCAGCTCGGACGGCTCGGTCATGACGCGGTCGAGGGCCTCACGGGCGAGATCGCGCAGGCCCGTGAGAGCAGGCACGAGCTCTTTGGGCCCATAAATGGGATCAGCCGGCTTACCCCCTGGCCACTGCCCCGCGACGAGGGCGGCCGCAGCTACGGCTACCTCTGATTCGGGCGCTTCGAGGTAGCCCACGATGTCGATCACACGTGTGAGAGCGCCGCGAACGATGCCCTCACGCTCGCCTGCGGCCGCCTCGTCAAGGTCGCCGCAGAAATCCGCCGCGGTGTCGTTATCGAAGGAGCCGACGTCCCAAGTGCCCATAGCCTCCCCGATCATGGTGCTGACAGAGGAATGCTGACAGAGACCACTGACAGCAGCCGCGCGGTCCGAACCGGGGCGGCCACTCGTGTCCCGTCGCAGGGACCGCCACCTGCACCTCGGCCCGCTCCTGAAGAAACGCACCCCGCAGGACCGCTCCACGTGGGCCGCGGACGCGGCGGCATCTTGCTCCTTTCGGTTCCGTGCCTGCTCAATCAGCAGATGACTGAGACCGATGGCTACCTTGGCACCGTCACCGCGCCCCCCGGGCTGCTCGTGCTGGGAATGGCGGGCTGGATCGGCTACTGGCCGTAGGTGGGCCGACCGCTGTCCGAGCGGGCCCCGGGTCGTAATAGCCACCGGCGGCGGCACTTGCACGGACCCGAGGACAGTGAGCCGTCTGCTTGGATGTGCGACGCGATCGCCGTAGCAGCCGCTACAGACCGGCCCCTGCGGGTTCGGGCCCAGACATCGGCCTCGCCCTTCGATGGGGAACCGACGATCGCCGTCCTGGAGGTCGGCCTCGGTCGGCCTCCAGGACGGCGAACCCTGCACCTCGGCGACCTGCCGGTCGACCGATGTGGCATGGTCCTCGGCGACGCTGCGGCGCTAGACCCATACTTCGCAGGTCGTTGATTCGGATGATCTGGCCGCCACCCCACAGCAGAGAGTCCGGAGGGCATCTCCTGCGGGCTCGGCAGAGGATCAGATGACCAGCGCCATCACCCCCACCACCGCGGACGCGACACCGGCCAGCAGCACGGAGCCCATGAGCAGAATGAGTACCGCACCGAACACGAGCCATCCCGTCGTACGGTGACCGACCATGGCGGTATCGGGGTTCACGGGGTCGTACGTGATCTCGGCCCGCTCGGCACCTCCGTCCGAGCTCTTGCACTCACGCCGTACGCCGTGACTGTCGACGTACGCGTAGTAGTACTGCTTGCCACCCTCGTGCCAGTGGGTCTCCTGTAGTTCTCCCTCGACGGTGATCCCCCGGGTCCGCAGCACCCAGGGCTCCCGGAACACCTGCCACCCGGCTTGCACGCCCCCCACCCCGCCGCCGATCACGAGGGGGGCCACCGCCCAGAGGACCACAGGGACCACCCCGGAAAAAGCGCCCTTCACCAGCAGCAGGACGAGCACCAGCACATACCCGCCCCCGAGCCCCACCAGAGCAGAAAGATCCGGTTCGGTGCCGCCCGCTCCAGCGGCTTCTCGCTCACCAGCTCCACCCCGTTTGGCCGCGGCTCGTTGGCGTCCCGTGTGGGCAGTGCACGGCGGACGGCCTGCGCGAACTCGTGCACGGCGGGGGCACTGCGGCACCTTAGGTGGTACGCCGCGGGCTCGTCGCCCGTCAGTACGACGGTCAGCTGTCGGGCCTTGGCGCCGTGAACGTCGACTCGTTCTATCGCCGTCACCGGTATCCGGCGCGCACGCCGTCCGTCTCCAGCAGCACCGCCCCGTCCCGCAGCCGGGCGGAGGCACGGCGTCTGCCGTGCAGCACCAGCGAGGACGTCTCTGTCGAGGTCATGCCGGCACATTAGGCGAGCGCGGGACCGGAGGGGACGCTTCGGCCGTGTGACGAGGCGGGGGCGTCTGGCCCGCTGTTTCGAAGGCCGACGATTCAAGTGCGTGGCCGGTGAGTTTGGGTGACGTCGATGCCGACGGCCCGCCAGTTGAAACGCCCCAACAGCCCGGGCGGTCATAGTGCAGCTTGCAGCTGCCCGATTCCTGCAACTGTGCCGGGGGAGCTTCGCTGCGGTGTCCGAGCGATCTGTGATCACGTCATCGGGTCGGCTGTATAGGCGTACACGCGGATTGGATCGAGGTGCAGTTCATAGGGGCCCAGGCAGTCTGCCGCGAGGGTGGCCACGAGTGTCCCGCAGGCACATGCCATGTTGCGGCCTCCGGTTCCGAGCGGCCCGCAGCACCCCCAGTGGATGTCTGAGGCCCCGATCAGCTGGAGGGTGGCCGTGTCATCCCGGTGAACGGCCACGGAGTTCCTGGGCCCTGCGGACACCATGCCCGTCATGTCGGGCGGCATGAGCAGAGTGCGACTTCCCGAAGCGCTTGGTTGCATGGGGTCCGGAGCCGCGAAGGGGGCTCCCCACGGCTCGGTGTCGATGGCGTAGTGGCCGCGCGGGACGGTCGAGGGCGAGAGCCTGGTTCTTCGGTCGCGCTCCTTGTCGTGCACGAAGGCGTCGGGGACTTCTGGAAGCTCCTGAAGGTCCGGTGTGAGCTGGACACCGCACTTCGCGCAGTAGAAGACCGTCATGTCGACCGTTTTACCCCACCATCGCCGTCGGCTACGCCGCGTTTCTGCCCGCTCCGCAGGCGGCATTCCCCTTCGATGGCGTGTGGCGGTGTGGATGATGAGGCGGTGACAAACGTCAGGAATGAAGACACCAACGTCCCGCAAGAGGTGATCAACACCCTCAACCAGCCGGCGTGGGTCCAGGCCGGCAACCCGCTCTGCCTGATCGGTGACTACGGCGCCCCGATCTACGTGATCCTGGACTACCTCTCGGCACACAAGGGCAGCAAAATCCGCAAGTGGGCACGGAAGAACAAGGCCGAGCTGTGCTTCACCCCAACAAACGCCTCCTGGGCGAATCCGATCGAGGCGCACTTCGGGCCGCTGCGGCAGTTCACCCTGGCGAACTCCAACCACCCAAACCACACCGTCCAGACCCGCGCACTGCACGCCTACCTACGCTGGCGCAACGCCCGCCACCCCGATGTCCTGGCCGCCCAACGCAAAGAACGCGCTCGCATCCGCGGTGAAAAGGGCATCCGCTGGAGCGGCCGGCCGCTCTCGTCGGCAGCGGCCTGACCATCCAGTCCGTTGATCGCTTCCGTTCACAGCTCCAGATTGGCGCTGACGAGACGGAATGCGGCCGCCGGGTCCGCGGCACGGGTGACCGTCCGGCCCACGACAACATGTGACGCACCCGCGGCAACGGCAGCACGCGGGGTGCCGGGCCGGGCGTGTTCGCCTGGAGACTCGCCAGGAAGCGCGACTCCCGGCGTGACGATCAGGCTGCCGGCTCCCAACACCCCCCGCAGTGGCCCAGCTTCCTGCGGCGATGCGATCACGCCGTGGCAACCAGCGCCTTCCGCCAGCCGAGCCAGCCGCAGCACCTGCTCCTCGGTCGTGGTCGGGCCGGTGATGCCGATGTCAGCGAGATCGGAACTCGTCATGCTGGTGACGACGGTCAGGGCCAGCACGCGAAGGTGTGGAAAGTCGCGGGCCGCGGCGACAGCGGCGGCCAGGATGCCGGTGCCGCCCATACTGTGGACGGTCACCATGGAGACACCCAGAGCGCCAGCGGCGCGGACGGCGCTGGCCACAGAGTTCGGGATCTCGAAGAGCTTCAGGTCCAGGAAGACCTCCTTGCCCTTGGCTACGAGGTGCTCAATCAGGTCCGGCCCGGCTGCCGTGAGCAACTCCATCCCGACCTTGTAGAAACGACACTCCTCACCAAGCCGGTCGACGACTTCTTCGGCCCCTCGGCGGTTGTCAAAATCCAAAGCAACGATGATCCGACTGGTTGGCTCCACAGCGTCATTGTCACCCATGCGGCGTTGGAGGCATCAGCGGCCCCCGTCGCGGCCGACCGCCCTCACCGGCAGCTCTGGCCATCGAACCCGGTGAACCTATGCGGTCACAGCACTCGCCGTCTCCCCTCCCATGCAGAATCGAAGTAACGGCAGCGAACAGTGGCCTGTTCGCTCAACTCAACTGGTTCCCCAGCGCGCTGCCAGGCCCAGGGATGTCCAGGATCAGCTGCCGCAGCGTCGGCCCCGACTTCTTCTCCGCTGCCTTCTCCACCGGCGCCTCCGAGGTGGTGGCGGCCTCCGGTGCCGGAGTCTGAGCGGCCACCGGCTTCTTGGCAGCGGCCTTCTTCACTGCCGGCTTCTTGGTGGCACTCTTCGCGGAGCCCGCCTTCTTCACCGTGGTCTTCTTGGCCGGAGCCGCCTTCTTGGCGGGTCGCTTGGGCTCTTCCACCTTCACCGACTGGTCCTGCCGCGGCTGGGGAAGTGGGAGCTTCCCGGGCGGTTGCCGACGGAAGGCGTGCGGCGCAGCTGCTCCTCTCCTCATTGTTGTTCCGTCTGCAGCCGCGGCTGCTCCCCGGGTGCCGGGTACGGGGCCGCCCGCACCCGCACCACCGAGCGCGACGAGACGAAGCGCCGGCGCGCCGACCGCATGCTGTCCCGCCTCACCTGACCAACCCCTAACCCGACCAACGACCGGGCCCGTGCGGCTGCCGACTGCGAGGCCAAATCGGGGGGGTGTCCGGGGTTGCTCCCCTCTGGCATTTCCGCAGGTCAGAGGGGGGTGGGAAACTCTGTTGATTCTTTCCCTAGGTGTCTGGGGTGCTGTGCTGCGACAACTCCGGGTTGTCGCCCGATCCCCGTTGTTGCGTGCGGGCACAGATCCTGACGAAACCCGGTACGTCTCGCCGAGCCGGCCACTACCGGCAGCCGCCGGACGGGCCGCGGCACCAGGCCTACGGCCAGGCGGCAACTTCCTCAATCGCGTCGGCATTAGGGTCGGCAGCTGTTCCGTGCGCCTCCCGGCTGTCGGAGTCACCAGTCGGCGTGCCCGTCGCCGTGGTGGCCGGTGCCGCCTGCGCCGCCCTCGGACCAACCGCCGGAGTCCAAGCCGTGGCCAAGATCGTGGCCGCCGGTGGTGAAGTCAGCGTAGAGGTCGCTGAGCTCGCCGAGGAGTTGGCGGGTGAGGACGTCGGCGCCGGTGGTCAGTGCCTCAGCGAGCTCCACGTCGGCGACCGGTACCGCTCCAGCGGCTGCGGGGGTGAGACGGTGCGTTGCGGCGAGGGCGGCCATACGGCGGCGGTCGATGATGCCGCGCAGTCCAGGGTAGGCGGCTGGGGCGAGGCCCGCGGCCTGGGCAAGCACGGCGAGGGTGACGTCGCGGTCAGCGGTGGACCTTGCGGAGCCGGAGCGGACCACGCTGTCGAGGCGGGTCAGTAGCGCCTGGCGGCGCGGCATGTCCAGGGAAAGAATGTCGTTGCGGGTACGGCCGCTGGAATCGCGCCACCGACGGACACGGACCGCCTTCTGGTCCTCCAGTCGGGAGAGGTACTCGACGGTCAGGGAGCGGGGTGTCCGGCGCAGCCAGTCCTTGAGGCTGTGCGGGGGAGTAGCTGCGCCGAGACCTTGGAGGACATTGTTCAGGCGACGGTCTTCGACAGGCCGGGTGTCCAACACCTCGATCCGTCGGCGCCCGACGGCGGTCCGTCCGGCCTGGCACAGCTCCGCTAACTCCGAGATTCGCAGGGCGTACCGAAGCCGATTGAAGCTTCGTATGCGTATGCGTATGCGCTGCCAGCCCGGGACCATTGCGAGCAGGAGTAGTTCATCCCCCGTAGTCATGCCTGCCAGGGTAGGCGCGGCGGTCCGCGGAAGGGAGAGCTCGGCAGGATGCTTAAAGCGACCGAGGATAGGCCCGAAGGCGGCGGAAGCCCAGGGATCTCAGGGCGATGGCAACGCTCTACTGGTCATCGCGTGTCGTGTCGGACGATTTTCTATGCGCCGTCAGTGCTGGCGCACCCCGTCGATGACGAGTGTCAGCAGGCGGTCGGTTTCGGCCGCGCCGTCGCTGTCGTGTTCGGTGGCCAGCGCAATGGCTCCGACGAGTTTGAGTAGCTGGGTGATGGTGACTTCGGGGCGTACGGCGTGCGCTTGGTGAGCGCGCGCGAGTAGTTCGCTGCCTGCGTTCACGATGAGTGTGTGGCAGGTGTCCCCGAGCGTCGGATCGCCGGCGCCAGGCATCAGGGCTGCCCCCAGGCCCTTGTTGGTTACGGCGTGTGCCCCGACGGCGTGTAGCCAGGTGACGAGCGCGGCTTCCTGGTCAGGCTCGGTCGCGAGGTCGCGTGCCTTGGCGCAGAGGGTCTCCACCCGGTCTTTGAAGACGGCCTCCAGCAGCGTCTGCCGGGAGGGGAAGTGCCGGTGCAGTGTGGCTGATCCGACCTCGGCATGGCGCGCGATCTCTTCCAAGGAGGCTTCAACGCCGTGTTGGGCGATGGCGGCCCCGGCGGCGGCCAGGATCCGTTCGTAGTTGCGCCGCGCGTCGGCGCGCATGGGACGCCTGGGCGAGGACGGCATGGTGGCGTCTTGGGACACGGGAGCTCCTGACGGCTTGCTAACCGGGGTGGTCCTCCATATCGTATCGAGCATTAACCGGAGGGTCACCCCATTTATGGGTGTGCCCCTCCCCGGTGTGTGTGAGATCCAGGAGAGACAGTGGAACCAACGGACAAGACCATCGTCGTGACGGGCGCGACCGGCCCGCAGGGCCGGGCAGTCACCAGGCATCTGCTCGACGGTGGCTGGCAAGTGCGCGCCCTCACGCGCAATCCGGACGGCGCTCCGGCCAAGGCCCTGGCGGGCGCCGGCGCGCAGATCGTACGCGCGCAGATGGAGGACATCTCCTCTCTCGTCGACGCTGCCGAAGGCGCCTACGGGCTGTTCAGCGTCCAGCCCACGGTGGGCTCCCCCGGCACGGCGGCGGACTTCTCCGCCGAGGACGAGGTCCGCTGGGGAATGAACATCGCCGAGGCCGCCCACACCGCCGGCATCAGGCACCTTGTCTTCAGTTCGGTCGCCGGCGCGGACCGCCACGACAGTGAGGCGCTGCCCCAGAACCTGATTAGCAAGTGGCGGATCGAGCAGCACCTCGCGAAGCTCGGCCTGCCCGCCACGATTCTGCGGCCGGTGTCTTTCATGGAGAACTACACCGGTGAATACGCCCTGCAAGGCGGCAACCTCGTCTCCGGTATCGCCCCCGACGCTCCGCTGCAGATCACGGCCGTGGACGACCTCGGTTTCGTCACCGAGCTGGCCTTCTCCCGGCCCCAGGAGTGGATTGGGCGATCGACGGCCCTGGCTGGCGACGAACTGACCCCGGTCCAGATCGCCGCGCACATCGAGACGGCAATCGGGCGCCCCCTTCCGTACGCCCAGATCCCGATGGAAACCATCCGTGCCGTCAACGAGCAGTTCGCGTTCGCCCACGAGTGGCTGAGCGAACGCGGCTACCGCGCCGACATCTCCGCCACACGGCGGATCCACCCCGCCGCGATGGACTTCCGCACCTGGTTGGGGCGAACCGGTGCGGCCCAGATCACGGCATTCCTGGACGCCCAGGACGTGGAGGGACAGGACGCGTGAGCGGTCAGAGGCCCCACCTCGGGCGAATCGGCATCTGGGCCGGCGAACTCGACACCTGTTCGGCTGCCGGTGTCCGAGAGGCCGTGACCACGATCGAGGAGCTCGGCTTCGGCACCTTGTGGTTCCCCGAGACGGCAGGGCGGGAAGCGATGGCGCAGGCCGGGATCCTGCTGTCACAGACCCGCCGGATCGTGGTGGCGGCCGGCAGCACGGATATCTACGCGCGCGACCCCGTGACGACCGCCGCCGCACAACGCACCCTTGAGGAGGCATTCCCCGGACGTTTCCTGCTCGGCCTGTGGGACAGCCACCCCAGCCTCGCCGAAGACATCCGCGGCCACCGCTACTGCCCCCCACTGCCCACCATGCGCGCCTACCTCGACGCACTGGACGCCGCTCCGTTCGGGCCGCCAGCCACGGGCCCCTCACCCCACCGCGTACTCACGGCCCTGGACCCCGGCATGCTCGCACTCGCCGCTGAACGAGCCTGGGGCGCAAACCCGTTAGGCATGCCGGTCGAACACACCCGCACCTCCAGAGCAGTACTCGGCCCCACCGGACTCCTGGCCGTCACCCAGCTGTGCGTGCTGGGCCCGGACCGCCCGCACACCGCCGCCCTGGCTCGCACCACGGCAGCAGCCGCCCTGCCCAACCGCCGCACCCTGCTCCCCGCCCTGGGATACGAGAACGTGGACGCGCTCGACGACCGACTCGTCGACGCACTCGTGGCCCACGGCACCGCCAAGGACATCGCCCGCCGCGTCCACGAGCACCTTGACGCCGGGGCCGACCACGTCAACCTCCACCTCCTCACCACCACACCCCACACCCCGCCCACGCAGCAGTGGAAGCAACTCGCAGTACACCTGCTGCCCTGACCCGGCCCGGGAACGTGGCGAACAGGCGCGGCTCTGCCGTTCTCGCCGCCCTGTTCGCCGAACAAGCCGAGGAGATGTCTTGCCCTGTGTGCCGTCGTCTCTCTTTGAGCCTCTCTGGGAACAGTTCTCGGCTCTCCTGACCGAGCGACCCGAGTTCGACCCCACGCATCCGCTGGGCTGCCACCGTCGACGCGTTCCAGACAGGACAGTGTTCGGACTGGTCGTCGAAGCCTTGGTACACGGCTCCGGATACGAACGAGTCGCCACCGCCGACTGCTCGGACTGGACCATCCGCTACAGGCTCAGAGTGGCTCTGTTCATGACTTCCGGGTTCTGGCACAGATCTTGGGGAGCGGTCGCAGAGCGTTACCCGGATGTTCGATTGCGAGGGGCCAGTATCGCGTGAGACCGCGTACGCCTTGTCGTCCGACGATCAGAAGTGACGCTCCCTCAGGTATCTGCCGCCGCTGCTGCGATCGGCTGTGGACGGTGATGGTGCTGGTCATGCAGACCGATGCACCGTTCTGGGACTCGCTGGTGTTCGATGGGATCGACGATGTGGTGGTCGAGGCGGTTTCGGCCGCGTTTGGCATGGTCGAGGTGGTGGCAAGAGGCCGCGCGGCCGCCCTTTCCTGTCCGGACTGCGGTCGCCTCTCGGAGCGAGTCCACGACCGATATCAGCGCAGGTAAGGACCTTCCGCTCGCTGAGCAGGGTTCTGTGATCCGGCTGACGGTCCGGCGCTTCATCTGCGGGTCGGCGGACTGCCCGCGCCGGACATTCGCCGAGCCGTTCTCCCGGCTTGCCGCTGCGTACGCACGGTTCACCAAGCGACTCAACCACGCTCTGGAGCAAGTGGGGCTCGCCCTGGCCGGGCGGGCCGGCGCCCGGCTGGCTACCCAACTGGGCGTCGGCGCTGGACGAATGACCTTGCTACGTAGGGTCATGGCACTGCCCGATCCGCGGTTCAGTACGCCGCGAGTGCTGGGCGTGGACGACTTTGCGATCCGTCGCGGCCAGAGCTACTCCACCGTCTTGACCAGCGTCGAAGACCACCGGGTGGTCGATGTGCTCCCGACCCGGGAAGCCGGGCCGCTGGCCGCCTGGCTGAACCGCCACCCCGGCGTGGAGGTCATCTGCCGGGACCGGGCGGGCGCCTACGCCGAGGGCGCCCGACGCGGAGCCCCCGACGCTCTGCAGGTCGCCGACCGGTTCCATCTGTGGCAGGGCCTCGGCCGGGCCGTGGAAACCTGCGTCGCCGCCCACCGCGACTGCCTGCGCAACCCGATGCCCAGCGGCATGCAGCCGGAAGCGACCGGACGGGCTTCCGGCCGGTCGCAAGACGATTCCGCGCCCATCGGCCGACGGGCCGAACGGAAGAAGGCCGCACACGCCCTGGTCCACGAGATGCTCACCCAGGGCCACTCCCGCCGGGCGATCGCCCGGCACCTGGGCTGGGGGCTGAACACCGTGCTCCGGTACGCGAACGCCGCACGCTGGCAGGACACCATCCGCGACAACCGCCCCCGGCCCAGCAGGTTGGACCCCTACAAGCCCTACCTGGAGCGACGCTTCGCCGAGGGTTGTATCAGCGTCACCCGACTGCATGGCGAGCTGCTCGCCGAGCGGGCTCCCGTCACCTACGGCATGGTCCGAGCCCACATCGCCACCTTGCGCGGGGCTCCGTCCGAGGTGCCGCCCCGGCCGCCGACAGTGCGGCAGGTGACCGGCTGGCTCACCCGTCACCCCACGACCCTGACCGAGGAAGACCGGGCCAGTCTGAAGGATGTCCTGGCCCGCTGCCCCGAACTGGACAAGGCTGCCGGACATGTCCGCGCCTTCGGCGAGATGCTCACCGACCGCCGCGGTGCAATACTGCCCACCTGGATCGTCGGCGTCGAGGCGAGCCAGCTGCCCGGCCTCACTGGATTCGCACTCCACCTGCTCCGAGACCTCGGCGCAGTGGCAGCCGGGCTCACCCTCGACTGGAGCTCCGGCAGCATCGAAGGCGCCGTAAACCGCATCAAGAAGATCAAAAGGCAGCTCTACGGACGCGCCGGATTCGAACTCCTGCGCAAGTTGATCCTGCTTCAGTGACCGACCGCGCCAGCCTCCAGGCGTCGTACGTCAGAACCCGCTGCCTGATGCCACGCGTTAAATACCTGGCCCGACAGTGGGGTGCGAGACCTGCGAGACCAATGCACGGGCCGCGTTCCGCAGCTGTGCTTCCCATGCCACCTCGCCGAGCCCCAGCGTGTACTCGATGCAGCACGTGCATGGCGGGAGGAGCGCCACGAAAGCTTGCTCCTCAGCGGCCTCGACCTCCACCTCCAACCACTCGTCTGACGCCAACTCAGCGAGCCCCGCCTCCCCGGCGGCAAACCGCGTGGCCAGCCTGCGCAACGCGTACCGTTGGGCCAGGCGGTGATCGGGCAACGCAATCCCCAATTCTGCGAGGACCTGCTCAAACGTGTCCCGGATGTCCCGGGGGTCGGCATGACGCGGCAGGCCGGCGAGCTCGCACAGGGCGGGAGTGTCCGCCCCAGCTGCGAGTGCCTGGGCAGCGGTCATCGGCAGGTCTTCCGGACCCACCTGATTCGCCTGATACAGTCACGCTGCCTCCTCCAAGGACAGATAGACGCCGCGTTCAGGGCTGTCCGATTCGGGTGTGTTTCTTATCGCTGCCATGGTTCACACAATGCCAGCACTCCTCGCGAGAGCGCCCGGAATATGGGCTGCCTCCAGGTGACGCTCTGCGATGGCTCCCCAATATCTGTGCCAGAACCCCGTTCTCGTGGACGGAGCCACTCAGAGAGTGGAGCAACCTGGGACTGGCACACGAACTGCACCGCATCGCGCTGAACACATACGACAAGATGATCGGCCTGGAGCTGTCCGTGCTGTCCGTCGACGGCTGTCACCCTAAGGCCCCGTGCAAAGGCGACAAGGCAGGGCCGACGCCAGTGGACCGGGCCAAGTAAGGGCTCAAGCGTTCCACCCTGGTCGACGGCGGCGGGATACCGCTCGGCCTCGCCTCAGCCGGCGCCAACCGGCACGACTCGGACCTGCTCGAACCAACCATCGAAGCCGCCAAGCACCAGGTCGGGAACCTGCCCACCCATGCCACCGTGCATCTCGATTCGGCCTACGACGGCGAGCCCAGCCGCCAGGTCCTCGACGACCGCGGCCTCAACGGCGAGATCGCCCGCAAGGGCGTGCCCGCTCCGATCCAAGTCGGCATGCGCTGCGTGGTTGAACGCACCCAGTCCTGGATGAACGGCTACGGCAAGCTCCGCCGCTGCTTCGAACGCGATAGCCGAGTGGTCGACTTCTACCTCTACCTCGCAGCCGCGTTCGTCACCGTGCGTGCCTTAATTCGAGGTCCAAAAAAGCTCTACCGGTGGCTGAGCCGCCCCACTGCACGTCGCCTGAGATGACGCCTAACCTCGGTCGCCCTTAGCGTCGCAGTTGGCCGGAGTCGCGTAACGGCATCTATCGGCGGGTCCGTGGTCTCGATCGGCCGTGTGCGCGAGCTCAGGAAGGGAGGGGCCGGTTCGGCGGAGGCAGGATCTCTCGGGCCAATTAAATGATGATCAAGCTCAGCAGCCCTCTCGGCTGCGAGGCTCCTCGAACTGCCCGCCCCCGTCGTCGCGGACGCCCTCGGTTACCACGAGAAGACCACCAGCCGACTCATCCGAGAGACCGGCGGAACCTGGAACCGATACGCCGCCGGCAATCACGACCGGTTACCAGTGGGCTGGGCTCCCCGGGGAACCCGCGACAGTTGAATACGCGAGCCCACCAGTACCGAGCCGGACGAGGCTGGGCGGGCGAAACTCGAGGCCGAGCACACCGTCGCAGAAATGACCGTGGCGCTCGACAAGGGACTGGCCGACGCGGCAAAGCAGGTCGAAGAGGCCGGCGTGAAGGTCGCGGCCGCAGAGAAGCGGGCCGACGAAGCTGAGAAGATCGCGCAGCAGGCCCACCGGGACGCTGAAACGCAGGTGAAGGCGGCGACGGACGCGGCCGCCACTGTTCAGGCCGGGCTCGAGAAGCAGCTCGATCGTATGACGAAGCGTCTGGACGACCAGGACAAGTGAGTCGACGCATTGCACGAACAGGTCAACGAAGCAAAAGAGAAGCTGCGCGGGGCCGACGAGCGGACGCGTGTCGCTGTCGCGGAGGCGCTACGGAGGAAGGACGAAGCGGGTTCCGAGTAGGTTCTCCGCTGCGGCTTGCCAGGCCGCTAGGGTTGCATCAGAAACCCGGTGCCGCACCCCCGTCGGCACCGGGTTCTTCGCCGTGGTCAACGGGCGCGTCCGTACTGCTCAACCCAGCGGCCAACGCATGTCATGCCCCAACGGAACAGTGGCCGCAGCGGCGGGCCGGGCCGCTGCCGAGGAACGAAGACGCCGTCGCCGAGTGACGCGCGGGCCAGCGTGTAGCAGATGCGAGAGCACCGAGGCCGCAGCGGTGTACGTCCGACGGCCCGCGCCGGCGGGGTGGTGCAGAAGCTGGGGGTCGTCGAGCGATTCTCGTAGGCCCAGTACCAGGAGAACTTTGCCGCTGGGGGGATCCCAGTACGACTGGAACCAGCCCTGCTCGATGGTGTGGAGGCCCAGCGCAACGCGGGTGACGGGGGGACGGCCTCCACGTGGTTGCAGTCGTAGCAGAACAGGCCTTCTCCGAACTACCGAGGCGTCCCGTGATCCGGTGATGGAACGATCAGTCCCGAGGGGAAGGGCTGGTGTGGGGCCGGGGAACGGCTGCGAACGGCGCGGGTGTTAGTTTCCTGCCCGTGTTAAAACACCAGGATGAGACCAGGGCGGCCTACGACGGGGTCGTCGAGCTGTACGCGTCGATGTTCGCTAATCGGTTGGAGACGCAGCCGTTCGCGCGGAACATGATCGGCACCTTCGCCGAGCTCGTGCGTGGCACGGGGAACCTGCGGGCCGCCGACGTCGGGTGCGGACCCGGGCATCTGACAGCCATGCTGCACGACTTGGGGCTGGACTCCTTCGGGCTCGACCTCTCCCCGGCTATGGTCGCCCACGCCCGGCGGGCCCATCCGACGCTGCGGTTCGACGAAGCGCGAATGGAGGCCCTGCCGGTCGAGGACGGCGCGCTCGGCGGAGTGCTGGCCCACTACTCGATGATCCATACCCCACCTGGAGAATTGCCCGCACTGCTGGCCGAACAGGTGCGTGTCCTGACGCCAGGGGGTCTGCTCCTGGTGTCCTTCTTCGGGACCGAGGGGCCGGAGCCGGTCCGCTTCGATCATAAGGTGGCGCCCGCCTATAGCTGGCCGGCGGAGCAGTTTGCCGAGTTGCTGGCCGGTGTCGGCCTTGTCACGGTGGCTCGGTTGCTCCACGACCCAGCGTCCGAGCGGGGCTTCCTCGACACCCACTTGCTGGCCCGCCGCCCGTAGAGCGTGGCCCGGCCTGGGTCGGGATGGTGTAGATCATCCGCGTGGATGAAGCTCGTCCGAAGCGCCGCGTTCTGTGCCGGCGTCCACTGAGCCTCGCCGGAAGTGACGACCGTCCAGGTCACGAAGGCTCCGGCGGTGTGGCCACTGCAGTGGTGTGAGCAACGATCTCCCGGAAGGTGGGAATTCCCAGGTCGACGGACTCCTGCTGCCGGGAGATCTGCACGTCGAGCTGGCTGAGTTTCTCCTCGGCGCCAGCCAGGCTGATCTGGAGACCTTCGACCTCGCCGAGCCAGCCTTCCGTCTCGGCTTCGGTGACTCGGGCGATCAAGTTGTCGCAGATCTCGGCAAGCCGTGCCCGTTGTGCCGGGTCAGGTCGGAGGAGTGAGCATCTGACGCAAGCGTGTTCATGAATGCATGGGGTTCCGAAGGCGCGTGCGCAGGTACCGATGGACACCTTCCGTTTCTCGGAGTGGGCGAGGAAGGCGTCCCACTCCTCGTTCGTCGGGGTCCGGTATTCCTCGCTGGGACGAAGCGATCGACGACGGGCGATGAACGCGCGGTGGGCTTCGATGGCGTCCGCCGGGTAGATGGCGTTGTAGCCCATCGTGGTGTTGATGTCGGAGTGACCTGCGAGGACCTGCGCGATATGGGGCGGCAGGCCGCTGCGGATTGCGTCAGTGATGAAGATCCTTCGGAAGTCGTGCGGAGCGAAGTCAAGGGGCTGGCCCGGCGGTGCAGCAATGACCGGTGGCCGGTGCCGGGTCGGGCGACGTTCGCCCTCTTCCTGGCGAGTGATAGTTCGTCAGGTTCAAGCCATAGATCGTCGTATCACGACGGTGGGCACCCGATTGGGGGGAGGGTGTCGGGGTTCGTGGTCCGCACCGGGCGACTCGCGCGGTGCACAAGGAAGGGATGCGTCATGTCCTGGCAGACATATGTGGATGAGCACCTCGTAAAGTCGGGCGCTTGCACTGCGGGGGCCATCATCGGCTTCGACGGGACCACATGGGCCCAGAGCGCCGGGTTCGCGCTCAAGGTTGGTGAGGGGCAGGCGATCGTCGCGTTGTTCCAGAATCCGGCTGACGTGTTCCCCAGGGGCGTCACCGTCGCTGGCGTGAAGTACATGGGGGTCAAGGGCGAGGAACGTTCGATCCACGGCAAGAAGGGTGCCACTGGCGTCGGCCTGGGCAAGACGAACCAGTGCATCGTCATCGGCTACTACAACGAGACGCGGCAGCCGGGCAACGCGGCTGTGGCCGTGCAAAGCTTGACCGACCACCTCCTGGCCAACGGCCAGTAGCGCCAGGCCAGACATGGTGCGCCCCGTCGCTTGTCATGGCAGGCGACGGGGCTGTTTGTCGTCTTGAATCGGGCCTGTCTCAGGGTGTCGTTTCGTGGGGGTGTAGTTGAGGTGCAGGCGTTGTTGTGTGCTGGGGTTCTCCCGTTTTCGTTGAGAGTTTTTCCGTGTCCCTCGTGTGGTCCGTCTTCTAAAGGGACGGTGTGTGTTTTCCCTGGTCACAGCGTTGTGTGGCGTGAGGTTGTCGGACGGCTCGGGGGTTACCGGTGGGGTGTGGTGGGCCGGTTCGGGGTGGGGCGGTGGTGGGTTTCGGCGAGGTGGTCCAAGCGGATCGCTTCGAGGGTGGTTTTGGTGATGCGTTCGGTTCCGTCGCTGATGGCGGTGATGGCTGCTTGGCGGATCAGGCGGGTCAGGCTCCCGATGCGTCCTGCGGTCCGCTGGTGGAGGTAGGCGGCGTGGCGGGGGAGTGTGCCCGGCTGGTGTGCCCGTAGATCGAGTGCTGCTTCCACGCCCGTGAGGAGCTCGCGGAAGGGTTCGTTTTTCCCGAGGCGTGCGGGGAATGCTCCGCACTCCACCAGGGAGGCCCGCCCGGCGAGTTGTGCTCCGCGTACTCCGGAGAACAGGGCGGTGGTGGTGACGTCGATGCCCGCGTATACGAAGGTCGCGCGGGCGCGTTCGGTGAGGTCTTTGAGGAGGTCGGCGGTTTCCGCGCCGGTGGTGGTGCGGGGGTTGAGGCGGTGGATTTCGTCGATTTTACCGACCGCAGGAGCTCGGATACCGGCTCTGAACTGCGACGATTCATAGACTACATGTTCGCGACGGTGAGTCGGGGGCGAACGTCGTGGTCTCTCCTGGCTCGCGGTTGTGTCCGCCGTTGTGGACGGGGATCGTGGTCCTCGGCGTCGCCGGCATTGTCACCGTGCCGAGCGTGCAGGTCGCCAAGCTGATGGCAGGCGCTTCAATGAAGTTGTCCGCTGAGGAACTCGTCGACGAGGACCGCTTGCGCGAGGTGTTGCCGGTCCTCGACGTTCTTGGTCCTGCGTCCCTGTTCTATCTCGATCGCGCCGGCTTCCTGCCTGCGCGAGGAGCCGCCGCTGTCGAGACGGTAGTGTGCGGCGATGATGAGCTGGCCGTACTCCTGGTTCGTGCTGGTGAAGAGGACGCCGGGGAAGCCGGCCTGGAAGACATCACCTCTCCCGCATTCGTCCTCCGCGAGGGTGACGACGTGGTTGCCGCGGCGGGCTATCAAGTCTGGCCGCAGTCGGTGGCTCACCTAAGTGTGCTGGTTGCGCCGGGGCATCGAGGCCGAGGGCTGGCGCGGGTCGTGGCGTCTGCGGCGGTGGCGCATGCACGTGACGCCGGGCTGCTTCCGCAATGGCGAGCACGGCCGCATCCGTCGAGGCGTGTGGCACTCGCGCTCGGTTTCCGGGAGTTGGGTTCTCAGCTCAGCGTCCGCCTCGGCGACGCGGTCGCACCGGCCTTGGCCGGGGAGACCGCTGTCTGAATTCGGCCGAGGTGGCTCAGCGCTCCGTTGAGTCGATGATCTGGGCTTCGAGGTCGGCCATGCGGCGGTCCTGGAAGCGCAGGTTGGAGCGGGCGGCCTTGAGCCGTTCGTCGAGGGTGCGGTTGTCGGTGGTGAGTTGGCGGACGCGCTGTTTGAGGGTGGTGTTCTCGGCGGTGATCCGTTGGATGGCGTCCTGGGTCCATTCGGCTTCCAGGTCGCGTATCTGACCGAGGAGTTCGCCGATTCGGGTGCGCTGGGTGAGGATCTCGGCCTGGGCGGTCTTGAGGGCGTCCTCGGCGTTCAGCGCGCGTTCGCGCCAGGTTGCCTCGCGTTCGTCGTCGTGCTTGGTGAGTGTGCGGGACCGGCGTTCGCCGGCTTGGGTCATCGCCGTGGCTATGGCGGCTCTGGCCTCGGCGTTGTCGTAGAGGAAGGTGCGGGAGACGTCCGCTCGGCGGGCGACGGCGGCGACGCTGACCTGGGCTTTCTCGCGTCGGAGCCGGGTGATGGCCTGGTGGACGCGCTCAAGGGCGGCTTCGGTCTTGCTGCGGCGGGCGGCCAGGGCCGCCGCGGTGCGGGGCTCAGGAGTGGTGGCGGTGTTCATGCAGCGTCCTGTTCGGGTTCGTCGCCGTCGGCTGTGTACGTATCGCTGTACTCGCCCGGCTCGTCGTTGCTCGCGTCGGCGAGGTCGGTGGCGCGGAAGGCGGTGGACCACACGCGGTGGAAGTAGTCCTGGGGTTTGCGCAGGTCCAGGGCGAGGGCGTCATCGAGGAGGCCGAGGCCGGCCAGGGCCTTCTCCAGGCCGTCGATGGCGCGGGCGGTGGGCTCGAAGTAGCGGTGGAGGTAGTCGGCGGTCGCGTCATCGGGGGCACCCTCGGCCAGCAGTTGCCACTGCTCACGCTTGCGCCGCCAATACAGCAGGTCGGCGCCGGAGCGTACGAACTTGTCGCAGTTGTGGCAGTCGAGGTTCCAGGGGCAGGTGCCGCCGTCGACGACGGGCTGGAAAGTACAGAACCCGCCCTCGGCCGGGGTGCTGCGGCGTGACAGGTCGATCGCCAGAGCCTGTGCCTGCTGGCGGGTGAGCGGGGTGGTCTCCCCGGCCAGGAGTTCGCCGGGATGGCCGGGACCGGGACCGGCGACTCAGACGTGCTGGAGCACGTTCTCCAGATCGGAGCTGGTCAGATGGACGTAGTGCTCCGCCATCCGATCACTGACCTGTCCCAGATATCGGCGGATGTGGGTCAGGGTGGCGCCGTGCCGCAACAGGCTGGTGGCCAGGGTATGACGGGCCTGATGGGGGACGTAGTGGCCGAGGTCCATGGCGTCCACCCAGGGCCTAAACCGGCTGTAGAACCACTGGTGGGTCAGCGCCACCGTCCCGTCGTGGCTGCGGTAAGTCGTGGGGAACAGGGCCAGCCCGGCGCGTTGGGTTCCGGTCGGCCGGTAGCCGTAGCGGGCGGTGAAGCGGTCCAGGGTCTTGCGCTGGCGCTCGGCGAGGATCTCGTAGAGGCGTTCGGGTATGCGGATCGCGGCGTCGTAGTTGCCGACCTTGGTCTGGTCGTGCCAGAACATCGCGAGCCCGCCGTAGCGGCCCATGCAGTCCCACCGCACCTTGATCACTTCGCCGATGCGGCGGCCGGTGGTGACGGTCGTCTCCCAGATGTCACGGGCCCCGTTGTCATTGAGGTCATAAGTGGTGGCGAGCTCTGCAAGGCTGGCTTCGGCGGCCAGCGCCTGGGCGACCTCGTCAGGGAAGGGACGGCGTGCGGTCCTGCCCGTGGTGGCACCGGCCGTGGGGAACCCGATGATGAACTCCCTGTCCAGGCCCAGTTTGTCGGCGACGCCGGTGTCCAACGCGTCACGCAGCAGCTTGCGGATCGCGTTGAACACCACCGACCGGGTGGTCGTGGTCACGATGCCTGCGGCCCCGCCGGGCCGTTTGACCGCCAGCGATTCCAGGCCCTCGCGTTCACGGTGACGTTGATCGGCGACGAACCGCTGGGCCTGCTCACCTCGAAGGACGGCGGGGTCATGACCACCGTCCGGAGCCTCAAGCTCCAGGAACACTCCCAGCTCCAGCGCTGCCCGACGATAGCCGTCGAACGGGCCACCCGATCTCGGGCAGCGTGGCGACTGCAGTAGATCAGCCAGATAGTCCCAGGTCAGGTCCCGCAACCAGCGCTGCGGGATACTCGTCAGGTCGAAATGGCTCATGCGATGCGGGAACAGCACCCCGAAGTGTTCGGTTTCCAGGAAGCCGGCATCCTTGGCTTCGGCCGGAGTGAAATAGACGAGTCTCAGCTCGTGCAGGATCTCCTTGGCGATCGCTCCGGTGAACCCGGGCGAACCGCCGGCCCCGAACTCGAAGTCGACCAGCGAGTTCACCTCCAGCGTGCGGCATGTGGCCACCAGCGACCGGATCCAGCCCAGATCCCACCGGCTGGGCCTCGCCCGGCGGGTGTGGACGAACAGTCCCCACTGGATCTCGGCTCGCACCAGGGGCCGCAGCCCGCGCAGATTGATCTGCCCCGGCCACGGATGCGCGGGAACGGCAGCGCACCAGCTTCGGAATGCCGCCTGGTCGCCGTACTCGATCGGGACCGTCTTCCCGAACTTCTCGTATCGCTGCCACCAATTGGCCGGCATCGCGGCCCCGCCGGGCCTGTCGTCACGGCGGTAGTGGCTGCCGTGCCACGAGCACAGCCCCAGCGGGGAGTCGGCCAGATCCAGGCAGACGAACGCGCCGCAGGGCCCGTAGCCGGGGCACGGCTGTTCGCCGCTCACCCAGGCGGCGAAGGAGTCGCTGTCATCTCCCTCCTTCTTGAGCGTGACCCACCGGCTCAGGTGCCGCTGGCAAAGCCGCAGTTCACTGTGTGCCGCAGGCCGTCCAGGGCAGATCCGGCAGAGGGCAGCTTCCGCTCCGACGTGCCTCTCCAACCCTTTGGCGGCGGCCACGAAGGCGGCTCGGCCCACCCCGCGCTCACTGCCACAGGTCCACTGCCGTTGGTGCTCCGAGCACAGGTCCGACCCGCCTGTCCGGGTGCGTTCGCAGCTGGGCGACGGTGCACTCCCACCGGTAGATCGCGTGCCCACGCGGGATCTTGATCACGTCTGGGCGGTAGACCGGGTCGAAGGACGGGCCGCCGATCAGCGTGGTCAGGATCTCCAGCCGGTCGCGGCCGACCCGGTCCGGGCGCTCGTCGAACAGCGGCCGAAGGTACTCCTGCCGCCTCATCACGCCTCACCCCAGACCGCGCGCAGTGCGGCGTCGAACACCGGGTCGTGGACGTCGACATGTTCGTAGACCTCATCGACCATCGCGGCTGACGCCCAGCCGCCGGCGTCCCGGGCGATCAGCGTGTTGCCGTTCGCGGCGTCGAGAACCGCGGAAGTGAACGTGTGCCGGAAGGCGTGGGGTTTCACGAGTCCCAGGCCAGCGCGTTTCCCGGCCCGGCCGAGCATCCGGCGGGCCCCGACCGGTGCCCACGGCTGCCCGGCGTCGGCGCCGTGCAGCGGGACCAGGAGCATGCCGTGCCCGGCGCCGCGTGGGTACTCGGTGGTGACGTACTCGAAGTAGGAGTGCACCATCGCCGGGCTGACCCGCTTGATCAGCCCGCCGGTCACGGTGCCGTGTTCGACCCGCCAGTCGTGCTTGGTCTTCGCCTCGGCCCGGTTCGGGTTTCCCTGCCGGTGGCAGACGTGCAGGTGAGGGGTGCGGCACTCGCCGCAGGCCGCGTTCTCGCGCAGATGCAGGTCGACCAGGAGCAGCCCGCAGAGTTCACCAATCCGCAGTCCGCCGTCCGCGAGCCAGTCGACGACCAGCCGGTCCCGGGCCGCGTTCACCGTGACCAGCAGCTTCTCCCTCGCGCCGTCCGGGAGCATCTTCGGATGCCGACGGTGCGGCCCCGAGGGTGCGAGCGGGTTGGCGGCCAGTGAGGACTTCACATGCCCGAGGAAGGAGCGACGCCGGTCCACCCGCGACGGAAGCCGGGACGTATCGAGCTTCTTGCCGAGCTCGCCGTTCACGCCAAGGGAGGACTGGTGCAGGTAGAAGCCCTTCAGGCAAGCCGCCGCGGTCGACAGCGCGGACCGCCCGTAGGGGCGCTTGCCGACCCGCCACGGCTCGCCGAGCGGCATGCGGACCTCGGCACCCATGATGCCCATGTACCGCTCAAGATCCCGCAGTTGGACCGTGCCGAAGGCCAGGCATTCGCGCTCCAGCCACCGCAGATGGTCCACCAGCAGATACGCGTACGTCCTCTGCGTGCCCGAACCCTCATGCAGACGCAGGAACCGGTCCGCCTCCGCGTGGACTATCCCCTCGGGCCACACGACCGTCCACGACCGTCGTCCGTCCCTCCGCTCGATCTGCTGAACCCTCAGGTCCCCGACCACCACGTGCCGTGCCACTCGTCCTCCGTACCGACTCCAGAACATGACAGACGCCCCGGACACGGTCGGTAAACAAGCCCAGGACGTGCTGGTCACAGTCCCAGACGGACATCACGGGCAGAACTACGGGCGGTCGGTAAAGTCGACCAAAACCAGGTCCGTGCGGGCCTCGATGAGCACCTGACAGGCGGCGCTGGTGACATCGATGGTGTTGTGTGTCGGCGTACTCATGTGAGTGCTCCACCAAGTACGGAGATACGTGCGCCAGCAGGGAGGCCGTGAGCCAGTCACGTCATCGCGTGGGCATGGCGGTGGCAGGAAGGTGAACCTCCAGGATGACAGCAGTGCCGGCCACGGTTCGGTCCTCGTGCATGGTGATCTGCTGGCCAGGCTGGACGTGCATCCAGTGGGCGGGAGTCAGGGGAACGAGGCGAACCGTGGCTCGCCCGCCGGGCTCCAGAATGGGCATGCTCTCAACCCAGATCGCGGCGATGCTGACCGCACGTCCACCGGTGGGTGAGAGGTGTCCGATGTTCCACATGGGTCGCAGGACACCGGCGCCGGAGATTGGCGTCGTGCGTCGTGCCTCGGCGGCAGGTCGGAGCGTCAGATCCGCCCGGATCACGCCGTTGCGGATCTCGGAGCACCGCCAATGGCACCAGGCCGCGCTCCGCTCCATACGGAGTTGCTCAGCCGCTTCGCCGAGCTTCTCCCAGAACGCCAGAGGGAGCGAGCGGGCGTCCCCGAGCTCCTCCAGCAGGCCCAGGGCCATCTCCCACTCGTCATGGACGAGGTAGTCCCAGATGTCTCGCACCGTGCAGTCGTTCTCGGTGGCGGTCTCTTCCGGAACCAGCAGGGAAGCTGATTCGAGCAGTTCAGGGACGTCCATGTGCTCATTGTCGACCACACGAACTATTAGGCTGGGCTTTCCTGGTCTCGCTCAATGGCGGCGAGCCGGTTCTTGAGCCGGTCGCTGGGGCCGTTGATGGAGATGACGTCGCAGTGTGCTTGCCCCGCCTGCGTGAGCTGGGCTTTTCGTTCCCTGAGTGAGAGAGCGGGTGTGGCTGAACTGCCGCCCTGGATGTCAATGCCGGCTGCTTACATGAGCCCATGGACACCGTGCACACGACCGCCGACCTCCTCCCGGGCCCCGCCGAGCTCCGCGCGCACCTGCGCGCGCTGGCCGTGCTGGACCAGGCGATCTGCCGCGACCCGCGGTTCTCCCGCTACTCCTTCTCCACCACCTGGGGGCCTGGGACGGAGGCGGCCTTGATGGACAACGGCTCAGGTGACGACTTCTCCGTCCTCTTCACCCCGGCCGATGTGCTCGTCCGCGGCTTCGACCACGAGTCGGAGATGAGCCCGTACGGCACGGACGACAAACAGGTCTGACCCGGTGTCATCGACGAGGTGCCCGCCGCGCTGCGCCCGCTCCTGGACGAGCCCACTGTCGGCCGCTGGTTTTCGCCCTCACCGCTGGACAGGCCGGCGACGCGCCTGCTTTCCCTGACGTGATGGCTCAACTTCGCGTTCCTCGCCCGCACGGGCGGCCCCGGGCCAGGCCGGACACGGTTCTGGCCGACAAGGCGTACTCCTCACGCGCCATTCGTGAGCACTTGCGCAAGCGCGGCATCCGGGCCGTGATCCCCGTCCCGGCCGGCCAACGGGGCCACCGGCTGCGGCGCGGCAGCCAAGGCGGTAGACCCCCGGCCTTCGACCGCGAGGCATACAGACAACGCAACACCGTCGAGCGATGCATCAACCGCTTGAAGCAATGGCGCGGTATCGCCACCCGCTACGAGAAGACCGCCACGATTTATCTGGCCGGACTCCACGTCGCGGGCATCTTCCTGGGGTCAGCCCGCCGATCCAACGAACCAGCCTTTTCAGGTGGTGACAGGGAGCCGCCCGCGAGACAGGCGCCCGACTCCCCAGGCGAAGAAGAGGGCTGTGATGACGATGGCGGCTCCGATCGGAGAGCCGGTCGCTGTCGTTGCCCATGGTGCGTCGGCCAGCAGGATGGCGAGGATGTGCCGGGGACGGACGTCGGGGGCCGCTGTGCGGAGGGCGATCACCAGCATGACAGGACCCAGTTGCTGGACCAGTCCGAGAGAGAAGTCGCCGTCGCTGGAGATGGCCGCACAGAGAGAAGGCAGCCAGGTGATGACGGCGAAGGCCAGGGCCAGTCGGCGGTCGTTTCTTCCTGGAGAGACCGCCGCAGGCATCACCGTCACCAGGGCCAGCAGCGGGACCAGCCAGGCAGACCCCTGGCACCCTGCGAGCAGTGCCACGACGGACAGGGCCGCCAAGACCCTGGCCATCGACCAGCGCCCCAGACAGGCCATCGCCCCGGCCGCCAGCACAGCCACGTACACCGCTGCGCCGGGGAGGGTCACGCCCGCCGCACCCCCGTCACGTATGGCTCCTGCCACGGCGGTCGTCAGTCCGGTAGCGGCGATCGACCCGGCGGCAGCAAGGGCGTACGGGGCGGTAGCCACCAGGAAGCGGCCGGCCCGCTGGCCGGAGCCGGTGCACGTCCGTACCCGCACCGCGTGGGCCGCGATGTTCAGCTGCTCCAGGCGTCCCGCAGCCGCTGAGGCGCCCTCGGTGGCATCCCGGTACATCTGCAGGATTTCGGCGCCATGGCTTGTCCGGTAACGGCGTGGGTAGAGCGACAGGACGCGGGGGGAGTGCTGGGTGGCGTTCATGCGGGGGTTCCCGTCGGTTCGATGGTGGCTTGCTTGAGGCGTCGGGTGGCCTCGCGAGCGTTGGCGGTGATGCGCCGGACCTCTGCGGCGAGGGTGTCCCGTCCGGTGCGGGTGAGCGCATACGTGCGCCGGAGCCGCCCCTCGACCCGCTCCTCCGAGAAGACCTCAATCACGCCTTCCTCCTGAAGGCGTTCAAGAGACCCGTAGAGCGTCCCGGTGCGCAGTCGTACGCGGCCCTGAGAAATCGTCAGAACCTCCTGAGCGAGCCCATAGCCGTGTCGGGGTTTGTCGGCCAGTGCAGTGAGGATGAGCAAGGTCGGTTCCTGCATGGATCTACGGTCAGCCATACGCACCACCATAGTACGTTCACCTGACTATTGAACACTGTCGTATCGCCCGGGAAGCGAGTACGCGTGCTCACTTGGGGTTCACTGCCGGGGCCGCCTGTCTGACCGGAGTTACACCCCGGGCACCTCCCCAAGCCCCCACCGCACGATGATCCAAACGAAACTGCCTAAGGGTTGTCCCGTAACTGGACGGCGCCCCCTTGCCGATCCCGGATCGGACCGTGTCGGTGGCTGGTGACAGGATCGAGGGGTGCTGATCAAGGGATACGACGTCGGCCCATTGGTGCCGGGCGAGTCACTGCTGGTCCAGCCGGGCTTCTGGTCGAACTACCTCTTGGCGATGTGCAGCAGCGGGGGGTATGCCGAGCGCCCGGTGCCGGAGTGGTTCGGTGAGGACGGCGCCGATGTCGATGCCCTGTCTGAGATTCTCTTCGATCCTGAGTACTGGCCAGTGTTCAGGGTGCCGGCAGAAGACGGTCCCGGAGCCGTGGTGATCTACCGCAACCTGGGTGGCGATTACGGCACCGACTACCTCCTCACCCATCCAGGCAGAAGCTACGCCGAGCCGGTCGCCAGTTGGGACGGAGATTTCTCGGGCACTGGGCTGACATGGCGCGAACTGATCCGGACTTCTGACAGCCTGTCCGTTGCGGACGAAGGAGTCCAGGACACGGCCACCCGCTTCCTGCTGCTGCTTCCCCTCCTCGCCGACCCGGATGTGCCGGAAACGGCACCGGCAAGGCTTATCGCCGCCCTGACTGCAATCGGCGCGCCGCAAGACACTGTCTCCCTCGCGGCGGAGCATCTGCTGGCTCACCTTACGAGGAGACCCCGACACGACCCCGCGTGGGCCTCTCCGCTGAGTGGCAGTTGAGAGGTGGGCCATACCGCTGATCACACCCGTGGAAAGATCTTGGTATGGCTGGGGTGATCACGGCGTCGGAATCTTCCTTGATAGCTCCGTTCTCCGGGCTGAGTACTCGCGCCTTAGGGAAGCTGGTGACGGTTCTGCGGCGCCAGGGTGCGGACGCGGTCCGCAAGGGCCGGCCGTGGAGCCTTCCGTTGGAGGACCGGGCCCTGCTGGTCGCGGTCTACTGGCGCACGAACCTCACGATGCGCCAACTGGCTCCACTGTTCGGGGTGTCCAAGTCGGCCGCGGACCGGATCATCGACCACCTCGGGCCGATGCTCGCCCTCCAGCCCCGTAAGCGGTTCGCGAAGGACGCGGTGCTGATCGTCGACGGCACCCTGGTGCCCACCCGCGATCACGCCGTCGCCGAGCAGTCGAAGAACTACCGGTATTCCACCAACCACCAGATCGTCGTCGACGCCGACACCCGCCTCGTCGTGGTCGTCGGCAAGCCCTTGCCCGGCAACCGTAACGACTGCAAGGCGTGGGAGGAGTCCGGTGCGAAGGCCGTCGTCGGGCCGGCCGTGACCATCGCCGACGGTGGCTATCCGGGCACCGGACTCGTGATGCCCCATCGACGCCGCAAGGGCGAGGAACTGCCCGGCTGGAAGCAGGCCCACAACAACAAGCAGGTCCGCGCCCGCGTCGAGCACGTCTTCGCCCGCATGAAGACCTGGAAGATCCTCCGCGACTGCCGCCTTAAAGGTGATGGCGTCCACCACGCGATGCTCGGCATCGCACGGATGCACAACCTCACCCTCGCCGGATAGACCACCCGCTGGACAGCAGCCCACCATGCCCGAAGCCACTCAGAGATCATTTACGGGACAGCCCTTAGCCGTGGGTGAGGACCATGCCCGTGACCGGTTCACCGGCTCCGCGCTTGGCGGTCCCGGCCGGGGTGGGCTCGAGTCCGCCGGGGGCAGGACCGACGATGCCCGGATCCGGGACATCACCCAGGCCCTGCCGCCCCAGTGGGCTGACCAGCTTTTCAGCGCACGGGAGCAGGGTGCCAACGAGGACCAGCTCTGGCAGATCGCGGCTGACGGCCTCGCACAGATGTACTTCCGCGCCAACAACAGCCGCGCGCATGGGTTGGGCGTGGAGTTCACCGACGTAGAGCGGCTCAACATCGAGCTGTAGAGCGGCCCGCGTAAGATGCCTGGTCCCCGGCATTGTTGAGCCGAAGCACGGCAGTTGTCACATAGGCAGACTTGGTGTCACCTACGCGGTTGCCGTTGGATGCATGCTGTGACGGAAACGCGATAGAGGGCCCTTGCGCCCGCCAGGGCGTTTCCGATCACGGAGCTCTGTGGCAATTTCCGTGTGTCACTGCGAGCCTGTGGCCACCAGGGTCGCGGTGATGGGTTCGAGGCTGGTGATCAGTTCGTCGAGTTCGGCGGGGGACAGGGCGTCGTAGGGCGGGATGGCGAGTTCGTCAGTGAGGGTTTCGATGTGTTGTTTGGTCGCACGGCCCGCGTCGGTGAAGTGGCCGTCGGTGTCGACGAGTCCGCGTTCGCGCATGCCGCCCATGACCGCGGCCAGGCGCTCTTTCGGCAGGTGATGGATGCGTCCGAACGACTCCGGGGGGTGGAGGCCCTGCTCCAGAGCGGAGAGCACGTGGGCCTCCGTACCGCCGATGCGCGCGCCGACGAGAGCGGCGATGTGCCCGTCGCCGCGGTGCTCGCGCAGCATGGTCGCGGAATGCCACAGCCGGGCGACGGGGTCGCTGGGTACCTCAAGGGTGCGTATGCCGGCGTACATCACCCGGCCTTCGATAGGGGCGCTCGTCGCGGCCTTGGTCGTCAGGTCCGCGGCGCGCACCAAACCCGGGGACCCGGCCAGCTCGTCACCGAGGATGCGCCGTAGGGAGGCCGCGCTGCCCCGTTCCCGCGCGGCGACGGAGGCCTCGGGCGAGATCGTCTCCCAGACGCTGGGGATGTGCCGTGCGGCTTCCCCGTCGGCGAAGTTGTAGAAGGCTGCGTGCACGACGTGGGCCGGCACCCGCCCCAGGGGTGCGGCGCGGCTGGCGAAGTAGCCGTCCCAGTAGGTGCGGTGACCGAGTGCGGCCAGTTCCTCGTTGCACTCGTCCGCGAGGAACGTGACCAGGCAGATCGGCTCCAGGAGCTCGAACATGCGACGTGCGAGGTGAGTCCTCGGATGCAAGCCCGTCTCGCCCATGGGGTTCTCCCTTCGTCAGGTGTGCCGACTTGGACCGTCCGGGACACCAGAACTCATCGGCGACCGAAAGGGAGGAGTGCGGAAGGGTTGGCGTCTGCGCAGCTGTGTAAGCGAGAGCGGCCAGGTTCAGCCTGGTGACAGAAGACTGCCGAACGAGCGCCTGTGACAAAAGTCTGATGCCTCACGTGTGACAACCGGGCTGCCTCGGCCGTCCCCATTCACCAAATTCACCAACTCAGCCGGTCCCGCTGGTGACAACTCCTGAGCTTCGGCTCACCGGTGGGAACGGCTCTGCCACAGCGTGGCGGGAAACGCGGACGAGCCGACAGCTGGTGCTGTCGGCTCGTTGCTGCGGTCTCGGAGCCAACCAGGGCCCGCATGGTGTCCCTGATCAACCTGGTTGGAATTGCGCGGCGGTGCAGGGGCTTAGGCACGCTGTACTGAGCTCGTCATGCAGTGGGCACCCCGCCCGTCAGTCCCGTCAGTCGATTTCGCGGCGAACGCCGTCCCTTCCCCCTAAAAAACCGCCGGTCAGTAGCCGTAGTGTGCGGTCCAACTCGTTATCTGGGGCGGCTGGGTTCGTTGTCAAACGCCTGAGTTGGATGTCATAAATACCTGTCCTGTGTCAGCGAACCTGGACCGCGTGCCACTGAAGGTGGACCGACGCCGGTTGGTGACAGTGAAGATGGACCGCCGCAGGTCAGTCATCCTGGCGCAGGAGCGAAACGCTTCAGTTCCGGCAGCATCGTCACCCCAGGGGATTCAGCGTGGCTCTCCGCCGGTGGACAGATCCGGCTTCGGGGGCTGTCGCCAGCTCTCCATTGGACGAGGGGTGAGTTTCAGCATTCCGTCTCGTCGGGCGCGAAGACTTCGCGCTGGGCGGTCTGCGCGACGCGGGCGAGCAGTGTCCGCAGTTGCTCGGTGTCCTTGGGGTCGAGGTCGGTCAGGAGGCGTGCTTCGGCGGCGCCGAGGCTGTGTCGTACTTCCGTGAGACGGGCGCGTCCGGTGTCGGTGATGAGGACCTGGCGGGCGCGTCGGTCGCGTGGGTCCGGCTTGCGGGTCACCAGATTGTGGGCCTGGAGGTCGTCGAGGAGGTAGGTCATCACGGTGCGATCGAGGCTCACCTCCTTAGCCAGGGCGAGCTGGGAGGGCGGCTCGCTGCCACCGGCCAGTGCCATGAGGACCAGGTAGCCGCGGGCTCCGCCGGGCAGGTCCGCGACGGAGTCGGTGGCGACGCGGCGGAATGCTGCGGAGACCATGCGGATCGCCCAGCCCAGGTCGGTGTCCAGCGCCAGAGGTTCTGTCTCGGCGCGCGGCTTCTTGTTCTCGGACATGGATGCGCTCACCCGCCTACCGTACTACATGCGCTCGGCGACAGATGTTCTTGCATGCAGAACATCTGCCATGCATAGTTGAATGCGGAAAGGCGCCGTTAGATCCGTACCGCGCGCCGAGAGCGCCGCGGTACGGCCCTCCCCTCCATACACCTGCTGACCCTTGCCTCGATGAATGGACCACTGTCATGAGCACCGCCGACTGGCATCCCGACGGCTTTTCCGTGCAGCAGATCGTCACCAACAACACCCGCCTGGCAGTCGCGGTCGGCGGCAGTGGCCCGGTTCTGGTCCTGCTTCACGGCTGGCCCCAGACCTCACGCGCCTGGGCCCGCGTCATGCCGGCCCTCGCCCAGAACCACACCGTCGTCGTACCCGACCTGCGCGGCACCGGCGACAGCGACCGGCCCGAACGCGGCTACGCCAAGACCAACCAGGCCGACGACATACGCGGCATCCTCACCGCCCTGAACCTCACCGGGCCCGTGGCCGTGGCCGGCCACGACATCGGCTCCATGGTCGCCTTCGCTTGGGCCGCCGCCCACCCCGAGGACATCTCCCACCTGATTCTGGTCGACGCCCCCCTGCCCGGCCTCGATCTGGAAGAGGTCATGAACGTCGCAGAGGGCGGCATGTGGCACTTCGGCTTCTTCATGACCCCCCGCATTCCCGAAATGCTCTTCGACGGCCACGAACTGGAGTTCTTCACCGCCACGTTCACGGCCATGTCCACCCCGGGCACCTTCAGCGATCACGACCTCGCCACCTACGCCCGGGCGTACACCGGTCGCGAGCGGCTGCGCGGCGGGTTTGAGCACTACCGCACCCTCCTGGACGACGGCCGCGAGAACCGAGCTCTCCTCGCCGAGCGGAAGCTGCCCATGCCCGTGCTCGCCATCGGCTCCACCCGGTCCGGAACCTCCACCGCTCAGGCCCTTGCCCACCACGCCGACAGCGTCCGGGGCGCACTCGCCCCGACCGGGCACTTCGTCGCCGAGGAAGACCCCGACTGGTTCATTAAGACGGTGACCGCATTCCTCACGTGACCTCCGCCCGCCACCGCCGGTGAGCTCGACCAACGCAAGCAGCAGTACCTCTTGGCTGTCTCCCTGCAGAGCGGATCCCAGAAGCCCCAGGCGTAGCCCACGTGCGGTGTCAGGCACCGGTTCGTCCGTACCGGGGCCCGGGGAGCTGCCCCGGCGCTACCGTGGTGACACACACCAGATGACAGCCCAGGAGCCCCGGATGAGCCAGCAGCCGGCCCCCGCGCCCGCCCGACAGCCCCTCGATGAGCACGCCGCCGAAGCGGCCCGCGCGTACGCGGCCGCGGAGCGCGCCAAGACGGACGTCCTCGCCACGGTCCTGGAGGAGATCGCCGCCAACGGCTACCCGGCGCCCGAGTCCGGCGTGCCGTGGGAGACCGCCCGGGACGCCCACCTCGCCCGTCTCGCGGACGAGCAGCCGCGTGTCGCCTGAGCACGGCGCGCGCCGCTCGCGCGTCATCATGGTGGAGCCCGCGCTCACCCAGCTCGCCAAGCTCACCGCGTCCGAGACGCACCGCCTGGACCGCGCGATCGTCGCCATCAGCGTCAACCCGGAGCTGGGCACCGAGGTACCCGGCACCCTGCTGCGCGACTACGCGGACGAGGTCGACGGAGTCCGCGTGATCTTCTTCGTCACCGCCTTGAGGACGATCACGATCGTGGCGTACGTCGAAGCCTGATCAAGAAGAGCAGCGCCCCGGATCCGCTTGGGTCCGGGGCGCTGCTGTGTCTGCTGCTCGGGTTGCTGCTGGATGTGTTCGTGGGTGCCGGAGAGCGATGACATTTCGAAGGCCGACCCGGGCGCCGCACGGCTGCTGCACGGGTAGCAGTCCGCGCTGCACGCAGCAGCGTCGCCGCGCAGCAAACGGTTGTTCGTCTGCTGCACGGCGACGCTGCAAGGGATCAGCCGGTGGTGCCGGTGGCCCACTGCTCCAATTCGCCGACCGGCTTCGCCAGCAGGGTGCGCCGACGGGACTGGGCGGTCGCCCGGCTCTCCAGGTGCATCGCCGTGGCGAGGTCGGCGTGCGAGATGTCCCGGGCGGCGGGCTGGCGCAGGGAGGCGTCCCGTACGGCCTCCAGCCGCTCCAGCAACCCGGTGGTGCCCTCGATAGCGGCCGCGAGCTCACTGGTGCTCGCGCGGCCCGTACACCGCGAGGACGGTGACCGGGGCTCGGCAGTCGGGACCCCGGACCTCCAGCGGGTCAACGGATGCGCCCGCCAGCTCTACGGCGCCGACGTGGTCCTGGTCATCACCAACGGCCGGTTCTCCACACGCTGCGCGCCATTGGCCGCGCAGCTGCACATGCACCTGGCCGACCGGCGGACCGTGGCGACCTGGGCCAGCGGCGGACGCCCGCTATGGGAGCTCTTGCCGAAGATCCCGGCACCTCGCAAGGGCAGATAGCCCAGTCACGGCCGGCCGCCTAAGAAACAGAACAGCCCGGGGACTCTCTTCGCCCAGGGCCCTCCGTCCGGAGATCTCCCGGTACGGGGTGCACTGCTGTCCGGGCAACCCGGGGGACGGGGTCAGGCTGCAGCGATCAGGGCGCCGGGCCGGGTGTCCTCGGCCCACTGGAGGAGGAGACGCCCGTACTCCTTGGCGCGCTGCTCCTCATCGTGTTCCTCGTCTATCAGCCGGCGGATCCTTGCGTTGACCCGGGCGACGACTGGGCGCAGCCGGCTGTGAGACCAGGAAGCAGGGGGGTGGCCCGTCGGGGTACCGGATGCCCTTCTTCAGTTCCTGCTCGACCTGGGCCCGGGGCTGGTCGGTCGCCTTGGCGTACGCGGTGATTGCCTCGCGCACGCGTATCGAGGTTTCGACGGCCAGTCGACCCTCTTGCTGCTCGGTCCAGGCCTGTCGTTGGAGTTCAATGAGTACGTCTGTGAGTTCGATTGCCGCGGGTGGGAGTCGTATTCGCATACCGGTCTGCGATACGGGGGGATGCGTCCCCCACCTGCAATTACGCCTGGGTGGATGAAGCGGCCTCTGGACTTGGCGTGGTCTGGTTAGGCTCGCGGCCATGACTGAATACGTGCAGGTCTCAACAGCCACGGAGACGAAGCAGCAGGCGATCGACCTTGCAGGCCCTGCGGTTCAGAAGAAGCTCGCCGCGGGTGCCCAGATCATCGGGCCGGTAACGAGCGTGTTCTGGCACCTGGGCAAGTACGGCACGGGTGAGGAGTGGCAAGTCCTCCTCAAGACGACGGCCGGCCGGTACCCGGAGCTGGAGGCGTACCTCCTCGCAGGGCACCCCTGGGACAACCCCGAGGTCTGCGCTGTACCGATCACCCAGGGGGCTGACCGCTGTCTCCAGTGGGTCAGGGACTCGGTGGAGGGGCCCTAGCTGTCCACGTACTCCAGCAGTTCGCGGACCTGCGGGGTGTCCGAGTGGGGGCGCAGACGGTCAAGCAGGGGTGCAATGCGCTGCCGCGGCCGGACGGAGGCGACGTCGACCGAGAGCTGAAGGGAGCGGGCGGTCGTCTCGGCCGCCTGCTCGATCTCACCGGCGGTCAGGTAGGCGTCGGCGAGCCACGTGAGGTAGAGCGCTTTGTCGCGGGCGTGGTCGTCGGCGTAGCGGTTGAGCGCGTTGGTGAGGATGGGGACCGCGCGCAGGGGGCGGCGGAGCTCGGTCCAGCAGCGGCCGGTCATGATGTCCAGTTCGTTGTGGTCGACCCACGCGGACCAGCCCGGTTGCGGCTCCTCGGGCTGCGCGTCGTCGAGTGCTTGGCGGGCGGCGGCGAGGGCGCGTTCAGTGCCAATGGCCTGGCCGTTGACGGCGCAGGCCCACGCCAGCCGTTCGTGGAGGAGGGCCCGGACCGTAGCGGGTGTCCGGTCGGTGATGGTCACGCAGGAGTCCTCGGCGAAGGTCGCGGCGGTGCGCCGGTTGTCCGCGAGGGTCTTGTAGGCGAGGAACGCGAGGCTGTTGCCGTAGAGGTCGGAGTCCTGCGCGTCCTGCGCTGCGGTCCCGCTCTCCTCGTAGAACGCCACGGCGTCTTGGGTCCGGCCGCCGTCGAACGCGGCCCAGCCGGCTTGCTGCGCCTGTTCGGCGAGGAGCGCGGTGAGGCGGCGCCGGCTTTCGGGGGTGAAAGTGCTCCGGCCGAGGAGGTCCTTTGTGTACTGGACCTCACCAAGGTAGACGCGGTAGGTGTCGCCGCCGCCCAGGACTTCGTCCAGGCGTCGCAGGCGGGCAGTGCGCTCCTGGAGGCTGGCCACGTAGGCGTTGGTGATGTGCTGGGCAGCCCGTGGCCGGTGGAGGGTGGGGAGGGCAGCGGCGAGCCCGCCGGTGCCTGCGGCTCTGAGTAGGGTTCGGCGGCGCACGTGCATGGGTCCGTTCTCTGCGTGGGGCGTTCCAGCAGGAGCGTCGGCCGTCTCCCAGGGGCGGGGAGCGAGACCTACTAGGTACCCGGGGACGCGTAGCGCGTCCGCGATCTGCACGACCTTCTCGAACGATGTAATTCGCCCTTGCCCGCGTGCAAGGATCCCGACCCTGTCGGGCTTGATGTCGCACGCTGCGGCGATTTTGGAGTAGCTGATCCCGGCCCGCTCGCGGGCGATCCGGAATACCACCCCGAAGTCGTGTGCACCTAAGGCGCGTTGCACGTCATCGTCGTCGAGTAGATCGCCCGGGAGGACCGTTGGTGGCTGGTAGGTCATGCGGCACGCCTCCTGCTGTCGCGAGTGTGCACGGTGATCGGAAACGGTGCCTACCCATCGTGGGTATACCCCCGCCAGGGACGCGGGCGTTTCGCACGAACGCCACCCTCGAACGCGAAAGCCCCGGGGGCGGTGACGCCCACCGGCCCGGGGCGACGACTGATGAGGAGTCGCCGTGTTCGAGCGTATCCAGAGAACCCCCGTCGAGTTGACGCCATGAAGCAAGCGGCTGACGGAGTGGTCAACCTTCGACGAGAGCGGGAGCTCGCGGCCGGTCACTGGCTGCTATCCACCTCCTCGGACATGAAGCAGAGCCGTTCGGACTGGAGGGACAAGGGCGCGACGTGGTTGCAGCCCGGCGTCCTGTTCGGGGCGGTGATGGTTCCAGGGCGCCTGGTGCACGGGGCGCTCGGCCTCGCCGGGCCGGACGCGTGCGCGCGCCCCCTGGCCGAGCACCTCGAAGGCGGTCCACTGTTCTGCAGCCCCGGTGTCTTCGGCCAGGAGGGCTCATACACGGCGCTCGTCTCGGCGCCCATCGCGATGTCGTGGCGTACCCGCGGCTCCATATGCCACCACTACCGTGCGGTAATCCTGATCCCCTCCCCGCACCTCACCGAGCCCGAGGCCGAACGGCCGTGGTGGGCGGTGCCGCTCGAGGGCCCCGGTGTGCTGTGCCGGGCGCAGCCGCTGTCGGCGCTCGCCATCGCGGGCCGCCGCGCTGCCGTCCGGCTGGGCGGCGGGATCTATGTCTGAGGTCTTCGCCGGTTCCGTGAAGGACGCGACGACGTCGCCTGAGCTACGGGACGCTGCCGACGCTCTCCCGGGCGGTGTGAGGCGGCCGTCGATCTCGGAGCTGCGCCTCGCGGATGACCGGCCCGCGTACACCATCACGCTGCCGAGGCTCGCCGAGTGCGCGCGTGACGCGCGGCGCTTGGTGTCCTCGGCGCTCGGCTGCTGGGGTCTGGGCTGTGTCGAGGGCGAGGCGCACCTCCTCGTCACCGAGCTGATGTCGAACGCGGTCGCCCACGCGCGGCGGGCGAACGTGCGGGTCACCGTGACGCGGCTCGATGTGCTCGCCGTGCGGATCGCGGTGACGGACATGTCTACGACCCTGCCGAGTCCTCGGGAGGCGGACGGACAGGACGAGTCCGGCCGAGGTCTCGCGATCATCGAGTCGGTGACTCGAGGCCGTTGGGGCGCAGGTCTCCTGCCCTGGGGCAAGTGCGTCTGGACCGAACTCGACGCCACCAGGAGGGCGGCGCTGTGACCGACACCGGCCGCCAGGTCGTCTACATCCTCTTTCTCTTCGCCCTCCTGGTGGCGCTCGTCGTCGGTATCGCCCGGGGATAGCTGTGGCGACGACGACGTTGGCCATCGGCCTGTGCTGGCGCTGCGGCGCCGACGACGTGCCCGTTGCATGGCTCGGCCCGGTCCAGAGCCAGGACCACGGATGCGCCCCGTTCCACGCCTGCGAGCCGTGCGTGAGGCGGCTGGAGGCCCTGATCTACGCGTACAACAGCCGCGGCGCTGGCGCCGCATCGGTTCGACCAACGGTGGAGGTTCTGATGACGACAACGACCAGCACCCGGGCAGAGGCGGACTCAGTGCCCAGACTCGTGGCGAGCCCGTTCCTCGCGCAACACCTACTCCTCCGGCCGGGCCGGGCGTCCGGTGTGCGTATCCCGGAGGCACGGTACGAGGAGCTGGCGACCGCTGTTCGGGAGGGCCTGCCGGTCCCGGCCTGGGTGGCCGACGCGGCGGGACAGGCGTGGGGCATGGACGTCCCGGCCTGCCCAGCAGGGGACGTTCTCCTCGTGCGTGAGCGGTCCGCATACGGGTACGCCCGAGCATCGTGGGAGATCAACCTCGGGTGTGACTACGACTGCGACTTCTGTTACCTCCCCGACAAGGTGTTCGCCGGCCTCCGCTGGGAGGGGAAGCAACGCCTGCTCCGGGTCATGCAGAAGGCCGGCGTCTTGTGGTTGCAGATCACTGGCGGCGAGGCTCTGATCGATAAGCAGTTCGCCGCCGCGTACGTCTACGCGCACCAGCTCGGGATGATGGTCCAGGTCTCCACCAATGGGTCGTCGCTCCGGAAGCCGCCGATCCGGGACCTGTTCGCCCGCCACCGGCCGTACCGGCTGACGGTCAGCGTCTATGGGGCGACCGCCGAGACGTACGACCGCGTGACGAAGAACCGTGGCGCGTTCGGCCGGTGGATCACGGGCCTGGACGCCGCGCGGGAGGACGGTCTGCCGGTGCGGCTGAACGTGATCGTCTCGGACGACAACGCGCACGAGGTCGACGCGATGGCGGCGCTGGCCGCGTCGTACGGCTTCCATCACGAGGTGTTCACGAACATGTCGCCCACGATCGACGGCGGCGCGAACCCTCTCGCCTCACAGTCCCTCGCCGATCTCAAACCGCGAAGCGTCTTCACCGGGTGCAACGCTGGGCGGACGTTCTTCCACGTGAACCCGCACGGCGTCGCGTCGGTATGCAAGGTCGGCCGGGACCCGAACGTGAACCTCGTCACCGAGGGCGTTGACGCCCTGACCCGACTCGGCGTGATCGCCGAGTCCCTACAGCTTCGCACCGGTGGATGCTCTGGCTGCACGAAGGTCGGCGCGTGTCGCACGTGTCGACCGCTGGCCACCTCTACCAGGAGGCGGGGGACCGTCGAGAGCTCTACTGTCAACATGGAGGTTACGGATCATGACTCCGCACACCGCAACGCTCGCCCCGACGTCTCGGCCCGTGCCGGTTACCATCGGCCGACGTCCCACCGGGCCGGTCGGCGCCCTGCCCGTACCGCTCCCTCCCGCGATGATCGGGGCCGACGAGTTCCAGATCATCGCCGACCTGGACACGGCCGCTGAGGGGGCCGAGTGCTCCTGCTCGGCCGGTGACGACCAGCCCTACTAGACCCGGGCGGGCGACGCCCGCATCCCGGTTGATAGACCCTGTGATGCCGCCCCGGCCGTACCCTGGCTAGGGCGGCATCTCCCATTCCCAAGGACCCCAAGGACCCGCGCGTGTCGATGAGCCGTATCCCCTTCGAGCAGCTCCCCGGCGACGTCCGCCAAGCGGTGGCCGATAAGACGGGTGACGTGCACCAGGCCGTCACTGTGGCCGGCGGAATGAATTCCGGCATCGCCTCTGTCCTGGAGACGGACGGTGGCAGCGTGTTCGTGAAGGGCATCCCCGTGGACCATCCGCAGGTGGGCGCACAGCGGCGGGAGGCGGCCGTCGCGCCGCACCTACCGGCGTCCTGCCCGCGCCTGTACTGGCACCTGGAGCTAGACGGCTGGAGCCTCCTCGGATACGAGGTGATCGAGGGTCGGCACGCCGACTACGCGCCCGGGTCCGCTGACCTCCCGCTCGTGGAGGCCGCGCTCGCGGAGCTGCAAGGGGTGACGGCCCCGGCCGGCGTTCAGATCAAGGACGCGGTGGACCGGTGGGAGGACTACGCGCCTCCGGGCACGCTGCACCTGTTCGCGGGGACGACGCTGTTGCATACCGACTTCGCGCCGGACAACGTCCTCGTCATCAAGGGCCGGGCGCGGCTCGTGGACTGGGCGTGGCCGACGCGTGGGGCGGCCTGGATCGATCCGGGAGCCCTGGCGCTGCGCCTGATGGAGGCCGGGCACTCGGCGGACTCCGCGCTCTCCTATGCGGCGCGCTTTCCCTCCTGGCGCGCCGCGTCGTCGGAGGCTCGCAGCGCGCTCGGCCGAGCGACGGCCGCACTGTGGCGGGAGATCGCCGACGAGGACCGCGCCGAGTGGAAGCAGGCGATGGCGGGGCAGGCGGCGGCCCTCGCCGACGCGCTCGTGTGCCGTTGACCCCGTGCAGGCGACTGCCCCGGCACCAGGCGACAGGGTGCCGGGGCAGTCGTCGCTCTGCCGCCCGGGGGGTTAGGCGGCGCTCGGGGCGCCTGGTACCTGGAGGACGCGGTGGAGGTCGGCCGTGACGAGGCGGAAGGCGCGGCCGGTCCGGATCACGGTGCACGGGAACTCTCCGGTGCGGGCGAGCTGGGATGCGAGGGTGCGGCCGGTGCCCAGGGCGCGGGTGGCGGTCTCGATGTCCATGCACAACGAGGACAGCCTCAACTGCGACTTCGGGGGAACAGTTCGCAGCCTTCAATACCAGTGGTTTGCGCCGTGCGCTGGCGGGTCCTGCCATTGCCTAAACCGACCGGCGGTCGGGTCGTGGGTCCGGTCGCCCCTGGCACCGGCTAGGCATGCCCACCAGACCGCGTAACCCGGCTGCGAAGGTTCCGGCGGTGCTGACTGTCCGCTGTCCACAGGCGGTTTCGGGCAGGTTCTTCAGCTGTGAACATCAACATGTGGCTGACAGTTCGGCCCGTGGAAGAAGTGGTGCTCGGGCTGGGGGAGTTGCTGTTTCCGTCAATCGCAGACGTGGTTGTGCTGTCGGTCGACGTGAACGACGAGGCGGTACGCATCGAGGCCCGAAGTACGGTGGTCGGGTCCGGTTGCCCTGGCTGCGGGAGCTGGTCTCGGCGCGTTCACAGGTCCTACCTGCGGTTTCCCGCTGATGTGCCCAATGGGGGCAGGCGGGTCGTCCTCTGTTTACGCGTCCGCCGGTTCCTCTGTCCGGTCATCTCCTGCGGGCACCGGACCTTCGCCGAGCAGATGTCGGGGCTGACTCGTCGATACGGCCGACGAACCGAGCGCCCGCGGTCGACGCTGGCCGCGGTCGGCCTCGCGCTCGCCGGTCGGGCCGGGGCCCGCATGGCGAAAGACTTCGGCTTGTCCGTCAGCCGCAGCACGGTACTTCGACTGGTCGAAGCCTTGCCCGACCCGGAAGTACCCGCCCCGCGCGTCGTCGGCGTCGATGAATACGCGACCCGCAAAGGCCACCACTATGGGACCGTCCTGGTCGACGTCGAAAGCCGGCGTCCGGTGGACCTGCTGCCCGACCGGGAAGCCTCCAGCCTGGCCGCTTGGCTCGCGAAGCGGCCAGGGGTCGAAGTGGTTTGCCGCGATCGGGCACCGTTCTTCGCCGAAGGCGCCACCGCCGGGGCGCCCCAGGCGGTGCAGGTGGCGGACAGGTGGCACCTCTGGCACAACCTGAGCGAGGCCGCCGAGCGTTGCGTCGCAGACCACCGCGGATGCCTGCGGGTCCTGGCGCCACATCCCACCCAGGCTGCCCCCGAGCCGGAGAAGTACGAAGACTCGTCCGGCTCGCCGTGGTCTCCCGGACATCGATTCGCCGACCGCACCCGCGACAAGCACGCGACCGTCCACGAACTGCTGGCAGGGGGGCTCAGCCGGAGGGCGATCGGCCGCCAGCTCCGCATGACCTCGCGCACCGTCAAGCTCTTCGCCGACGCAGCCACCCCGGAGGACCTCTTCCATGGGCAGTGGCAGGGCCGGCCGTCCAAGCTCGATGCGTTCAAGCCCTATCTGGACGACCGCTGGAACCAAGGCTGCACCAGCGCCTGGACAGTGTGGGAGGAAATTGTGCCACTCGGCTATCAGGGCAGCTACCAGCGGGTTCGCGCCTACTTCCGGGAGAAGGGGCTCTCTCCTGGCACCGTCACAGCTCGGCCATCGTCACCCCGCGTTGCCGCCGGATGGATCCTCCGGCGCCCCGAGACCCTCCCGGAGATCGACCACCTGCGACTCAAAGCCGTGCTGGCCAACTGCCCCGAACTCGACGCCCTCACCGGTCACGTCCGGTCCTTCGCCCAGATGCTCACCGAGCGCCAGGGCGAACGGCTGCCGCTGTGGCTCGACGCCGTCCGGCAAGACGACCTCCCCAGCCTCCACACCCTCGCAGCGGGCATTGAACGTGACCGTGATGCCGTCATCGCCGGTCTCACCCTGCCCTGGAACTCCGGGGTCGTTGAAGGACACGTCAACCGGATCAAGATGCTCAAACGCCAGACGTTCGGCCGGGCCGGCTTCGCTCTCCTGAGGAAGAGGTTCTTCTGGCCAGCTGACCACAACCACCCATAGGGTGCCGGGGACGAGAGAAGATGCACCATGGATCCCCGCATACCCCGCCTGCGTCGCAAGCTGGCCGCGATCCCGTTCCAACCACTCCGCAGCCACTCCTTCGGAGAAGAGCATCACAAGTTCCGCCTCGGTCCGAAGCTGGCAGAAGGACGCGTCGCTGCATTCGAGGCCGAGCACGACATCGCCCTGCCCGATGCTTACCGGCAGTTCCTCACGCACATCAGCGGCTCAGGCGCGGCGCCGTTTTACGGCCTCATGCCGCTGGAGCAGTGTTCCCTGCTGGTCATGAACCCGCGTGAGGAACCGGGGGCACCCCGCGGATTCGACGATGCAGAACCCGGGGGGAGCGGACGCGGCCTCTTCCTCCACGTCATCGAAATGGGCTGCACCGATGTGTGCGTCATCGCGGTGACCGGTCCCCTCACCGGCCGAGTCCTCATCGGCAACAGTGACGGGTTCTGGGGCCCCAACGTCTCCTCCGCCACCGACTTCCTCGACTGGTACGAACGCTGGCTCAACCACATGAGCGCCGGACGCGACAACCGGGCCCTGGAACTCACCTCACCCCAGCTTCGTGCCCACCCCAACAGGCATCGCATGGCACCGAACATTTGACTCTCCGTAACCACTCCACGAAACGTGAGCCAGAACCCCACTTCGGGAGGCACCTGCTTTCAGCCCTGTTCGATGTTCATGGCCTGGGCAGCACAGCAAGTGGGGCAGTCGGGATGGGCTGTCAGCCCCTTCTGCCAGCATGCTGCCGTGACAGACACACGTGATCAGCGTCCCGCCGAAGCCACTCTCGGCTTCCTGCGCTCCGCGTTTCCGCCTGAGTGGCGAGAGCCGGCGCTCAGGCATGAAGCTGTCGCGGCCTGGGAGCAGGAGAACCGGGTGGTTCTCCCGGAGCCGTACAGAACGTTCGTCGCGGAGGTCGCCAACGGGTCCAGCCTCGGCCCCGCCGGCGACGGCGGTCTCCAGCCGCTCGGCTGGCTGCCGGACACGTGGCCATACCTCGGCCCGCGACAGCCGGGAGAACCGTTCCCTCTGGAAGCGGCCTGGTCCTGGGAGGACGAGGAGGGTGTCGACCCCGAGGACCCGCGGATCAACGCCGCATTCACCAAGGGGTCCATCGTTCTCGGGGCCGAGGACGGACCGTCCTTCTGGCTCCTGCTGACCACCGGCCCCCATCGCGGCGAGGTGTGGATGATCGCCGAAGTCGGCGCCAGCCCGGCGCCCGGCGAACCGGCATGGGGCTTCAAGGAGTGGGTGCAGCGCTGGCACACCGGCGACGACGGGTGGGACTGAACGCTTCATATTGACCGGTCGCAGGTCACAGGCTGTTCGAATCCCGGGTGCCTCGACTGGCTCCAGCCCGCCGCTTCCCGCTGGGCCGCGCGGGCGCGCTCCAGGGCAGTGCGGACCGTGTCCGGGCGCGGCATCGGCGTCACAGCTCCTTTTCCGCCAGACCGGTCTCGTACGCGATGATCGCTGCCTGCACCCGGTTGCGTACATCGAGGGACATGAGGATGGAGCTGACGTAGCTCTTCACCGTACCTTCCACGACGTGCAGTCGCTTGGCGATGTCGGCGTTGGACAGGCCCTGGCCGAGGAGGGCGAGGACTTGGCGTTCGCGTTCGGTGAGTGTCTCGACGCGTTCGCGCGAGGCGGCGTTGCGCACCATGCGCTGGCCCGCGGAGCCGCGGTTCAGCTCGGCGATGATACGGCCCGCGACCTCGGCCGAGAGATAGGCGGCGCCCCGTGCGGCGGCGTGTACACCGGTCAACAGCTCCCGGGGATCACCAGACTTGAGCATGAACCCGCCGGCGCCGTCGCCCAGGGCCCGGGCGACGTACTCGTCCTCGGAGAAGGTGGTGAGGATCAGGACGGAGGTCTCCGGGACCTTGCGCTTGATCTCCGCGGTTGCGGCGAGCCCGTCCATCACCGGCATCCGGAAGTCCATGAGGACCACGTCGGGGCGGTGTCTCAGGGTCAGGTCGACGGCTTCAGCGCCGTTACTGGCCTCCGCCACCACATGGATCTCGGGATCGGCGGAGAGGATGGCCTTCACGCCGGCCCTGATCATCATCTCGTCGTCGGCAAGAATGAGTCGGATGGCAGTAATCGTGCTCTCCCTGTTCAGTGGGGACCTGGGTACGCGGAGGCGGGGGATGGTCCGCCCGGCCGGTCAATCGTGGTCGACGGGTTCGCGGGACTTGGCCGTGATGACGTCCTTGCGCGTCAGATCGCCGTCCTGAAAGCAGAGCCGGAACACGTCGACGCGTACGAACAGCGCCGAACTCGCTCGGTAGTAGCGGCAGTCGGCGCCCTCGGGCTCGGGGAGCGATTCGGAGGGCGGATCGCTCATCTCGTTGTCGGGCAGCAGGCGCTGTATCTGGCGCGTGGTGCTGCCGAGCTCGATCCGATCGTAGAACTTCGGGGCGAGCGCCGACGACGAGGACAGATAGGCGTAGTAGCCGAGCATGCCGACGGCCAGGCATACGCACAAGCTGAGCGGCAGGGCCACCAGGGAGATGAAGCGCCGGCGCAGCCGGGTGGTGGCGTGCGCCAGGCTGTCCTCGGTGGTCTCGGCACGGGTGTCGATCGGCGCCGTGGTGCTGGCGCCCTGGCGCATGGCGGGCGGGGTACGAGGCAGGCTCGCCTGCACCTCGAAGCCGCCGTCGCGCAGGGGGGCGGCGTGCAGGGCGCCGCCCGCGAGCCGGGTCCGCTCCTCCAGGCCGATCAGTCCGCGCCGGCCTTGCACGGCAGGCCGGCCTGGCCGCTGCGGCGAGGATCCGTTGCGTACGGTGACCGTCACCTCGTCGACAGCGTAAGCGAGTCGGACCGCGATGCGTGATCCGGGCGCGTGCTTCATAGCGTTGGTGAGCGACTCCTGCACCACCCGGAACAGGGCCTTGTCGGTCATGTCGTCGAGGCTCCTGCTATCGCCGCTGCGGTCGAACGCTACGTGCACTCCGCTGTCGCGGGCGCGCTCCACCAGGTCGCCGATGTCCGGCTGGGCGGGCTCCATCCGGGCCGGGGCGTCGTCCTCCCGCAGGACTCCGATGATGTCGCGCAACCGTTCCAGGGAGCTGGCTGCGTTGGCCCGCAACTCTCCCGCCGCGTCCCGGAAGCGCTCGTCGACGTCCGGCGTGACCTGCAGGGCGCCCGCGCGCAGCGCGATCAGGCTGAGCTCGTGGCCCAGCGAGTCGTGCATGTCCTCGGCGATACGGGTGCGCTCGCGAAGCCGGGCCTGTTCCACGCTGATGCGCTGCTGGAGTTCCAGCTGGCGGGCGTGCTCCCAGCCGGCGTGCTGTAGTTCGCTGCGCTGGCGTGCGTAGCGGCCCATCAGCCACGGCAGCTGGCAGGCGAAGATCAGGGAGGTCACCAGGACGAACCACATCGGCAACGTCAGCCCGGCGAAGGCTGTGACCGCGGTTCCCGTCAGGATCACCACGCCGACCGAGGCGAGCACCGAGGCCGGCCGCATCGGCAACCGTCCTGCGGTGTAGCTGCTGATGAACACCGCTGGCAGGTACGGCGACACCACGATGGAGCCGACATCGTTCTGCATGACCCCGACGAACCACCACAGGCCCAGGCACAGTACGAACGAGACGAGGGGCAGCCGGAAGTAGAGCAGCACGGCGGCGCCGATCACCGCGGCGCCGACGAGGAGTTGCAGCGGCCGGTGCTCCACCGCGTTCATGCTCTGGACGAGCAGCAGGGCGGGGACGTTGAGCGCGACCCAGGTGAGCAGCGAGGCCGAGATCCAGCGTCTGGGCCTCGGCGAGCGCTCGGTGGGGGCCAGCCAGTCGGCGAGTGTTCGCAGATGGGGAGGGATGCAGGTCACGGTGTTCACCCTAAGTAAGCCGACCAGCGGCGTAGCAGGTGCCATGGGTCAACTGCCATGGTGTCGGAAGAGTGTTGCGCATCCATACGGGGGATGTTGAATGCGCAACACCCGCACGCCCCGGTTCTGCGACCGGAACGTGATCAGGGGGTCAGGCGTCGTGGCGGCGCAGTGCCTGATGGCCGACCGCGGTGATCACCACGGACCACAGGAGCAGGAAGACGAAGGCCGTGCCCGCTCTGTACGGGCTGGTGTCCGCGTTCATGAAGTGCGTGCCGGACGAGTTGGGCATCCGGTCGGAGAGCCAGACCAGCGGCGACATGTCGGAGGCCTGCAGGATCACCGGCATCACGGTGAGGCCGACGAACACGATCGTCAGGGTGCCCGCGGCGCTGCGCACCGCGATGGCGACGCCGATGGTCAGCATGCTGATCAGGGCCAGGTAGACGCCCATGCGCAGGGAGGTGGCGAGAATCTCTCCCCCGTCGGCGATCGCCTTGTCGCCCAGCGTCACGGCAGACACTCCGGCGCCGATGAGGCAGAGCACGACACCGCCGGCGAAGTTGACGGCGCCGACCACGATGTTCTTGGCGGCGAGCATCTGCCCGCGCCTGGGCACGGCCTGCAGCGTGGTGCGCATGCTGCCTGAGGTGTACTCGGCTGTGATCACCAGCATCGACAGGGCGATGAGGGCGAACTCGGCGACGTAGACCGTGTTGACGGCGACCTCGCTGACCGCGACTCCGGCGCTGTTCTGTTTATTGTTCGCCATGGTCGAGCCGATGATCGGCGCGGTGAGCAGCATCAGCAGACCGCCGCCGATGAGGCTCCACCAGGTGGACCTGACCGACCACAGCTTGGTCCACTCGGCTGCCACGGCGCCGGGCAATCCGCCGCCGGTCGCCTGCGCCGCACCGGGCGCGGCGGACGGATAGGTCGATGTCGTCATGACAGTTCCCGTTCAGATGAGGAGAGTTGCTGGGGGCGCCGCTGTTCAGCTGCGCGTGACGGAGTACGGGGCGTGCTGCGTGGCGGGCGGCACCAGGACGGGCGAGGTGCCGAGGACCAGGGCCAATGACGGCTTGCGGCGCAGGGCCGCGACGAGGTGGGTGCCGGGTGCCCGCAGGGCCAAGAGCACCAGCGGGGCGAGCAGCAGGCCGAGCATCACGCCGGCCGCGACGTCGTGCAGGTAGTGGACGCCGACGTAGACCCGGGACAGGGCGGCCAGGACCGCCACCGGCAGCAGCAGGACACCGATGAGGCGCCAGCTGATCAGAAAGGTGCCCACTGCGGAGGCGGCGATCACCGAGTGGTTACTGGGGAAGGAGTAGTCACCGGTGGCCGGACACTCCGCGATGGCCCGCACCCCGGGGATGTCCCGGCAGGGCCGCTCCTCGTGCAGCCATACCTTGATGGCCTCGCTGAGGGCGTAGACCACCGCGACGGCGAGCGGTGCGAGCAGCGCGTACGCCATGGCGCGGTCGTCCCCCTTGCGGGCCCGCCACCACTGGACGACCATGACGCCGACGAACAGCAGGATGCCGCCCTCGGTGAAGAGCTCGCCGAACGTCTGCAGCCAGCCGGGGGTACCGGCCGCCCACTCGGTGATGTCGCGGTACACGCCGACGCCGTAGTCGGGTCCGGCGTTCGCCATGGGTACGAGGGTGGCGGTCATGCGCGGCCTCCGTTGACATCCGGCGCCGGTGCGGGGCGCGAGGCACGGGTTCCGTACTCGACGCTGTCGGCGGTGAGCTCCATGTAGGCCTGCTCCAGGGAGGCCTCGACGGTGCGCACCTCGTGCAGCCGCACGCCCAGCTCGTACGCCAGGTCGGAGACCCGGTCAACGGTGAGCCCGTTGATGTGCAGTTCGTTGGCGCTCTCCCAGCGGACGGGCACCCCCCATTCGAAGAGGCGGGCGACCAGGCGCTCCAACGCGGGGGTCTCGGGACCGCGGGCCCTGACGGCATTCAGGGAGCTGGCGTCGATGAGTAGCTTGACCGTGGTCTCGGTGATCAGCTTGCCCTTGCCGATGATGACCAGCTGGTCGGCCGTCAGCTGCATCTCGCTCATCAGATGGCTGGAGACGAAGACCGTGCGGCCCTCGGCTGCCAGGCCGCGCATCAGGCCGCGGATCCAGTGCACACCATCCGGGTCGAGGCCGTTGACCGGCTCGTCGAACATGACGATGCCCGGGTTGCCAAGCAGTGCGCCCGCGATCCCGAGGCGCTGGCTCATGCCGAGCGAGAACGATCCGGCGCGGTGATCGGCCACCGAGGTCAGGCCGACGGACTCCAGGACCTCGTCGACCCGGGCCGTCGGGATTCCGTTCGTCTGGGCGAGCGCCTTGAGGTGCTTGCGGGCGCTCCGACTGGGGTGCACCGCCTTGACGTCCAGGAGCCCGCCGATCTCGCGGAGCGGGTGGCGCAGCTGCTCGTAGGGCCGGTTGTTGACCAGGGCATGGCCCTCGGTGGGGCGGTCCAAGCCCATGATCATGCGCATGGTGGTGGACTTGCCCGCGCCGTTGGGGCCGAGGAACCCGGTCACCCGGCCCGCCGGGACCGTCAGGGAGAGGCCGTCGACCGCGGCGCTGTCGCCGTACCGTTTGGTCAGCCCCTGCAGCGTGATCATCTATGCGCTCCCTGTGTCTTCACGTTCATCGTCACGTAACGAAACGTAGGGGCCGGGCAGGGGTCTCCACAGTGCACGAAGGCCAGCTAGCACCCCTACTTCAGTCAGGACTTCGGCCGAAACCTTCGGCAAATGTCTGGCACCTCTTGCCGAACGGCCGGAAGGCATCGCAGAGTGGACTGCCGGTAGACGACGGGATTCACCGCCGGTCCGGTTCCCTTTCGGCGATGATGTCCGAACCGGTTCCACTTCGCCCTTTCCCTGCTGCCTCGCCACGCCATACGCAGACAGATCCTTCATCCAGGGAGCACGTCCGAGCGCATGAATGAGTTTGTTACGGGCCCCACCCGACCCGCCGTTTCGCCATCGTCACCCACGCAATCCGTACGCCCCTATTACAGCCTGGTCGACGCCGATGACATCACTGGGCTGCTCCAGCTGTTCGAACTCACCGCGCAGTACCGACGGCCTGGATACGCAGAGCTCAACGGCCATGCCGAGCTGGAGCGCTTCTACCGGGACGAACGCGTCATCGAGAGCGGAACCCATTCGATCACCACACTCGTCTGCGAGGGTCGTGAAGTGGCCGTGCGCGGCGCTTTCGAAGGAGGGCTGCGTGACGGGTCGAATGCATCGCTGCGCTTTGCCGATTTCTTCAGCGTGACCGCGACGGGAACATTCTCGCTACGCGAGACATTCTTCTTCGCGCCACTGGTTTGATTACTTGAGTAATTGACGGGGGATTTCAGAACCATGCACAATCCAGCTGATCCGGAGCCCACGCCTGCCCGCGCACCATTCGGGGAACTCTTCACCCCGCACATCAGGGCTTCGGCGTAGTCGGCGGGTGCCCGTTTTATGATCATGTAAAACCGAGGGGTCGGCGGGCGTCGCGTGCGTTGCGGCGGAGGCCGGCTGCGATGTTCTTGACGCCCCTCAGCCTGAGGGCGCCGACAGCGAGGTTGCGCCAGGTCGCCATCGCACGGGGTGCGTTGCCGGTCCGCAGCTGGGAGGCGTCGTCGGCGAAGGTGGTGTCGCGGACGTGGTGCAGGGCCTCGATCTTCCAGTGGTCGCGCATCAGCCTCGCGAGTTGGACGGGGGTGGCCTGCTCAGCGGTCAGACTGGTGACGGCGTAGACGGTCGCGATGGTGGTCTTGCCGGTCTTGCGGTCGGTGCGGCGGCGCTTGATCTGGACGTCCTGGCGGGCGCCGGGGAAGAGCAGATTGTTCACGGTGGCGGCCTTGATCCGGCGGAGCTCTGCGCGGGCCGTGTCCGGTGCCCCGGGTGTGGCCCTCGAGCGGGATGTCGTTCCAGGGAAGGGCCTTCAGCTGCCTACGCAGTCTCTTCTGATTGCCTTTTACGATCGCGATGTAGTGGGCTCCGCGGCCCAGGAGGTAGGTGGCGTGCTCGCGTTGCGTGTGGAGCGCGTCGCTGGTGACCACGGTTCCGGCCAGGTCGGCGACGGTGTCGAGCAGCGGCTGGAAGCGGGCGACTTCACCAGTCTTCTCGCCGACGTCGAGGTGGGCCAGGACGGGCCCGGTGGTGTGCTCCACCGCGGCGAGTAGGTGGATCCTTCGCCCCTGGGCCTTCGCCGCACCGCGCAAGGACTTGCCGTCCACGGACAGCCACGCAGCCCGGTGCTCTCGGGGCGGCGGTCGGCAAGCCATTCGCCCACCGCCCGGTTCAGGGCATCGCCGTCGATGCGGGCGAGCAGCCGGCGGACCGTCGCCTCCGAGGGCACCAGCCTCCGGGGCAGTACTGGATCAGGGCTCACGCCGAGTCGCTCCAGCACGTGCGGCGGCGCGTCCGCGATCCACTCGCCGACCGCCAGCAGCGAGGTCGCGCCGGTCAGCACCGCGCACGCGGTAAGGGTGAGCACGACGGCCAGGGCATGGCGCACGCCCTGCGGATCGCGCGGATCGGGCACCTGAGCCAGCCGCCCCAGCAGGCCGGGCACCTCCCGGGGCCCGACGTCGGACTGCTCGCGGAGCCGGTCGAGGGCAGGCGGAATCAGGGATGATGCGTCGGCAGGCACGGTCTTACAAGCAGGTCACGAGGGCGTTGGGCACTCCATGATCATGGGACCTTCCCAGCATCGTCCCAAGGTCACATCAACGCCGCAGCCTCGCCTGCCACCCGGGTCTGCCAGACATGACGAGTGTTCGGCAGGTCAGGGCAGTCATGGAGCCAGAGCGCATACCCGGCATGGCACCGGGCCCACGGACTGTCCGAAGCGGCTGCCCTACCGAGCCTGCCCCGTAGGTCAGTGCTGTCGACAGCCCGGGCAACCCGCACGTATTCGCGATCCTTGCAGCGATACGCCCGGTGGACGACGATCTCGATCAGGTCGGTGAGTTTCGCCTTGATCGCGTCCTCCTGGCGAGCACGGGCCACCGCCTGGATCAGGCTCTGCTTCGTACCCCACGCCCTCGCATGCCGCGTCCACTCCAGCGGGTACCTCGCCTCCCACTCCAGGAAGAGCAACACGTAGGGCAGCCCCGGCCACGCTGCCAGATCCCCGTCCACAGGACGACCCCACACCCCATCAGGCAGCGACCGTCTCTGGGCTTGCTGGTACCTCTGGCGCGCCTGCAGAAAGGCCGGCTCCCGGTACTCATCCGCTACCAGGGTCCGCGTCACCCGCCACATCTCGTTGAATCGGGCGCGCGCGTCCGTGACTTTCTTCTGGGCCTCCGCCAGATGGACGAGCGCTGCACCTCTCGCAGCCGGATCTTCCGCTATAAGTCCGAACGCCCAACCCAGTCGCTCAGCCCATGCGCAAGCGTCGTCCGCATCTGTACCTGCCTCTTCAGCCACGCACGGGATCATCTCCTAGCGCAGTCGGCTCGCTCCACCCGACGGTGCGGGAGAGACTCAAGGGCTCCGAGGCGCAACGGACGTGAGCAGGAACCGTCCGCTCGCCCTCTCTTCGTCTCAAGTGATCACAATACGGACGCCCGCCGACTACGCCGAAGCCCTGGGTGTGCACCGGATCCGCCGGCCATAGATGGTCGGCGGCGTCTCAGTAGAACCAGATGACGAGCCGGACATTGTCCGGGCCGTAGAGGTCGGCGAGGGTGCGCATCACCGTCCATACAGGCCCCCAGTGCGTGGCCTGTCCTGCGACGGCCTGTCGGCTGAGTGAGCCGGAGCTGTCTGTCTCCTGCCAGTCGGCCCTCGCCAGCTCTGCCCAGGTGATCCACGTCGTGCCGAACACGTCATCACCACCACCCCCGCCGCCGAACCGAGTGCGGGTTCCTTCGGCGATGTCGTTGGGCAGTCCGCGGTCTTCGGCCAGGGGGCGGAAGCCGTAGGAGTTGCGGACGCCGAAGAGCGCGGCCAGGGCGTCGTAGGCGTTGCCGGAGTTCAGGAGCCAGACTTCGATAGCGGACTGCCATTCGGCGTCCTCGTCGTCGGGTCCGTAGAGGTGGGCGAGCGGGTTGCACTCGATCATCCCGTTGAAGTCTGTGGACATGCTGGAAGTCTGCTGCCTGGCGTGCGCTCCGTCGCACGGATTACCTGCAGGTAACCTCGATGCGACGTGCCGACTGCGGTGTGCCGGCGGGTATGCCGTACCGGCCGCTGGTGCCCCGGACGAGGAAAACACCGGCCCGCTGCGGGGCAGTGCGCCCGACTCACCCGTCCGTGTCGGGACGAAGAGGCCGGCCGGGGCGGCTTGAGGAGCCCTCTACGGGCTCCTTTGGGGCCGAGGGCCATTTCTCCTGACTACGACGATTTCCACGAGCCGGGTTTCGAAGCCCGCCGCACCTACTTCACCAGTTCCGCGCTCCTGCCACAGTTGGACGACCTGGTCGCTCGCCGAGGTCGATAAGTTTGTCTGACAGTGCGAAGCTGTTCAGCGAGGGTTTTCCCGACTTTTAAGAGCGTCAAGAGCGCTCAGGTCACCGGCTCACCTCCGCTCGCGCGGAGAGGACAATCGCGCCGGGTGGTAGGCCCCGAGCAGGTTCGGTTCACCTCCGCTCGCGCGGAGAGCACGTGACGCCGGGGAAGTCTGCGGTGCCGGGGGACGGCTCACCTCCGCTCGCGCGGAGAGCACTACACCCGGGGCGGGTGGGTTTCCCCGAACCCCGGCTCACCTCCGCTCGCGCGGAGAGCACAGCAACTACCCCCCAAGCTGAATGACGTGTCCGGTTCACCTCCGCTCGCGCGGAGAGCACCTCGACATGGTCCGCCGCGAGTCCGGCGCCACCGGTTCATCTCCGCTCGCGCGGAGAGCACGCGGCCCCCACCTACATGGAGGTCCTCCGCCACGGCTCATCTCCGCTCGCGCGGAGAGCACGCGGCCCCCACCTACATGGAGGTCCTCCGCCACGGCTCACCTCCGCTCGCGCGGAGAGCACGCGGCCCCCACCTACATGGAGGTCCTCCGCCACGGCTCACCTCCGCTCGCGCGGAGAGCACAACAGCGACGCCATCGACGCCTCCATGAAGCTCGGCTCACCTCCGCTCGCGTGGAAAGCACCCCTCCTCGGTGTAGCCCACGACCATTTCGACCGGCTCACCTCCGCTCGCGCGGAGAGCACAGGAGCTCGGCGGGAACGCCCTCGCGGCACCACGGTTCACCTCCGCTCGCGCGGAGAGCACCGGTCGATGTCGATGCCCCGTACCGCGGTGACCGGTTCACCTCCGCTCGCGCGGAGAGCACGCCGGAACAGCCCTGCGTGGAGCATCCGGACGCGGTTCACCTCCGCTCGCGCGGAGAGCACTACCGCCCGGCGGACGACGACCCGTCCGCCACCGGATCACCTCCGCTCGCGCGGAGAGCACCCCGACCCAGATGTACCCGCGATCAGGATGCGCGGTTCACCTCCGCTCGCGGAGAGCACACCGCGGGCGGTGGCGGCAGCAACGGCCGGCGCGGTTCACCTCCGCTCGCGCGGAGAGCACGCCCAGTGGCCCTACAGCACCATCGGGATGGTCGGTTCACCTCCGCTCGCGCAGAGAGCACATCCGGCATGCGATGGACACCGGGAAGATCGTCGGCTCACCTCCGCTCTCGCGGAGAGCACCGGTACACCGCGTCCCGTCCATACATCCGGGTCGGCTCACCTCCGCTCGCGCGGAGAGCACGCCTCTTCCTCGCTGAAGATCACGCCGGAGCGCGGCTCACCTCCGCTCGCGCGGAGAGCACTGCTCCTGCACGGCCGCCGCATACCGCGCCTGCGGCTCACCTCCGCTCGCGCGGAGAGCACGCCGTGAAGAACTCCGCCCTCACCGCCAACGCCGGCTCACCTCCGCTCGCGCGGAGAGCACGCCGTCGAGCGCAGTGTTGACGGGTAGTTCGCCGGCTCACGTCCGCTCGCGCGGAGAGCACGTCACCGAGGCACCGGGCGGGGCCATGGGAGCCGGCTCACCTCCGCTCGCGCGGAGAGCACGCGGTGCCGTCCCCCTGACGGGCCGCCTCCAACGGCTCACCTCCGCTCGCGCGGAGAGCACGACTCGGTGGAGGCCACCACCCGCGTGCGCGACGGCTCACCTCCGCTCGCGCGGAGAGCACTAGGTGCGCGGGTTCGCCAGGTCGACGGTGATCGGCTCACCTCCGCTCGCGCGGAGAGCACACGCACGGTGCGTCGTCGGGCCGCTCGATGAACGGCTCACCTCCGCTCGCGCGGAGAGCACGACGAGGACTACATCGTCGGGGCGGGCTGCGACGGCTCACCTCCGCTCGCGCGGAGAGCACCGCTCGTGGTGGGCAACGACGGCCGCTCCGCACGGCTCACCTCCGCTCGCGCGGAGAGCACTGCTGCGCCAGGCCCCGGACGTCGCTTCGGAGCGGCTCACCTCCGCTCGCGCGGAGAGCACACCGGATCAGTGAGCGTCCCGGAGCCGTCCGGCGGTTCACCTCCGCTCGCGCGGAGAGCACCCTGCGGCGGGGTCGACGAGCGAGGGCCGGATCGGCTCACCTCCGCTCGCGCGGAGAGCACTACGTCGGCGTCATGGTGACGCTCACGTAGCCCGGCTCACCTCCGCTCGCGCGGAGAGCACGAGCGGTTCACCGTCAACCTGCCGGCCATCCGCGGCTCACCTCCGCTCGCGCGGAGAGCACGTCGAAGCTGAGCACGCGGGAGGCTGAGAGGGCGGCTCACCTCCGCTCGCGCGGAGAGCACAAACTCCCCGCGCTGCGGTACTACGACTGCACCGGCTCACCTCCGCTCGCGCGGAGAGCACGGCCTGGACGTGGTCGGGGACCCCGTTGGCGTCGGCTCACCTCCGCTCGCGCGGAGAGCACGCGCTCTTCCGGTCCGAGTTTGGCCTCCAGGGCGGCTCACCTCCGCTCGCGCGGAGAGCACTACGACTACAAGTCCAAGACGATGTTCGTCCGCGGCTCACCTCCGCTCGCGCGGAGAGCACGTGGAAGAAGAAGCCGTCCCCGGCGACATCCCCGGCTCACCTCCGCTCGCGCGGTGAGCACGGCGACGACACCCCGCAAACCCTGTCCCACGTCGGCTCACCTCCGCTCGCGCGGAGAGCACGTCACCGGCGTCGTGACAGCGAACCCACCGGTCGGCTCACCTCCGCTCGCGCGGAGGGCACGCACCATCGCGCTGAGCACGCGCACCGAGTTCGGCTCACCTCCGCTCGCGCGGAGAGCACCGGTCATGGGCAGCACGGAAAGGGCTGCGGTGCGGTTCACCTCCGCTCGCGCGGAGAGCACATGTTCCGCACCATGCCGGAGAAGGTGTTCAGCGGTTCACCTCCGCTCGCGCGGAGAGCACCCTTTGGCGTTGGCCGCCTTCGCGGCGATGAGCGGTTCACCTCCGCTCGCGCGGAGAGCACGCACGCCGGCGTGCTCCACGAGGACGACGTTCAGACCGGCTCACCTCCGCTCGCGCGGAGAGCACGGCAAGTCCGCCCGCGCCTGGAACAACAACCTCGGCTCACCTCCGCTCGCGCGGAGAGCACACCAGCCGTCAGGCGACCGCATGCCCTGGGTCCGGCTCACCTCCGCTCGCGCGGAGAGCACCACGACGCACTCGACTCGATCTGCCTCAAGGTCGGCTCACCTCCGCTCGCGCGGAGAGCACGCCCGCACCGCCCTGGCCGCGCTACGGACCCGCGGCTCACCTCCGCTCGCGCGGAGAGCACCCCACGGGGCGGCTGCTGGCTGTGGCGAGGAGCGGCTCACCTCCGCTCGCGCGGAGAGCCCCCCCGGCTGCCAACAGCCGCTTGATTTCGCGCGGCTCACCTCCGCTCGCGCGGAGAGCACCGCACCGTCGTCCTGACCGCACTGGCCCGGGCCGGCTCACCTCCGCTCGCGCGGAGAGCACCATGCCGCCACGTGCCGGGAAGTCCCGCCGTGCGGCTCACCTCCGCTCGCGCGGAGAGCACCGCCGCACATGAACAACGCCCCTCGCTCCCGGCGGCTCACCTCCGCTCGCGCGGAGAGCACGCCAGCGCCATCACCGCCGACTTCTCGACGGACGGTTCACCTCCGCTCGCGCGGAGAGCACTGAGGCTTTCGCAGGGTTGGGGAAGCCTCCTCCGGTTCACCTCCGCTCGCGCGGAGAGCACGAACGGGGGCGCAGGTGCGTGCGGGGTCACGTCGGTTCACCTCCGCTCGCGCGGAGAGCACGACAGCTCCACCCGGAACCAGCCCTCTGACCGCGGTTCACCTCCGCTCGCGCGGAGAGCACGTGACGGGCGCGAACGCGTCCGGGAACTTCGGCGGCTCACCTCCGCTCGCGCGGAGAGCACAACTTCTGCGCGTCGGCGATCTGCTGGGCAAGCGGTTCACCTCCGCTCGCGCGGAGAGCACGCAGTGAATGCAACCCGCGCGCCCCCCGCACTCGGTACACCTCCGCTCGCGCGGAGAGCACCGGATCGGGTCCGGCCACCCGCGCGGCGGCGTCGGTTCACCTCCGCTCGCGCGGTGAGCACGCACGGCTGGGCGCCGACCTCGGCGTGGACTACGGTTCACCTCCGCTCGCGCGGAGAGTACTTGTCCGCGATGGACTGCAGCTCCGCCCGCGCCGGTTCACCTCTGCTCGCGCGGAGAGCACGCACGGGTCGGCGTTGGTGTACGGGCCGCGGGCGGTTCACCTCCGCTCGCGCGGAGAGCACGCCGGGATGAGCACCTTCATGCCCGCGATGCGCGGTTCACCTCCGCTCGCGCGGAGAGCACCAGTGGTGCATGAGGCCGGACACCCCGAACAGCGGCTCACCTCCGCTCGCGCGGAGACCATGGCGCTTCCTCCCCGGCCGGCTGATCTTCGCGGTCTCCTTCCTGCCTGCGATGAGAACACCGGCACCTGCTCTCCGAGCGTGATGAGACGCCGAATCATCTTGCGCTCGCGCGTGGGGGAGCACGATGACGCTCTTCACGTTTCAAGGAACGGACGCAGAGACGCGCCGCACAGTTCTCGTGCCCAACCGGCGCACAGCCTCGCGCAAGCTGACTCCACGAGGGAGAAGGGTGTGGAACCTGTACCTGGAGTGGGGGACACATCGCCGTGCGGAAGCGGCCAGCCAGCGGATGTATCGCCAGCATGTAAAAGGTGACGGACCCCTGGGATCCGTCACCGTCGGCTCAGAAGAGCCAGCTGACGAGTTCGCTGATCAGGGCACGGATTACCGCGCTGACCACGACGCGTGAGACCTCGAGGAGGACCTTGCGACGCAGGACGAACTTGTGCAGGAACCGCGACATTGCATCTCCAGGCGCAGACACAGCCGAGGTGGCGCCACATCCCTCGAGAGGGTCGTGCGTTCATCTCGATGCCCCGTGGCTGGAGAGCCAATGGCATTCCGCGCACCCCCAGGGAGGCGTGCAGCAGTAAGTACTCTACGGGTAGCACAAGTTGGCGCGCCTGCGGTTGTCAGAATTCCCCTCCAACGGTCTGCAAAGGGACGCGGCAAGGCGTTGCAGGCCAGGCCCTTTCTGCCGTGTTCTCCTGAAGCACACCTGCACCAACCCGTGACAAGGAGCACTATGTTTCTGGACGCGCGCCTCTGGGGCAAGGCTGCCGGGTTGGGTACGGGCGCCCGCGGTGCGGAGCACACGCATCCTTTGATCTGTCACCTGTTGGACACGGCGGCCGTCGCTGAGGTGGTCTGGGATGAACTGCTGACCGCGCACCAGCGGAGCGTGGTGGCGTCGGCGCTGCAGGTTTCGGATGAGCAGGCGCGCGTGCTCGCGGCTTTCTGGGCGGGTTTGCATGACATAGGGAAGATCAGTGTGCCGTTCCAGCTGCACCGGGGTGGACCGAAGAGTGCGGACAAGAAGCTCCTGGCTCACGAGCTGCTTCGTGAGCCGGGCTACGGATTCGGTGCTGGCGCTCAGCTGGACGGGCAGTCGCACGAAGCGGCGGCGCACTGGTGGCTGGTGGGGATGTTCAAGGAGATTGGCTATCCCTCGTCCAGGCGGCGTCCGCAGTCCCAGCTCAGTCATGCTGTGGCCCAGTTGCTGGGTGGGCACGGTGGTCGCTTCCACTCTGTGGTCTACGACAAGGACTCGAGGTGCCCTGCCGCGCGTCACCCTGGTATCGGGGTGGGCAGTTGGGAGGAGCAGCGGCGGATCCACTTCGACGAGGTCCGCAGAGTGCTTGGGGTGAAGGCGGTTCCGCAAGGGCGGATGACGCCGGGAGCGGCTGTTGTTCTGACGGGGTTGGTCACGCTGTCGGACTGGCTGGCCAGTATCACAGAAGAGATCCGGGCCCGGCTCAGGGAAGAGGGGTGGGCCGGTACTCCCGAAGACCTGGACGCCTACTGGCAGATCGCCCGAACGGCGGCGCCCCGCCTGTTGCAGCAGACGGACCTGATTGGGACGGGCTTCTCCCGGCCGCCGGATCCTGACCCGTGCGTGGGGAAGACGGGTCTTGGGGCGAGCATGGCTCGCCAGGTGCCTGAGCTAGTAGCCGGACACGGGCCGGGCATGGTGGTCGTGACCGCTCCGCCCTCAGAGGACCGTACAGAAGCGGCCCTTCGCGCAGCGGCAGTCCTTGGGTATGCGGCGAACGCGCGCGGCCTCTTCTACGCATTGCCGACCGGTTCAGCGGCTGACAGCCACATGGCGCAGGTGCATGCGTTCGCCGAGCAGGCACTGACCGGCCCCTGGCGGTCGCTGCTGCTCCACAGCTCTTCCCGGTTGAAGCCGGCGGAGGCCGCGCAGCAGTGGGCGCATGCCAATGCCCCCGATGGAGTCAGCGCGGAGCCTGGTGAGGAGTGGACTCTGACAGCGAACAGCTGGCTCAATTCCCATCACCGCGCGCTCTTGGCTGCGGTCGGCACGGGGACGGTGGACGAGCTTCTGCAGGCTGTCATGCCGGTGAAGTTCAACGTGATGAGGCTGTTTGCTCTTTCCGGCAAGGTCGTCGTGGTGGATGAAGCCCATGCCCGTGGTGCCTGGGGGCAGAAGCTGATGCTCCGGTTCCTGGAGTGGGCTGCCGCGTTGCGGATCCCTGTTGTCCTGGCCGCGACGGCTGCCGACAGGTCGGTGGACGCGATGCTGGCGGCTTACCGCCGGGGCACAGGAGGGGGGCGAGAGCCGATGATGCAGCCTCGTCGGTCACCAGGGTGGTCGTTCGTGGATGCCCAGTCCGGAGGCGGGCACCTGCCCCGCCAGCCTGCCGGGGCCACTCGCGCCAGCACGCTTGACATCAGGGCCGTTGACGGGGCGCCGTATGGGGAAATCCAGGCGGCTCTTGCACCGATGCTGGCAGCCGGCAACGGAAGGGCCGCCGTCTACCGGTCGACGCCTGTGGAGGCCATCCGTACGTTCCAGCAGCTCACACAGGATCTGCCCGGTCTCGAGGTAATCCTGGTCCATGAACAGATGCGCAACAAGGACCGATGGCAGCGCCTCGCAGTGTGCCGTACTGTCTTCGCCCCTCACGGTGGAGTCTCCAGGCCCTCCGTGCTGGTGACGACGTCGATGCTGGAACATGTCCGGGGCATGCATTTCGACCTCGTCATCTCTGGACCGGCACCGCTCGCAAACTTGTTGGCCCGCGCGGTGCAGAGCACGGGTGATCGCTCGAGGCTGGTGGTGCTCCGCGCGGACAACGCGTCCGAACTCGACGACGCCGCGCTAGTACGGCGCTCTGACACGCTCCTGGGAATCGGCAGAACGGTTTCTCTGCCCGAAGAACTGCCCGCGCTGCTGGACGAGGTGTACGGCCACGAGCTCGTCGACAGGCTGGGGGAGACCGCGGCACGTGAGCTCCAGCAACTCGACAACGAGCGCACGGTTCGTGAACGCAGAGGCAGTGGTACTGCCGGATGGCTCGTGGTGCCTGGACCGCGGGAGCTCGACGGCGACCTCAGCCTGCTGAGCCGCGAACACCCGGGGTTGACGCCAGATCTGCTTTCCACCGTGCTCGGCGAGGAGATGGCGCATGTGGTCTGCCTGTACCCCGGGTACGACCGGCAGGGCAACCCAGTGCATCTCCTGGAGGACGAACTCCTTGAGACGAAACTTGATCGCAGTCCCAAGGGGAGACCGAATCCCAGCCAGCTCGTCCCCTATCTGATCCCGGTACCGAAGGGACTCGTGGAGGCCGTGGAGGGCGACGCCAACCCTGCCTGGCGCAACATGCCCGCCCTCAACTACGTCCTGCGACTGAACCTGCAACGGGAAGACGGTAAGTGGGTGCACACTAGCTCGAGCCACCGAATACACATGTCTGAACTCGGCCTGCAAATTGATCAGTTGCGGTAACCGCCCACGCCGCCCCCGTACGACCTTCTAACATTCGGTGGAAGTCCGACCACGGGGGGAGGGGCGTGGCTACACCTGCGTCCAATCTGATCGACCAGCCATGGATTCCGGTCGCATGGCTGGAGGGAAAGTCCGGCCCGCCTCAGGTGGGCCTCAGGAGTCTGTTCCTGCACGCCCAGGAAATCCGTGCTCCGCTGATCCCGGAAGCTCCGGCTCACTCGGCGCTGTTGCGCCTGCTGTACGCGCTCACGGCACGGATCACCGCTCTGGATGAGGCCGGTCCCGGAAGCTGGGGCGATCGGCGGGAGGCAATCCTTCAGCAGGGTCTTTTTGAGCAGAGCATCGAACTCGCCGATGGCCACAAGGCCGGCATCGCCGGCTACTTCGACCGGTGGACCCACCGTTTCGACCTGTTCGATCGCGATCGTCCCTGGCTTCAGGACCCCCGCCTCCCCGACCAGTGCGACAGATACCAAACTGCCGGGACCCACAAGCTGGTCATGAGCCGGTCAGCGGGCAACAACCACTCCTGGTTCGGGCACTGGAGCCATGACAACCCCGTACCCCCCAACCTCTCGCAGACAGCACTGTCGCTCCTGACCTGGCATTACTGGGGAGCCCCCGGCGGCCTCTCAAAGCGTGCAGTCGGCCATGTGAGCCACCACTACGCGAAGGCTTCACCACTGCGCGCCGCGCTGTCGTATCACCCGGAGTGCGACAACCTTTTCCTGACGCTGCTGGCAGGTCTGACACCGCCGGACGGCGACGTCAGCCGCCAGACGGATCCGTGCCCCTGGGAGCGCGACAACCTCCCGGACCCGCTCATGCCGATGCCCGAGCCACAGGGCCCCTGCTCACGGCTCACCGCCTGTTCGCAGCACGCTCTCCACCTTGTCCCCACCCAGGACGGCAAGCACACCGCCGACGCGTACATCACCTGGGCCTACAACGCTGAGCGGATCCGGCCGGAAGACGACTATCTGATCTGGGACATCGACAAGAATGGGAAAACCTCCCCCCGGCCCGCACGCTCCTCCCGTTCCTTGTGGCGGGACATCGATGCCCTTCTGCTCAAGCAACTGAACGACTCCAGCCCCGTCCAGCCGAAGGTCATGGACTACGCCTTCGACGTCAGTGAGTACTTGCGAGTCCGCGCGCTCGGCTTCGAACAGGACGCCAGCCAGGCGGCCAACCACCAATACGTCGACTCGACGACCCCGGTACTCCTTTCCCGAGTCGAGGAAGACGCGGTGAGCACCGAGCGGCCCGTACGCCAGCTCCGCGAGCTCGGCGAGCTCTTCGAGGACCGGCTGGAGCAGGCCACGAAGGAAGCCTGGCTGAAATTCACCGATGACAAAAAGAACAAACCGGGGGCTTGGGTGGACGCGGTCATGGCACGGTACTGGCCGTCGGCGGAGGACGAGTTCTGGTCGCGATTCCGGCAGCTGAACCGCTCTGGCGGCGCCGAGAATTACGGCTTCGATTTCGATGCTACGTGCAGGGCCTTCGGGCGGCACGCACTCGACGCGTACGAGGCGGTGACCGCCTCCGCCACGCACACCCCACGGGGAGCGAGGGCCGTCACCAGGGCGAAGGCGATTATCCTCGCCGCCCTGAAAGACCCACACAAGGCGATGAAGTAAGCGAAGACGAAAAGGGCGGCCAAGGACTCGTGACCGCCGCCCGCCGATCCGAGGACAGGCATGACCTTCCAACCCCCTGAAGCGAGCAAGCGCCCAAACACCCGCGCCACGTATGCCGACTTCATCACGCGCATTGAACGCCTGTGCCACACAGACCCCGGCGCCCGTGCAGCGCTGCGCGCGGGTCTGCGCCGGGACCTGGACCACTCGCGCACCCGCGCCATGCACCGGCTGCTGACGCCGCGACTGCCGGAGGGCTGCGACGACAAGACAGCGCAGGCCCACTACACAGTGGCCGCCCTGATCGCGGCCCAGCCCCGACACGCCTTCGCGTCCGACCAGGAAGACGACGAAAACGCTGCAGACGAGCAAGGGACGGTCAAGAAGCACGTCCTTCAAGAGGACGGACCGGACGAGGAGGCTGCCACGCCCGAGCCCACCCGCTACGGCCCCTCATTCGGTGCCAGTCTGGGCCATGCCGTCATGGCGAAGGGCGCCTCCATGCGGATGAGCGCCGCAGAGAGCCGCATCAACCTCCTGACGCGGCAGAGCCTCCGCGGCATCCACCTGCACCTGCCTGGAGCGGTGAACCAGGTACGCACCACCAGCGCCACCATCGACTGGGGGCAATTGCTGGCAGACCTCGTCGACTGGCCGTACCAGTCCGGGCGTATCAGCCGCCGCTGGCTGCAGGACTTCTACCGCATCACCGCCCGCGCCGACCAGGACTGAACCTCTCACCCACAGGAGATCCCCGATGGACCTCAAACCCCGCTTCATCGACATCCACGTCGTCCAACCCGTTCCCTACGCGAACCTGAACCGGGACGACACCAACTCGGTGAAATCCATGCTGTACGGCGACGCCCTGCGTACCCGCATCTCCAGCCAGTCCTGGAAGCGGGCCATCCGCGAGCACTTCCAGGACGCACTCGGCGACAACGCGCTGCGCACACGACGCATCGGGGAGCGCGTCGCCGACGCGCTCCGCGACCGTGGGTGGGATGTGGCGCTTGCCGAGCGCGCGGGGGCGCATGTTGCGGCGGGAAGCAGCATCAAGTGGGAGGTGGCCAAGGGGAAAGACAAGCAGCCCATCACGAACAAGGTCCTGACCAACGCACTCATCTACCTCCCCGAAGACGCTGTCGAAGAACTGGCTGACATCGCCGAAGCCCACAGGGACGCACTCACGACGGACTTCACCGGCAAGGGAAAGAGCAAGCCCGAAAGCTTCCTGAAAGGGAAGATCGACAAGGTTCTCCTCAAGAGGAACGGCGTCATCAACCTCTTCGGCCGCATGCTCGCCGAGGTCGACCAGGCCGGTGTCGACGGTGCCGTCCAGGTCGCGCACGCCTTCACCACGCACACCACCGAGGTCGAACTCGACTACTTCGCAGCTGTCGACGATGTCACCGCGGCGAAGGACGACGAAACCGGCAGCGGACACATGGGCACTGCCGAGTTCAGCACCGGCACTTTCTACAGGTTCGCCACAGTCGATCTCAAGGAACTCAGCAAGAATCTGAGCGACGACAACGACATCAGCCTTGAGGCAGCCCGCGAGCTCGCCGGCCAGTTCCTGCTCTCCTTCATCGAATCGCTACCACAGGCGAAGAAGAACTCCACCGCCCCGCACACACTCCCGCACCTAGTCCACGTGGCGGTCCGCTCCGACCGGCCCCTGTCATTCGCCGCAGCCTTCGAGGAGCCCGTACGTTCTGCCGCACACGGCGGCTACGTCGGACGCTCCGTGGCCGGCATCGACGCCTACTCCAAAGCCGCGAACACGCTCCTCGGACCCGAGCGGGTCCTGCACGCGGCACATGCTTCCCTCCACTTCGACAAGCTTGAGCACCTGGGCGAGCGCCGCACGTCCTTCGAAGCTCTCGTCACCACCTCCATCGACGCGGCTCTCCCCAAGGCCCCGCAGTGACCGAAAAACCCGCCCGCGGGCTGCTGTTGCGCCTGGCAGGCCCACTCCAGTCCTGGGGCACGCACAGCAACTACATGCGGCGGGACACGGCCCGATTCCCCACACGATCCGGCGTCGTGGGCATGCTCGCCGCAGGTCTCGGGCGGGAGCGCGAGGCACCCCTGGCCGACCTCACGGCGCTGTCGATGACGGTACGAGTCGACCGACCCGGTGTCGTGCTGTCCGACTACCACACGGTAGGTGGTGGGCTACCCGCCGATGAGAAAGTGATCACCGTCGATGGGAAACGCCGATCCAAGGCCAAGGGCACTCTGGTATCCAAGCGCCAGTACCTATCCGACGCCGCTTTCACCCTCACACTCACCTCCGACAACGAAGAACTGCTGCATGCGTGCGCCGCTGCCCTGCGCGACCCGCACTGGCCTCTCTTTCTAGGCCGCCGGTCCTGTCCGCCAGAGGGTCCGGTACTGCTCGGAACTGTGGAGGATCCGCTGCACCACCTGGTACGGATGCCACTGGCAGCCAAAAGGCCGCGCAACAGCCCGCAGCCGATCGAGTTCTACGGCGACAGACCCCTCGGAGTTCTCACGGTGAGCTCCGATGCCCCAGACCGGGGCGATGGTGACCACCACAGCGGCGACGTCACCGACGAACCAATGTCGTTCGCACCGCTGGAACGCCAGTATCTGCCCCGGCCGCTGTACCGGCGTTCCGTGCACCTGCCGGATGCCACGTACGAAGGCTTCGGCACTGGCTACCTGGAAAAGGTCCAAAGCTACATCGATACCCATTTCGCCAAGCCGGAGAGGAACCCCCGGTGACTTTGTGGCTGACCCGCATCGTGCCCTCGCCCAGTTCTCGCGAGGCCCACCGGGACCTCGGCGGCAACGACCAGGGCATCCGGCTGCACCAACGCATGCTGCAGATGTTCCCCGACGGGGTCGAAGGCCCGGCCCGGGCCGCATTCGGAGTCCTGTTCCGTGCCGAGGAAACCCCACGTGGACTGCAGATCCTCCTGCAGAGCCACGAAGCGCCCGACCACACACGCCTGCCGGACGCATACGGCAACGTCGAAACGCGCTCCCTCGACGGTATGTTGTCGAACCTGCACAAGGGGACAGTCGTCAACTACCGCTGCGTGGCCAGTCCCGTGCGCAAGCCCGGGGCCGCCGCGCGGGAGGCGTACAAGCTCCCACCGGTCGTGGCCCTGAGCGGCAACGCCGCCATTGAATGGTGGGAACGCCAGTCCACCGCAGCTGGTTTGGAACCACTGCACATCAACGCCCACCCACTCGCCACGGTGCGCGGCTCCCGAGGTCCCAAAGATCCCGCAGCAAAGCAGCGAGTCCAGCACTCCCGCACACAATTCGACGGGACCGCCCGAGTCCTCGACGCCGACCTACTTCGCGAGAGGCTCGCTGCCGGCATCGGGCGGGGCAAGGCATATGGATGCGGGCTACTGACGCTCGCGCCAATGCACCAGCGGTCGTAAACGACGGACTAGAACGACTGGTACAGCACCTGAAGCACACTGCCCACGTCCTCGATGATCGTCATCTCAGCCAGCGGGGTCTCCGATCAGTTGCGCGGCACCCTCGCCCATTGGCTCCTCGAAGTCACACCCGAGCTGTATGTCGGAACTGTCTCCGCCAAAGTCCGCGACGAACTCTGGACAGCCGCTGCCGCCTGTGCCGGTGACGGCGCAGCCGTGCTCGCCCACCCTGCTGACAACGAACAGGGCTTCCGACTACGCACAGCAGGTACCCGCCGCCGTGAACCCCTCGATTTCGACGCCCTTACCCTGATCGCCTTTCAGCGGGAGAGTCAAGAAATGGCAAATCTCTTCTAATATGCCAGGTCAGAGAGTGCTCTCCGCGTGAGCGGAGGTGAACCGTGATGTCGCAGACGACCGGGATCATCCTGGCCGTGCTCTCCGCGTGAGCGGAGGTGAACCGAGGATTTCGGCGACGGCCAGAGCTGAGACTCCGTGCTCTCCGCGTGAGCGGAGGTGAACCGGCGTTCATCGAAGAGGGTCGCAAGGCGAAGGAGTGCTCTCCGCGCGAGCGGAGGTGAACCGGGGGTAGGCCCCGGCTTCGTCGATGCTGCGGAGTGCTCTCCGCGCGAGCGGAGGTGAACCGCCGTGGGAGGTCTACACGAACGGCATGTACCTGTGCTCTCCGCGCGAGCGGAGGTGAACCGCCGTGGGAGGTCTACACGAACGGCATGTACCTGTGCTCTCCGCTCGAGCGGAGGTGAACCGCCGACCGGCCAGCCGGAGCAGGGAGACGATTAGTGCTCTGATGATCTGCGGGTTTTTGTCGGTGGTGGTTCGGCATCGTGATGTCAGTGCGGTAGTTATCGGGTTTCTGCTGTTCGGCTTGCTGTGGTCAGGGATTCGAGTGGTGACACGAGTGCCGATTTGGTGCTGATGTTTTTGGTGATGGTGCAGGTCAGTTGGTAGCCGGTCGGTACAGCGTGAGGTGTGTGGTCGCTGGTCAGGGCCGTGGCGGTAGGGGGCGGGGCGGGCGGTGTTGTCTTCTGCCGGTGCGGACTTCAGGTTGTAGTGGATTCCTGTTGCGGTGAGGCGGAGTTGTTCGCCGTCCTGGACGGTGATGAGGGGGAAGAGCGGGCTGTCCGGTGCGC